>JAFWPA010000005.1 GCA_017509685.1 Bacteroidales bacterium
ATTGACGTGGACCTGGTGGGCCCGTACATCTGCTCTGCCGCCGTGGTCCCGGAGATGATGGAACGCCGCGAGGGCAAGATCATCAACATCTGCTCCATGATGAGCGAACTGGGCCGCGAGACCGTGAGCGCCTACGCCGCCGCCAAGGGCGGTCTCAAGATGCTCACCCGCAACATCTGCAGTGAGTACGGCGAGTACAACATCCAGTGCAACGCCATCGGCCCCGGCTACATCGCCACGCCCCAGACCGCCCCGCTGCGCGAAAGGCAGGCCGACGGCTCCCGCCATCCCTTCGACTCCTTCATCTGCGCCAAGACGCCCGCCGGCCGCTGGCTGGAACCCGACGAACTCGCCGGTCCCGCCGTCTTCCTGGCCTCCAAAGCCTCCGACGCCGTCAACGGTCACATCCTCTACGTAGACGGCGGTATCCTCGCCTATATCGGTAAACAACCGAAATAATTGGCTGGACCAGGTCCAACATAGATAAAAGTTTATGGAACAAGTTTTCAGTTATATTATTGGCCTGGGGGCTGCGGTGATGATGCCCATTTTGTTTTTCATTTTGGGCGTGTGCATCGGGATCAAGCCGGGGAAGGCGCTTAAGAGCGGTTTGCTGGTGGGCGTGGGCTTTGTGGGCCTGAGCGTGATCACGGCCCTGCTCACTTCTTCGCTGGGCGGCCCGTTGAAGCAGGTGACAGAGATTTACGGCTTGCAGCTGGGCATCTTCGACATGGGCTGGCCGGCGGCTGCCAGTGTGGCCTACAACACCACCGTGGGGGCTTTCATCATCCCAGTGTGCCTGGCTATCAACATTGTGCTGCTGCTGGTGAAGGCTACCAACACCATCAACATTGACCTCTGGAATTACTGGCACTACGCCTTTATCGGTGCGGTGGTATACTTTGCCTGTGACAGCATCTGGTGGGGTTTCTTCGCCGCTATCGTGTGCTTTGTCATCACCCTGGTGATGGCCGACCTTACTACCAAAAAGTTCCAGAGTTACTACAAGGACCTGGACGGCATTTCCATCCCGCAGCCTTTCTGTCAGGGATTCGTGCCGTTTGCCGAGGGCCTGAACTGGTGCATGGACAAGATTCCCGGATTTGAAAAACTGGACATCGACGCCGAGGGCATGAAGAAGAAGTTCGGCCTGCTGGGCGAACCGCTGTTCCTGGGCGTGATTGTGGGCATTGTGATTGGCTGCCTCAGTTATCCCTCCTGGTCCGAGATTGTGGCCCACATCCCGGCCATCCTGGGCCTGGGCATCAAGATGGGCGCCGTGATGGAACTCATCCCGCGCATCACCGGCCTGTTCATCGAAGGTCTCAAGCCCATCGCCGAGGCTACCAAGGACCTGGTGTCCCGCAAGTTCAAGAATTCGGCCGGCATCAATATCGGCATGAGCCCGGCGCTGGTTATCGGCCATCCTACCACGCTGGTGGTTTCGCTGCTGCTCATTCCCGTGACGCTGCTGCTGGCGGTGATCCTGCCCGGTAACGAATTCCTGCCGCTGGCCTCGCTGGCGGGCATGTTCTACGTGTTCCCGGCCGTGCTGCCCATCACCAAGGGCAATGTGGTGAAGACCTTCATCATCGGCCTGGTGGCCCTTACCGTGGGCCTGTACTTCGTGACCGACCTGGCTCCCTGGTTCACCCAGGCGGCGCAGGATGTCTATGCCCGCACCGGAGACGCCGCCGTGGCCATCCCCGAAGGCTTCCAGGGCGGTGCGCTGGACTTCGCCTCCAGCATTTTCTCCTGGGTCATCTTCCACCTGGTCCACGACTTCAAGTGGATTGGCGCAGGCATTCTGGTCATCGGCACCACCGTGATGGCCATTTTCAACCGCAGAAGAATTATCAAAGCATCCTATGAAAAAAATATTGACCGCAGCACTGCTGCTTAGTTCCCTCGTTATGAGCGCACAGACCAAGTACACTATCCAGACCGCGTGCCATCCCGCCGACGTAAAAGGCTATGACACAGAGACTTTAAGGGCCCGTTTCATGATGCCCGAGGTAATGGTGGCCGATGAGATCCGCCTTACCTATTCCCTCTACGACCGTTTCATCTTCGGCGGTGCCGTACCGGCTACCAAGCCATTGAAACTGGAAACCATCGACCCGCTGAAGGCCGATTATTTCCTGGAGCGTCGTGAGCTTGGCGTCATCAATATCGGCGGAGACGGCATCGTGAGCGTGGACGGTAAGGAGTATGTGCTCAAGTTCAAGGAGGCCCTGTATGTGGGCCGGGGCTGCAAGGAAGTGGTTTTCAAGAGCGTCAATGCGGCTAACCCCGCCAAATTCTATCTGAATTCGGCCACGGCGCACAAGGCCTACAAGACTCAGCTTATCACCATCGACGGCCGCAAGGGTTCCCTCAAAGCCAACTCCTTTGCCGCCGGTAAGATGGAGGATTCCAACGACCGCGTCATCAATCAGCTCATCGTGAACAACGTGCTGGAAGAAGGTCCCTGCCAGCTGCAGATGGGTCTCACGGAACTCAAACCCGGCTCTGTGTGGAATACCATGCCGGCGCACACCCACGCCCGCCGCATCGAGGCCTACTTCTATTTCAACGTGACCGAGGGTAATATGATCTGCCACTTCATGGGTGAACCCCAGCAGGAGCGCATCGTTTGGCTGGCCAACGAGCAGGCCATCATGAGCCCCGAATGGAGTATCCACGCCGCTGCCGGCACCTCCAACTACATGTTCATCTGGGGTATGGCCGGAGAGAACCTGGACTACGGCGACATGGACAAGATCCCGTATACCGAGATGCGGTAACCTCCCGTGGAGGTAACTGGCTCTGTTTGAGCGCATTAACAAGTTGACCCTGGGTTGTAGTGCCCAGGGTCAACTGTTTAACTGTCGTTCATTCAATGAATTACCTCCACGGTAGAATAGACGTCCAGCCATCCGGCGTCGTTCTTGGGGCTGAAGCGGTTGCAGAAAAAGCCCCATTTAGCACCAATCCAAAGTTCAGGTTGCGCCGTGAACTCGTGCCCGGCAGGTGTCCAGTTTTTTCCGTCCAGGCTATAGGAGAAGTGGCACACGGCGTCGGGCACATTGCCTTCCACAGGCCTGGGGGCCACTTCCAGTTTCACCCACAGCGCAGCTTCCTGCCGGTCAGGGTAATTCACCGGCGGAACGTTCCGGGACGCATATTTTTGCGGCTGCGGATGAGCCGTATAGGGTATGGCGCATAGCGGGGTGGCTGTTTCCGCCGCACCCTTGGATGCGCCAAGGCATTCGATGTAAGCGAGTACGGCGCCTTCGGCCGTATCGGTGAGTCTGAGGCCGGCATAGTCATTACCCATGACTACGAAACCGGCGGTTTCCCCGCGCTGTTTCAGCTGCGGGTTGGGGCAGAAGCTCAGCTGCGCCGTCACGGTGAATGATTCTGCCGGAAATTTCTGCTGCAGCACGTTGGGACAGTCCCAGAGGCTCTGGTACGGCCAAGACTGCTCTACGGAATACAGCCGCACGCCGCCTTCCGGCAGGGCCATATGCCAGTAGGGGCTTGGAACGGCCGGATACTGCCAGGCCCAGTCCAGCCCGTAAGGGCCCGGTGTGCACTGGGACCCGTTTTTGCACACGGAGGAGCCGTTTGAGGCCGTCGGTGTGCACTGGGGGCTGTTTTTGCACACGGGTGCGTTGCCGGAGGCTACCGGCTGGCCCACGCCGTCACCGTCGGGGTCTTCGCCTATCAGGGGCCAGTCATCGGCCTGCCAGAAAAGGGGTTGCAGGTGCACGATGCGACCATAAGCGCCCTTGTCCTGGAAATGGAGGAACCAGTGGGAGCCGTCGGGGGCCGATACCCACGCGCCCTGGTGCGGGCCGTTGATGGTTCCGGGGGCCCAGGCCATCACAATGCGCTCCTCCCAGGGACCATACGGGTCCTTTGAACGCAGTACGGTCTGCCAGCCGGTAGCCACGCCGCCGGCCGGAGCGAAGATGTAGTACCAACCGTTCCGGCGATAAAACTTGGTTCCTTCGATGGTAGGCTGGGTGGCATGTCCGTCGTAGACGATGCGCGAGGGGCCTTCCAGACGGGTGCCATCGGACGCCATGGGGGCCACGAAGAGCACGCTCTTGAGGCCTGCGCGGGAACCGGCAAGGCCGTGGGACAGCCAGGCGCGGCCGTCATCGTCCCAAAGCGGGCACGGGTCGATGAAGCCCTTTTGCTTCACCACCCACACGGGCGGTTCCCATGGGCCTGCGGGATCCTGCGTGCGCACCATGAAGATGCCGCGGTCGGGGTCTCCCACGTAGATGTAGAACCAGCCGTCGTGGTAGCGGATGGCCGGCGCCCACACCCCTTTTCCGTGCTGCACGGTGGTGCGGAAGTCGTCAGCCCAGCCTTCGCCGGGATAGTCCGTAAGTGCCGCCCCTATCTGCTCCCAGTGCACCAGGTCCCGCGAATGCAGGATGGGCAGCCCCGGGAAACAGTTGAAGGACGATGCTGTCATATAGTAGTCCTCCCCCACCCTGATGGCATCCGGATCGGAAAAATCCTGATGCAGGATGGGGTTGGTAAACAGGACCAGTATGAGCAGCGCGATTACCATCCCAGTACAGCGGCTTTGGAACTGTAGGGTTCAGCCTCGGAGGCCGTGAGAATCTTGCCGTAAACGTTACGGGAGGCAGTGGAGACGCCCGTGGTGCCGTACTCCTTCCAACCGGAAGTGGCGGTAGGGGCCGATGGTGTTGGCGCGGGAGAAGTGTACCAGCCGGCCGGGGCAATTACGGAGGACATGCTGCAATTAATATAGGTCACGTTGTCATAAACGCTGCTGTCCCCGCCGCTGCGGGCCAGGTACATGGAGCCGTCGGCCACGCCGGATTCGGCGGTGAGACGGCAGTTCAGGAATACGAAGCCCTTGTAGGATGCATCCTCCACGCGGGCCTGGACAATGTAGCCTTTAGCACGGGAGCGAATCTCGCAGTCCTCGAACAGACAAGCCTTGGGATAGCCCCAGATGTAGTCGCAGTGACCGGCGATGAGGGAATTGTGCACCCACACCTCTCCCTTGCACAGGAAAGTATCCTGCCAGGAGATGAGGGCGCAGCTTTCCACGGTGAGCCGGAAACTGGCCGTGTGCGCATTATAATACAGGGTCTCGGCCTGGCCTTTGTGGTCCTGCGCATAGAACGTGTTCTCGATGGTCAGGTTCTCCAGTACCAGGTTGTTGCAGTCCGTGGCCAGGAACAGGCAGCGGTTGTCGGAGCCCGTCATATACAGTTCGCTGTTGGGATAGGCAATAACGGTCTTTTCGCGGGAGACACCCCTTAGCGTTACATTATTCTTGCCCTGCAGGAACAGCAGTTCATGGTAGGTTCCCTCCCCCACTTCAATGATCACGGCGGTATCCTTGCCCAGGGTTGCGGCATGGCTCAGGGCACCCTGCACGGTGCAGAAATCGGCGCTGCCATCGGCCGACACTTTCAGCGTTGTGCCGGAAGGGACAGCCTTGGTGGTGAACGGCATATCGTCCTTGCCCACCGCCTTGCCGGCCACGGACTCGTCCATGGTCACATAGTAACTGCCGCCATGGTCCAGCACGCCGCTGTGCAGCTTCACATACAGTTTGCCGCCTTTCAACCGGACAGGCGTATAATGTACCTTACGGGTAGTGCTGCCGCTGGGCAGCTTATCCATAAACGTGCCCAAGTTGCCGTTTTGTTCGACCGGAACCATGGTGCCATCTTCCAGCACTTTCACCTTGGCCATATCGGCCATATCGATCTTGTCCACCAGGGTACCGTCGGCCTTGAATACCTGAATAAGGCCGGAAGTGCCCAGCGAAGTGCCGGAGCCCACTTCCACCACCAGGGGTGCATCCACGCAGAAAGTCCCGGGGACCGGTTTGGAGCCTGTAGTGGACACTTCCAACGAGGTGCTCCAGCCCGACTTTCCGGCGTCGTTCACCGCTTGCACGCTAAAACCGTACGCCGTTCCGGGCGTAAGGCCGGTCACCGTCACATTACGCTGGCTCACGGAACCGGACTTGACATCGGCCCCGTCCAAAGTGAGCTTCCATTCGTAGCTTTTGGCTCCGTCCACGGCGTTCCACTGCAACGTGAGGGAAGTCTCCGTGGCGCTGTGTAACTCCACGTTCTGCGGAACACCAGGCAACTGCTCCGCGCCCGATCCCTGCGGGGTTTTGCCACAGGCAATCGCCAGCAACGCAGCCATTAGCGTGACGCATAACTTATTCATAGCCAACAACTTGTAGATAAACGGGTGCACAACGAGGTGCACCCGTAGATAATCAATTACTTAATAGTCAAACACTTGTGGGTCACGCCTCCACCGGTTTATACTTGGGCACCAGGGCCTTCATGATGATCCAGCCGGTGAGATAGGCCAGGCCGCAGAAGCAGAACATGATGAAGTAACCGGCAGGTTTGCCTTCAAAGCCCATGAAATGGAAAGCGGCGCCCTGTCCCTCGGCATAGGTAAAGAGGTTACCGGCCACCTTCTGGATAATCATGGAGCCGATACCGCCTGCCATGGCGCCGATACCGGTGATGGAAGCGATGGTGCTCTTGGGGAACATGTCACCCACGGTGCTGAAGATGTTGGCGCTCCAGGCCTGATGACCCGCACCGGCAATGCCGATGAGAATGGCCGGCCACCAGGGGCTGTAGGCGCCCAGCGGCTGGGCGGCCAGGGCCACCAGCGGGAAGAAGGCGAAGATGAGCATGGCCAGCATGCGGCCGCCGTAGGGATCCATCCCCTTCTTCTCCACGAAGAGCTTGGGCAGGTAGCCGCCGAACAGCGAAATCACCGTTACAATGGCGTACAGGGTAAAAATGAGACCCTGACCCAGCGGAGACGATGCCGGGGCGTTGAACTGGTCCTGGAAGTAAGCCGGGGCCCAGAACAGGAAGAACCACCACACACCATCGGTAAGGAACTTACCCACGATGAAGCTCCACGTCTGCTTGTACTTGAAGCACTGCATGAACGGGATGGACTTCTCCTCCTCGGCGGGGGCTGCCTCCTTTACCTCGGCCGCATCATCCTGGTGGATGTACGCCAGTTCGGCCTCGTTCACGTGCTTGCTCTTTTCGGGCTTGTCGTACATGAACTGCCAGAAGAACATCCACAGGTAACCCAGGGCGCCGATGATGATGAAGGCCATCTCCCAGCCGTAGTGCTTGGCAAGCGGCGGGATCAGCAGCGGGGCTGCCAGGGCGCCCACGGAGGCACCGGCGTTGAAGATGGACGTAGCGAAGGCGCGGTCCTTCTTGGGGAAGTATTCGGCCGTTGTCTTGATGGCGGCCGGGAAGTTGCCTGATTCACCCAATGCCAGTATACCGCGGCACAGCAGGAACAGATACACGCTCACCGTGGAGACGGCCAGGGCCAGTTCGGATCCGGCCTCAATGGCCCGCAGGGCCTCCAGGGAATCAATTTCGTCTATGAGCCAGGTAGACGCAATGCCGCAGGCGGCATGCATCACGGCACCGGTGGACCATACGCCGATGGCAATGAGGTAACCCTTCTTGGTACCCATCCAGTCCACGAACTTGCCGGCGAACAGGCAGGCCACGGCGTAGAAGATGGAGAACAGGGAGGTGATGGTGCCGTAGTGGGCGTCGGTCCAATGGAACTCGGGGGCGATGAACTCCTTATAGGTAAGGGACAGCACCTGCCGGTCCAGATAGTTCACCGTGGTGGCAATGAACAGCAGGGAGCAGATCCACCACCGCCAGTTGGTCATCAGTTTCTTCTGTGTGGACATAGGCTAGATGATGGATTTAACGGCTTCTCTCATGCCCTTGGCCTGGATGAGGGCCAGGTCGGCGGCCAACAGGTCGGTGAGACCGGGGATGGCGTTCAGGTTCTCGCCCCAGATGAAGTCATCGGCCAGGACGCCCTCGGCCACTTTGCGAACGTCGCCGGTAGCCCAGAGGTTCTTGAGGAGGGCGACAATCTTTTCGTCGTCCTGCGGCACAATCTCGTCTTCGCCGCGCTTGCCGCCCTTGTAGTAGGTGCAAATGCCGGCCAGGCCCAGTACCAGGCCCTTAGGCAGTTCGCCCTTGCGCTCCAGGTAGGTCTTGAGACCGGGCAGGTCGCGGGTCTTGAATTTAGGGAAGCTGTTGAGCATGATGGAAGTCACGAAGTGCTTCACGAACGGGTTGCGGAAACGCTCCATCACATCGTTGGCAAACTGCAGGAGTTCCTCCTTGGGCAGGTTCAGGGTGGGCAGGAGCTCGTCGTACATCACCTTCTTCACAAACTGGCCCACTTCGGGATCCTCGCAGCATTCCTTCACGGTGTTCAGGCCGGAGAGGTAGCCCACGGGGCTCAAAACAGTGTGGGGACCGTTCAGCAGGGTCACCTTTCTCTCATGGTAAGGAGCCTCGCTGGGAACGAAGAGCACGTGCAGGCCGGCTTTGTCGGCCGGGAACTCGGCGGCCACTTCCTTGGGAGCCTCGATCACCCAGAGGTGGAAGATCTCGGCCTTGTCCAGCAGATGGTCGTCGTAGCCGGCGCGCTCGCACAACTGGGCGGCGGTGTCGCGGGGATAACCCGGGACAATACGGTCTACGAGGGTGCTGTATACACCGCAGGCGTTTTCAAACCAGGCGCTGAACTCATCACCCAGATTCCACAGTTTGATGTACTGGCGGATGCACTCCTTGAGGTGCTTGCCGTTTTCGAAGATGAGCTCGCAGGGGAAGATGATGAGACCCTTCTTGGCGTCTCCCTTGAAATACTGATAACGGTGGTACAGCAGCTGGGTGAGCTTGCCGGGATAGGAGCTGGCGGGCTTGTCGTCCAGCTTGCAGGCGGGATCGAAGGCGATGCCGGCCTCGGTGGTGTTGGAAATCACGAAGCGGATTTCCGGCTGCTCGGCCAGAGCCATATAGGCGCCGAAGTCCTCGTAGGGATTGAGGCCGCGGGAGATGACGTCGATGAGGTCCACGCTGTCCACGGGCTTGCCGTCCTGCAGGCCCTGGAGGTTCAAGTGGTACAGGCCGTCCTGCTTGTTGAGCCAGGAAACCATACCCTTTTCAATGGGCTGAACCACCACCACGGAGCCGTTGAAATCGGTCTTCTGGTTGGTCTTCCAGATAATCCACTCGATGAATGCGCGGAGGAAGTTACCTTCGCCAAACTGAATCACCTTCTCGGTGTACTTTTTTGCCTGCGGGGCAGACGTGCGGTTTAGTCTTTCCATGTTATTGTATTTTACAGTGTTACTCCTTGTTTGAAAATAGCGATTTCGCGATAGTTGTGCTTTTCGTTGTTCACGGGTTCGCCGCTGGCCACGGCCAGGACATAGTCGATGAAGCGGGCGGCCACATCGGCCATCTTCTCGTCCTGCGCCAGGACGCCGGCGTTGAAGTCAATCCAGCGGGGCTTATTCTCGAAAAGCGGCGTGTTGGTAGAGATCTTCATCGTGGGTACGAAGCTGCCGAAGGGGGTGCCGCGGCCCGTGGTGAAGAGCACAATCTGGCAGCCGGAAGCCGCCAGGGCCGTGCTGGCCACCAGGTCGTTGCCGGGGGCCGATAACAGATTGAGTCCCTTCACCTGCAGGCGCTCGCCGTATTTGAGCACGCCGCGTACGATACTGCCGCCGCATTTCTGCGTGCAGCCCAGGGACTTCTCTTCCAGCGTAGAGATGCCGCCGGCCTTGTTGCCGGGAGAAGGATTCTCATACACGGGCATCCCCTGTTTCATGAAATATTCCTTGAAGTCGTTGATCAGGGACACAGTCTTGTCGAAAGTGGCCTTGTCCTGGCAGCGGTTCATGAGGATGGTCTCGGCGCCGAACATCTCGGGCACCTCGGTGAGCACCGTGGTGCCGCCCTGGGCCACAATCCAGTCGGACAGCACACCCAGCAGCGGGTTGGCCGTAATGCCGGACAGGCCGTCGGAGCCACCGCACTTGAGGCCCACGCGAAGTTCTGAAACCGGAACTTCCTCGCGGACGTCCTTGCAGGCCGTCTCGTAAATCTCCCGCAGCTGCTGCAGGCCGTATTCCACCTCGTCCTTCACCTTCTGGGTCACGAACATCCGAACACGTTTTTCGTCCACCGGGCCCACCAGCTCGCGGAAAGCGTCCAGCTGGTTGTTCTCACAGCCCAGGGACACCACCAGCACACCGCCCGCATTGGGGTGATGCACCATATCGGAGAGCACGGTACGGGTATTCTCGTGGTCATAGCCCAGCTGGGAGCATCCGTAATTGTGCGGGAAGCATACCACAGCGTCTACGCCCGGATGGTTGGGATTTTCCTCCTTGAAGCGCTCCACGATTTCCTGGCAGATGCCGTTCACGCAACCCACCGTGGGAATCACCCAGATCTGGTTGCGGATACCCACCTGGCCGTCGGCGCGGCGGTAGCCCTTGAAAGTGCGACGTTGCCTGGCAGCCTCAATTTCAACAAGCGCGGGATTATAGCTGTATTCCAGCAAGCCTTCCAGGTTGGTCTTGATGCACTCGTGGTTCACCATAGTACCCGCGGCGGCGTCACGGGTGACGTGGCCGATGGGGAAACCGTACTTGATAACGTTCTCGCCGGCCTTCAGGTCCCGCAGCACGATCTTGTGCCCGCGGGGAATGTCCATGGACAGGGTCACGCCCTCCACCACCTCTCCTTTGGAAAGGTCTTCCAGGGCCACGGCCACATTGTCGGCAGGGTTAATCTTGATGTACTTCATACTAGAACTGGAAGTAATTCTTGGCGTTGTTGTAGCAGATATCCTCAATCATCTGGCCGATGAAATCCATCTCGCTGACCGGAAGTTTGCCGCGTTCCACATCCTTGCCGAAGACGTCGCACAGGATGCGGCGGAAGTACTCGTGGCGGGGATAGGAAACGAAGCTGCGGCTGTCCGTGAGCATGCCCACGAAACGGGAGATGAGGCCCAGGTTGCTCAGGGAATCCATCTGGCGGCGCATACCCACTTCCTGATCCAGGAACCACCAGCCGCTGCCGAACTGCATCTTACCGGGATACGTGCCATCGTTGAAGGTGTAAGCCATGGTCATCATCACGGGGTTATCCTTGGGATTCAGGCAGTAGAGGATGGTCTTGGCCAGCTTGCCCTCCTGGGTGAGGCGGTCGAAGAAACGGTGACCGGCGGTGGCGATATCCAGGTCGTGGATGGCGTCGAAGCCGGTATCGGCCCCCACCTCGGCGAACATCTTGGTGTTGTTGTTGCGGATGGCGCCGATATGATACTGCTGCGCCCAGCCGGCCTCGGCGTCCATGACGGCCTGGTCGTGCAGGAAGGCACTGCGGAACTTGTCCACTTCCTCGGGGGTGGGAGCGAAGCCGATGAGCACTTTCTTGAAGATGAGTTCGATCTCGATATCCTTGTACTTGGCGGAGTAGAAGTTCTCCAGGCCGTGGTCGGAGAGTTTGCAGCCGTTGGCGGCAAAGAAGTCGTGCCGCTTCTGGAGGGCCTCGCACAGGTCGGCATAGGAGTCGATGCTCATGCCGGCAGCATCCTCAAGCTGATGCAGGTAATCCCGGTAAGTGGGGCTCTCGATGGCCATGGCACGGTCCGGGCGCCAGGCGGGAATCACCTTCACGCCGAAGGGGTGCTCCTTGATCATCTTGTGCCAGCGCAGGTCGTCGGCCGGGTCATCGGTGGTGCACACCACCTCCACGTTGAACTTCTTGATGAGTTCCTGGCCGCGGAATTCCGGGGTGGCCAGCTTGGCGTTGCACTCGTCGAAGATCTCACGGGCGGTGGCGGGGCACAGGAGTTTGTCAATGCCAAACACGCGGCTCAGTTCCAGGTGCGTCCAGTGGTACAGCGGGTTGCGCATGGTGTAGGGAACGGTCTCGGCCCAGCGCTGGAAAGTTTCCCAGGCGGTATACTTGCCACCGGTGAGATAGTCTTCACTCACACCGTTCGCGCGCATTGCACGCCACTTGTAATGGTCGCCGTAGTGGCCGTCTACCAGCCACAGCTGGGTGATGTCGCGGAACTGGATGTTCTCCGCTATCTGCTGCGGCACCAGGTGGCAGTGATAGTCGATGATGGGCATTTTCTCGGCGTGCTCGTGATAGAGCTTCTTCGCCGTCTCCGTCTGGAGCATGAAATCGGGATGAATGAATGACATAGCGTTATTATTTATTGTTTTCTTGGAAGAGAGTCGGGGTATCACCCCCGGCTCCCTTTATAAAGAGTTACTTCTTTTGAATGTAGCTGGGAGAAGCAGAGTTCCAGCGGGGATCGCCGATGTCGGCCTTACGCAGGTCGTCATTGGTGAGCACCAGGTTGAACTCGGCGGAACCGGCGCAAGGATCGGCCTCCAGCACGGCACCGCCGGCGGTGGCAACCTCCTGGCTGATGGCGCCTCCGAAGAAGCCTTCGTCCAGGTTGAAGAAGTAGTTCTGGTCCATGGTGGGAACAGTGGCGCCAGTCTTGGCCAGAACGGTCTTGCCACCCTCACCCTTCATGTTCAGGAACAGGTTCTTCCGCACGTTGTACTTTTCCGGAGCGTCAGCGCAGGAACGCACCCACAGCAGACCGTTACCGGCATCCAGCGAGCAGCCCGCGAAGGTGTTGTTCACGATGGCGATGCTGCCGGCGATATCCTTGTCGCAGCGGATGAAGTCGCGGCCTCCGTCATAGAAGCTGTTCTTGCTGATATTGATGATGGTGTACACGCCCTTGCGGATATCGATCATACCCTGACCGGTACCGAAGCCGTGGACCAGGTTCTTCTGGAAGTCGAAGCTGCCCACCTGGGAATCGGCGCCGTTGCCGTAGAACAGGCTCTTGTTGTAAGCTACGAATTCGCAACCGACAATCTGAACCTTCTCCAGCTGCGTGGCCTCGGAAATCTCCAGGGCATTGCCCAGGGCTTTCTCGTTACCGTTGAACTTGATGCCGCGGGCTTCGAAGGAGGTAGTACCCACGCCCAGGTTGATGGAGCCAATAATCTCTACACCACCGACACCAATCATGGAGATGGGAGCCGTCAGGGCCAGGACGCCACCCTCGATGCCGGACAGGTCATAGGTACCGCCCTTGAGGATGATGGAGGTCTTGCCGGCGTCAATGGCGTTGAGGAGCTGCTCGGCGCTGGTCACCGTAATCTCGGGGCTCACGTGGCCGGCGTTGGGGTTCCAGCGGGCGGGACCCACGTTGGAAGCGAGGCACAGGGCGTCCACCAGGGTGTAGTCTCCGCTGGCGGCATCCTTCACGGGATCGCTGGTCAGGATGACGCCGCCGTTAGCGGTAGCCACTTCCTGGTTGATGAGACCGGACCACCAGGCTTCAGCCGTGCAGTTGAAGAAATAGTTGGAGGCCATTTCGGTGGGAACCGTGATACCTGCATCCTTGGACAGCTTGTTGTTACTGCCGTTCTCGTTCAGGAACAGGTTGTTCTTCACCACATAGCTGTTGGGAGTGGAACGCACATACAGCACGCCGTTTCCGTTGTTCAGGGTAACGCCGTCGAAGACGTTGTTCACAATCTTCACGGAACCGGTGACCCGGCTGGCATCGGCGCGGATGAAGTCACGTCCGCCAACGATGGTGTTGTTGTCGATGGTGAGGGCCGTGTAGGCGCCCTTGCGGATATCGAAGGTGCCCTGACCGCCGCCCAGACCGGTGATCACGTTGTTGGAGAAGGTGACGGAGCCGAATTCGGAAGCCTCGGCGTTGCCATAGAATACGCTCTTGGCCACGCCGGTGATGGCGCAGTTACGAACGGCCAGGCTGTTCACCACGGAGGCATTGGCTACGCTGACAAGGTTTCCGCCGGTGCCGGTGACGGTGATGGCCAGATCCTCAATGAGGATGTTGCCCAGCGCACCTTCGGCCAGACCGAACTGGCTCACCTTGATGGCGGCACCAGCCTCGCCCTGGAGATGCATACCCGCGGTGAGGATGATGTCGGCAGTCGAAAGGTCATATTCACCGGCGGCGAACAGGATGTCGGTCTTGCCGGCATCGATGGCTGCATGGAATTCATCGGCCGATGTTACCTTGAAGAAGTCGCCGGAAGCGGCGGGAACGGTGGCGGGGTTCCACTTGGGAGCACCCACTCCGGCGCTCATCACCACGCCGTTCACCAGGGTGAAGTTACCGGCGGCGGCATCCTTGACGGGATCCACGGTGAGCATCACACCCTGACCGCCCAGAGCGGTTTCCTTGTCCATGATGCCGGTGAAGAACACGTCGTCGTTGCAGTCGAAGTAATAGTTGCCGCTCATCACGGGCACCTTGGCGCCGGTCTTACCGATAACGGTACCGGAAGTCATGCCCAGCAGCAGGTTCTTCTCAACGCGGTAGAGGGAGACATCGGCACGCACATAGAAGATACCGTTGCCATTCTTGCTGGTGTTCAGGTCGTACATGGTGTTGTTCTTCACCAGTACGGTGTTCAGCTGGCAGGAACCGTCGATACGCATGAAGTCGCGGCCCTTGGTGAGGGTGGAGTTCTCCAGCACGAAGACCTGGTACTTACCGTTACGCAGGTCGAACATGCCCTGACCGGTACCCTGGTTGTAAACTTCCACGCCGGAGAAGACAATGTCGTCGATGGCGAACTTGTCGGCCGTGTTGGAAGCATAGATGACGCTCTTGGTGAATCCGTCGATCACGGTGTTGACAATCTTCACCTCGGAGGCCACCACGCCGGCTTCGGCGTCCAGGCTCAGGAAGATATCCAGGCCGTTCGCCTGCACGGTGAGATTCTCCGTGGAGAAGGTGCCCACTTCACCGCTGAGCTTGAAGCCACCCTTCACCACGGCGCCTTCCTGTCCCTTGAGGGCCAGCGGAGCCGTCACGGTGAGAGCGCCGCCCAGGTCATACAATCCGGTAGCCAGGGTGATAGCCTCCTTGCCGGCAGCAATGGCGGCCAGGAGACCGTCCACATCGCTCACAACCAGCTCACCGCCTTCTTCTCCGCCGCCCTTAGGCAGTACGGCAAAGGCAGCCACGCCGGCGGCGGACTCGGTGTTGTAGATATCGCCCTTGGCGGGGTTGGCATACACCTCCACGCTGTAGCTTCCGGCATCCAGCATGCTGGTGGTAGTACTGCCAATCACATATTCGGTACCCTCGGACACGTTGAAGGACTTGCCCTTGAACACCACGGTATAGCTGCCGGCGTCGGGAACGGCTTCCCAGGCGATGGCAATGTCGGTGGCGTCACCGGCGGTGATGGAAGTGGGAGTGGCCGTAGGAGCGGGCGTCGGGAGAGCGGTGTTCACGGGTGTGACATCGGTGCTCCAGGCCAGCTGGGCCAGGCTCACGGGACCGGAAGGGAACACATACACCAGGGATTCCTCGGTGATGGTGGAGATGATGATCTTCTGGGCGTTGTCCATGTCGGCCATGGCCGATGCACCGCCCTTCAGGGTAATGGAGGAGCCGTCCACAGGACCTACGCCCACCACGAAGTGATTGGCGTTGGATTCAGGATCGGCAGCCTTGATGACCAGGGAGCCGGGAACGTCCACCTTGAAGGCCAGGTAACCCATGGTGGGTACGCCCTGACGGTTGGTAACGGCGGCCTCCTGGAAGTTCAGCATGGCGTTGGAACACACGATGGGGGTGTTCTCGGAGCCGCTGATGTACAGGTAGTCACGCACCATCTCTTTCTTGACGGTACCGCTGAAGAACTTGGCGCTGCCAAGGTCCCAGGTGTGCTTGCCTTCCAGCAAGGGCAGGGTGAGGTCCTCGGGTTCCTCCACATAGGGAGTCCACCACTTGGATGCACCCACGTTCTTGTCGGCAATCACGGAATCCGGGTTCAGGTTGAATAGTCCGGCGGGAGCGTTGTAGCAGGGATCCTCGTCCAGGATGGTTCCACCGGCCTGGGCCAGGGTGAAGTTGTCGGTGAAGTAAATCACGCTGCCGTCGTCACCCACGGGCAGGCTGTAGAACCAGTTGTTGGAAGCGGAAACACCCATGTCGGAGGCGGGTTTGTACTTAGTGTTGGCGCTCTCCAGCGTGGCCTTTCCGGTGAAGTACACAAAGAGGTTATTCTTGAAGCTGAAGCTTCCGGGGATAATCTGCAGGCCGAAGACACCGGCGTTGTTGGTGTTGTCCACGAAGTTCAGGTTCATGAGGGTGTTGTTGTCGAACACCAGGGCGCCCAGGGTGCCGGCGTCGAAACGCACGAAGGTACGCATACCCTGGAAAATGGTGTTGTTCACGAAGGAGAGGCTCTCCACGGTGGTAGCCTGACGGATGTCGAATACGTCGCCGCCCACGGTACCGTCGGCGTTGATGTTGGAAATCTCGCAGCTGTCGTAGGTCACCTTGCCCAGCACCATCTTCTTACCCCACTCGTACATGAGACCCTTGGTGTAACCGGTGATGATGCAGTTCTTGTAGGTGATGTCGCCGATATTCTTGTCCTCCACGGTGCCGCCGTTCTTGTTCTGGAAGGCGAAGCCGTAACCGGAGGGGCTGAGGGCGGTGGGAGCGCCGCTGAATTCGACACCTTCGAAGTACAGCGGAGCACCGGCGGTCCAGGTGTCGGCCACGTGGAATTCACCGGCGATGACCGGCTTGGTACCGGCAGCGTCCTCTTCACCCACGATGGTGAAGCCGTTCACGATGTCCAGGGAGCCAATCTCGTAGGGAGAGCCCTCCATCTTGAGGAGGATCTTGGCACCGGCGGTCTTCACGGCGTTGGTGAGGCCGTCCAGGCTGTTCACATCGGTGAAACCTTCGGTGGAAGGAGCGGTCCATGCATCCACCTGACCGCGGCTGGCGCTCAGGTACATCAGGGTGAAGACATACTCCTTGCCGGCGTCCAGGCCGTCCACCGTAGCGGCGGCGGCGGAAATTTCACCGGCCGAGAGCTTCTTGGTAGCCACGGGATCATCGGCGCCCGGAAGGGCCACCTCGATGCGGTCCACATCGGCGTAGTCGGCCACTTCCTTGCTCCAGGCAAGGGAAACGGTGGCGGCGGTGCGGTCGGTCACCTTCAGATAAAGGTTGTCCTTTACGGCGAAGGTCTTGAAGTTCTTGCCGTATTCGGCCACCTTGGATTCAATTTTGCCTTCGGCACGGCCAACTACCTGGAATGTGTAGGTTTTATCGGCCTCCAGCTTTTTGGTGCAAGGGACGGCCGAGGGCGCCATTTCCTCTGTAAGGTACGGGCTTCCTTCGGCGTCCAGGACAGTAAGGACATAAGATTCCGCGTCCTTGGTCACATCCCAGGAGAAAGTGACCACGTCGCCCAGGGCAGAACTCACGCGGGCGTTCAGGTTATTGGGCTGCAGGCAGCGAACCAGGTCCAGTGTCTCGTTGGGCACGAACTGCTCGCGGGTGCAGGAACCAAGAACGATGGCGGCCAGGGCGAGAATCGCGTATTTGATTTTATTCATTGCTTTCATCTTTCTCGGGGGTTTAGAGGTTGTCATAGCCGTAATCGTTCTTGATGATGCCCTGACTGTTGGTCATGGTGTCATTGAAGATGGGCCAGAACATATGCTGAACGGGGTCGCCGACATAGATGCCGTCGATGCGTTCGGCATAGAAACCGGTCTTCTTGGCATCGTCGTACTTGGTCACGTAACCGGTTTCCACTTCGTATCCGGCGGGAGCCTTCTCACCGGGAGCCAGGAACTGGATGTCCAGGGTCAGACCGTCCTCGGAGGGGGCGTAGGCAATGTCACCGCTGAGGGCGGCATAGGCGCCGGTGAGGTCGCGAAGAGCCTTCATTTCGGTCTTGGCGTCATCCAGGGCGCTCTTCAGACGGTTCCAGCGGATGAGGTCGGCCTTGCGGAGGAACTCACCGCAGAACTCCAGGGCGCGCTCCTTGGCCACGGCCTCGAAGAAAGCGTCCTGAGTGCCCAGGGTAGCCACATAGGCGGCAGCGGCGTCTTCGCCGCAGGCACGGGCGCGCACTTCCTCCAGATACTTCTTGGCTTCGGCGGGACCATTGAGTGCATTCTCAATCTCGGCGGCCATCAGCAGAATGTCGGAGTAACGCATGACCACGGGCTTGATGCCGTCGTCGTTACCACCAGAGTAGGGCTGGGCGTCCATCCATTCGAAACGGTATTTACCGAAGTACCACTTGCCGATTCCGGCAGGTTCCTGGGTATTGTCCTTGTTCCACTTGAAGTTGACGCAGGTTACGTCGCGACGCTGGTCGCCTTCGTCATACATGAAGTACACGGTGGGAAGCGGACCGGCGTCACCGCCACGGTCGACGCCGTTGGAGTACTGGGAACCTTCCGACTTGATGGCGTAGGTGAAGTTCCAGCGGCCACGGCCGGCGCCGAAGGGAATCACGTACAGCGTCTCGTAGGCGGGACCCGCGGTGAGGTTGTTCATATTGCTCTGCTTGTACCAGTAGTTCTGGTAGTCGGCTTCCAGGGAGGCCTTGCCATAAGCGTCCTTCAGGTAATTGAGAGCCTTGGGGTAGAGGACATCCTTCTGGAGTTCGGGATCGGAGCTCAGGCGCACGGTACCCAGGTCACCGGTACCCACCTGACCGTCTTCGGGACGGATGGCGTAACCGGAAGCCATGAGGGCGATGCGGGCGTACAGGCCTTCGGCAAACACCTTGTTCACACGGTCGGTGCGGGAAGTGGCGGCCGTTTCACCGGGATTCGGGAGGTAAGGGATAGCCTCTTCCAGGTCGGCAAGGATCGCTTTGTAAATCACGTCACGGCTCTCCTTGGGAGCATAGATGGTCTCCGAGGTAAGCGGAACGAAGCGGGCGGGCACATCTCCCCAGGCCTTGGTGAGGTCGTAGTAGATCATGGCGCGCAGCGTAAGGGCTTCGCCCAGCAGGTAAGCCATCTCGGGACGGTTTTCGGGGTCTCCGTAGGCACGGACGCCCTCGATGACCAGGTTGGCGCGCTCAATGCCCATATACATGAGCGGGAACGGACCGTTGGAGAGGTTCAGCTGGCTGTTGTTGGGCAGGCAGTCATAGCCCGAGATATCGGACTTGCCGTCGCCCTGCTTGAAGGTGTTGTACCACTCGATGTCGGTATTGTGACCATACCAGGGCAGGAAACGGCCGCGGTAGGAGTTCACTTCGCAGAAAGCCTCGGTGATACCGTAAATGGTACCTTCCGTGAGGGAGTAGTTGGCATATACGGTGGCGGAGTCAAAAGCCGACGGGGAGTCGCTGTCCAGGAGCTTTTCGCAGGAAGACGCCGCAAAAGCCATCACGGCCACGGAAAGAATATAGTATACAATCTTTTTCATATTCTTTTCGGATTAGAAGGTGAGGTTGATACCGGCCACGAAGCCAATGCTCTTGGGATAGGCCGAATAGTCTACGCCGGGGGTCAGCGGAGTGGCACGGCGGGTGTCCACTTCCGGATCATAGCCGGAGTACTTGGTGAGGCACAGGAGGTTGGTGCCGGTCACGTAGATACGGGCGCGGCGCAGGTGCACCTTCTGGGTGAGTTTCTCGGGCAGGGTGTAACCCAGGGTCACGCTCTGCAGGCGCAGGAAGGAAGCGTCCTCCACGGCCCAGTCGCTGAACACGGCGTTGCCCACGAAGGGAGCCCACATGGTCTTGCCCGCGTTCACGGTCTTGAGGGTCTCGGCGTCGGTAATCATTTCACCGGTGGTCCAGTCAATGTTGGTCCAGCGGTTCTTGACATCCATCGCGTTGACGAGGTTGCGGTTGTAGAACTTGCGGGAGCTGGTGAATTCCACCTTGTTGGCGTTGTACACCTGGTTGCCGATCATGAAGTTGAAGTTGGCGCTGAAATCAAAACCGTACAGGTAACCGGAAAGGTTGAAGCCGCCGGTGAAGTCCGGGCTGGCGTTTCCGATCACGGTGCGGTCGGCCACGGTCACCTTGTTGTCCTCGCTGCCGTCAATGTTCTTGTACTTGGGAGCGCCGGGCACCAGATAAGATGCGCCGATGACGGCGCTGCAGTCCACCACACCTTCGTTCAGCACCCACTTGGAGCCGTTCCAGGTGAAGTCGTCGGGGCTGTACATGCCGTCGCTCACAAAGCCGTACATATTGCCCAGAGGCTGTCCCACCTCAACGATGTAGTCGTCTCCGATTTCGGTGGAAGCCCAGTAGGACTGAGCCGTGATCTTTGTCAGACCGCCCAGGTCGGTGACTACATTCTTGTTGTAAGCAATGTTGCCGCCGATGGACAGGGAGAAGTCTTTCTTCTGGAAGATGGGAGCGTTGAGGGTGAGTTCGACACCGCGGTTGCGGGTAGAGCCCAGGTTGCGGTACTGGCTGTCATAACCGGAGCCCGTAATGGGGAAGTTAATCAGCAGATTCTTGATGTCGTTCTGATACACTTCCACGCTACCGCTCAGACGGCTCTGGAAGAAGGAGAAGTCCACACCGATGTTATGGGTATAGGTAGTCTCCCAGGTGAGGTCGGGATTGTTCATAATCTTGCCGGCCATCCAGTAGTTGTTGCTCTGGCTCAGCCAGGCGGTAACGGTGGAGCTGTACTGCTTCACCAACTGGCCGGAAGGGATGTTGTTGTTACCGGCGGTACCAAAGCTGTAACGGAGTTTCAACTGATCCAGCCAGCTGTGGGAAGCATCCATCCAGGGCTCGTTGGAGATGGTCCAGGAAGCAGCTGCGGAGGGGAAGAAGCCCCAGCGGTTGCCGCGGGAGAACTTGGAGCTGCCGTCGGCGCGCAGCGTGGCGCCAATGGAGTAGCGGTGCTTGTAGTCGTAGTTCACACGGCCGAAGAAGGACAGCAGCTTGTCGTCGGGATTGAAATAGTTGTTGGTAGATGCAGGCGTGCCGGAAGACATGAAGTTCCAGGCCATGGGAGCATCGTAGGAAGCATTGAGACCATCCACCATGGTGGTGAGTATGTTGCTCTGCGTGATGGTGAGTTCTTCACCCAGCAGGACACTCAGGTTGTGGTCGTCGTTCTTGAAGACGCTGGCGAAGTCGTAATTGAGGGTGTTGGTATTGCGATACCTGGTGCGGAAGGTTTCCTTGTGCTGGTTGGAAACGCCCGTCTTGTCCGTAGAGTTGTTGGCCACATAGTAGGTGGTCATACCGTAGAAGCGGTCGTCGCTCTGGGTGAATTTCTCCAGGCCGCCCTCGATCTTGAGGTTCAGCTTGTCCACGATGTTCCAGTTGAAGGCGGCGTTGGCGTTCAGCGTCACGCGGATGCGGCGGCTGTCGTTGTCAGACACGGAGAGGAGCGGCGGAGCGTTGTCGCCATAGTCCTGCTCTTCGTCAACGCCCTGGATATTGGTGGCGATGGGAATGGGAGTGTAACTTACGGCATGCTTGAGTCGGCCGTTACCGGAAGTGGTACCGGTGTCGTTGATGCCGTTGGCGCCGCCGCCGCGCACGTTCACGCGGGAATAACGCACGTTGGCGTCGATGGACGTGCGGTCCGATGTCTTGAAGTTACCCTTGAAGTTAAGGTTGTCACGGGAGTAGTTGGAACCCACCATGATGGCCTCGTCGCCCATATGGGCATAACCCAGGGTCCAGTTCACGGTCTCGCTGCTGCCACTCACGGAAGCGTCCACGCTGAAGGTGGAACCGGTGCGGCCGAACACGGCGTTGATCCAGTTGTTGGTGGGCAGGCCCGCATACATATCGATGTCTTCGAACGTGCCGAAGTAGGGCTCGTAGTAGGAGCTGAGGTTGTCGCGGAGGACGCCCAGTTCATACTGGAACTTCACGAAATTCTCGGAATCCATTGCCTGGATGGCGCCTTTGTTGGCCATGGTCTTGAGACCCCAATAAGCGTTGAGCTTCACAGAGATCTTCTGACCTTTCTCGGCGTTCTTGGTGGTAACAATCACAACACCATTGGCACCACGGGAACCGTAGATGGCGGTGGAGAAAGCGTCCTTGAGCACGTCGATGGACTGGATTTCGGAGGAAGGGATGTCGTTGATGGATTCCACAGGGAAGCCGTCCACAATGTACAGCGGACTGCTGTCCTGGGTAATGGAACCGCCACCACGGACACGGATCTTGATGTCGGCGTCGGGGTCACCTTCCGTGGTGACAACGGACACACCGGCCATCTTGCCGGACAGGGCCTGGGACACGGTGGTCACCGGCTGTTCGGCCAGTTTGTCGGAGCCTACGGACGACACGGAACCCAGCAGGTCGCGGCGCTTGACGGTGGCATAACCCACCACAACCACCTCGTCCAGGAAGGTCTGGTCGGCCTTGAGGACCACATTGATTTCCGTCTGCCCGTTGATGGCGACGGTCTGGTCTGCCAGTCCGATGAAGGAGAAGACCAGATTCACTGCATCTGCGGGAACCGAGAGGACATAGTCTCCGTCGATACCGGTGATGGTGCCGATAGAGGTGCCCTCAACCAGGACGCCCGCGCCGATGAGCGGCTCTCCGGTCTCGTCGGTCACGATACCTTTAATGGTAGTCTGGGCCGACAGGGAAAGGGCCGTCACCATGCCAAGCAGTGCAAGAATGAGTTTCTTTGCTTTCATTAGCGTTGGTTGTTAGTTAATAATTATTAGGATTAAAGATTTGTATAGCTTGCTGCCGTGCCCTGTCCGGTGACGATGTCTTTCACCAGATAGTGCAGGTACATTTCCAGGTTGGAGTAGCGGCCGTATTTGTCCAGCGTGACGGCGGCGCCGTCGTTGGCATTGGTCTTGTCCAGGCCCCAGGCATCTTCATAGGAGTCGGGAATACCGTCACGGTCGGTGTCGATGATGTCGGTGCCGCTGTAAGCGGGCCAACCGCCGGCGTCGGACTGGGTGTCAATGAACCCGTTCTGCGATCCCTTGGAACCCGTGCAGGTGTAGGTGCGGGTGCGGGTGTCTTTCACCACACGTTCGTCCACGGAATCCCGCTTAAGGGAGGCGCCCACATAGGAGAGAACGGCGGAGTAGCCGTCCTGCGCGCTCTGTACGGACACGTAGGTGGCTTGCTGGGGATAAGTGAACCGGGAGGCCGATTTGATGAGGGCGACGGTCTCGGCATTGGCCGTGGTGCCCTTCCAATTGTCGTCATTCATACCGGCCGCCTTTTCGGAACTGTCATCCATGAAATTGCCGTCCATGTAATAATGGCCGGGAACGATGGTGATGCTGCCGGTCTTGCCCGTGCAGTTGCTGCAGTCCTTGGTCCAGGGATCGATGAAACGGACTTTTCCCGAGGTGGTGGCGGGACCCGGCTTGTAGTAATTGTTGATAAGGTTGTATTTACGGTAGTCGTTGCTGTCGTTGGCGCTTTCTCCGCCGTAGGTGCCGTTATCTCCCCAGTTGTAGATGACGTTGTTCACCAGGGTCACGGGGCCCTTGAGGAGGCTCAGGTAGTCGTGGTCCAGACGGGGATTGCGGCTGTCGTGGTGGGCCAGCAGGTTGTGGTGGTAGCTGGCGTTGGAGCCGCCCCACAGGCCGCCGTAGCCGTGCGTTCCCTTCCCGTGGATGGAATTGCGGAGGCTCTCGGACAGGATGCTCCACTGGAGGGTGAAGTCCGTCATACCGTAGAAGCTGCCACACTCGTCGGTGTTCCAGGACAGGGAGCAGTGGTCGATAATCACATTCTGCACGTTGTCATCGGCATTCAGGTTCATGGCGTCGTTCTCGTAAGCCTTTTCGTCTCCCATGCGGCAACGGATATAGCGGATGATAACGTTGCTGGTACGGATATGCAGCGTGTAGTTCTTGAGGCAGATGCCATCTCCGGGGGCCGTCTGGCCGGCGATGGTGACATCCCCGTTCTTGATGTTCAGGGCACTCTGGAGCTCGATGAGACCGGCCACGTCAAAGACGATGATGCGGGCGCCCTTGGTCTCGATGGCAGCGCGGAGGGACCCCTCTCCCTTATCGTTGAGGTTGGTCACGTGGATGACCTTTCCGCCGCGTCCGCCGGTAGTGAACATGCCGCCGCCTTCAGCGCCGGGGAAAGCGCGGGCCACGCCGTCTTCCTCATACGACGGAATGGCGAAGTCCTCATAGGTGACAGCGGAGGGCTTGGGACCCGGATCGGGCGTAATCTCCCCCGCCGTGCGGGCGTCCAGCCAGGTGTAGGCCGATTCCCCTTCGGCATTCACGGCCTTTACGCCAAAACGGTAGTCGGTGGCCTTGGCCAGGCCTTCCACCTTCACGTTGCGGGCCGTGGCAGTACCGCTCTGGGCCTCGTTCCCGGCCAGGGTAAGGGTCCAGGCGTAAGAGGTGGCTCCGCTCACCGCATTCCACTGGAACGTGAGGCTGGTCTCCGTGGCGTCATGCAGGGTTAAGCCGGCCGGAGCGGCGGGCGCACCGCCCTCCTGCTCCTCGCCGCCCGTCTTCCCACAGGAGAACAGGCACAGGGCAGCCATCAGCAGGCAGATATACAGGTTCATCTTCTTCATATTCTCTCATATTCCAGTGCCGCCCAGATGAGGGGTCCGATACCCTTGGGATCGTTGGAGCGGACAGGCTCGTTGATATAATAGTCGTAGTCTCCGCTGCGGTTGTCCTTGCCGCCCAGGCCGGCCACCTCACAGCAGGAATCCAGGTTCGTGAGGCCGTCTTCATCCACACGGACAAAAGTGCTTACCAGCTCTTCAAAACGGGTGCGGGCATCGGCCTGCGAAATGCCGTCCAGCACGCCCAGGCGGGTTCCCTTGAGCATGGCGTACACGAACATCGCGCTGGCGGTGGCCTCCAGATAATTGCCTTCCGCATAAGGGCGGTCCAGCACCTGGTACCACATGCCGGTTTGTTGGTCGGCGAAGAGCGGGATGGCCTGGAAGCAGCTGTTCAGGATGCGCACCAGGGCGTCCTGCTGCTCGCCGGCCGGAAGAATCTCAATCACATCTACCAGCGCCATCGCGTACCAGCCCATGGCACGGCCCCAGGCGTGGGCGCTCTGCCCGTTCTCCGGGTTGCACCAGAACATCTGGTGGGAAGAATCCCAGGCGTGGCGCAGCAGGCCGGTTTCGGGGTCCAGGGTATGGTCATAGACCGTCTGGAACTGCAGGACGATGTCGTTGAAATGGGCCTCGCGCTGCAGGCTGTCGGTCACGTAACGCACGGTGTATTCGGCATAGAAAGGCTGGGCCATATACAGGCCGTCCAGCCACATCTGGTTGGGGTATATCTTCTTGTGCCAGAAGCCGCCTTCCGAGGTGCGGGGATGGTCAAGAATCTGGTTGTAAAGCGTATCCATGGCGGCGCGATACTTCTCCTTTCCCGTCATATCGTAGAGCTGGAAAAGGGTGCGTCCGGGGCAGATATGGTCCGTAGAATAATTGCTCTTTTTGTACTTGTAGATGCGGCCGGTGCTGTCGATGATGGCGTCGTACCAGGCGTCCACATAATCGAAGGCCTCTTCGGGCGCTGCATCCAACAGGGCCTTGAGTTCAAGGCCGGTGGTGTAGTTCCACTTCAGGTTTCCTTCCTGGCCGTCAATGTAGGTGGCCTGGGGACAGCGAACCATCTCCGAACGGACCACCTCCATGGACAGCGGGGCCTTGGCCGTACACGCGGCCAAGGCAAACACACACATTATGAAATTTAAAGAACGCATCATTTGTTGTTGTAAGGGTCCCAGACAATACCGTCCTGCTCCTGGTACATTACCTTCTGGAAAGTATAGTCTTTCAGGTCTTTCTCCTTCAGGGTATGGGCCCACTTCACGCGGGGTCCGCGGGCGCCGGGGCCGTAGTTGCCGTATTCGGCATAGAAAGAATTCTTCTTGGTGTCCGGCTTGCCTTCCTTCTCCCAGTCGTGCCAGCCTTCAGGCAATATGTGGCCGCCCAGCTCGCAGTTAATGAAAACGGTCTTGGCATAGGCGCCCCAGGGGCGGCCCAGGTAGCACTTGTCAATGCCTTCGTCGGCCGTGAGCTTGCAGTTCAGGAACACATAGCCGTACTTCTGACCCTGCAGCGTGCTGGCAGCCGTGACATAGCTGTTCTTCTTGGAATGGATGTGGCAATTCTCGAAGAAGGCAATGCTGGTACCGAAGATGAAATCAGTGGTACCCTCAATGTAGCAGTCCTTGAAGTAATTGCGCTTGATGCCGCCAAACTTGCCAAACCGGCCATAGGTGTACAGGGTGTCCTGGTTGCCCAGGAAACGGCAGCGGTTGAAGAAGAGGAAGTCGCCGTCGGTGAACACCGCCACCGCCTGGCCGATTTCCTTGCCCTCGCCGGCGCTGTTCTCGAAGCTCAGGTCTTCGAAGGTGATGTAGCTGGCGTGGATATAGATGGAGGCGCTGCCGGAAGTGCCCACGGCGATGTCCCGGTTGGGCCAGAGGGCCTTGGCGTATTTGTCAAACGTGATGAGCGTGTTATCGGCGCACTCACCTTTAATATATAAGCGGAACTTGGTGTGCGGGATGGAAACCAGCTCCTTGTACACGCCGCTGCGGATGAGGAGACGGGTGATCTCCTTGTGGCTGTAGTCCGGGCAGGCGTCAATGGCTTCCTGCACGGTCATAAAGTCACCATGACCGTCGGCCGACACCACAAAATGATAGTACACCAGGCTCTTGGCCAGTTCGGGAAGCTGCTCCCGAATGCGGTCGCACACGATTTCCGTCACCTTGCGGGCGCCGCAGGGCACCAGGTGGGTGTTGTCGTCCTTGCCGGTGGAAATCATGAAATACGCCTTGGAAGCTTCGTCCCCCAGCCCCTCGATCCAGTCCAGGGTGGGAGTGGTGATATCCAGAAGGGTGACGCCCTTTTCTTCGGCCACGGCCTTCATGGCGGCGGGATAGTCCGTGTGGCAGTTGCGGTCCAGTTGGCCGTTCTTGAACCAGCGACGGGCCACCGGAGTCAGAAGCACGGGGATGCCGCCTTTTTCGCGCACGCCGTCGATATAGGTGCGCAGGTTGTCCTGGTAGGCGCCCCAGGCCGCCGCGTAGCGCGCGGGGTCATCGGCCTTGGCGTCGTTATGGCCGAACTGGATGAACACATAGTCTCCGGGCTTTACGGCATTGTACACCTGGTCCCACAGGCCCAGGTCCATGAAGCTCTTGGTGCTGCGCCCGTTCTGGGCATAGTTGATCACCTTCACCTCGTCGGGGTTCAGGAAGTTCTGGAACATCATGCCCCAGCCGCGCTCCAGGCCCGCCTTGGGCAGGTCCTTTTCGGCCATGGTGCTGTCGCCCATCAGATGGACGGTGGTGAAGGAACTGGCCATAAACCAAACTATTGCCAGATAGAGGATTCTTTTCATAACTGTTCTCCGTTAACGGTCACATTCTCGAAGGTGACATTCTGTGCGTTGTGGATCTCCACGCCTTTGGTGGCGGTGAAGCGGCTGTCCTTGAAGGTGACATCGGCCAGCGGCAGCTCCGGCAGGCCATTGATGTAGATGGCCTGCTTGGCACCGGCGCACACGATGTTCTCGAAGTGGATGTCCCGGAACTCGGGGGTGGTCTCATCCACCGGCGGGAGGATTTCTTCCACCTGGGCATCGGCCCGTTCGGTAGAAGCTACGCCCGCATAATATAAATTAAAGGTAACGGCCTCGGCCACGATGTCCTTCATATAGATGTTGCGGCAGGTGATGTCCTTCACCAGACCGCCGCGTCCGCGGGTGCTCTTGAAGCGGAGGCCCACGTCGGTTCCCAGGAAGCGGCAGTTCTGCACCAGGATGTTCTGGGCGCCGCCGCTCATTTCGCTGCCAATCACAAAACCGCCGTGACCGTGGTACACGGTGCAGTTCTCTATGACGACATCCTTGCAGGCCCTTCCGTAACGGCGGCCGTCTTCGTCCTTGCCGCTCTTGATGCAGATGGCGTCGTCGCCCACATCGAAGCTGCTGCCGCCCACATACACGTTCTCGCAGGCTTCGATGTCAATGCCGTCGCCATTGGTGGAGTAGTGGGGATTGCGCACGATGATATTGAGGACCGTGAGGTTCTTGCACCAGAGGGGATGGATGTTCCAGGCGGGGGAATTCTGGAAGGTGACGCCTTCCAGCAGGATGTTTTCACAACTGCGCAGGGAAACCAGCACCGGGCGCAGGAAGGTCTTGATTTCCTGCAGGTCCAGGCTGGGATCCTGTTTGTTCAAGCTGCCGGCAGTGAGACGGGCCTTTTTGTAACCTTCGTCGGGATACCATACGCTGCCGTCGTCGGAGAGGACGCCGCCGCTTTTCACCACGGGTTTCCAAATATCGTCACCCACCTTGCGCTTTTTCAGTTCCCGCCAGGGAGCGCCGTTGCCGTCAATCACACCCTTGCCGGTAATGGCGATGTCGGTGGCATTCTCGGCATGGATGGGAGAGAGGCAGCGCATCATGTCCAGTCCCTCGAAGTTGGTGGCGATAATGGGATAGAGGTCCTGGTCGGCCGAAAAGACGATGACGGCGTTGTCGCTAAGATGAAGCTCCGTGTGGCTCTTCAGGCCGATAGGGCCGGTGAACCAGATGCCGTCGGGAACCACCAGGCGACCGCCGCCCAGCTCTTCCAGCTTGGCGAAAGCCTGTTCAAAGGCGTCCGTGCAAAGGGATACGCCGTCGCCGATGGCGCAGAAGTCCGTGAGGACTACTTCGTGGTTGGGAATGGAGATGTTGGAATTATGCAAACGTTTGCCATCTTGGGCACAAGATAACGCGCACAATGCTAATATGCTAATAATAAGCGACTTAAAAGAAAAGTTGGCCATTAGTTTCTTTGTCTGTGCTGCAAATATAAGTAAAAAAATCCAAACGTTTGCACATTTTCGGAAAAAGTTTTGGAAAATTATACAAACGTTTGTACCTTTGCCCCCGAGATGACCACGATAACCGACATAGCCAACGCCTTAGGCATTACCCCTTCCACCGTTTCCCGCGCCCTCGCAGGGAACCCCCGCGTAAAAGAAGAAACCCGCGTGGCCGTAGAAAAAATGGCCAAGCTGCTGGGGTATGAACGCAACGTGGTGGCCTCCAACCTGCGCAAGGGGCAGTCGCACATCGTGGGCATCGTGATTCCCCGTATCCACCGAGAATTCTTCTCCAACGTCATCGGCGGCGCCGAGCGCATCCTGAACCAAGCCGGTTACAACGTGCTCATCTGTCAGACTATGGAAAGCGTGGAGGCCGAGATCAAGGCCCTCAAGACCCTTAAGAACTACCGCGTGGCCGGAGTGCTCCTCTCCCACGCCATCGACGCCCTCAACGGAAACCACGTAAAGGAAATCCTGGAGGATACTCCCCTGGTGCAGTTCGACCGCGTGTTCCCGGACCTTCCCGGCGCCAAAATCGTGGGCGCCAACTGCGAAGGAGCCTTCCAGGCCACCATGCACCTGATTCAGGCCGGTTACAAGCGCATCGGCACCATCGCCGGCTTCATGACCTCCCAGGCCTATATAGAGCGCCTGGCCGGTTACCGCCTGGCCCTGGAAAGCGCAGGCCTCCCCTTCGACCCGGCCATCGTCTATGAAAACGCCATCGTTCGGGAAACCGGTTACGAGGCCGGTCTCAAGGCCATTGATGCAGGCTGCGACGCCCTGTACAGCGCCGGGGCATTTTCGGCCCTGGGCGCCACCGACGCCCTCAAGGAGAAGGGCCTGCGCATTCCGGAAGACTTCGGCGTGGTAGCCACCTCCAACGAAGGATTCACCAGTCTGATGAGCCCCGCGCTCAGTACCCTGAACCAGCACCCGTTCGAAATGGGAGAAACGGCCGCCCGCGCCTTCCTGGAAGGCAGCCGGGAAACCCAGGTCATTCCCATGGAACTCATTGTCCGCCAATCATCTAAGAAACAACAATAATGGCAAAAGTAGTAACCTTCGGCGAAGTGATGCTTCGCCTTTCCACTCCGGGCTATCTGCGTTTTTCGCAGGCCCACCAGTTCGATGCCACCTTTGGCGGCGGTGAAGCCAATGTGGCCGTTTCCCTGGCCAATTACGGAATCGACGCCCATTTCGTGACCCGTCTTCCCAAGAACGACATCGCCGACATGTGCACCGCCGAGCTCAAGGGCTTCGGCGTGAACCTGGACGGTGTGGTTTACGGCGGCGACCGCGTGGGTATCTACTACCTGGAAACCGGCGCCGTAGCCCGCGGTTCCAAGGTGGTGTACGACCGCGCCCACAGCGCCATCTCGGAAATCAAGCCCGGTATGGTAGACTGGTACAAGGTGCTGGAAGGCGCCGACTGGTTCCATTGGACCGGCATCACCCCCGCCCTTTCCCAGGGTGCCGCCGACGCCTGCCTGGAAGCCATCAAGGTGGCCAACGAGCTGGGCGTGAAGGTCTCCTGCGACCTCAACTACCGCAAGAAGCTGTGGAAATACGGCAAGACCGCGGCCGAAGTGATGCCCGCCCTGGTGGCCGGCTGCGACCTCATCCTGGGCAACGAGGAAGACGCCGAGATGGAATTCGGCATCAAGCCCGAAGGTTTCGACGCCGAAAAGACCGGCGGCGAGATTGACCAGAACATCTTCATCAGCGTGGGCCAGCAGCTCATGGCCAAATTCCCCCGCTGCAAGAAGGTGGCCGTTACCCTCCGCGGTTCCATCAACGCCAACCACAACACCTGGGGCGGCGTGCTGTACGACGGCAAGACCCTGTGGCAGAGCCGTCGCTACGACATCACCCACATCGTAGACCGCGTGGGCGGCGGAGACTCCTTTATGGGCGGCCTCCTCTACGGTCTCATCACCTATCCCACCGACCAGCAGGCCATCGAGTTCGCCGCTGCGGCCTCCTGCCTCAAGCACACCATCATCGGCGACTACAACCGCGTCACTGTGGCCGAAGTGGAAGGCCTGATGAACGGCGGCGGAAGTGGTCGCGTAAGCCGATAAGACTATGAGTAAGTTCAATAAAATCGATACCCTGGGTATCATCCGTAGCACGGGCATCGTGCCGGTGTTCTACAACAAGGATGCAGAGCTCACCAAGAAAGTGGTGAAGGCCTGCTACGACGGAGGCATCCGCGCCTTCGAATTCACCAACCGCGGCGACGGAGCCCACGAAGTGTTCAAGGAAGTGATGGCTTTCGTGCGCAAGGAGTGCCCGGAGATGGCGCTGGGCGCCGGTACCATGCTGGATGCCCCCACCGCCGCCCTCTACATCCAGATGGGAGCTGACTTCCTGGTAAGCCCCTGCCTGGTAGAGGAGATCGTACCCCTGGCCAACAAGCGTGGCGTACCCTACAGCCCCGGCTGCGGCTCTGTCTCCGAGATGGTCCGCGGCATGGAACTGGGCTGCGACCTGGTGAAGGTATTCCCCGCCGGCAACGTGGGCGGTCCTTCCTTCGTGAAGAACGTACTGGGCCCGCTGCCCTGGGCCATGGTCATGGCCACCGGTGCCGTGGAACCCACGCAGGAGAATCTGTCGGCATGGGCCAAGAGCGGCGTCACCGCCGTGGGAATGGGCTCCAAGCTTTTCCCCAAGGAAGTGATCGCAGCTGAAAACTGGAAATCCATCTCCGACCTCTGCACCCAGTGCCTGGAATGGTTTAAAAAGTAAGTTTTACTCAAAGTTATCTGTATCCAGGTGCACCGGATTATTCTGGTGCACCTGGATACTTTTTTTAATTTGATGATATAGATAAATTTTTGAACAGCGAATCTCCTATCTTTGCATTGATTGACAACTCTAAAACTTTTGATATGAAAAGAATCCTTTTGACACTGGCAGCCCTGGGAATGGCTTTTGTGGCCGTAGCCCAGCCGCAGCTGCGTGAAGACAACATCGACGAGGTCCTGAAGGCCATGACCCTCCAGGAAAAAGCCACCCTGCTGGTGGGCGGCGCCCGTGCGGCCATCGTGAACGGCGTCACCTCCGGCGTATCGGCCAACGTCCCCGGCGCAGCCGGTAACACCCGCGCCATCGAGCGCCTGGGCATCCCCATGACCGTCCTGGCCGACGGCCCCGCCGGCCTGCGCATCCAGCCCACGCGCCAGGGAGACCCCCGCACCTACTACTGCACCGGTTTCCCTGTGGGCACCCTGCTGGCCAGCTCCTGGGACCTGGACCTGGTCCAGGAAGTGACCACCGCCATGGGCAACGAGGTACTGGAATACGGCGTAGACGTACTCCTGGCCCCCGGCATGAACATTCACCGCAACCCGCTGTGCGGCCGTAACTTCGAGTATTTCAGCGAGGATCCGCTGCTCTCCGGTAAGATGGCCGCCGCCTATGTGAAAGGTATCCAGAGCAACGGCGTGGGCACCTCCATCAAGCACTATGCCGCCAACAACCAGGAGACCAACCGCAACGAGGACGACGCCATCATCTCCCAGCGCGCCCTGCGTGAAATCTACCTGAAGAACTTCGAAATCGCCGTGAAGGAAGCCGATCCCTGGACGGTGATGAGCTCCTACAACAAACTCAACGGAGACTACACCCAGCAGAGCGAAGGCCTCCTCACCACCGTCCTGCGCGACGAATGGGGCTTCAAGGGCATCGTGATGACCGACTGGGGCAACAAGGCCGGTACCGTGAAGAGCGCCAAGGCCGGCAACGACCTCATGGAGCCTGGTAACCAGAACGAAATTGAACGTATCATCGCAGGCGTGGAAGACGGCACCATCTCCCAGGAAGAACTGGACCGCAATGTGCGCAACATGCTCACCTACATTGTGCGCACGCCCCACTTCAAAGGCTACAAGTTCTCCAACAAGCCGGACCTGAAGGCCCACGCCGCCGTGGCCCGCAAGGCCGCCGGTGAGGCCATCGTCCTGCTGCGCAATGAAAAGGACGCCCTGCCCCTGAAGGGCGACGAAAAAGTGGCCCTCTACGGCATCTCCTCCATTGACTTCGTGGCCGGCGGCACCGGTTCCGGAGATGTGAACAAGGCCTATGTGGTGAATATGGAAGAGGCCATGCGCAATGCAGGCTTCACACTGGACAAAGGACTCACGGACTTCTACAGCGCCTATCAGGCCTATGACAAAGCCCAGAACGCCCTGTCCGGAACCACTTTCTCCTGGTTCATGCGCCGCAAACTCGCCGAGGTGGCCATTCCCGCCGCCGCCATCGGCAACGAAGCCAAGGCCAACGACGTGGCCGTGATTGTGCTGGGCCGCAACGCCGGTGAAGGCGCAGACCGCAAGATGATGGACGACTTCGAGCTCACCGCCATCGAGCGTGAACTCCTGCAGAACGTGAGCGCCAGCTTCCACGCCGCCGGCAAGAAGGTAGTGGTGGTTCTGAACGTGGGCGGCGTCATCGAGACCAACTCCTGGAAGAACCTGGTGGATGCCATCGTGCTGCCCTGGAGTCCCGGTCAGGAAGGCGCCAATGCCGTGGCCGATGTCCTCACCGGCAAGGTGAACCCTTCCGGCAAGCTCCCCATGACCTTCCCCGTGAACTTCATGGACCATCCGTCCAGCGCCAACTTCCCGTACAACTATCAGCAGAGTGCCATGCGCGGCTTCTCCTGGGGTCCCCGCCAGCCGCAGAAAGATGTGGACTACACCAAGTATGAAGAAGGCATCTGGGTGGGCTACCGCCACTTCGTCACCCGTGACGTAGCGGTCTCCTATCCCTTCGGCTTCGGCCTGGGTTACACCACCTTCGCCTATTCCAAGCCCACCGTGAAGGCCGGCACCGACGGCTTCGAGGCCACCGTTACCGTGAAGAACACCGGTTCCGTAGCCGGCAAGGAAGTGGTAGAGCTCTACGTGAGCGCCCCCGCCGGCGGCCTGGAGAAACCCACCCGTGAACTCAAGGCCTTCGGCAAAACCAAGGAACTGCAGCCCGGCGAAAGCCAGACCCTGGTACTGAAAGTGAGCGCCTATCAGCTGGCCTCCTTCAACGAAGCCACCAGCGCCTGGGAAGCCGCCGCCGGCAAGTACGACGTACAGTTCGGCGCCTCCGTGGACGACATCCGCTGCTCCGCTCCCTTCACCCTGAAGAAAGCCCAGAGCTGGCCCGTGCACAACGTCCTTGCCCCGGCAGAGTAATCAGCAGCTATCGGCCTAACTGGTTGATACACAGTACTTTTATAAATTTTCTTTAGTCCGTTTGGGCTAAAGAAAATTTTTATATACACTGATAATCAGCGAGTTACGGGGCGGGCTATAAAACCTTTTCAAAGAAGGCGTCTTTGTAGCCTTCCGACACATGTAACAGAGCGTCTCCAACCTTCAGGTCTCCCTGGGCGGAGACGCTTGTGATTTGTTCCAGGTTCACGATAAAGGAACGGTGGATGCGCATAAAGCGGTCCTGGGGAAGCATGTCTTCGGCGGCTTTCATCGTGAGGTGGGTGACCAGGGGCTGCCGCTGGGAACGCAGGTGGAACATCAGGTAGTCCTTCATGCCTTCTACGTACAGGAGGTCGGCGTAGTCCACTTTGCGCAGTACGCCGTCGGCCTTGATGAAGACCGATGTCTTTTCCGGGGCGGCTGCCAGGGAGGCCTCCTTCATGGCAAACCAGTCCCGCGCCTTCTGCGCCGCTTCCAGGAACTTCTGGTAACGGATGGGCTTGAGGAGGAAGTCCAGGGCGCTCACCTCGTAGCTCTCGAAGGCATATTGCTTGAAGGCCGTGGTAAAGATGACGCGGGTGCCTTCCGGCAGCATCCGGGACAGTTCCATCCCGTCCAGATCCGGCATCTGGATGTCCAGGAAAACGATTTCCGGAGCCTTCGAGCGGATTTCCGACAGTGCCAGCACAGGGTCGTTGTAAGAGCCGGCCAATTCTAAAAACGGCGTACGCTCTACAAATCCCTCCAACATTTTTACTGCCAAAGGCTCATCGTCAACGACTATGCAGCGGAGATTCTTCATACCTGAAGTTTTACTTCCACCGTGTAGGTGTCATTATCGGCCTTTTGCTCATAGGTGTACTTGCCGGGGTACAGGAGCTCCAGGCGGCGCTTCATGTTTTCCAGGCCGATTCCGGAGCCTATGTGGTCGCTGCCCTGCTTCTCGAAGAGAGAGTTGGCGCAGCGGAAGGTGATGACGCCGTCAGCATAGAACATCCCTACATTCACGAAGGACGGGTAACGCGCGTTCACGCCGTGCTTGAAAGCGTTCTCTACCAGGGAGATGAACAGCAGCGGAGCCACTTCCACGTGCTCCTGGGGCGCCTTGAATTCCTTCTCCACCGTGGTGAGTTCGTTGCAGCGGAGGGCCATCAGGTCCACGTAGTTGCTCATGAACTCCATTTCGGCCGCCAGGGAAACCTTATCGGCCTCGGAGTCGTAGAGCGCGTACCGCAGCAGGTCACTCAGCTGGCCGATGCTTTCCTGCGCCTTGTCGGGGTCTATCTGCGTGAGGGAAGAGATGTTGTTGAGCGTGTTGAAGAGGAAGTGCGGGCTCAGCTGGTGCTTGAGCCAGGTGAGCTCGGCCACCACGGTTTCGTTGGCGCGCATGATGTGGCGCAGGCCCACCGCCAGGAGGATGAGCATGCACTGGACAAATACCCGCAGCAGGATGGAGCCCACATACATGGCCCACAGATTCCGTTCTCCAAACTGTTCTACCACTTCCTTGGGAAATTCCTGTGGATGCCTCCCAAAGAAATCCCACGCCAGCATGCCCACGATAATGATTCCGTTGATAATGTAAAACCACTTTGCACGGCCACCGTGAAGCAGCTTGGGAACAAGATAATAGTAGTTTAGGGCGTACAGGAAAAACGCCGGCATCAGGATGACAGCTCCGGAGAGGAACACTTTCCAGGCCTGCTCAAGGGATCCGGTCATGGTGCCGGTGACGACGGCGGGAACCAGAAAAACACCTACCCAGACAACAATCTGGGTGGTGTTGATAATGAGATTTCTGCGGCTCTTCGTTTGCATACGTTGCAAAGATAGTGAAAATTACATTCCCATAATACTGCTCATGGATTCGGCCGTGGTGCTGCTGTTCAGCTGGCTCTCGTTCTCGATGGAACGACGGGCTTTCTTGGTGCTGTAGTTGCCCTGCTTGCCGAAGGTCCAGCTGATCTGGAAGGTGATGGCCCTCATGGGGATCACGGAAGAGGAAGTGCTGGTGAAGCCGTTACCCTGGGTATAGCTGGTCATATTCATCTCCAGGCCCTTCATCAGGGGCAGGATGCCATTCAGGGAAAGGCTCAGGCGGTCGTCCAGGAAGGTCTTGGTGATGCCCAGGATGCCGGCACGCATACCGCTGGAGTAGCCCTGCAGGTTCACGCGGTCTCCCATCAGGAGGAGGTTGGCGCTGATGCGGAAGTCGGCGGGAAGGGTCTGCTGTACGCCGGCCATCACATTGTAGCTCCAGCCGCTGTTCTTCTGGTTCAGGACATCGCTGCTGAGGTAGTTGTAGCTGACGCCGCCGTTGAGCGTGAGACGGGTGGTGGAACCGGGCGTAACCATCAGGAAGGCGTTGAGGCCGGTGGAGCTGTTGCTCACGATGTTGCCGTAGGTGGTGTTCAGGATATTGTTGTCGTCGTAGAAGCTGTAGGCCGATATGCCGTTGCCGGTATAGCTCTGCCGCAGGGTGGCGCTTACCATCACCTTGGGCGAATAGAAATTGTACACCAGGGAGAGGTTGTGGCCCTTTTCGGTATCCAGGTCGCTGTTACCATAGCTGCGGGCGGTGGGGTCCGACGTGTCCACGTAGGGGTTCAGGTAGGAGATACCCGGACGGCTGATGCGCATATTGTAGCTGATGCCGATATTCTGTGTAAGGGTGGGGCTCCACTGGATGCTGGCCGAAGGGACCAGGTTGCCATAGTTCACGCTGAAGGGGTTGGTCATGGCCGTGGAATTATAGGACTGCCAGGTGTGCTCATAGCGCACGCCGGCCTTGAGGCCCCAGTTGCCCAGCTTGGCATCCAGCTCGGTATAGGCGGCGCCGATGCGGTTATAGAAGTCGTACTGCAGGCTGGAGGCGGGGTTCTCCACGAAGGTGCTGCCGTTCCACAGGTAGTCCGTCTGATCCGAAGAATTGTGCCGGTAGATATACTTGGCGCCGGTGTTCAGGGTGAGAGCGCTTCCCAACGGGGTGGTGAAATCGGCCTGGAAAGTGTGGTCGAAGGAGCCGGTGTTACCCAGGCTCTTGCGGTCCGTGAGGTCGAAGCCGGCGATAGAGCTGCCGTTGAAGGTATTCAGGCTGTTGTTCACGGAAGGGGCGCCGTTGAACTGATAGCTCAGGACCAGGCTGCGGCCGGGGGCATCGGCCCACAGGTGCTGATAATCGGCTCCCAGGGACAGGCTGGTGCGGTTGTTCACGCTCTCCGTGGTGCCAGTGTAGCCGAAGGGATCGGCCCCGGGCGTGGTGAAGATGGTGTTGGTGATGCCGCTGCTGTTCTTCATGCCGAAGTGCATCACGCCTACGGTGGCGCTCACCAGGTTCAGGGTGTCAATCTCATAGCTCACGCTGCCGTTCACCATGGCCATGGGCATGGTCATGTCGGAGGTGGTGTGGGTGCTGGTAGAGAAGCCGCTGTCCTGCGTGCGCTCCATGTCACTGGTGGTGCCCTTGGACACGTTGTACATGGCGTTGGCGTTGATGCTGGCGCTCAGTTTGCCTTTCTGCAGGCTGGCGCTTACGCCGGCGCCGCCACCGCGGGTAGAACCCATGGCCGTCACCGTGCCGTAGAAACCATCGGCCGCAGAAACGCCGCCCGTGACTTCCTTGTTGGTGGTGATGTTGAGCACGCCGCCCACACCCTCGGCGTCATACTTCACGCCGGGATTGGTGACCACCTCGATGTTCTTCACGGTGCTGGCGGGCATCATCTTGAAAATGGTAGAGGCGTTCTGGCTCATCATCTGATTGGGCTTCCCGTCCACGTACACCTGGAAACTGCTGCTGCCGTTCACGGAAATATTGTCCTGGCCGTCCACGGAAACCATGGGCACTTTGCGCAGCATGTCCAATACGGTGCTGGTCTTGGAGTCCACGTCGTCCTCTACATTATAGGTCATCTTGTCCACTTCCATTTTCACCAGCGGACGCATGGCCGTCACCTGGCCGGCCTTCAGCATCTCGGCGCTGTCCTGGGCCAGGATCTCTCCCAAGTCCACCACATCGGTGTCGGCGGGAACGGTGAAGTAGCGGCGCTGCACCTGGCGGCCCAGGTTGTCGAACACCAGCACGTAATCTCCCTCCAGCGTGAAACTGTGAGAGAAATTACCTTCTTCGTCAGTGGTGGTGAAAGCCACGGCCTTCTCCAGGTCCGGCAGACGGTAGAACTGCAGGATGGCGGCGGGCTCACCCACGCGGGTAAGGGAATCCAACACCACACCTTTAACGGTAGTCTTCTGGGCGAAGGCGCTCAGGCTCACGAGCGCTGCAAGGGCTAAAACGACAATCTTTTTCATATGCTTTTTGACTATTTTGCGATTTCCGAAAGCAAAAGTAAGGCAAAAAGCAAGGGTGACCGGCCGCTTTTCGACCAGTCCCCCGTTTTCTTCGACGAATGCTTTTTTCTCCGTGTGCACCAGAGCCTTCCAGCGCACACGGAGGAACACGGCGTAACGAGCTATGGGCCGAAAACATGTAACGCCATGACCCGATGGTTATGGCGTTACGAGAAAAGGGCGGAAAGTTCGGGACGGGACGTTCCAATTACTGATACTTGGTGAAGTTGTACTTTTCCCGAAGGGCCGCTTTGGTTTCTTCGTCCTGGTGGGTGAAGTAGCCCTTGAAGCCAGGGCAGAAGTTAATATGCCAGCGCCAAAAGCGGCCGATGGCAGACTTGGGATTCTTGTCGTAATGCGCGCGAAGCTTGCAGTTCTCGCAAGGGTATTGTTGTTCAGCCATAACGTGATAATAGTATCTATATTGCAAAATTACTAAAAATATGGTGCTCTACAACTTTGCCGTTTTCGTAAACCACGAACTCCATACTCTGCAGGACGAGCTGGAGAATACCACCAGGCCTATGCAGAAGGCTAGAATAACCTTTGCAATGCGTTTCATCGGCCTATAATTCTATCTCCAGCACCTGACGGCCGGGGCGGTAAGGGATGAACTGGCCACCCTTCTTGCCGGTGTAGTGGATGGTGAGATCGTATTCGGCGTCGCGGAAACGGCGACGGATGCGGTAAGTGCCGATGGGAATGCACGGTTCTATCAGGAGGCCGTCGAACTGCGGCTTGATGCCCAGCAGGGCCTCGCTCACGGCCTTCCAGGTCCAGGCGGCGGTGCCGGTGAGCCAGCTGTTCTTGCCTTCACCGGGGCGGGCGGCGTCCTTGCCGGCCACCATCTGACAGAAGACATAAGGCTCTACCTTACGCAGGGACTGGTCCTTGCAGAACGCGGGCGTAATCTTCTGATAATGGCGCCAGGCATCCTGCGCACGGCCGGCCATGGCCTCGCCGATAATCACCCACGGATTGTTGTGGCAGAAGATGCCGGCGTTCTCCTTATAGCCTTCGGGATAGGAACTGATTTCCCCGTAGTCCTTGATAAACTTGGAATAGGCGGGATTGTTGAGCACCAGGCCGTACTCGCATTCCAGATATTTCACAGCAGAATCAAGCGCTTTGTCGCACAGGCCTTCATCGGCGCCGATACGGGCCATGGTGCACCAGCCCTGGCTCTCGATGAACACCTTTCCTTCGGGGCATTCGTCGGAGCCGATCTTGCGGCCATAGTAGTCGTAGGCGCGCAGGAACCATTCGCCGTCCCAGCCGTCCTTCTTCACGGCCTCTTCCATGGCGGCAACGGCCTTCTTCACATCAACGGCGTCGCTGTCCCCGATGCGCTCCAGCAGTTCAGCGAAATCCTTTCCTTCGGCCACGAACAGGCCGGCAATCATCAGGGATTCGGCCTTGGAGCCTTCGGTCTTGTTCTCTGTGGTCTGGAAAGATTCGTCGGGGTTGTCGGAGAAGCAGTTCAGGTTAAGGCAGTCGTTCCAGTCGGCCCGGCCGATGAGCGGCAGCCCGTGGGGGCCCAGGTTGTCCGTCACGTGCTTGAAGCTGATCTTCAGGTGCTCCAGCAGCGAAACTTCTGTTCCAGGCTTGTTGTCAAAGGGCACCGGTTCTTTTAGGATGCCGAAGTCGCCGGTTTCCCGGATATAGGCCACTGTGCCGAAGATGAGCCACAGCGGGTCATCGTTGAAACCGCCGCCGATGTCGTTGTTGCCCCGCTTGGTGAGCGGCTGGTACTGGTGATAGCACCCGCCGTCTGGGAACTGCGTGGAGGCGATGTCGATGATGCGCTGGCGGGCCCGTTCCGGAATCATGTGCACAATGCCGGTGAGGTCCTGGTTGGAATCCCGGAAGCCCATTCCCCGGCCGATACCGCTCTCGAAGTAGCTGGCGCTGCGGCTGAAGAAGAAGGTGATCATGCACTGGTACTGGTTCCAGATATTCACGGTACGGTCCAGTTCCGGCACGTCCGATTCCACGGTAAAGCGGCCCAGGAGCCCGTCCCAATAGGATTTCAGCTGGTCAAAAGCGGCATTCACCTGTGCGGGGGTAGCAAAAGCCTGCATCATATGCAGCGCCTTGGCCTTATTGATGACGCCGGGGGCGCTGAACTTCTCTTCCGGCTTGTTCTCCACGTAACCCAGGACGAAGATGATTTCCTCCGTGGCACCGGGAGCCAGCGTAAGGTCAAAGCGGTGGGAGGCGATGGGGCTCCAGCCGTGAGCCCGGGAGTTCCCCGAAGTGCCCGCCAGCACCTGCTGCGGGGCCTCGAAGCCGTTGTACATGCCCAGGAACGTCTCCCGGTCTGTGTCGAAGCCGTCCATGGGGCGGTTGGCGCCGAAGAAAGCATAATGGTCCCGGCGTTCGCGGTATTCCGTCTTGTGGTAGATGACGCTGCCCTCTATCTCCACCTCGCCGGTGGACAGGTTGCGCTGGAAGTTCTCCATATCCGTGGAAGCATTCCACAGACACCATTCGGCAAAGGAATAGAGCTGGACGGACTTGGGCGTCTTGCCCTGGTTGGTGAGCCGCACGCGGTGCACCTCGCAGCGGTGGCCGATGGGCACGAAGAAGAGGACATCGGCCTTAACGCCATCCTTCTCCCCGGTAACGCGGGTATAGCCCATGCCGTGCCGGCACTCGTAGAAGTCCAGCGGGGTCTTGCAGGGTTTCCAGCCCGGATTCCAGACCGTATCCCCGTCTTTGATATAGTAATAGCGGCCACCTGCATCCATGGGCACCCCGTTGTAACGGTACCTCAGGATACGGCGGAACTTGGCGTCCTTGCAGAAACAGTAGCCACCGGCGGTATTGGAGATAAGGGAGAAGAAATCTTCCGTCCCCAGGTAATTGATCCAAGGCCAGGGAGTGGCCGGGTTGGTGATGACGTATTCACGGTTGGCGTCATCGAAGTGTCCGAATTGTTTCATAACCCACAAAGTTATATACAGATTCCCGGATTTGCAAATGAGTACAATTGTTTTTCCAGATTGTCACAAAGTGTTTTAAATATGGTATTTTCCATTAACTTTGCGTTACGACACAAAAACCGATACCTTTTTAACAATATGAAGAAAATCATGCTTCTTTCTGCCGCAGTCCTGGCCCTCGCAGGTTGCCAGAGCGGTGAGCCCCAGCTGGCTAACTCTTCCGTGAAGAAAGTCCTCAAGGCCATGACGCTGGAGGAAAAAGTTCACTTTGTGATTGGAATGGGTATGGCCGGCAGCGACGGCACCACCGCCGTGGTGGGTGCCACGGACGACATCGTCCCCGGCGCCGCAGGTACCACCTACCCCATCCCCCGTCTGGGCATTCCCAGCATCGTCCTGGCCGACGGCCCCGCCGGCCTGCGCATCAACCCCACCCGTCCCGGGGATGACAACACCTATTACTGCACCCACTTCCCTATCGGCACCCTTCTGGCCAGCACCTGGAACCAGGAACTGGTAGAAAGCGTGGGCGAATCCATGGGTGAAGAGGTCCACGAGTACGGCGCCGACGTTTACCTGGCCCCCGCCCTCAACATTCACCGTCACCCCCTCAACGGCCGTAACTTCGAGTACTATTCGGAGGATCCCGTGGTGGCCGGCAAGACCGCTGCCGCCTATGTACGCGGCGTCCAGAAGAACGACGTAGGCACTTCCGTGAAGCACTTCGCCTACAACAATCAGGAGACCAACCGCACCGGCAACAACGCAGTCATCAGCCCCCGTGCCCAGCGCGAAATCTACCTGAAGGGCTTCGAGATCACCGTGAAGGAATCCGACCCCTGGACCATCATGAGCTCCTACAACAAGATCAACGGCACCTACACTTCCCAGGACAAAGGCCTCATCACCACTGTACTGCGTGACGAATGGGGCTTCAAGGGCCTGGTGATGACCGACTGGTACGGCGGAGACGACGGCGCTGCCCAGATCAAGGCCGGCAACGATATGCTGCAGCCCGGCACCGTGCTCCAGTATCAGCAGATCATGGGCGCCATCAAGAACGGCACCCTGTCCGAGAAAGAGCTGGACGTGTGCGTGACCCGCTGCCTGGAACTGGTGAAGCGCAGCCCCAAGGTGAAGGGCTATGCCTACACCAACAAGCCGGACCTCAAGGCCCACGCCGCCGTCACCCGTCAGAGCGCACTGGAAGGCATGGTGCTCCTGGAGAATAACGGCGTACTGCCCCTGCAGGACGTGAAGAAGGTAGCCGTCTTCGGCTGCACCTCCTACGCCTTCATCGCCGGCGGTACCGGTTCCGGCAACGTGAACCGCGCCTACACCGTCTCCCTGCTGGACGGCCTCAAGAACGCCGGCTTCCAGGTGGACGACAGCAAGAAAGAAGCGGTCCTCAAGCACATCGCCGACGAAGAGGCCGCCTTCAAGGCCACCCTCCCCGAAGGAGATATGCTGGCCGCTTTCTACCCGGTTCCCCGTCCCACCGAAATCATCCCCAATGCCCTGGAGCTGGCTGCATCGGCCCTTAAAAACGACGTGGCCATCATCACCTTCGGCCGCAACAGCGGTGAATTCTTCGACCGCACCAGCGCCGACTTCTCCCTGAACGACGGCGAGCGCAAGCTCCTTAACAACGTCACCAAGGCCTTCCACGCCGTTGGCAAGAAGGTGGTGGTTGTGCTGAACGTGGGCGGTGTCATCGAAACCGCTTCCTGGAAGAACATCCCCGACGCCGTGCTGCTGGCCTGGCAGGCCGGTCAGGAAGGCGGCAACTCCGTAACCGACATCCTCACGGGTGTGGAAAGCCCCTCCGGCAAGCTCACCATGACCTTCCCGCTGCATCTGATGGACGCCGCTTCTTCCAAGAACTTCCCCATCGACGCCACCAACGAGGTCTACTTTATGAACCGCCGGGAGAACAGCAATGTGAAGGACGTGGACGTAACCCGTTACGAGGAAGGCATCTACGTGGGTTACCGCTGGTTTGACAAGCAGGGCCTGGAGGTTTCCTATCCCTTCGGCTTTGGCCTCAGCTACACCAGCTTCGAATATTCCGAACCCACTGTGGTGAACGACGGCAAGACCGTCACCGCCACCGTGCGCGTGAAGAACGTGGGTTCCGTGGCCGGTAAGGAAGCCGTCCAGCTGTACGTGAGCGCCCCCGCCGGTTCCCTGGACAAGCCCGTGAAGGAACTCAAGGCCTACGCCAAGACCGCCAAGCTGGCCCCCGGCGAAAGCCAGGTGCTCACCCTCACCTTCCCCACCAGCGAACTGGCCTCCTTTGACGAGGAAAAGAGCGCCTGGGTGGTAGATGCCGGCACCTACTCCTTCCTGTTCGGCGCCTCTTCCCGCGACATCCGCTGCACGGCCCAGGCCGAAGCCGCCGCTTCCGAGGTGCCCGCCCACCGCGTGCTGCTGATGCAGTAACGGAACGCTGCCACACAAAAAATCCTGCCCAAAACCGGAGGGCAGGATTTTTTACGTTAACTTTGCCACAAGATATGAAACACTTTCTGGTAATTGCATCAAGTTTGGTGGTACTGGCAGCCTGCACCACCAAGTCTCCCATGGACAAGTACATAGATAATCTTATGTCCCAACTCACGCTGGAGCAGAAGATTGGTCAGCTGAACCTGCACTCCGCCCCCGGCTTTATTTCGGCCGAAAGAGTGATGGAAGAGGATGAGAATGCGCAGCTTCTCCATAAGGGCCTACTGGGTGGCGTGTATGGCGGCCCCAACCCTCAGTTGCTGCGCCAATACCAGGACATCGCCCTCCAGAGCGGTGCCGGCATTCCGCTCATCTTCGGAATGGACGTGATTCATGGGCACCAGACCGTGTTCCCTATTCCGCTGGGTCTATCCACTTCCTGGAATATGGAACTCATCGAGCAGACGGCCCGTGCGGCGGCCAGGGAAGCATCGGCCTGCGGCATCAACTGGGTGTACAGCCCCATGGTGGACATCTGCCGCGACGCCCGCTGGGGACGCATTGCCGAAGGTGGCGGAGAAGATCCCTACCTGGGCGGAGAGATTGCCAAAGCCATGGTTTACGGCTATCAGGGCCGGGACAACGATTACGCTACCGATGAAGTGATGGCCTGCGTCAAGCACTACGCCTTATACGGCGGGGCCGAAGCCGGACGGGACTACAATTCCGTCTTCCTGAGCCGCCAGGAAGCCCTGAACGGATATATGAGGCCGTATCAGCAGGCCGCGTATGCAGGCGCTGGTAGCTATATGAGTTCCTTCAACGAGTTCGAAGGCATTCCCGCCACTATGAACCAATGGCTGATGGACGATGTTTTACGCAAATCCTGGGGCTTTGACGGCTTTATCGTGAGCGACGCCACGGCCATTGCCGAAGAAATCGCCCATGGTATCGGCGACCTGCAGGAAGTGAGCGCCCGCTCCCTCCAGGCCGGTCTGGACATGGATATGAACAGCGACGGCTTTGTGGGTACGCTGCTGCAGTCGGTGAAGGAAGGCCGGGTTAAGGAGGCCGATATCGACCGCGCCTGCCGTCGCATCCTGGAAGCCAAATACAAACTGGGGCTGTTTGAAGACCCGTACCGTTATTTCTCTGAGGAGCGCTATGCCAATGAAATATACACGCCGGAAAACCTCTCCTTTGCCCGTGAGGTAGCCCGTGAATGCCAGGTACTGCTGAAAAACGAGGGCGTGCTGCCTCTCCGGAAGGGCGCGCGCGTTGCCGTAGTGGGTCCGCTGGCCCAGGACGCCGCCGCCATGGCCGGCACTTGGTCGCAGTCGAACCACAATGCCGAAAGCATCACGCTTTGGCAGGGCATCTCCGAGGTCACGCCGGCCACTTATGCCGAAGGCAGCTGGCTGCTGCGGGACGCCGCCCAGGAAGACGGGGTGCGCTACGGCCTCATCCGTATGTTCGCCCCTGGCATCCCCATCCCGCCGGTACATGCCAGGCCGCAAACGACACTGGTAGCAGAAGCCGTAGCCAAGGCCCGCCAGGCCGATGTGGTGGTGGCCTGCGTGGGTGAGATTGCCGGCATGAACGGAGAAGGCGCTTCCCGGTCCGATATCACCCTCCCCGACACGCAGGTAGAAATGCTCAAGGCCCTCAAAGCCACCGGCAAGCCGCTGGTGGTTGTCCTGGTAACCGGCCGGCCGCTGGCGCTCACCACCGTGGAGCCCCTGGCCGATGCCCTTCTCAACGTATGGAGCCCCGGCTCGGAAGGTGGCCACGCCGTTGCCGACGTGCTCTTCGGGGATGCAAATCCATCGGCCAAACTCACCACCTCATTCCCCCGTTCGGTGGGTCAGCTGCCGCTGTATTACAACCACAAGAACACCGGCCGTCCTCATCCGGACTACGAGCCCTACCGCAAATTCACCAGCTGCTACACCGACGAACTCAACGGCCCGTTGTATCCTTTCGGCTATGGCCTCAGCTATACCTCTTTCTCCTACTCGGAGCCCACGCTCAGCACCACGGAAATGCCTCTAAACGGCAGCGTAACGGCATCCGTAACGGTTACCAACACGGGGTCCCGCGACGGCGACGAGATTGTCCAGCTGTACATCCACGACATCTACGCCACCTCCACCCGCCCCGTCAAGGAACTGAAAGCTTTCAAGAAAGTGCATATTCCCGCCGGACAGGCCGTGCAAGTGGATTTCACCCTCACCAAAGAAGACCTCTCCTACTATAATCACAAACTCGAATGGGTGTGCGAACCCGGAGACTTCGAAATCATGACCGGTCCCAACAGCCGGGATACCCAAATGGTTACCCTTACCGTGAAATAAAGATAAGTTTCTTGGTTTCGGGATCTCTGCGGAACTGCTTGAAGTAGTCCCACATGATCCTGGCCGTGGGCTGGAAATTCCAGTGGCCGTAGTCCATCACGGCCACTATTTTTATCAGCGGCACGTTACCTTTATATAACTGGCCGGTTTCTACAGTGATTCCGTCTCCCTTGTTGGTGACAATGGTCTCGCGGTCTTCCAGTTTCTGAGCAAAGACCGGATCCGCGGAGAAATCCAGTTCGCTCACCACCTCCATGCCGTTCATCTGCTCGTAGGCGTTCCAGGCATTGAGGTAGTTGTTGTTTTTCCAGTTGTCCGGTTTGATATAGGGAACCACCTGGTCGGCCGTTCCCAGGACGGAACAATAGGGCATTTCCACGGCGCCGCGCTTCTGGGTGGCTTCGGCCCAGAGGGGCTCGAAAGGCGTATAGCCCTTGAACGGGCCGCCGAAGATGCCGCCGGAGTGGCCGCCCACCGCCGTAAACACATGCGACTTCTTGATACCCAGGGCCGTGGCGGTGATAGAACCGGCCGATAACCCCTCGGCGTACACACGGGACGGATCCAGCTGAGGGTATTTGGCAAAGAGCTGATACAGGACGGTCTCTATGCCGTCATGGCCCATACCCTGGTAGTTGGGGCTGCCCTGCCACTCCATTTCCACCACAAAGAAACGGTCCTCTGCCGCCACCTGGATGAAGCCGGAAGTCTCGGCCTGGGTGCGGGGGTCGTTCATATTGCCGTGCAGCAACACCATCACGGGCACGGAATGCTCCGGAGCGCCTTCCAGCAGTTCCTGCAGCCAGTATTCATACCACAGCCATTTGGTGTCCTTGCCGGTGGGCTGTTCCACGATGATACGCTTCATCCCCAGGGCCTCGCAGTCCAGGTAGGGTTCCAGTTCGTAGGAGCCGTATTCGCCCAACTTGGCACCCTCGTAATGGGTATGCTGATAATTATTGTAGCGGTAGTTACGGCCCAAGACCTGCTTCCAGGCATCTTCCAGAATGGTTTTCAGGGAAGCTTTGGCGTCCGGGTTCACCACCACCTGCAGCAGGGGTTCGTCTTCCCGAAGCGCCTTCTGATAAGCTTTGGCCACCTTGGCGGCATTTTTCCCAGCCACATACGCCGGGACGGGCTTCGCCTCCTTGCCGGGTTTGCCGCCTACCGTAAGGATATCGGCTATCTGATTTCCCGCGCGGGGAGCGATGACCTGGTTCACGAAGGTGGCGCCGCCACCCAGACCCACCACTTTCAGGTTGCCCGGGCCGCGGAACATATTGAACAGTTTCTCAAATACTTCAAAGTCGGCTTCCGTGTACTTGTCCCCGGTGGGATTGATCACCATGGCCGTTCCGTAGTTGGCGTCCAGCAGGGGCTGGATGTCCAGATCGGCCAGCAGCTTTTCGGCGCCTTCCTTGTCCAACCTGGCGTCCGGATAGATGAAAAAGGCCGGCGTGAAATTGTAGGAGCGGCCTTCGGCCCTTGTGGGACCGCCATATTGGATGGTGAAGGATGCCCGCTGGGTAAGGATCACCTGCTCAAGGGGTTCGAAACCGGGCTGGGCCAAGCATACGCCTGAAAGAAGACACAGGGCAATGAGGGTAAGGAAACGTTTCATACCTATGGAGTTAACTATCGGCTAAGTTAACCATTTCATTTTGAAAAACACGCGTTTTTCGCTATTTTCGCAACACAAAAACTCCTAAAACCATGAAACGCTTTCTGACACTTTTTGCGCTGTGCGCCCTCACCACGTCCCTCGCATTCGGCCAGGACAATAACGGAAACCCTTTCGGCAACATGACCCGGGAGGAGATTGAGGAACTCTTCCGCAAAATGAACACGCCGCCCACAGACCCTTCCTACCGCATGGAAGTGGTAGGCTGCGTCAGTGACGGGAACCAGCTCTACGGGGAGGCGTTCATTCCCGTGGCGCCCGGCAAGCATCCGGCCGTGATCCTTTCCCACGGCTACGGCGGCACCCATCATGGATTTTACGCCATGGCCGATATGCTGGCCAAGGCCGGTTATGTGGCCTATTGCTACGACTTTGCGGGCGGTTCTCCCCGCAGTCAGAGCCAGGGCCGCACGGAGGAAACGTCCATCTTCTCGCAACGTCAGAACCTGAAAGACGTGATTGACATGGTGCGCAGCTGGGACTTCGTGGACAAAAAGAACGTTTTCCTGCTGGGAGAAAGCCAGGGAGGCTGCGTGAGCGCCATCACGGCCCCCTATGTAAAGAAAAAGATCAACGCCATCTGCCTCACTTTCCCCGCCCTCTGCATCCCGGACGACGGCTTCGCCCTCTATCCTACGCTGGCCGATGTCCCCGAAACGGTGAATTTCATGGGGATGAACATCGGCAAAGCCTATTACGAGAAATTCTACGACGGCTTTGACATCTATAAGGAGATTGCCAAATACCAGGGCGAGGTCTTAATCGTTCACGGAACGGAAGACACCCTGGTAAAGCCGGATTATTCCGCCAAGGCCTCCAATGTGTACCAGAACTGCGAGCTGCATTTGATCTTCGGCGCCGGCCACGGCTTCTACCAGCCCCAGCATGTGGAGCTGTACCACAACTATGTGATGGATTTCCTGAAGAGAAACTTGAAGTAGCGGAAGAAATCCGTGAAACTTTTTTCAACTGGCGGCCGTATTATAATAGTATCGATATTATGCACGTGTAATGAAACTATCCCAGTTCAACTTTGACCTCCCCGCAGACCGCATTGCCAAGGAACCTACCCGCTGGCGTGACGAAGCCCGTCTGATGGTACTGCACAAGGACACCGGTGAAATCGAGCACCGCCTCTTCAAGGACATCATCGACTATTTCGGTAAAGGGGACACCTTCGTCCTCAACGACACCAAAGTCTTCCCCGCCCGCCTGTACGGCAAGAAGGAGAAGACGGGGGCCGATATCATGGTCCTGCTGCTGCGCGAACTCAACCGCGAGCAGCGCCTGTGGGACGTCATCGTGGACCCCGCCCGTAAGATCCGCATCGGCAACAAGCTCTACTTCGGAGAGGACGAGTCCCTGGTGGCCGAGGTCATCGACAACACCACTTCCCGCGGCCGCACCCTGCGCTTCCTCTTCGACGGTCCCTACGAGGACTTCAAGGAGGCCCTCTTCGGCCTGGGAGAACCTTACGTACCGGAATGGGTGAAGGAAAAGACCACCCCGGAGGACGTGGAGAACTACCAGACCATCTTCGCCAAGCACGAGGGTGCCGTAAGCGCCCCCGCCGCCGGCCTGCACTTCAGCCGCGAACTGTTCAACCGCATGATCCTCAAGGACATCGAGAAGACGTTCATCACCGTCCATATGGGTATCGGCCACTTCCGCACCGTAGACGTGGAAGACCTCTCCAAGCACCGGATGGACTCCGAGCGCCTCATCATCAGCGAGGAAGCATCGGCCGTCATCAACAAGGCCAAGCGCAGCGGCAAGAAGGTGGTAGCCATTGGCGCCACCGTGATGCGCGGCCTGGAAACCTACGTGACTACCACGCACGAGGTCAACCCCTACGACGGCTGGACCAACAAGTTCATCTTCCCTCCCTACCAGTATTCGGTACCGGACGCCATCGTCTCCAACTTCCACCTGCCCCAGAGCACCATGCTCATGAGCGTGGCTGCCTTCGGTGGCTACAAAGGCGTAATGGCCGCCTACGAAGAAGCCCTGAAAGAAGGCTACCGCTTCGGCCCCTACGGAGACGCCCTGCTCATCTTATAACGCCGGAAGTTTTTGCATTTGCGAACTTGACCTAACTCGCTGTTTTTCTGCGGGTTAGGTTTTTTTCTTTATTCCCGCGGGTGTCAAGAAAAATATTTACACGCCTGATTATCAGCTCGTTATAGCATGAGCATCCCAAAACCAGTCCAAAGGTATTGCTATCTTTGGACCCATGAACTATACAGATGAACACGTGGCGCTGTGCGCCCTGAACAAAATTTTCGGTTTTCACCCTACCCTGGGCCTTTCGCTCCTTGAAAAGGCCGATACCCCCATGAATCTCTTTGACGGCCATCTTGCCACCCCGCCGGACAATGCCGATGCAACGCTCGCAGGCCTTCTGTCCCAGCTGGTACCGGGGCAGCTGGAGTGGGGGCGCAAAGAGCTGGAGCGGGTGGAGTCCCGCGGTTTCCGCTTCCTTACCCTGATGGATGACGACTACCCAGCCGTACTGCGGGAACTGCCGGACCCGCCCGTGGGCCTTTACCTGAACGGGACGTCTTCCCCTACGGAAATCTTCAGCTTAAGGCCGATGATTGCCATCGTAGGCACCCGGGACATCAGCCCCTACGGACGGGAATGGTGCCAGAAGCTGGTGCAGGCCTTCGCTGCAGCCCCGGTACAGCCGTGCATCGTGAGCGGAATGGCCTTCGGGGCCGATGGCATCGCGCACAAGACCGCCCTGGACTGCGGGCTGGGCACAGTGGGCGTGATGGCCACCGGAATCGACGAGATCTATCCCTGGCAGCACGCCCAGCTGGCCGACGACATGGTCCACCGCCCCGGCTGTGCCCTCCTCACGGACTACCCGATGAACACCTCGCCGGTAGCGCTGAACTTCCTGCGCCGCAACCGCATCATCGCCGGCCTGTGCTCCGCCGTCATCGTGGTGGAATCAAAAACCAAGGGCGGTTCCCTGATGACCGCCAAGTACGCCGTGGACTACGACCGGGAGCTGTACGCCCTCCCCGGCCGCATCGACGACCCCCGCTCGGCCGGCTGCAACTCCCTCATCGCCAGCAACATGGCCCGGATCATCACCTCCCTGGAGGAACTCACCGGGCAGCTGGGCCTGGGAAAGCGCGTCCGCGGCGCCGGAGGGTCCTGGAACAGCGGGTGGACATCGGCCCGCCTCCGCCAGCACCTGGAGAAGACCTTCGGCGCAGGGTCGGCCGCCGTCGCCGTGGGGATGGCCGTCAAGGAGAACCGCGGCATCCGGGCCGATGACCTCACCGCCCTCACCGGCCTTCCCATCGGTCCCGTGATGGAAGCCATCGGTCTGCTGGAAGCGAACGGCATCATCACCACCGACCTCCTGCGCCGCTGCGCCCTGGCCCCAGCGTATGCCTAACCCGCCCTTTTTCTGCCGCCAGCACGTCCCAGGGCAAGTTTATGGATAGGACTGAACAGGAGGGAGAGGAGGCGGTGGTGGTGTGAAGGCGTGAAGGTAAAAGAGGGAGCGGCTAAACCAGAATCCGCTCCAGCTCCTGGGCCGAAGAAACCACGGTGAGCGTGTCAGAGGCCTGGAGGGTGCGGTAGCCCCAGCTGACGGCGATGCCGCGGATGCCTCCGTTGGCGGCGGTTTTCATATCCGTGAGGGAATCGCCTACCAACACGGCATCGGCCTGGGCCGCTCCCGCTTTCCGCAGGACCTCGCCCACTATCTCCGGGTCCGGTTTCAGGGGAAAACCCTCCCGGTTGCCCAGGATGGCCACGAAGGGAATGCCGGGGAACAACTTGCCCACAAGGTACTCCGTACCTGACTGGAACTTGTTGGAGGCCACGGCCAGAAGAACACCGTTTCGATGTAACTGCCCCAGCAGTTCCACCATACCGGGATAAGGGCGTGTGTGCACGTCAATGTGGCTTGTATAGTAGGATTTGAATAAGGCCAGGCATTCGTCCACCAGGGATTCATTGGCCTGAAAAGGCTCCGGAAGGGCCTGCTTCACCAGATTGCGCACCCCGTGTCCCACCATCAGCCGGTATTCCGGCAAGGTGTGCAGGGGAAAACCCTTGGCGGCAAGCGCATGATTGACAGCCGTTCCCAGATCCTCCAGCGAATCGATGAGCGTGCCGTCCAGGTCAAAGATGACTACTTTGTATTTCATCAGCCACGGGGTTTACGGACACGGTTGGGGATGACTTCCGGCAGCACCATGGACAGTTCCATAAAGCCGGCATAATCATCACCATCGTACCAGGGGCATTGGAAAATGAGCTTCTTAACGCCCTCCTTTTCCACGGTATACACGTTCGTACGCGGGTTTTCCAGCATGTCGGCCAGCAGAGAACGCGCCGGTTCCGGGTGGCAGTCCAACACGTTCTTGCCGATAATTTCCTCCTCGCCGGGCTTAAGGAATGTGCGCCGGGACTTGCCGTTCATATCCAGGATGGTGCCATCTTTTGCGCAGATGGTCACGGCCACATCGGCCCCTTCAAAGTAATCTCTTTTCATGATGTTGCATTATTCTATGCAAAGATAGCCACTATGGGGGGATTAGCAAACACTTGTGGCATTCTGGGACGCCATACTGTGGACCAGGTCCAACACCGGTTGCCAGGTAACAAGGAATAAAGGATAAAGAAAGATTTGGAAAAGTCGCAGGGATGGGCGAAATTTGTATGATTAACCTCTAGCGCCGTGTTCATTGACACCCATACCCATTTCTACGATGAATGGCTGCTGCCCGATGCGGAAGCGGCCGTCCAGCGCGCGTTGGAGGCGGGCGTGGGGAAGATGATTCAGGCCGATGTGGACTCCCGCGAGCGCGCGGCCATGTGGGAAATCGGCGACCGCCATCCCGGCGTCATCTACGAGATGCTGGGACTGTACCCCGGTTCCGTGGCCGACAACTGGCGTGAAGAGCTGGACCAGGTCCACGCCCTCGCGGGCAACAAACCCGTCGTGGCGATTGGCGAAATCGGCCTGGACTATCATGAGGGCATTGAATATAAGGAGCAGCAGAAGGAAGTGCTGCGAATCCAACTGGAACTGGCGGCGCGGATGGACTTGCCGGTGAACATCCATCTGCGGGATGCGTGGGAGGACCTCTTTACCATCCTGGAAGATTGCAAACACCTGCATCTGCGGGGGGACCTTCACTGTTTCACGGCCAGCTATGAGATTTACGAACGGGCCAACCGGTATGGGGATTTCTCCGTGGGAATTGGCGGCGTGGTCACTTTCAAGAACGCCGGCCTGGCCAAGACTCTGGAGCGCATCCCCCTGGAGAAGATCCTCCTGGAAACCGACGCCCCCTACCTGGCGCCGGTCCCCCACCGGGGCCAACGCAACGAAAGCGCCTTTCTCCCACTGGTCGCGGCCAAGGTGGCCGAAGTGAAAGGCCTTTCCCTCCAACAAATTGAAGATATCACCACCCAAAATGCAATAAAACTGTTCGGCATATGAATTCCGCTGTTTTAATCATTTATACCGGCGGTACCATCGGCATGAAGGAAGATCCCTCCGACGGTACGCTCAAACCCTTCGACTTCAGCCAGATCAAGGAAGAGGTGCCGGAACTGAACAAGTTCGACGTACGGATAGACTCCTATACCTTCGATCCGCTCATCGATTCGTCCGACGTGGAGCCTAACCTGTGGGTGAACCTGGCCGAACTCATCCTGGAGAAGTACGAGGACTACGACGGCTTTGTGATCCTGCACGGAACGGACACCATGGCCTACAGCGCCTCCACGCTCAGCTTCATGCTGGAAGGACTCACCAAGCCGGTGGTGTTCACGGGAAGCCAGCTTCCCATCGGCGTTCCCCGCACCGACGGCAAGGAAAACCTGATATCGGCCGTGGAGATCGCCGCCGCCAAGGACGAGAAAGGGCATGCCCGCGTACCGGAGGTGGCCATCTGCTTCGACTCCCTGCTGCTGCGCGGCAACCGTTCCACCAAATACAGCGCCGAGGCCTTCAACGCCTTTGCCAGCCCCAACTGCCCGCCCCTCGCCGAGGCCGGCATCCACATCCACTATAACACGGACCTCATCCGCAAGCCCGTCTACTGGGACGCCCAGCTGCGCGTGCAGACCCATTTGGACACGCGCGTGGCCATCCTGAAGGTGCATCCCGGCGTGACGCCGCAGGTGATGCGGGCCGTCCTGTGCGACGAAGGCACGCGCGCCGCCATCATCGAAACCTACGGCAGCGGCAACGCCCTCTCCAAGGAGTGGTTCCTGGATATATTAAAGGAGGCCGATGCCAAAGGAAAGATCCTGCTCAACGTCACCCAGTGCAAATCGGGCACCGTAAATATGGACCTGTACGCCACCGGAGCGTCCCTGAAACACGCCGGCGTGCTTTCCGGGGCCGACATCACCACCGAGGCCGCGCTGGGCAAACTCTTCTGCCTGATGGGCCGCAGCAACGACAACAAATGGGTCAAAACTATGCTGGAAAAGGACCTTTGCGGCGAAATAAGCAAATAATCTTTGGCTTTTCGGAATTTTATTGCTAAATTGCACGACCAAATATTGGATATTATTTACTAACTAATTCAACTTATAATTAACAACAACACAAAAACGATTATGAAAAAGCTTTTCATGTTTTTGGCAGTCGCCGGTCTTCTGACCTTCACTGCAAACATTGCTTCCGCTCAGGAAGAGGGCGCAGCTCCCGCCGCTCAGGAACAGGTCGAAGAGGCCGAAGAGGTCGTTGACCTGTTTGCCGGTTCCGGTGAAGAAGTTCCCCTCCACCAGGCCCTCAAGACCAAGTTCATCGAGGGTGGCGCTGGCTTCATGTCCCTGATCATCATCTGCTTGATCATCGGTATGGCTCTCGCTATCGAGCGTATCCTTTACCTGGCCTTCTCCAAGACCAACACCACCAAGCTCCTCGAAGACGTGGAAGCGGCTCTTAACAAAGGCGGTATCGAAGAAGCCAAGAAAGTATGCCGTGAAACCCGTGGCCCCGTGGCCAGCATCTTCTATCAGGGTCTGCTCCGCGCCGACCAGGGTATTGATGTAGTAGAGAAGACCATCGTCTCCTATGGCGGCGTTCAGATGAGCCTCATGGAGAACGGCCTCAGCTGGATTGGTCTGTTCATCTCCATCGCCCCGTCCCTCGGATTCCTTGGTACCGTTATCGGTATGATCCAGGCCTTCGACGCTATCCAGGCTGCCGGTGACATCTCCCCGAACGTTGTGGCTGGCGGTATGAAGGTGGCCCTCATCACAACCGTGGGTGGTCTCATCGTGGCCATGATTCTCCAGATCTTCTACAACTACATCATCGCCAAGATCGATGCCCTGTCCATCGATATGGAAGACTCTTCCATCCGCTTCGTGGACACCATGGTCAAGTACAACAAGAAGTAATCAACCCCATTAATTCCACTCTATAATGGAAAACCAGAAATACGCTAAAATATTCAAGCTTTGCCTGTGGGCACTCTTGGTTGTGAGCGTGATCGTCCTGGTCTGGGGGTCTTTAAAGGGATTCGAGGCCAATGACGGCGCTGCAACGAATGTGCTGCTCTACTGGGCATACATCGTGCTGGGCATCGCTCTGGCGGCGGTCATCTGCGTGGGTCTTTACATCCGCGCCACCACCGATCCCAAGAGCCTTGTCAAGATCGGCATCGCAGTGCTGGGCGCAGCCGTCCTGTTCGGCATCGCCTATGTGCTTGCCTCCGGCGCTCCGGCTGTCGGTTACTCCGGCGCCAAGCTCCCTACGGCTACAGAACTTAAGATGACCGATACTATCCTCAACCTCGCTTACATCGTTGGTGGCGCAGCCATCCTGTCCATCATCGCCAGCGAAGTATTGATGTCCATCCGCAAAAAATAAGGTAAACCATGGCAAGAAGAACTTTTAATGCAATCGGTTCTACGGCTGACATCGCGTTCCTGCTGCTGTGCTACTTCCTCATGACTACCACCATGGGGGACCAGTCCGGTCTGCAGCGCCGCCTTCCTCCCATCCCGGACGAGAAAACCGCCCAGGACCAGAAGGTTAACCGCCGTAACATCATCATCGTCAGAATCAACTCTGCCGATAAGCTGTTTGCCGGTAGCGAAGCCATGGACATCTCTCTCTTGAAAGACAAAATCAAAGAGTTCCTCACCAACCCCACCAACGACCCCAACCTCCCCGAAAAAGAGGCCAAGGAAATCGAAGGCCAGACCTACATGGTTTCCAAGGGCGTCATCTCCCTGCAGAACGACCGTGGTACATCCTACCAGGCCTACATTGCAGTGCAGAACGAACTGGTGAAAGCCGTAAACGAACTCCGCGACGATTTCTCCCGCGCCACGTTTGGCAAGAAATTCTCCAGGCTCTCTGAAGAAGAGCAGGATATTGTGAAGAAGGCCGTTCCTCAGAACATCTCCGAGGCCGAGCCTAAGGATACCGGTAAGAAAAAATAGGAGGTAAAGATTATGTCAAAATTTGGAAGTTCCAGCAATAAGAAGGAAGTCCCCCAGGCATCGTCCAACTCCCTTTCCGATATCGTGTTCATGCTCCTGTTCTTCTTTATGGTGACCACGCAGATGCGTGAAACCGAGAACAAGGTGAAGGTCGTGATGCCCGAGGCATCCGAAGTGGCCAAACTGGAGAGAAAAGACCTGAGCGCCAACATCAACATCGGTTCCCCTACCCTGCAATACCAGGCCAAGTATGGTACCGATGCCCGTATCCAGCTCAACGACTCTTTCAAGACGGTAGCCGACATCCGTGACTTCATCGCCGCAGAGCGTGACGCCATGTCCGAGGCCGAGCGGTCCCTCATGACCGTGAACCTCCGCGTGGACCAGGATGTCCGCATGGGTATCGTTTCCGATGTAAAACAGGAGCTGCGCCGCTGCTCCGCCCTTAAGATTATGTACGCCGCGCGTAAACCCGCGAAGGACTAACCCCCAAGGGACATCAGATTTTTATTTCTTTGAAAACGGCCTCCTGCATAAGCAGGGGGCTGTTTTTTTGTGTCGTTCTTTTTCATTCACGGCATTAAGCCGCTGATAATCAGCGTCTTGCAGGAGAATAATTTTCAAGGCTAAAAATGCCTCTAAGTGCTCTCCAGCGCCTATTTTTATGTGTTTAACTACTAACACATAAATACCATGAATCAAAAAGAAATGAAGCGATTTCACGCAAATCGCCAGACGGTGCACTGCGCATACGTCTACCTGGCCTGTTTTATCCTGGACCTCCAGAAGGCATTGAACCAACACTACGCCAACCAGGATGAGCTGAATGAAAAAATGATGTCTGTCCTGGCCCAATACTTCGGCAACGAGGAAAAGGACGGGCAGCTGCAGCAGGACCTGAACAAAGCGCATGGGGACATTCTGCAGCACCTAAAACGGGACTTTCCGTACTTTACACGCCAACAGGTCCTTATCTTCAGCTACTACGCCGTGGGGCTGCCTGTGCCACTGATGAACCTGCTGGCAGGCATTTCCTCCGACAAATCGGTGAGCGTAATGAAAACCCAGATGAAAAAGCAGATAAAGGTCAAGGCCAGTCCCCGGCGGGAGGAATACCTTATATTATTAGAGCGGGAAAAGTTGCCCAATTGGGTAAGGAGCGCCTTGTTCGGATAAACTAGCAGCTGTCCCGGACCACCAGGGTGGGCGGAATGAGCAAATGGCGGGGAGCCGGCTCCGGCAGGGACTGCCTGCGGGCGTCCATTATGGCGAAAAGCGTCTCTACCGCCTGGCTGCCTGCCTCCCGCAAAGGCTGCTCCACGCGAGTGACGGCCGGATCCAGGAAATCCAGGAAGCCGTTGTTGTCGAAGGAAATGACCCCCACGTCCCGGGCGGGTCTCAACTGAAGTGAGCGCAATGCCTGGATGGTTCCCAAAAGGATGGTGGAACTGAATGCAAAGATGGCGTCGTAGGGGGGCTGCGGGGCGCTGAAAGCGTTCACGGCCTCCCGGAAGCCATTGTCCACCGAGAAAGCGTCGCCCACCACGGTGCCGCTGGCACCAGCCTTATCCACAGCCGACAGGAACCCGCGCACACGCTCCTGGTTGGGCATGGACGCCGGCACGCCCTGAATGGCCAGGATGCGCCGATACCCCTTTTTCAGCAAATACTCCGTAGCCATATACGCCCCGGCATAATTGTCGGTGCACACATAGGAGAGCGTGGTCTCCCGGAAATAACGGTCCAGCAGAACCAGAGGGGTCTGCCGGCCGATTTCCTCGTGCAGGGCCGGAGAAGAAGACACCGGTACGCAGATGATGCCGTCAACGCTGCGGCTCTGGAACATACGCAGCGCTTCACTTTCCTCCTGCTCCGACTCTCCGGAGTCGGCCAGAAGGGTATGGTATCCGCGCGCGCCCAGCAGTTCGATGACGACGGCGGCCAGCGTGGCGAAGAATGGATTCTCAATGCCCGGAACCAGCAGGCCGATGGTCTGGGATTTCTGGGTACGGAGCGACTGCGCCACCAGGTTGGGCCGATAGTTGCAGCGGTCGGCCTCCTGCGTAATCCGGTCGATGGCGGCCTGGCTGATGCGATACTTCTGGGCCTTTCCGGAAAGCACGCGGGAAACCGTGGTAACGGAGTACCCGGTCTTTTCCGAAATGGTGAATATGTTGTTCTTTTCCATAAAAACCCGGTACAAATATAGAGAATTGTTCAATTTTTTTCAAATAAAAAGAGAATATTCCAAAAATTTTTCCTAACTTTGTCTCTAGAAATAGCGCAATCGTTTGCGCAAACCTTAAAACCGCAATTAATCACACTAGGTCTTATGAATAACAAACGAATTCTGGTTATCGGCAGCAGCAACACGGACATGACTGCCAAAACGCAGGAACTCCCCCGCCCGGGAGAAACCGTGCTGGGCGGCGTATTCACCATGGGAGCCGGTGGCAAGGGAGCCAACCAGGCCGTGGCGGCGCAGCGCCTGGGCGGCGACGTTCAGTTCATCTGCAAAGTGGGAAAGGATATGTTTGGAGACAATGCCATCGCGCAGTATGAGAAGGAAGGGCTGGACACCAGCGGCATCCTCCGCTCCCAGCTCCCCTCCGGCGTAGCCCTCATCTATGTAGACAGCCACGCAGAAAACTGCATTGTAGTGGCCTCCGGTGCCAACGGAGACCTCTTGGAAGCCGATATCGAGGCATCTAAACAGGCCATCCTGAACTGCGGTATCCTCCTGCTCCAGCTGGAGAGCCCCATCCTCTCTGTCCTCAAGGCCGCCAAGATGGCCCACGAGGCCGGCGCCACGGTGGTGCTGAATCCCGCACCCGCCTGCGCACTGCCGGAAGAGCTCTTCCGCTACATAGACCTGTTCATCCCCAACGAAACCGAACTGTCCACCTTCAGCGGCCTGCCGGTGAATAATGCCGAAGATGCCTTCAAGGCCGCCAAGGCCATGCAGGCCAAAGGCGTGGGCAAGCTCATCGTGACCATGGGCAGCAAGGGCGCCCTCATCTGCGAGGGAAGCACGTCGGACTTTGTGCCCGCTCACAAAGTGAAGGCCGTGGATACCACCGCCGCCGGCGACACCTTCTGCGGCGCCCTGTGCGTAGCCATCAGCGAAGGCAAGAGCCTCAAGGAGGCGGCCGAGTTCGCCTGCGCGGCATCGGCCCTCACCGTCCAGAAGATGGGCGCTCAGAATTCCATCCCGTTCAGAAAAGATATTAATATTTAAAAGGATAAGATTATGTACATCGTCGGAAGTTACACACTGGCAGTTTTTTTCTGCTTTGTTACCATGCTTTGCTGGGGTTCCTGGGGCAATACTCAGAAACTGGCCGCCAAGAGCTGGCGTTACGAGCTCTTCTATTGGGACTACGTGATTGGCATGGTGCTGTTTTCCCTGGTACTGGCCTTTACCGCCGGCAGCATCGGCAGCGAGGGCCGTCCTTTCCTTCAGGACCTGGCACAGGCCGATTGGGCCAGCATCGGCTGGGTTCTTCTGGGTGCAGTCGTCTTCAACGTCTCCAACATCCTCCTGTCGGCCTCCGTATCCATCGCCGGTATGGCAGTAGCCTTCCCGCTGGGTGTGGGCATCGCGCTGGTGATGGGTGTGCTCAACAACCTGCTCCTGCACCCCACGGAGGGCCAGAACACCGGCCTGCTGTGGCTGGGCGTAGCCCTGGTGGTAGTAGCCATCATCTGCAACGGCATTGCCTCGGGCAAGGTTTCCAACGAGCAGCGGGATCCCAAGCAGAACCGTAAGGGTATTATCCTGGCCCTGGTAGCCGGTATCATCATGTCCTTCTTCAGCGCCCTGGTATACAACGGCGTAGACCTGGACAACTTCGCCGCCCCGGCAGCCGGTAAGCTCACCCCTTATACCGCCATGGTCATCTTCTCCCTGGGCGTGTTCCTGAGCAACTTCGTGGTGAACACCATCGTGATGAAGAAACCCTTCGTGGGAGAGCCTGTCACCTACAAGCAGTACTTCGCCGGCAATATGAAGACCCACCTGGTGGGCGTGCTGGGCGGCTGCATCTGGGCCCTGGGTACTTCCCTCAACTACATCTGCGCCGGAACCGCCGGTGCCGCCGTTTCCTATGCCCTGGGTCAGGGCGCTCCCATGATTGCCGCCATCTGGGGCGTGTTCATCTGGAAGGAATTCAAAGGCGCCGGAAAGGACGTCTATGCCCTGCTGGCCCTTATGTTCGGCCTGTTCATCGCCGGCCTGGCCTGTGTAGTGGTTGCCGGAATGTAATCTGAAACGACATGAAAAAACTATTCTACTGCATATTGTTCCTGTTCCTGTCCTGGGCCGCCCTGGCCCAGAACAGGACCGTTACGGGCGTAGTGCTGGACGAGCGGGACACCCCCATGGCCGGCGCCACCCTGGTGGCGGGGAAAGCCTATGCCATCACCGATGAGAATGGCCGGTTCACCCTTCAGGCCCCGCAGGACGCCGCCGTCACGGTCTCCTTCCTGGGCTATGACGACTATCCGTTCACGGTGAAGGGTAACGCCAGCCTCACCATCCGCATGATTCCTTCTGCCGCCACCATGCTCAACGAGTCCGTGGCCATCGGCTATGGCAAGACCACCAAAAAGGAAGTCACCGGCGCCGTCGTCAGCCTGAAGTCGGAAGACCTGGACAAGGGTTCCTTCACATCGGCCGCCGCCATGCTGCAGGGCAAGGTGGCCGGTCTTACCGTGGTGAACCCGGACGGTGGAGACCCCAACGCCTCCTACCAGTTCCTCCTCCGCGGTACCAACACGCTCAGCGCCGGCCAGGGTCCCCTCATCATCATTGACGGGGTGGCCGATGCCGATGTCCGCAACATCAACTTCCAGGAAGTGGAGTCCATCGACGTGCTCAAGGACGGTTCCGCATCGGCCATCTACGGCACCCGCGGCACCAACGGCGTGGTCATTATCACCACCAAGCGCGCCAAGAGCGGCACCACCTCTGTCCAGTACGACGGACAAGTTTCCGTCCAGGCCGTGCAGTCCCGCGCCAAACCCATGACAGCCCGGGAATTCGAGTACACCATCAAGAACTTTGCACCCGGCAAATCGGGCTCCCTATATGGAAACGACACCGACTGGTTCAAGGAAATCACCCGCACGCCCGTAAGCCACAAGCACAACCTGGCCATTTCCGGCGGCACGGAGAAATTCAGCCACCGCACGGTCATCAACGTAGAGCAGAACCAGGGTCTTCAGAAGAAAAACGAGGCCGCCAAGTATCTGTTCAAGACCAACATCACCCAGAAGATCCTGGAAGGCTGGCTGGAACTGGACGCCAACCTGAGCTATGTCAAGCGTGTATCCTCCCCTGCCAATTACGGTGCCTTCCGCCAGGCATTCATGCGCAATCCCACCGAACCGGTGTATGATCCCGACGCCACCATCTACGGCGGTTACTACACGCTCACGGAATCCGACTACACCAACCCCGTGGCCATGATCAACGAGCGGGACGCCCGGAACGAGACCGCCACCCTGGCGGCCAACCTGCGCGCCACCCTGAACATCCTGCCCGTCAAGGGACTCAAGTGGGACAACTTCGTGAGCTACAGCGACGAAAAGTATTCCGCCCAGGAATACAAGACCTCCTACTACCCCAGCAGCGTGGGCAAGAAGGGCGTAGCCTATACTTCCTCCAACGCCTACGACGACTTCCAGTGGGAAAGCACCCTCCAGTATTCCAATGTCTTCAACGGCCACTCCATCCAGGGCATCCTGGGTTATACCTGGCAACAGAAGATGAACTGGGAATCCAGCATGGAGAACTACGGCTTTGACTCCGACTTCTACAAATACAACAACATGGGCTCCGGCACCGCTCTCAAGGAAGGTCTGGCCGATATGAGCACCTACCGCTCCTCCAGCCGCTACATCGCCTTCTTCGGCCGTGCCATCTGGAACTATAAGGAAAAGTACCTGGCCTCCGTATCCCTGCGACGCGACGGTTCCTCCCGCTTCGGCAAGAATCAGAAGTGGGGCTGGTTCCCGGCCGTCAGCCTGGGCTGGCGCATCACGGAAGAACCCTGGATGGAGAATGTGGAATGGCTGAACGAACTGAAAATCCGCGCCGGCTTCGGCGTTACAGGCAACCAGGACTTCGCCAACTACAAGTCACTGATGCTCATGTCCACCGGTACCAGCTTCTACTACAACGGAGAATGGATCAACTCCTACGCACCCGCCTCCAACGCCAACCCTTACCTGAGATGGGAACGCAAGAACGAGTTCAACGTGGGCTTGGATTTCTCTGTCCTGGACAACCGCCTGGGCGGTACCCTGGACTACTATTACCGTCTTACCACAGACCTTCTGTACGAGTACAACGTACCGGTTCCCCCGTACGACTACAAGACGCTGTTCACCAACGTAGGTTCCATCAGCAATATGGGTATCGAACTCACGCTGTACGCCACGCCGGTCAAAACGCGTGACTGGGTTTGGAACACCACCCTGGTAGCCGCCCACAACGAGAACAAGCTCATCAAGTTCACCAACGAGGAATTCCAGAACCAGGACTATGAGATTGGCTGGGCCGCAACGCCCGTAGGCGCCTATCTGCAGCGTCTGATAGAAGGCGAGAGCCTGGGTTCCTTCTATGCCCCCCGCTACTCCCACGTAGGGGCCGACGGCTCCGACGTCCTTCAGGACGAGTTCAACGGCAAGGTGCCTGTAACCAAGTGGAGCCGCATAGGAACGGCCTATCCGGATCTCACCCTGGGATGGACCAACAACCTGCGCTTCCGCCAGTGGACGCTGAGCATGACCCTGCGGGGTTCCATCGGCGGAAAGGTGTTCAACTCCTACCGGGCCAACTACGAGAGCCTGCAGCAGATTGGTCTGCGCAACATCCTCTCCTCCTGGCTGGACAACACCGCCTACACCGGCGAAATCCGCTACTCCGACAAGTACATCGAGGACGCCTCCTACCTGAAACTGGACAACGTGTCCATCAGCTATGACATTCCGTTCACCAACAAGTACCTTCACGGAGCACGCGTATTCGTCTCCGGACAGAACCTGCTGTGCATCACCGGCTACAAGGGGGTAGACCCCGAAGTGAGCCTGAGCGGCCTCACGCCCGGTATCGAGAGTACCAGCTACTATCCCCGTACCATGACCTTCACCCTGGGTGCCACCCTTACTTTCTAAACTGACGCGGTATGAAAAAGATTCTGTATATGGTTTTGAGTGCAGTGGCCCTCTGCGCCTGCACCAATCTGGACGAGCAAATCTATTCCAAGATTGCCAAGGATAATTTCTTCACCACCGAAGAACAGTTTGTCAAGTATTCGGCCCGCGCCTATTCCTCCCTGCAGCACTGGGGGACGGAGAAGAGCCTGTGGACCTTCGTCATCCAGAACACCAACGAAGTCTGCGTTCCCGTGAACCCGAACGGCGGCTGGTGGGATGACGGACGTTACAACGAAGTGCACGTCCACAACATTTCCTTCAGCAACCGCCTGCTGGAAATGGCCTGGGAATACTGGACCAACGGCGTTACCGCCTGCAACGACGTCCTGGACACGTTCGAGGACGTAGAACAGGACTTCGAAGCCAAACATCGCGTGATTGCCGAAGTGAAGGTGCTCCGCGCCTACTTCTATATGTGCGGCATTGACAACTGGGGCTCCGTTCCCTTCTCCATCAGCAAGAAGGAAACCGGATATCCGCCCAAGAAAGACCGTGCCTACGTGTTCGACTTCATTGTCAAGGAAATTACGGAGAATCTGCCGTATCTGGAAGAAGTGCCCTCCACCGAGTATTACGGCCGCATCACCCAGGGAGCCGCTTATGCCATCCTGGCCAAGATGTACCTGAACGCCGAAAAGTGGATTGGCAAGCCTATGTGGGCCGAGGCAGCAACCGCCTGCCAGGCCATCATCGAAAAGGGTCACTACACGCTGGCACCCAACTACAAAGACAACTTCGAGGTGTACAACGAGAACTGCCCGGAGCAGATTTTCGCCATTCCGTACAGCACTGTGTACACCACTTCCGACCACCACGCCTTCCTTATCTATATGTCCACCCTGCCGGCCGATCTCTGCCGGCCCTTCGGCATCAACGCCGACGGCTGGGACGGCCTGTGCGGAGAACCCGACTTCCTGTCCAGCTATGACCCCGCCGACACCCGTAAGGCCGATACCTGGCTCTACGGCCAGATGTACGACAAAGACGGAAAGGCCCTGGAATACGAGCCCGGCGTTCCCTACGTCATCGACCCCGACATGCCCGAAAGCGTGTACGGGAAAGACAGCCGTCGCGGTCCCCTGCAGGGTGCCCGTATCGGCAAATGGACCTATCAGGACGACGGCAAGCTCACAGGCGGCCAAGTGGGCATGGAGAACGACTTCTTCCTGCTCCGCTATGCCGATGTGGTGCTGATGTACGTGGAAGCCCTGGTGCGTCAGGGTAAGGAGGCCGAGGCCGCCGCCGTGGCCGATTTCAAGACCCTCCGCGCCCGTGCCGGCCTGCCCCCGATGACAGCCGCCCAGCTCACCCTGGACAACCTGTACTGGGAGCGTGCCCACGAACTGGCCATTGAAGGCTGGGCCCGCCAGGATATGATCCGCTTCGACAAATTCCTGGACGCCTGGTGGGCCAAACCCGCCAAGACCGAGTCCGTCCTTCTTCTCCCCATCCCCAAGACCGCCAAGGCAGCCAACCCTAACCTGTAGTTAAGATGAAACGTTTATCCCTCATATCGCTGTGCCTGCTCCTTCTGGCCTCCTGCGCCCAGAAGCCGCTGGAAATCACACGTACCCAACTGAAAGACAAGATTGCCGGCGCCTGGCTGGGCCAGATGGTCGGTAACATCTACGGTCTCGAATACGAGAACAAATTTGTGGACCAGCCCGGCGAAGGGCCCTTCGTCTTCAACAAGGCCATCACCAAGATGGCTGCCGTGGACGGAGCTTTCTCCGACGACGACACCGACGTGGAATATCTCTATCTCCTGATGATGGAGAAATACGGCATCGATATCACGTACCAGCAGGTGAAGGAAGGCTGGATGTACCATATCCGTGACCGGGTATGGCTGGCCAACCGCGCCGCCCTGGGCCTGATGCACTACGGTTTCACGCCGCCTTACACCGGCAAGAAGGAGTACAACCCGCACTGGTTCCAGATCGATCCCCAGCTCATCAACGAAATCTGGTCCTATACCGCACCCGGCATGCCCAAGTATGCCGCCGGCATATCGGACTGGGCCGCCCGCATCACCTCCGACGACTGGGCCGTCTCCCCTACCGTAGTATACGGTGCCATGTACTCCGAAGCCTTCTTCGAGAGTGACATTCCCACCCTCATCCGCCACGCCAAAGCGTATCTTCCCAAGGAAGACCGCTTCCGCCATATCATTGACGAATGCCTGGACCTGTGGCAGAAGTATCCCGACGACTGGAAGGCTTCCCGCAAGGTGATTGCCGACGAACTCTACGTGAACGAGCCCGACATCACCAAGAGCATCTGGAACGCCGACCTCAACGGCGCCATGGGCATCCTGTCCCTGCTGTACGGTGACGGCGACATTGAAAAGACCCTCCTCATCGGCTGCGCCCTGGGCTTTGACTGTGACAACCAGACGGCTACTATCTGCGGCCTCCTGGGCGTCATCAACGGGGTGGGCGGCGTTCCGCTGGACCGTGCCATGCCCGCTGCATTCCCGCACTGGACCAAGCCCTTCAACGACCGCTACATCAACGTGACGCGCTACGACATGCCCGACGCTTCCATCGAAGACATCATCGAGCGTACCGTAGTCCTGGCCGAAAAGATTATCCTGGCCCGCGGCGGTTCCGTCCGGGAAGAGAACGGCGAGAAGATCTACACCATCAATCCCAAGGCCACCTTCAAACCGGCCAAGGAATCCGCCGCCACCTTCACCCTGCCCGAAAAGCACGGACGCAACCTGGCCGCCGACGCCACTGAAATCCTGGCCCTTACCCGGGAGACCGACCGCGCCACCCTGGATTCCTGCTGGCTCACCATTCCGGTTTCCTACCGTGCCTATACCGTAGACGTCATCAACGACGGCGTCGTGGGCGGTCCCGGAGCTGCCTTCTATTCCCTGGGCGGCAAATCCAACGCACCCAAGCAGGATTACTTCGGCTACCGCTGGGACAAGCCTGTCACCACGGATATGGTATCCTTCCACTACGGACCGCTGGAGGAATTCGGCGGATGGTACAGCAACCTGCACGTAGAGTATCTGGACCCGGACGGGAACTGGCAGCCCGTCAAGGACGCCACCGTCACCCCGGACTGGCCTTACTGCGACGAAGTCTTCTTCCAGCCGCACAACGGCGAATTCATCTTCACCTTCCCCAAGGTGACCACCACGGCCATCCGCGTCATCGGCGACGATGCCGTGCTCATCCACTGGAACAAGTACACCAAGGACGTATCGGCCTTTATCTCCATCACTGAACTGGAAGTTTATGAAGCGAAATAGCTTGATTCTAGCCCTGCTGCTTACAGCCGCCTGTTCGGCGCCTGAAGCACCCGAGTCGGTGACGCTGTCCAAGGACGCCCTTATGGACAAAATCATGGGCGGCTGGGCCGGCCAGACCATCGGCGTGGTGTACGGCGCCCCCACGGAATTCAAATTCCAGGGCACCATCATCCCAGAGGAGATTCCCATCGGCTGGGGAGAAGGCTATGTGAAGCACTGGTGGGACCGCAAGCCCGGCCTGTTTGACGACGTGTACAACGACCTCACCTTTGCCGAAGCCTTCGAGCAGCTGGGTTTGGACGCCACCTCGGAGCAACTGGCCCTGCGCTTTGCCTATGCGCCCTATCATCTGGCCCACGCCAATCAGGCAGGCCGGTATAACGTGCGCCAGGGCATCATGCCGCCCGCATCGGGCAACTGGATCAACAATCCGCACGCGGACGACCTGGACTTCCAGATCGAGGCCGATTTCGTGGGCCTGATGGCGCCAGGCATGCTGCCGGAAGCCCTGGATATCGCCTCCCGCGTGGGGCATATCATGAACAGCGGAGACGGTTTCTACGGCGGAGCCTTCGTGGCCGGCCTGTACAGTGCCGCCTTCGTGGAGAATGATCCCGCCCGTATTGTGGACATGGCCCTGGAGGCCATTCCGCAGGAAAGCACCTTCTGGCAATGCCTCAACGACGTACGCGTGTGGCATAAGCAATATCCCGACTGGAAAGACTGCTGGTTCCAGGTGCTCAAGAAATGGGGCCTGGACACCGGCTGTCCCAAGGGCGTGAGCCTGAGCTTTGACATTGACGCCAAGCTGAACAGCGCCTATGTGGCCATGGGCCTGCTCTATGGCGGCGGTGACTTTGGCAAATCCCTGGAGATTTCCACCCGCTGCGGCCAGGATTCCGACTGCAACCCGGCCACCGTGGGCGGCGTGCTGGGCGTAGTGCTGGGCCTGGATAAGATGCCGGCCTTCTGGAAAGACCCCGTGATGGAAATCTGGGACCTGGACTTCGAAGGCACCGACGTTTCCCTGGCCAAAGGCAGCCAGTATTCCTTCAACCACGCCCTGCAGCTCATTGAGAAGAACGGCGGTACCGTCACCGAAGACAGCGTCACCATTCCCGTGGCCCAGCCGGAGGTGCTCCCGCTGGAGCAGAACTTCGTGGACACCTATCCGCTGATGCGGGACCAGAAGGACCACTGGATGTCGGGCACCTACGAGTTTGACTTCCAGGGCAACGGATTCGTCATCTGGGGCAACCTGGTTTGCCTGCGGGGCATATCGGCCGATTACGCCGCACGCGTGTCCAAGAAACACGTGGGCAGCGAGGTCTTCGCCCTGGCCGAAGAGGACGACCCGTATGTGGCCGAAATCGAGGTTTGGATAGACGGCGAACTGGACCAGGTCTCCCTCCTGCCCATGAAAGGCACCTCCCGTAAACTGGAACCGGCCTGGAAATACCAGATGCCGGAGGGCCGCCATTACGTAAAGATGGTATGGCGCAATCCCAAACCGGACACCTACCTTTTAAGGATCAATGCAATACAATACTATAGCGAGAAGCAGAATGAAGATACGTATTACCATAATTAGCGCTCTCCTTCTCCTTTCGGCCTGTACCGCAAAGGTCCCCTATGGGGAGACCGTGAGCCTGGACCAGGCCACCCTGATGGATAAGATCCGGGGCGGCTGGTACGGCCAGACCATCGGCTGCACCTACGGCGGTCCCACGGAGTTCAAGTATAAGGGCGGGCTCATCATGGACGAGATTCCCATCCCCTGGTACGACAACTACATTTACGACACCTACATCGAGGACCCCGGCCTGTACGACGACGTCTATATGGACCTCACGTTCCTGGAGACCATGCTCAAGGAGGGGCTGGACGCGCCCATCGAGGCCTATGCCGATGCCTTCGCCTATGCCGATTACAAGCTGTGGCACGCCAACCAGGCCGCCCGTTACAACATCATGAACGGCCGCAGCGCCCCGGAAAGCGGACATTGGAAATACAATCCCCACGCCGACGACATCGACTTCCAGATTGAAGCCGACTTCATTGGCATGCTCTATCCCGGCCAGGTGAACAAGGCCAGTGAACTGAGCGACCGCATCGGCCACATCATGAACTACGGCGACGGCTGGTACGGCGGCGTATACATCGGCGCCATGTACTGCCTGGCCTATGTGTGCCAGGACATCCCCACCATCGTCTCCGAGGCCCTGAAGACCATTCCGGAGGGCACCAAGTTCCACAACACCATCGCCGATGTCATCAAGTACTGGAAGAAATACCCGAATGACTGGAAGCAGTGCTGGTTCGAAGTGACCAACCGCCACGCCAACGACGTGGGCTGCCCGGAGGGCGTATGGAACGGCTTCAACATTGACGCCACCATCAACAGCGCCTTCGTGGTGATGGGTCTGCTGTACGGTGAAGGCGATTTCTTCAAGACCATGGACATCGCCACCCGCTGCGGCAACGACTCCGATTGCAACCCGGCATCGGCCGCCGGCATCCTGGGCGTGATGTACGGCTACAGCGCCATCCCCGAAGAATGGAAGAAGGGCGCCGAGCGCATCAAGGACATCCCCTTCCCCTACACCTCCCTCTCCCTGGAGCAGGTTTGCCAGGCCAATTACGATTTGCTCATTTCTTGCAACGAAAGTGATGGAAACGGCATCTTGTTTACTGTAGAGACGCCGGAAACCGTCCGCTACGAACAATGCTTCGAAGGCATCAAACCAGTCGAGAAACGCGTCCTCAAGAAAGCTTTCACCACCTCGGTGGACCTTCCTTTCCAGGGCAACGGCATTGTGGTGGAAGGCAGCGTCCGCAAGACTGGCCACGCCGATGACAGCTATGTAGCAGACGTCACGGCCCTCCTGGATGGTAAGGAGATTGAACACTTTACGATGCCGATTGATTATATCAAGCGGAAGTATGAAATATTCAGCGCCTACTGCTTTGGCAGCGGGAAGCACGTGCTTACCCTCCGCCTGAACAATCCCCATCCGGATTACGAACTGTATGCCTCTGAAATGGTTGTCTATGATGAAGAGTAGAATTGTCTGTCTGCTGATGTGCACGGCACTCCTGGTATCCTGCGGCTGTGAAAAGCAGCGGGACCTGCCTCCCGTGGACCCGTCGGCTTTCCAGCGGTATTCCCAGGACAACATCCTGGACAGCAAGGTGTTGGGCACCACCGTTAAATACTCTGTGTATTTCCCGGAGAGTTATGCAACCCATCCGGAAAAACGTTATCCGGTTGTGTATATGCTGCACGGATACGGAGACGATAACAACTCCTGGAACGGCAGCTGGCTCCACGCCAACAACAAGATTGACTACCTTACGGAGAAAGGCATGGGAGAGATGATCTATGTCTTCCCGCAGGGATTCAAAACCTATTACTGCAATCGCTCCGACAAAACGTTCAGCTACATGGACATGTTTGTCAACGAGCTCATTCCGCTCATTGACAGCAGCCTGAGGACGCTCCCCGACAAACAGCACCGCGCCGTCACCGGCTATTCCATGGGCGGATTCGGAGCGGCGGCCCTGCCCGAGAAACACCCCGAACTCTTCATCGCCAGCGCGCCCCTTTCCATGTCGGTAAGGACAGACTGGCAGTATATGGAAGAGTCCCAGGACGGCTGGAACAGCCAGTGGGGAAAGATCTTCGGCGGTTTCGGACAAAGCGGGGAGGCCCGTATCACGGACTACTACAAACAGCATTGCCCCCTGCATTATTTCAATGCGCAGAATAAAGAGACGCTTTCCACCGTTCACTGGTATTTCATCTGCGGAGACAATGAGGAAAACCTGCTGTATGCCAACGACGAACTGCACTGCATCCTCCGGGACAACGGTTATGCCCATTCGTATCGCGTGGTGGACGGCGGTCACAGTTCCTCCGTCTGGATGCCTGCCCTGGACGAAGTGCTGCCCATGTTCGACTACTATATGAACGGTGGCAACCTGTGGTCTCCGGATGAAGAGCCCGCCTTTACACCGGGAAGCGTGGAAACCGAACAGGATGGTTCCTACCTCTCCCCCGCCTATAAGGAAAAGGGAGACGGAACGGCCGTTTTCATCGCTCACAAGAATCTCTCCCGGGAAGACCTGCAAACCCTGATGGCCGTCTGCAAGGACCAGTCTTCCACGGCCGCCTATGCCCTCCTGCCCTGCAACACAGCCCAGAAGAGCCTCCAGGAATGGATGCAGGAATGGGAAGCCAAGTATCCCCACCAGAAGAAATACATCCTGGGCGTGGAAGAGGGTGCCCGTGAGGCACTGAGCCTCCCTTCGGCCACCTTCTCCCGCAGCTATTATCTCAATCCCGCCGTGGGAACCATCCAGGTCACCAGCGGCCAGGAAGTCTACTTCGCCGGAACGGAGCAGGACAACCACTATCGGGATATGGACAAGCTGTACATCGCTTGCAAGCAAAACGAAGCGGCCTTTGAATACCGGGTTGTCAGAAGTTACAAGAACGCTTCCCTCAACCTGTACAACAGTATGAAATCTATTATATCCTATCTTACCTATTAACCATTAATTTATTAACATTATGAAAAAGTTATTCTATGCAATCGCTATCCTGAGCGTAGCAGTTCTTGCAGTTAACTCCTGCAAAAAGAGCACTCCCGAAGAGCCCACCATCAAGAAGCGTCTTGTCATGTGCGGCGACGAATGGGACAAGTATCACTTCTTCTACAACGCCGACGGCTCCATCAAGGAAGTAAAGCGCAACCTGGACGAGACCACCGGTGCATGGGAACGCACCTGGACCTTCACCTGGAACGGCAAAAACGCCTCTGTGAAGTATGTCAAGGAAGGTGAAGAGCAGGCTCCCCTCTCCTTCACGCTGGGCGGCAACGGTTATGTTGAGTCTTTCACCGACACCTGGGGTGATGTCCGCAAGTTCACCTATGACATGGAAGGACACCTCCTCACCGTGTTCAAGGGCGACGAAAAGAAGTGCAACTGCGTTTGGGAAGGCGGCAACCTCATCAAGTGGTCCCGCTTCACCGAAGAAGGCGAGCAGTACAAGATCCAGAACTTCCTTGTGGAAAAGAACGAAGCCGGTATCTTCGCCGATGCTACCGACAAGGCTGGCGTAGACCGCTGGATGTTTGAGATCGGCCTCTTCGGCAAGCCTTCCAAGCTCCTCCTGGACCAGGCTGCCTGGGAAGGCGCCGCTGACAACGCCACCCACAAATACACCAAGGACGCCGACAACTTCGTCACCAAGGTAGAGAAATACTATGCCGGCGAACTGGATCAGACCTACGAATACAAGTGGGAACTTCTGCAGTAATTCCACTTCCCCCCATCAGCCTCCCCCTCCGGGGAGGCTTTTTTTTTGCTTTGCTCCGTGGAAAGTGCTATATTTGCATGATTGTAGCTAAAAATCTATGGAAACACTCAAAAGAACCAAAATCAAGGCCCTGCTTGCCTCGGAGCCGGGTGTAGAAGTGCTGGCCAAAGGTTGGGTCCGCACCAAGAGAGGCAACAAACAAGTGAAGTTCATCGCCCTCAATGACGGTTCTACCATCAATAATATCCAGATCGTGGCCAATACGGAGCTCTTCGACGAAGAACTCATCAAGCGCATCACCACAGGTGCATCCCTCGCCGTCAAAGGTGAGCTGGTAGCCTCCGTGGGCAGCGGTCAGGCCGTGGAAATCCAGGCCAAGGAGATGGAGGTGCTGGGAGACTGCGACCCCATGCGCTTTCCCCTCCAGAAGAAGGACACCACCCTGGAATACCTGCGCAGCGTAGCTCATATGCGCCTGAGGACCAACACCTTCGGCGCCGTGCTGCGCATCCGCAACGCCATGGCCTTCGCCATCCACAAGTTCTTCAACGAGAAGGGCTTCGTGTACCTGCACACCCCCCTCATCACCGAATCCGACGCCGAGGGCGCCGGCGACATGTTCCAGGTAACCACCCTGGACCTGAAGAACGTCCCGCTGGACAAGAAGGGCAACGTGGACTTCAGCAAGGACTTCTTCGGCAAGAAGACGTCCCTCACCGTATCCGGTCAGCTGGAAGGTGAGCTGGGCGCAACCGCCGTGGGCGAAATCTACACCTTCGGCCCTACTTTCCGCGCCGAGAATTCCAACACCCCGCGCCACCTGGCCGAGTTCTGGATGATTGAGCCGGAGATGGCCTTCTACGACATCAACGACAACATGGCCCTGGCCGAGGAATTCGTGAAGTACCTGGTGCAGTACGCCCTGGACAACTGCCTGGACGACCTCCAGTTCCTGAACGACAAATACGACGACGGCCTCATCGAGCGCATGCGCAGCGTGCTGGGCATCGCCTTCCAGAAGGTCACCTATACCGAAGCCGTGGACATCCTGGAGAAAGCCGTGGCAAACGGCGTCAAGTTCGAGTACCCGGTGCACTGGGGCACGGACTTCCAGAGCGAGCACGAGCGTTACCTGGTAGAGAAACACTTCCAGAAACCCGTCATCCTCATCGACTTCCCCAAGGACATCAAGGCCTTCTATATGAAGCAGAACGAGGACGGCCGCACCGTCCGCGGCATGGACGTGCTCTTCCCCAAGATTGGCGAAATCATCGGCGGATCGGAGCGCGAAGCCTCCCTGGAGAAACTGGAGCAGCGCATCGACGAACTGGGCATGTCCCGCAAGAACCTGGAATGGTACATTGACACCCGCCGTTACGGCAGCGTGCCCCACAGCGGTTTCGGCCTGGGCTTTGAGCGCCTGCTGCTCTTCGTCACCGGCATGGCCAACATCCGCGACGTCATTCCTTTCCCCCGTACTCCGAAAAATGCAGAATTCTAGCCTATGTTAGTCATCGGTATTGCCGGCGGTTCCGGCTCAGGTAAGACGACGGTGGTGAGAGCCATCACCGAACAACTCCAGGGTAGGGTTGTGGTTATTCCGCAGGATTCCTATTACAAGGATTCCAGCCACGTTCCGGCCGAGGAAAGGAAGAACATCAACTTCGACCACCCCGACGCCATCGACTGGAAGCTGATGTGCCAGCAGATTCGGGAGCTCAAGGCCGGCAAAACCATTGAGCAGCCGGTGTACTCCTACATCACCTGCTCCCGTTCCACCACGGAAACCATCACCGTGGAGCCCGCCGACGTCATCATCGTGGAAGGCATCCTCATCTTCACCTGCAAGGAACTGCGGGACCAGATGAACATCAAGATTTTCGTGGATGCCGATGACGACGACCGCGTGCTGCGCATCATCGTGCGGGACATCGCCGAACGCGGCCGTACCATCGAGACGGCCATCGAGCACTACTGCGACACCGTAAAGCCCATGCACCTGCAGTTCATCGAACCGTCCAAGCGTTATGCCGATGTCATCGTCCCCCAGGGCGGCCATAACAAGGTGGCCATCGACATCATCACCAATACCGTAGAAAAAGCGCTGCAGAAGAAAAAACGCCGCAAATGAAGCTGACTCCGGACCAGCGGGCAGGACTGTATATCACCGTGAGCATCCATCTCGCGGTGATTATCGTTTTGCTGGCTGTAAGGATTGGCGCCGAAGTGCAGCGGGAGAACAGCTTCGTGCTGGATTTCACCGCGCAGGAAGCGGCCGAACGTCTGCAGGAGCGCATCCGCATGCAGCAGACCGTGGAGGCCCAGCTGGAGCAGATGCTGGCGGAACAGGGCGGCGTCGCCATCCGCAACATCACCGTGGACCGGAACACCACCCTCAAGGACGACCGCGGCACCGACGCCGACAAGCTGTACGAAGAAGCCGAACGCCTGGCGCGGGAGTTGCAGGAAGGGCAGAGCCGGGCCGATGAAAGCCAGGACAGCTTTGCCGCCGTGCAGGAAGAGCGGAAAGAGAAAAAGAAGGAAGAGGCCAAGCCCTACAGCGGCCCCTCCGTGCTCTCCTGGAGCCTGGACGGACGCAAGGCCAGCCGCCTGCCCATCCCCGCCTACCGCTGCTATGGCGGCGGCGAGATAACCGTGGTCATCACCGTGAACAATCGCGGCGATGTACTCAACGCCAAGGTAGACGAAGGCGTCTCCTCCCAGGACCACTGCCTGCGGGAATTCGCCATCCGCGCCGCACGGCTGTCCAAGTTTTCGGCCGCTCCCGAGGCCCCTGCCCGGCAAATGGGAACCATTACCTATGCCTTTATCGCACAGTAAGTTATGAAAGGAAAAGCTCTGATATGCGCCCTGGCGCTCACCGTGGTTTCCCCGCTCCTGAGGGCGCAGGGAAATGTTTCCACGCGCAGCCATCGGCTGGCCGATTTCACCGACAAGGTGACGCAGGTGGTGCTCTCTGGCGACGCCCTGGTCACCGACGCCCTCCGGCAGGAAGTGGTGACGGGCTGGACGGCATCGGCCTTTGAATTCTGCACCATGGAACAGTTCGAGAAACGAAAGACCCAGGACAAATACTACTTCCTCCTGGTGCTGGACGAACAGTTCAAGGGAGAGGAGGAGCCCGGCGTGAGTTTCCTCACCCTGCTCAAAGGCGGGGCCGAGGCCCAGAAAGGCATTTCCGCCATGCACCAGGTGGTGGCCCTTCCGCTGGTAGCCGCCCAAGGCGGCAGCGGCCGGGAGCTCATCTATCTGGGCAGTCTGGTGAAAGCCGTACAGGAATATACCCTGGATGCCATGGAAAGCGAGAAAGTGGCCTACGGAATGGAAAATTGGGTGAACCACAACTTCAAGAAATGGGGCAAGGGAAAACAGATTCTCATCGGCGCCGATGACGTGGCAGCCTCCGTCTCGGAAAAAGACCTTTCCCAGCTGTTCACGCCCACTTTCCAGGTGGTGGATACCGCCGACGCAGACCAGGCATACCTGGACGCCGCCTTCAGCACCCTGGTGGGTTATGTGGTGGCACCCGTCACCCCGGGCAAGGGTTCCTGGTGCTACAAGATGCTCTTCGAGACCGACACCCATACGCTCTTCTACTTCGCCAAACACAAGATAGACGCCAAAAAAGGCGTGGGATTCCTAACGGAAGACCTCAGAAAATTCTCCAAGAGATAATGACCACCGGCACTTCTCCCCAGGGACTGGGCTATGCGCTGCGCCGCAGCGGGCGGGCCGTGGCTTACTGCGCCCTCAGCATCGGCTGCGGCACGCGGGACGAACAAGGCTATCCCGCCGGCATCGCCCATTTCGTAGAGCACAACCTGTTCCGCGGCACCCGGCGCAAAAGCGCGGCGGTAATCAACGGCTACCTGGACAAACTGGGCGGCGAACTCAACGCCTACACCACCAAAGAGGAGATTGTCCTGCACGCTACCGTGCTCAAAGAAGACTGGAAGAAGGCCGCCGCGCTGCTCTTCGAACTGGCCACGGAAGCCACGTTCCCGGAAAGCGAAATCGAGACCGAACGCGGCGTGGTCCTGGACGAAATCATCTCCTACAAGGACAATCCGGCCGAAGACGTTTACGACCGCTTCGAGTCCCTCCTCTTCGAAGGCACTCCCCTGGCCACCCCCATCCTGGGCACTGCCGCCAGCGTGAAGAAGATTACGCCGGCCATGCTGCGCCGGTTTGTGGCCGAAAAGTTTGTCCCGGAAAAGATGGTCCTCTCCGTAGTGGCCGATATCGGCGAAACCGTCCTGGAAAAGGATGTTCTAAAACTCATCGATCATGTCTTTTCACAAGGTAGTTGACAAGCGGCACCACGAGGTGAATGCGGTAATCGGTTGCAAGGCACCGTCGCTGTACGAGATGCCCGACCGGCTGGTGTGCGCCATGCTGGCGAACATCCTGGGCGGCCCTGCTTCCAATTCCCTGTTGAATAAGGAGTTACGGGAAAAGCGAGGCTGGGTGTACGGCATCGAGTGCTCCTACACGCAGTACGCCGACACCGGCATTCTGGCCATTACTTTCGGCTGTGACAAGCCCAATCTGGAAGCGTGCCAAAAGGCCATCGACAAGATCCTGAAACGGCTGTGCGAAGTCCCCTTCACGCCCGCCCAGCTCAAAGCCTACCGCAAGCAGCTCCTGGGACAGCTGGCCATCAGCGCCGACGCCGGAGAGGCCCAGTGCCTGTCCATGGGCAAGAGCATGCTTGCCTGGGGCACCATCATGTCCCCGGAAGAAACCCGGAACGCCATCCAGGCCATCACCCCCGAAGACCTGCAAAAAATGGCTGTCCGCCTTTTCAGCCCGGACAGCCTGTGTTCATTGGTATATCTTTAGTTTGCGACCTCACACAAGAATTTGATTCGAACAAGGCGAATCTCCAGTTCCTCGTATTCGTCTTTCAGGGCGGCGATGGCTTCCTGCAGGGAGTCTGAGGTGGCTTTGGTCTTGAACCAGTCGTAGATTTCTTCCACTACGTCGGGATCCAGTTCTTCCTTAATATAATAGTTGATATTGAGGTGGAAACCGGTGGAAACGATGGCCTCTATGCGGGTGAGGAGTTCGTCCATGTCCATATCGCGGTCGGCGGCGATGTCTTCCAGCGGCAGCCGACGGTCCGTTGTGCGGGCAATGTACTCCGGGAAGCCGTCCTTGGAGACGGTGGTCTTCATCACGAAGTCGTCGGGGCGCATAATCTCGTTCTCCTCCACATACCGGGCAATCAGGTCTACGAAGGGCTGGCCGAACTTATGGGCCTTGCCGTCTCCCACGCCCTGGCACTTGCTCTTGAGCTCGTCCAGGGAGAGGGGGTAGAAGATGGTCATATCCTCCAGGGCAGGGTCTCCGAACACCACCCAGGGTTGCAGGTGCAGCTTGCGGGCCACGTCCTTGCGCAGATCCTTGAGCATGGCCAGCAGAACCGGATCCCCGCCTCCGCCGCCGTGCACGGCAGCGGCGCCGTCATCGTCGGGTTCTTCGTCGTCTTCGCCTTCGGAGAACGTGCGGTCTTCCACCAGCATCACTTCGTGGGGATGCTGCAGGAAGTCCAGTCCCTGCTGAGTGGCCGATATAAGGCCATAGTTTTCAATATCCTTCTCCAGGTAATGCATGAGCAGTCCCTGGTGGATGACGGCTTGCCAGAAGCGGATGTCGTGGTCCTTGCCGGCGCCGAACAGCGGCAGTTCGTCGTGCTTGTAGGACTTCACCATGGCGTTGGTGACGCCCGAAAGGATGGCAGCCAGATGCTCCAGCTTGAAGCGTTCGGGCAGGGTCTCAATGAGTTCGATGACCAGGGCAAGGTCTTCCCGGCCGTCGTAGCGTTTCTTGGGATGCAGGCAGTTGTCGCAGGCGCCGCAGTTGTCCTGGGGGTAATCTTCGCCGAAGTAGTTGAGCAGCATCTTGCGGCGGCACTGGCTGGATTCGGCATAGGCCACCGTTTCCTGCAGGAGTTGCTTGCCGATTTCCTGTTCGGCGATGGGCTTGCCCTGCATGAACTTCTCCAGCTTCTGGATGTCCTTGTAGCTGTAGTAGGTGATGCACTGGCCCTCCTGGCCGTCACGGCCGGCGCGGCCGGTTTCCTGGTAGTAGCCCTCGATGCTCTTGGGGATGTCGTAGTGAATCACAAAGCGTACGTCGGGCTTGTCGATGCCCATGCCGAAGGCGATGGTGGCCACGATGACGTCGATTTGCTCCGTGAGGAACATATCCTGGTTGTCGGCCCGGGTCTTGGCGTCCAGGCCGGCATGGTAAGGCAGCGCCTTGATGCCGTTGATGGAGAGCATCTGGGCCATTTCCTCCACTTTCTTGCGGCTGAGGCAGTAGATGATGCCGCTCTTGCCGGGGTTCTGCCGGATGAAGCGGATGATGTCCTTTTCCGGTTCCACCTTGTCCCTTACCTCATAATACAGGTTGGGGCGGTTGAAGGAGGACTTGAACACCTGGGCGTCCGGGATGCGCAGGTTCTTGAGGATGTCGCTCTGGACCTTGGGCGTGGCGGTAGCCGTAAGCGCGATAATGGGCGCCGGCTGAATCAGATCGACGATGTCCCGGATGCGGCGGTATTCCGGACGGAAGTCGTGGCCCCATTCAGAGATACAATGGGCTTCGTCCACCGCGTAAAAGGAAATCTTGATGGTCTTGAGCAGGGCAATGTTCTCCTCTTTGGTGAGGGATTCGGGCGCCACATACAACAACTTGGTCACCCCGCGCTGCAAATCCTCCTGCACCTCCTGTATCTGCTGCCGGGACAGGGAGGAATTGAGGAAATGGGCGATGCCGTCGTCCCCGGCCTCGAAGCCGCGGATGGCGTCTACCTGGTTCTTCATGAGGGCGATGAGCGGGGAAATGACGATGGCGGTGCCGTCCATGACCAGGGCGGGCAACTGATAGCACAGGGACTTGCCTCCGCCGGTGGGCATCAGCACGAAGCCGTTCCCACCGTCAACCAGGTGGCGGATAATACGCTCCTGGTCGCTCTTGAAAGCGTCGTAACCGAAGAAGGTCTTCAGTTTCTCATGTAGGATGGCGTCATCAACCATGGTGGTTAGTTTAAGTTGTTTTTGTAATGATAACCATTTTTTGCGACATTTCCAAATGTTTTTGCACTTCATACTCAAAAAGTTACCATCCGTCAGTATAATTTAGGCTATGTCAGAAAAAATTACTATCTTTGCAAATTAGAAACGAAAGAAAACTTTAAAATTTTTTATTATATGAAACTTGCAAAAATCTTCGCCATCGCTTCCGCAGCTGTGCTGGTGATGGCTTGCGGCTCCTCCAAGGTAGAGGGCTCCAAGGAAGTTCAGGCTCTGCTCCCTACCAAGGGTCAGGTGGACACCACTTCCTATCTGCTGGGCGTTAACTTCGGCCTGGTCATGACCCAGAACAACTTCGGTGAACTGAACATGGCCCAGGTAGAGAAAGGTATGAAGGACGCTCTGAACGCCAAGGAAGGCGAGCCCATGGACTCCGCTTTCGTGAAGCAGTTCAAGATTGATCCCTCCGACATGAACCGCATCATCAACAGCTATCTCCAGAAGCGCACCGCTTACGAAGGTGCCTTGAACAAGGAGAAAGGTGACCAGTTCCGCAAGGAATTCTATGTGAAGAACAGCGCCGATTCCACCGCTTCCGGTATCGTTTACCTCATCCAGGATTCCGGTTCCGAAAAGCACGCCGTCTCCGACAGGGACACCGTGAAGGTGAACTATCGCGGTACCCTCATCGACGGTAAGGAGTTCGACAAGAACGAAGGCATCGAGTTCCCCCTGAACCGCGTGATCAAGGGCTGGACCGAGGGCATGAAGCTCGTGGGCGAAGGTGGCAAGATCACCCTCGTGATCCCCGCCAACCTGGCCTACGGTGAGCGTGGTCCCCGTGAGATCGGCACCAACTCCACCCTCATCTTCGACGTGGATCTGCTGGAGGTTCATCCTTTCGTAGAGAAGGAAGCCGAGCCTGCCAAACCCGCCAAGAAGAAGTAAGCTATGGCACTGGAACTGGAAGGCACCCTCCGCCAGAAGTTGGGCGTGCAGCAGGGAACGTCGGCCCGCGGACAGTGGGCCAAGCAGGAGTTCATCCTGGAGTTCCCGGACGGCAACTTCACTTCGCAGGCCTGCTTCACCGCTTTCGGTCAGGACAAGGTAGCCGAACTGGCCAAGTACCAGGTAGGAGACCGCATCAAGGTTTCCTTCAACATCAGAGGCCGCGAATATAACGGCCGATGGTACACGGACCTCCAAATCTGGCGCATCTCTCCTGCCGGTCAGGCCACGGCGGCTCCCGCCGCCCCGGTATCGGCCCCGGTATCATCGGCCCCGGTCCCGGACATTCCGGCCCCCACGCTGGATGACATGCCGGCCGACACGCCGGAAGAAGACCTCCCGTTCTAATCACTTAAAACCTTCGGCCAGCTTGACCGAAGGTTTTTGTTTGGAGCGGAATCTCGAAGAATCTTTGTATCTTTGTAGACTATGATGAATTTTGGATATAACAACCGTTGGGTACGGCTGGTGAAAGACCTGCTGTTCTGCGCCCTGTGCATCTGGTTCATTACCATGCGGCGTCCCTTCGCCATTGTCGTTGGCGTACTGGGACTGGCCTGGTATGGCCGCGACGCCTGGTTCCAGGCCAAGGTCCTGTGGCAGGAGAAGCATTACCAGGCCCCGCAGCCCGACGTAAAGGCCGCTCCCAAGGACGACAAGATTACCGTCACCAACCTCAGCGACGCCAAGGAAGTGAATTTCGAGAAGGAATAGCATGATTCCCAAGGAGACCGTAGACCTGATTCTGGACACCGCCCGCGTAGAAGAGGTGATCGGTGATTTCGTGACGCTCAAGCGCCGCGGGTCCAGTTTCGTAGCCTGCTGTCCCTTCCACAACGAGAAAACCCCTTCCTTCCACGTAACGCCTTCCAAGGGCATCTACAAGTGCTTCGGCTGCGGCAAGGCCGGCAGCGCCGTGGGTTTTGTGATGGAATACGAACACATGACCTACCCCGAAGCGCTCCGTTACCTGGCCAAGAAATACAATATTGAGATCAAGGAAGAGGAAGAGACGGCCGAACAGATTGCCGCGCGGCAGCGCACGGAAAGCCTGATGGCCGTGAGCGAGTTCGCCCGCAAGTTCTTCTGCGACCAGCTGCAGGAAGGCGAAGGCCGCGCCGTAGGTTACCGCTATTACCGTACCCGCAGCATCGAGGACGCCACCATTGAAAAGTGGAGCCTGGGCTGGGCCCCTTCCGGCAAAACCGCCCTGGTGGACGCCGCCCGCGCCGCCGGTTACAAAGACGAATACCTGGTGGCGGCCGGCCTGGCCGTGCAGCAGGACGACGGAAAGCTCATAGACAAGTTCCGGGAGCGGGTGATGTTCCCCATCCACTCCGTGAGCGGGCGTGTCATCGCCTTCAGCGGACGCACCCTCAAGGCCGACAATCCGGCCAAGTACGTAAACTCCCCGGAAACGGAAATCTATATCAAGAGCCGCAACCTGCTGGGCATCTACTTCGCAAAGAGCGAAATTGCCAAACAGGACCGCTGTATCCTGGTAGAGGGCAACGTAGACGTGGTGATGATGCACCAGATGGGCATCACCAACGTGGTGGCCTCCTGCGGCACGTCCCTCACGGAAGAGCAGATCCGCCTGATCAAGCGCTTCACGGAGAACATCACCATCATGTACGACGGAGACTCCGCGGGCCTGCATGCGGCGGTGAGGGCCATCGGCCTTATCCTGAAGGAGGGAATGAATCCGCGCGTGGTCTTCCTCCCGGACGGCGACGACCCCGACTCCTTCTCCCGCAAACATACCCTGGAGCAGATCCAGGAATACATCCGGGACCACGAGCAGGACGGCATCGCCTTCAAGACGCAGCTCCTGCTGGACCAGGCCGGCGACGACCCCCTCAAGAAAGCCAACCTCATCAACGAGATTGCGGACACCGTAGCCGATATCCCCGACGCCATCAAGCGCCAGGTGTACATCGGCGCCGTCGCCAAGCAGTTCGGCATTGAAGAGGACATCATCCAGGACCGCGTGCGCAAGACGCGGGAGAAAAACCGCCTGGATGCGGCGAAAGAACGTACGTTTGAACGTACCGTTGAACGTCCCCCCGCTCCCGCAGCCGTGGAAGAGATTGTGTCTACGCGCGAAGAAAAGGTTTTGGAACCGTCGGAGCGGGAGCTCCTTGGCTTCATCCTGCGCTACGGACGCAATGAGCTGCAGTTCGAGACGGACTCGGAGTTCTATGACCCCGAGGGGCAGCAGACGGTGGCCGAATTCATCGACGACGCACTTGCCGCCGACAACGCCCACTTTGTAAACGCCGCCTACGAAGCCACCTACCAGGCCTACTTCGCCCTGTACGACCAGGGAATGGCCCAGGACGACATTGTGCTGGCCCTCCTCAACGGAGAAAACCGCAGCGTGGCCCAGGTAGCCGCCAATCTTTCCACGGAGAAGTACGAACTCACCGTTCACAACTTCTCCGACGCCCTCACCACCACGGATTCGTGGCTGGTGACCTATGTACCCCGCGCCATCCTGGCGTTCCACGACAAGCGCATCACCGTCCGGCAGAATGAGATTTCCCAGCAACTGAAGACGGCCGAATCGGCCCCGGAAATCAAGAACCTCATGCAGACGCTGGGCAAACTGAACGAAATCAAGAAAAGTATCAATATCAAATTAGGGAGACTGAAGAAATGAGTTATAAGAGAACCCTCGTGACCTGTGCATTGCCTTATGCCAATGGTCCTGTCCATATCGGCCACCTGGCCGGTGCCTACATCCCCGGCGACATCTTTGTGCGCTACCTGCGTATGCGCGGAGAGGATGTGGTGTTCATCTGCGGCTCCGACGAGCACGGTGTGCCCATCACTATCAAAGCCAAGGACCAGGGTGTTACCCCGCAGGATATCGTGGACAAGTATCACAAAGTGATGAAGGACGCTTTCACGGGCCTGGGCATCAACTATGACATCTACTCCCGTACTTCATCGGCCGTGCATGCAGAGAACGCCGCCGAGTTCTTCCGCAAGCTTTACGACCAAGACGACTTCATCACCCAGGAAAGCGAGCAGCTGTACGACGAAGAGGCTAAGATGTTCCTCACGGACCGCCTCATCGAGGGCACCTGCCCCAAGTGCGGCAATCCGCACGCCTACGGTGACCAGTGCGAGAAATGCGGCAGCACCCTTAGCCCCGAGGAACTGCTGGAGCCCAAGTCCAAGCTGTCCGGCTCCACTCCGGTGAAGAAGAAGACCAAGCACTGGTACCTGCCGCTGGACAAGTACGAGCCCTGGCTGCGGGACTGGATCCTGGAGCAGCACAAGGAATGGAAGACCAATGTATACGGCCAGTGCAAGAGCTGGCTGGACGGCGGTCTGCAGCCCCGTGCCGTCACCCGTGACCTGGACTGGGGAGTGCCCGTGCCCGTAGAGGGCGCCGAGGGCAAGGTGCTGTACGTGTGGTTCGACGCACCCATCGGCTATATCTCCAACACCAAGGAACTGCTGCCCCAGAGCTGGGAGAAGTGGTGGAAGGACCCGGAGACCCGGCTTGTGCATTTTATCGGCAAGGACAACATCGTGTTCCACTGCATCGTGTTCCCGTCCATGCTCAAGGCCTACGGAGACTACATCCTTCCGGACAACGTACCCTCCAACGAGTTCCTGAACCTGGAAGGCGACAAGATTTCCACTTCGCGCAACTGGGCGGTGTGGGTGCACGAATATGAGCAGGAATTCCCCGGCTGCGAGGACGTGCTGCGTTACGTGCTCACCGCCAACGCCCCGGAAACCAAGGACAACGACTTCACCTGGAAAGATTTCCAGAGCCGCAACAACAGTGAGCTCCTGGCCGTTTTCGGCAACTTCGTGAACCGCGCCGTGGTGCTCACGCACAAGTATTTCGGCGGCAAGGTGCCGGCCAACCTGAAGCCCGAGGCCATCGACGCCGAGACTTTGGCGGCCATCAAGCCCTGCCGCGAAGCCCTGGAGAAATACATCGAGACCTATCACTTCCGCGAGGCCCTCAAGGAAGCCATGAACATGGCCCGCATCGGCAACAAATACATCTCCGACATGGAACCCTGGAAGGTGGCCAAGGAGGATATGGACCGCACGGCCAGCATCCTCTACACCTGCCTGCAGATCTGTGCCGACCTGGCCATTGCCTTCGAGCCCTTCACTCCCTTCAGCGCTGAAAAGCTTCGCGGCATCCTACGCGTAGGCATCGACGCCGGCACGGACCACCGCGCCGGTGAAGGCACCCCCACCGTGAACTTCTACAAGGCCGATGAAGGCAAGGCGGTGCACACCCGCCCGACTGCATCATCCCCGGCCCCGGCCGGGAATCTCGTGCTGAACTGGGATATGCTGGGCAACGCCGAAATCCTTCCCGCCGGCCACGAGCTGGGAGAGGCGGTGCTGCTGTTCCGCAAGATTGAGGATGATGAGGTGAATGCACAGATTGCCAAGCTGGAGGCCATCAAGAAGGCCCGCGAAGAGGCCGAGGCCGCCAAGGCCGCCGCAGAAGCCGCCAAGAAGGTGGAGCCGCAGAAGGCCGAAGTGACGTTTGACCAGTTCGGCGCCATGGATATCCGCACCGCCACGGTGCTGGCGGCGGAACGCGTTCCCAAGACGGACAAGCTGCTCAAGCTCACCATCGACACGGGCATCGACCAGCGCACCATCGTTTCCGGCATCGCCGAGTACTACAGCCCCGAGGACATGCTGGGCAAACAGATCTGCATCCTGGCCAACCTGGCCCCGCGCGTGATCCGCGGCATCGAGTCCAGGGGCATGATCCTCATGGCCAAGCAGGGAGACGGCAAAATGCGCTTCATCACGCCGCAGGAAGTGGTGGTTAACGGCGCACAAATCGGCTAGCCTATGTTGTACTCCCTCCTCACGGCCCTGCTGCTGGTTCTTCCCGGTGTTCCGTCGGTAACGTGGAAGGCCGAGGTAAAGCAGGCCGATAACCAAGAGTACCAGCTGGTTGTTACGGGCCAGGTGTCCCCCGGCTATTACATCCACCCTATGACGGACCCGTATGTGGGTACCGAACTGCAGGTGGAAGAATCAGACGCCGTACAGCTGCTGGGCCTTCCGTATGAGCAATACGAACCCTCCGATTATAAAGGGGAACCGGTGGTGACCGGAACCTATGTCATCTATCAGCATCTGGAACTCACGGAGTCGGCTACCGTGTCCGGAACCGTCACCTGGAGTGCCTGCAGCGGGGATTTCTGCGGTATGCCGGAAGACTATGAGTTCTCCGTGCCGGTGAAGGTGAAAGCGTCATCGGCCTCCGGTGCCGGCAACCTCTGGGCGCTTATCCTGGAGGCCATCCTGTGGGGCTTCCTGATGCTCCTCACCCCCTGCGTGTTCCCCATGGTGCCCATGACGGTGTCGTTCTTTCTTAAACAGAGCGACAACCCGACCCAGGGCCGCTTCAAGGCGGGCATGTACGGCCTTTTTATCGTGCTGCTGTATACCGTTCCCATCTGCATCATCATCGGCCTCACCTGGCTGCTGGGCGGTGAAACGGTCACGGCCGACATCTTCAACTGGCTGGCCACGCACTGGTTCCCGAACATCCTGTTCTTCGTGATTTTCATGGTGTTCGCCGCTTCCTTCTTCGGCGCGTTCGAGATTACCCTTCCCGCCAGCTGGACCACCAAGGCCGATGCCGGGAGCGGCAAGGGCGGCCTTCTGGGCGTGTTCTTCCTGGCCCTTACGCTGGTGCTGGTGAGCTTCAGCTGCACCGGTCCCATTGTGGGAACTGTTTTGATTAAGAGCACCCAGGGAGAGTTCTGGACACCCATGGTCACCATGCTGGCCTTCAGTATCGCCTTCGCCCTGCCGTTTGCCCTCCTGGCCTTCTTCCCCTCCGTGCTGAAGAAACTGCCCAAGAGCGGCGGCTGGCTGAACAGCGTGAAGGTGGTGCTGGGCTTCATCGAAGTTGCCCTCGGCCTCAAATTCCTCTCCGTGGCGGACCAGACTTACCACTGGCATCTGCTGGACCGCGAGGTGTATCTGGCCATCTGGATTGTCTGCTTCACCCTGCTGGGCCTGTACCTGATGGGAAAACTGCGCTTCAAGCATGACTCCCCGCTGGAGTACATCGGCGTGGGCCGTCTGGCCCTCATCATCATTGACCTGGCCTTTGTAGTCTATATGATTCCCGGCATGTGGGGAGCGCCCCTCAAGGCCCTCAGCGGCTATCTGCCGCCCATGGAGACGCAGGACTTTGTGCTAAGTAGGGCCGGGGATGCCCCCGCCGGGGCATCGGCCCAATCTTCAGCACCGGCGGTGGGCGCCCCGGCCCTACCCATTGCGGGTTCCACCCTGGCCATGCCCCACGGCCTCACGGCCTATGACAACCTGGAAGACGGCCTGGCCGCCGCTGCCGCACAGGGCAAGAACGTGTTCGTGGACATCACCGGCCACGGCTGCGTGAACTGCCGCGAAATGGAAGCCCGCGTGTGGAGCGACCCCGCCGTGCTGCAGCGCCTGCGGGACAACTTCGTAATGGTAGCCCTGTACATGGATGACAAAGTGAAACTGCCGGAAGACAAGTGGGTAACCACCGAGAACGGTAAAGTCCTCAAGGACGTGGGCCGGGTGAACTCCCACATCGCCCAAACCCGCTTTGGCGTGAACGCCCAGCCCAACTACCTCATCCTGTCCCCCGACGGCGCCATCCTCGCTGGCCCCCGCGGCTACAACCTGGACGTCAACGCCTTCGTGAAGTTCCTGGACCTGTAGGCGTTAGGCCACTTCTTCCACCAGGGCGATGTCCTGCATCCTTTGAAGGAAATCCTCCACGGCGCTCAGGCGTACGCGTACTTCCAGGGTGCAGCGTTCCCCGAAATCCTGTTTGCTTTGGGGCAGGTCCATGTCTTTGAGCACCTTCATCACGGCGTTCATGGCCAGGTAGTCAAAACTGACGCGGAAATGCTTTCCGGCAATCTTTTCAATGATTTGGGCCGATGCCAGTGCATCGGCCGTTGAAGTCTTGTATGCGCGGATGAGGCCGGGGATGCCCAGCTTGATGCCGCCGAAATAACGCACCACCACCACCAGAACGTCGCTCAGGCCCAAAGAGTCTATCTGGCCCAATATCGGCCTGCCGGCGCTGCCGGAGGGCTCCCCGTCATCGCTGGCGCGCCATACGTCACCCTTGTAGCCCAGCCGGTAGGCAAAGCAGTGGTGCCGGGCATCATGGTATTCCTTGCGCAGGGCCTGGACCAGGTCCTTCACCTCCTCTTCCGTCTCCACGGGATATACGAACGCGATGAACCTTGACCCGTTGTCCTTGAACAGGCCCTGTGCCGGTGCGGCGATGGATTTGTATGCGTCAAACGGCTCCAAAGAGAGCTATTTGGTAAGATTGATAAACGGCAATACGTTGGAGCCGTTGTAGGTGGGCAGTTTGCCGTCCCACTTCTCGATGGCGTACTGCTGGACCAGCAGGGAGTTCAGGGAAGCGGCCACTACGCGGTTGTAGTAGGCTTCGCCGTCGCCCTGGATGCGCTGGGCCTCGGCCTCACCTTTGGCCTTGGCGATGGCGATTTTGGCTTCGGCCTCGGCCTCTTTCACCTTGTTTTCGGCCTTGAGGGCGTTCTGTACGGCCTCGTTCTTGGCATTGATGGCGGCGGTGAGGGATGCCGGCGGGTCAATCTTGGTGGTGAATTCCCGTACGATAAAGCCTTCCCGGTTCATGGATTCGTCCAGGCGGGCGCGTACCTCGTTCTCGAATTTGGCACGGTTGGCCATAAGTTCGTCGGAGGTATAGTTGTTGGCGCAGGTGCGGTATGCCTCGAAGATACAGGTGTTGATATAGCCCATCTCCAGTTCCCGCACGGGTTTACGGTATTTCACAAAGATGTCCACGGCCTTGGATTCGTCTATCTGATAGGCCAGGGTGGGGGTCATGGAGAAGATGGCGGCGTCCTTGGGGTTCACCGTGAAGGGTTCATAGGTGACACGCTGGATGTAAGTGGGGTATTCGAAGATGCTCTCTGTGATAGGGTTGTACCATACCCAACCGCGGCAGGTTCCTTCCACACCGCCTTTGAGGGCGGCGTTGGAACTCCATTTCTTGAACTTGATACCCACCGAAGCAGAGTCGATGGTGGTGCAGCAGGATGCCATCACAAAGATCACCAGGGCGGTGACAATCAAGGCAATCCAGGAAGATTTGGCAAGGGTGGAAGCGTTTTTCATATCCATTTGTATTTTCCCGAAAGTTACGAAAAAATCCCGAAGTTTTTTTGCACCGCTTTACAAAAAGCAGTATCTTTGAAATGCGAAAACAGAAACCTATGGTATTTCAGTTAAGAGTGACCCTCTCGGGCATCAAAGGATTCTACAGAGTATACAAAGTGAACGGCGCCACCACGCTGTACACCCTTCATAAGCAGATAAGGGCAGACCTGGAGTTCCCCCAGGACCAGCTCATCATGTTCAAGGCACTGGACGTTACCGGTGCAGTCGTGGGCCGATACGGCCTCTTCGACCTGGGCTGGGGAACCGCCGACCAAATTTCCCTGGAAAAGGCCATCAAGGCCGGCACGGACAGTTTCGTGTACTTCTACGATGTCACCAACAAAAAGAGTGTGAACATCACCGTGGAAGGTGAGATCCCCGGCAACGTACACCCGGATTTCCCCATGCTGGCCGAGACCAAGGGTCCCAACCCCATCGAATTCGAGAACGGCTACGTGGCCTTCGAGGACCTGCCGGACCGCCAGCGCCATCTTCCCGGAGAAGAGGACGAGTTTGATGACGATGACGAAGACTTCGACGACGAAGGGGAGGAAGAAGAGGACGACGACGAAGACGGCAAGGAAATCTTTGACGAAGGCGAAGAAGGGTGAGCCGGCGGCTGGAAATCATACTGGGGCCTACGGCCGTTGGGAAAACCGGCTATGCCATCCGTCGCGCCCTGGAAGTGGGTTCTCCCGTCATCTCCTGTGATTCCCGCCAAATCTTTCAAGAATTAAAAATCGGCACTGCAGCCCCCTCTGATGAGGAAATGGCCGCGGTAAAGCATTACTTTATCCGTTCCATCCCCATCACCCGCAACTACACGGCGGGCATCTATGAAGTGGAGGCCCTGGACCTGGTGAACCGGCTGTTCGCCGAAGGCCACGAGACCCTGGTGATGTGCGGCGGTTCCATGCTATATATAGATGCCTTCTGCTACGGGCTGGACGACTTCCCGGAAGTGCCCCTGCAACTGCGGGAGCACCTGATGGAATGCCTGCGGGACGAAGGCGTGGACGTACTGGCCAGCCAGCTCAAGGAACTGGACCCCGTTTCCTACGAGCAGCTGGACCTGTCCAACGGCCAGCGCGTAATCCGCGCCCTGGAGGTGAGCCTGTACACGGGCAAGCCTTTCTCTTCCTTCAAGACCGGCACTTTCAAGGAGCGGGATTTCGAGATAGTGAAAATCGGCCTGGAGCGGCCGCGGGAGCAACTGTATGACCGCATCAACCAGCGCGTGCTCAATATGATGAACCAGGGCCTGGAGGCCGAAGCCCGCGCCATGCTGCCCTACCGGGACCTGCCCGCCCTGCAAACCGTGGGCTACCGGGAAATGTTCGAATACTTTGACGGCAAGTATGACCTGGACACCACCATCGCCCATATCCAGGCCAACACCCGCCACTACGCCAAACGCCAGTTAACCTGGTGGCGGCGGGACAAGGATATTCAGTGGATAGAGGCGGAAAGTTGTTGATATATTCAACAATAATTCGTAACTTTCGAAACTAAAACTAAAACAAGTATTATACTTAATAACCGATATTATCATGTCCAAAAAAGTTCATGTTTTTAATGCCGGCCCCTGCCTGCTGCCGCAGGTGGCCATTGACAATGCCATCGCTGCCTTGAAGGATTTCAGCGGCACCGGTATCTCCGTCCTGTCCATTTCCCACCGTACCAAGGAGTGGGACGCCGTGATGGATGAATGCCGTGCCCTGTGGAAGGAACTCCTTCACATTCCGGATACCCACGAGGTTGTGTTCCTGGGCGGCGGCGCCTCCCTCCAGTTCCTCTATGTAGCCATGAACTACCTGGAGAAGAAGGCCGCCTATCTGGACACCGGCGTATGGGCCCACAAGGCACTGGTAGAGGCTCAGGGCATCGGCGAGGCCTATGCCATCGCCTGCTCCAAGGACAAGAACTACAGCTATATTCCCAAGGGCTTCGAAATTCCCGCAGACCTTGATTACCTCCATATCACCACCAACAACACCATCTATGGTACGGAAATCAAGACGGACATCGACTGCCCCTGCCCCCTCATCGCCGATATGTCTTCGGACATCATGTCCCGCCCGGTGGACGTGAGCAAGTACACCCTCATCTACGGTGGCGCCCAGAAGAACGTGGGCCCTGCCGGCGTCATCTTCGCCATCATCAAGAAGGACGCCCTGGGCAAGGTTACGCGTCACCTTCCCACCATGCTGGACTACCGCACCCATATTGACAAACTCTCTATGTTCAACACCCCTCCCGTATTCAACATCTTCGTGATGAACGAGACCCTCAAGTGGATCAAGAGCGTGGGCGGCGTAGAGGCCATCCAGAAGATCAACCAGAAGAAGGCCGACCTCCTCTATGGAGAAATTGACCGCAACTCCCTGTTCGTGGGCACCGCCGCCAAGGAAGACCGTTCCCTCATGAACGTGTGCTTCGTGATGGCTCCCGGCAAGGAAGACCTGCAGGACGAATTCTTCGCCTTTGCCAAGGAACGCGGCATGGTGGGCATCAAGGGCCACCGCAGCGTGGGCGGTTTCCGCGCCTCCCTGTACAACGCCTGCACCGTAGAGGATGTCCAGGCTCTGGTAGACTGCATGCAGGAATTTGAAAAACTGAAGAAGTAATGAAGGTCTTATTAGCGACCCAGAAGCCTTTCGCCGCCAAGGCCGTGGAAGGCATTGTGAATATCCTTACCGAAGGCGGTCACCAGGTGGTGAAACTGGAGAAGTATGCCGAGCAGGCAGACCTGGTGAAGGCCGTGGCCGATGCCGAAGCCATCATCATCCGCTCCGACAAAGTGACCGAGGAAGTGATGGCCGCCGCCCCCAAGCTCAAGATTGTGGTGCGCGCCGGCGCCGGCTTCGACAACGTGGACCTGGAAGCCGCCACCAAACGCGGCATCGTGGTGATGAACACCCCCGGCCAGAACTCCAACGCCGTGGCCGAACTGGCCCTGGGCCTGATGATCTTCATGGCCCGCACCCAGTTCACCCCCGCCACCGGCAGTGAGCTGCAGGGCAAGCGCCTGGGCGTACAGGCTTACGGCAACGTGGGCCGTCTCGTCGGCCAGAAGGCCAAGGCCCTGGGCATGGAAATCTGCGCCCTGGACCCCTTCCTCACCGACGAACAGATCATTGCCGGCGGTGCCCAGCCCGTCCATTCCGTGGAAGAGCTTTACGCATCGGCCGACTATCTTTCCATCCACATCCCCGCCCTCCCCTCTACCATCGGCAGCATCAATTACGACCTCATCACCAAGATGCCCAAGGGCGCTACCCTGGTGAACACCGCCCGCAAGGAGGTGATTGACGAGGCCGGCCTGATGAAGGCCCTGGAGGAGCGCGAGGACCTCAAGTATGTGACCGACGTGATGCCCGACAACTACGCCGCCCTGCAGGAGAAGTTCGGCCTGCGCGTCTTCGCCACGCCCAAGAAGATGGGTGCCCAGACCGCCGAAGCCAATGTGAACGCCGGCCTGGCCGCCGCCCGTCAGATTGTGGATTTCTTTGCCACCGGTAACCGTAAATTCCAAGTCAACAAATAATATGGTAAGAGTAAAACCCTTTGCGGCTATCCGCCCGCCCAAGAACCTGGTGACCGAAGTTGCGGCACCCCCGTACGACGTCCTCAACAGCGAGGAAGCCCTGGCCATGGCCGGAGAAAAAAGCCTCCTGCACATTACCAAGCCGGAGATTGACTTCAAGCCCATCGCCGGAGAACACGAGCAGCGCACCTATGACAAAGCCGTAGAGAATTTCAAGGCTTGGAAGGAAAGGGGCTGGCTGGTCCGTGAGGACAAGGAGAAGTACTATGTGTATGCCCAGACCATGGGCAACCGCACCCAGTACGGCATTGTCCTCTGCGCCCACACCGACGACTACGCCAACGGCATCATCAAGAAGCACGAGCTAACCCTCAAGCCCAAGGAAGATGACCGCATGGTGCACGTGCGCATCCAGAACGCCAACATCGAACCCGTCTTCTTCGCCTTCAAGGATCACAAGGAGCTGGGCGACATCATCGCCAAAACCGCCGCCGGTGAGCCCGAGTACAAGTTTACCGACGAGAATAACTTCACCCACACCTTCTGGGTCATCGACGACGACGCCACCATCGCCCGCATCACCGAAATCTTCACCAAGGACATCGACGCCTTCTATGTGGCCGACGGTCACCACCGCACCGCCGCCGCCGCACGCGTGGGCGCCGAGAAGAAGGCCGCTAATCCCCATCACACCGGCAACGAGGAGTACAACTACTTCATGGCCGTCTGCTTCCCGCAGAGCCACCTGGCCATCATCGACTACAACCGCGTGGTGAAGGACCTGAACGGACTGACCACCAAAGAGTTCTTCAAAGCCCTGGAAGAGGATTTCATCATTGAATGCAAGTGCGACTGCACCAAGGACGGCGGTAAGTGCGACTGCGAATATCCCTGCCACTGCAAGTGCTCCGAGATTTACCATCCCAGCGGTCTGCACAACTTCTCCATGTACATCGAAGGCGTATGGTACAGCCTCACCGCCAAGCCCGGCCGTTACAACGACAACGACCCTATCGGCGTGCTGGATGTAACCATCTTGAGCAACCTTGTCCTGGACAAGATCCTGGGCATCAAGGACCTTCGCACAGACAAGCGCATCGACTTCGTGGGTGGTATCCGCGGCCTGGGAGAACTCTCCCGCCGCGTGGATTCCGGCGAGATGAAAGTGGCCTTTGCCCTGTATCCCGTGTCCATGGACCAGCTCATGAGCATTGCCGACACCGGCAACATCATGCCTCCCAAGACCACCTGGTTTGAGCCCAAACTCCGCAGCGGCTTAGCTATTCACTCGCTGGACTAGAACGTCCCGTAACGAACTTTGGCTTCAAAACTCGTAATGCCAGGACCCCCGGGTCTTGGCATTACGGATTTTGGGCGGTTTTCTCGTTACGGGAAGTTCCAGAAGCCAAAAATAATCAGTACCTTTGCGGCCACAAATGAGTTGGTTATGTATTCTCTCCGTGAACTATATAAAATAGGTAAGGGCCCCTCTTCGTCTCACACCATGGGCCCGTTCCGCGCCGCACAGATGTTTGCGGCCCGCCATCCCGAAGCCGCCCGTTTCGAGGTAACCCTCTATGGTTCCCTGGCCGCTACCGGCAAGGGCCATATGACCGACGCCGCCATTGTGCAGGCACTGGGTCCCACGGCCCCCGTCACCCTTCGTTGGGAACCGTCCCGTTTCCTGGATTACCACCCCAACGGTATGGTGTTCAAGTCCCTGGGGCTGGACGACGTCCCCACGGACGAATGGACCGTCTATTCCATCGGCGGAGGCGCGCTTTCCGAAGGAGAGGGCAAGGAACTGAGCCACTCCGGAGAGTTATACCAGATGAACACGTTCTCGGAGATTATTGACTGGTGCGACAAGAACGGCCGGCAAATCTGGGAGTATGTAGACCAGTGCGAAGGCCCCGGTATCTGGGACTATCTCCAGGAAATCTGGGAAGCCATGAAAGCTTCCGTAGAGCGGGGACTGGATGCCGAAGGCCGCCTGCCTGGCCCGCTGAACCTCACCCGCAAAGCCGCCGTTTACCATGTGAAGGCCCTGGGTTATCAGCCCAACCTGCGTTCCCGCGGTCTTGTCTTCGCCTATGCCCTGGCGGTGAGCGAGGAAAACGCTTCGGGCGGAATGATTGTGACGACCCCCACCTGCGGCTCCTCCGGCGTCATTCCCGGGGTGCTGTATCACCTGGCTAAGGGACACGCCTTTTCCGACATCCGCATCAAGCACGCCCTGGCCACCGCCGGTATCATCGGCAACGTGGTCAAACACAACGCCTCCATCTCCGGCGCCGAGGTTGGCTGTCAGGGAGAGGTGGGCGTGGCCTGCGCTATGGCATCGGCCGCTGCCTGCCAGCTCTTCGGCGGCAGCCCATACCAGATTGAATATGCGGCCGAAATGGGCCTGGAGCATCACCTGGGCATGACCTGCGACCCCGTGTGCGGCCTGGTGCAGATCCCCTGCATCGAGCGCAACGCCTTTGCTGCCTGCCGCGCCCTGGACGCCAACATCTATTCCACCTTCTCCGACGGCCGTCACCGCATCTCCTTCGACCACGTGGTGGATGTGATGAAGCGCACCGGCAAGGACCTTCCGTCCCTGTACAAGGAAACATCGGCCGGTGGTCTGGCGCTCAACTACAAGCAGAAATAATGAAGGACCGCAAGCTCCTCAATATTGAACTGGGCCGCATTACGGCCGATGAATACCGCAACGCCCGCCCCGAAAGCGGCGTGGTGCTGGTGCTGGACAACATCCGCAGCGCGCATAACGTGGGCAGCGCCTTCCGTACGGCCGATGCCTTCGGCGTGGACAAAATCTACCTGGGCGGCATCTGCCCCGTCCCGCCGTCCCCCGAACTGCACAAAGTGGCCCTGGGCGCCGAGGAAGTGGTTCCCTTCGAACAGGTGCAGGATGTGGTTTCGCTGGTGAAGCGCCTGCAGGCCGACGGTTACCAGGTTGTGGCCGTTGAGCAAACGGTGAACTCCGTAAAACTGGATACGTTCCAGCGGAAGCCCGGCCAGAAGTACGCCCTGGTTTTTGGAAACGAAGTCGCAGGCGTACAACAGGAAGTTGTAGACGCCTGCGATTTCTCATTGGAAATCCCTCAGCAAGGCACCAAACACTCCCTGAACGTATCCGTTTCCATCGGTGTAGTTATGTGGGCCGTGGTAAGTAAGTAACTCATTTTAAATGACTTATATATCCGACGGGTGCACCGGCAAGTGCACCCGTTTGTTTATAATATCCTTATAATCAAAAACTTACACGTCACGCCTTTTATTGCCAGAAGGTATGGAAAAACGGCGAAAAAAAGTTATCTTTGTAAGACTATTACAAATAACCTTTCTATGAAAAAAGACATTCAGATTTTTGATCTGATCAAAAAGGAGCAGGAACGCCAGAGCGCGGGCCTGGAACTTATCGCATCCGAAAACTATGTATCCGACCAGGTGCTGGAAGCCATGGGCTCCGTGTGCACCAACAAATACGCCGAAGGCTATCCCGGCAAGCGCTACTATGGCGGCTGTGAGGTAGTGGACCAGATTGAGCAGCTGGCCATCGACCGCCTTTGCAAGCTGTTCGACGCCGAATACGCCAATGTGCAGCCGCACTCCGGCGCCCAGGCCAACATGGCCGTGACTATGGCCATCCTCAAGCCCGGAGATACCTTCATGGGCCTGGACCTGAGTATGGGCGGCCACCTCACCCACGGCTCCCCCGTGAACGCCAGCGGCATCCTGTATCATCCCGTGGCCTACGGCCTCAACCCCGAAACCGGCCGCGTAGACTACGACGAAATGGAGCGCAAGGCCCTGGAATGCAAGCCCAAACTCATCATCGGCGGAGCATCGGCCTACTCCCGCGAGTGGGACTATGAGCGCATGAGAGCCATCGCCGACAAAGTGGGCGCCATCCTGTGGATTGACATGGCCCACACCGCCGGCCTCATCGCCGCGGGTCTCCTGAAGAACCCCGTCAAATACGCGCACATCGTCACCTCCACCACCCACAAGACGCTCCGCGGTCCCCGCGGCGGCATCATCCTCATGGGCAAGGACTTCCCCAACCCCTGGGGCCTCACCACGCCCAAGGGCGAAGTGAAGATGATGAGCGCCATCCTCAATTCCAGCGTATTCCCGGGCATCCAGGGCGGTCCGCTGGAGCACGTGATTGCCGCCAAGGCCGTGGCCTTCTACGAGGCCTCCCAGCCGGAATACGTGGAGTACCAGAAGATGGTAGTGGCCAACGCCGCCGCCATGTGCAAGGCCTTCATAGAAAAAGGTTATAAAATCATCTCCGACGGCACGGACAACCACCTGATGCTCATCGACCTCCGTCCCAAGTTCCCGGACCTCACGGGCCGTATGGCCGAAAAGGAACTGGTGCGGGCCGATATCACCGTGAACAAGAACATGGTTCCCTTCGACAGCCGCAGCGCTTTTGCCACCAGCGGCCTGCGCGTGGGCACCCCGGCCATCACCTCCCGCGGCTTCGAAGAGAAGGACATGGCGCAGATTGTGGAGCTGATAGACACCGTGCTGGCATCGGCCAATTCCAACGCCGAGGCCCTGGCCGCCAAGGAGCCCACGGAGCAGCAGCTGGCCCAGCGCATCGCCCATAAACTCATCCTGGACGAAGTCAAACGCAAGGTGCACATGATGACCGGCGGCCGTCCGCTTAACCGTTATTAGTTGTATGAAAAAGTTCCTCCTGCCGGCGCTGGCCGCCGTTGTCCTTGCCTGTTCCCCCGGAGCCAAGGCCGATCCTGAGATTCCGTTCGTGGACCCCAGCGAAAAGACCGATCCCACCCCCGCAGAACAGCCTTCGGTGACTACCGGAGACGCGACAAACATCACCAGCACCGCCGCCAAGATTGCCAACAAGTACTCCGGGGCACCCTCTTCCGGAGCCTATGACCGCGGTGTCTATTATGGGACATCGGCCGATGCCCTCACGCAGCAGGTGGGACTGAACAGCAACAAGGGCACCTCCGGCACGTTCAACGTGCAGCTGGTGAGCCTGGAACCCGCCACCACCTATTACTACCAGGCCTACATCACCATCTGGAGCGCCGATGCCAACAAGTACGTGGACGTGCTGGGCACCGTGAAGAGCTTCACCACCGAAGACGGCTCCGGTTCCGGCGGCGGTGAAAGTGGTTCCGTGGCCGGCCTTCAGTATCTGGGCTGCTATGAGATGCCCGCCATCGACCTCAAGAACCGGAACGCCTGCAGCGGCTCCGGCCCCGAAACCTGGGGCACCACCCCGTGGTTCAACTATCTCACGGGCAACGACAACCAGATGGTGGTAACGCACACCTATCCCTATAACGGCAAACAGTACCGCAACTGGACCGCCCTCATCGACAAGGATAAGAAGTCGCCCCTCTGGACCGCCTTCGTAATGCAGAAGGACGCCTATCCCGACAACGGCATCGGCCGTGTTGGCAACTGGACCTACGGCAACGAAGGCCAGAGCAACACCGATCCCGGCATTCCCGCCGACTGGCAGAAGAGCGTGGCCAGTTCCACCCACAGCCGCGGCCACCACGTGGCCTCCGACTACCGCCAGGCCTGCTCAGACGCCAACTGGCAAACCTTCTACTGGACCAACCAGAGCCTGCAGTTCCAGAACGGCTTCAACAGCGGCGTATGGAGTTCCCTGGAACAGGCCGTTGTTTCTAACGCCCCCAGCGGGCGCGACACGACGTATGTAGTAGTAGGTATTCTGTTCGAAGACCCCAACAACTACATCACCACCAATCAGGGCACCACGGAACTGGCCCCCAGCCACTTCTACAAGTGCCTGATGAAATGCAGCTTCGACGCCTCCGGCACCATGACCGGCGCCAAGGGCTGCGCCTACCTCTTCGAGAACAAGACCTATCCCAACAAGGAAGCCTACAACAACCACCTTACCACCATCGACGCCATTGAACAGCGCTCCGGCTGGGACTTCTACACCAACGTCCCCGAGCAGCTCCAAGCTACCGCCGAAGCCCAAAGCAACGCCCTCTGGTAGGCTAGTATTCCACTTTATTCAGGAACAGTGCGTGTCCTGGCACTGATTCACCGGCATCCGAACGGGTGCCGGTTGCTATTAGCTCCCCTATCCACTCCGGAGCATGCTTCCCCCGTCCCACTTCAATCAATGACCCAACGGTAGCCCGGACCATGTTCCTAAGGAATCTGTCCGCTGCTATGCGAAAATACCAGTACTGAGATGAGGCATGCGGAAAGACTGTCCCGGGGAACTCCGTTCCGCTTCGCTCCACTCCGGCCCCTCCCACTGTCTCCTGCGTCCCTGCGGGGCTTGTATCCAGCGGGCCCCTCCCCCTATACTTGTCCGGGGGTGGACAAGTCCCCGGGACAGTCTTTCCTCCTGCCTCACCCATTATCTGAACATGGGAGGGAGTGTATGGTTCCCAGTGGGCTTCGAAGACGGTGCAGATGGAGGTTTTGTTGTCTCCGCCGGTCTTTTCAAAACAGGAGAAGTCGTGGGTGCCCAGCAGGAACTGGCAGGCGGCGTTCATGGCGTCGAAATCCAGGGTGGGATAGCCGCAGAGCCATGAATAGGAGCGCACGAAGGGGTCTTTCTGCCTGTGGATGAAATAAGTATACTCACGGCGTCTGGCGCTGAAACGGGCATGCAAATCATCGGCTACGGGAGAGACCGAAAGAATGGCGATGCCGTGGGGTAACATGGCATTTAATTTGTAGATAAAATCCGATGCTTCGAAGGGCAGGACACCGTCCCAGTCAAAGTGGGCCACGTAGTTCACGGCGTGTACGCCGGTATCGGTACGGCCCGCGCCGGTAACGGCCACAGGACGGTTCAGGAGACGGGAAAGAGTGGTCTCCAGACAGGCCTGCACAGACGGAGAAGAGGGCTGGATTTGCCAGCCGCAAAAATCTGTTCCGTCGTAGGAGAGGCAAAGGAAATAACGCATATGCAAATGTAATAAAATATATGGAAAGCGTAAACATTCGTAAACTCAACGAACGCATTCAAAAGGAAAGTTCTTTCGTAGACATCCTCACCCTGGAAATGGGCAAGGTGATTGTGGGACAGAAACACCTGGTGGACAACCTTCTCATCGGCCTGCTCAGCGGCGGCCACATTCTGCTGGAAGGTGTTCCCGGCCTGGCCAAGACCCTGGCCATCAACACGTTGTCCCAGGCGGTAGACGCCAAGTTCAGCCGCATCCAGTTCACCCCGGACCTGCTGCCCGCCGACGTAATCGGCACCCTCATCTACTCCCAGAAGAAGGAGAGCTTCGAGGTGCACAAGGGCCCCATCTTCGCCAACTTCGTGCTGGCCGATGAAATCAACCGTTCCCCGGCAAAAGTACAGAGCGCCCTGCTGGAAGCCATGCAGGAGCACCAGGTAACCATCGGCGAGAATACCTTCAAGCTGCCGGAGCCGTTCCTGGTGATGGCCACGCAGAACCCCATCGAGCAGGAGGGCACCTATCCCCTGCCCGAGGCCCAGGTAGACCGTTTCATGCTCAAGGTGGTGGTTTCCTATCCCAAGAAGGAAGAGGAGCGCCTCATCATCCGCATGAACAACAGCGGAGAATTCCCCAAGGCCAACGCCGTGGTGAAGCCGGAAGACATCATCCGCGCCCGTGAGGTGGTGAAGGACGTGTACATGGACGAAAAGATTGAGCGCTACATCGTGGACATTGTCTATGCCACCCGTACGCCCGCCGAATACGGTCTTAAGGAACTGGAAGGCTTCATTTCCTACGGCGCCTCCCCGCGTGCCAGCATCTCCCTGGCCATGGCTTCCAAGGCCTACGCCTTCATCAAACGCCGCGGCTACGTGATTCCGGAGGATGTGCGTGCCGTGTGCAACGAGGTCCTGCGTCACCGTATTGGCCTGACTTATGAAGCCGAGGCCGAAAATGTGACCCCCGAGCAGATTATCGAGAAGATAATTAATGCAGTGATTGTCCCTTAATGACACCAGAAGAGTTAATAAAGAAGGTACGTAAGATCGAGATCCGGACCAAGGCGCTGAGCCACCAGATCTTCGCGGGAGAATACCATTCGGCGTTCAAGGGACGCGGTATGGCGTTCAGCGAAGTGCGGGAGTATCAGTACGGGGACGACGTCCGCAACATGGACTGGAACGTGACGGCCCGTATGAGCGCCCCTTATGTGAAGGTGTTCGAGGAAGAGCGTGAACTCACCGTGGTGCTGCTGGTGGACATCAGCCGCAGCGGCCTGTTCGGCACGCAGGGTAAGACCAAGCGGGAACAGATTGCCGAAATTGCGGCCACGCTGGCCTTCAGCGCCATCCTCAACAACGACAAAGTGGGCTGCATCCTGTTCAGCGACCGCGTGGAGAAGTTCATCTCCCCGGGCAAGGGCCGCACCCATTTCCTGCACATCATCCGGGAAATCCTGGAGTGGGAGCCCCAGCACGACGGCACGGATATCGGCGAAGCCCTGCGCTACCTCACCAATGCCATCAAGAAGAAGTGCACGGCCTTCGTCCTCAGCGACATGCTGGATGTACAGGCCGATGGTACCCCGCGCTACGAAGAAGCGCTGAAGGTGGCCGTGAACCGCCACGACGTCTCCGTGATCCGCGTCACCGACCCGCGGGAGCAGAGCATCCCGAATATCGGCCTGGTGCACGCGAAGGACGCCGAAACCGGCGCCTCCCGCTGGATCAACACCGGCTCCCGCAGCGTGCGGGACGCCTATGCCCGGTGGTTCCAGTCCTCTACCGCCCAGGCCGACCGCCTTTTCCTGAAGTACCAGGTGGACCACGTGGACATTGCCACCCATGAGGACTACGTCCACGGTCTTATGGCTTTATTCCATAGAAGATGAAGTTGTTAGCAATCATATTGGCCGCCGTCATCAATCCGGGAAACGCTTTCCTGGAGCCGTTGCAGCCGCGGGATTCCATCCTGGTGGGAGACCAGTTGCGTTACGGTTTCCAGCTCACGGACGTGGCCGAAGGAACCCCGCTGCTCCTGCCGGAATTCCAGCCGGAGAAAGACGCTCCGCTGGAAATTCTCACGGAGTGGCAGCTGGATTCCGTGCGGGTTTCCAAGCGCAAGGAGACGCCGGTACGCTATACTATTAAAGGTTCCGTGGTGATTACCGCCTTCATGGGCGGCACCTACGAGCTCCCGGACATTCCGGTGCTGCTGGACCGCGACACCCTGGTGTTCAAGGCCCCCGAACCCATGTTAGTGACGGAGCTTCCCGTGGATATGGAAAGCTTCCAGCCCCACGACATCAAGCCGCAGGTGAAGTTCCCCTATACCCTGAAGGAACTGTTCCCCTGGATTTACGGGATTGCCATGGGCGGCATGCTCATCGCAGCCCTCATCCTGTGGCTGGTAACCCGGAAGAAGAAGGCCGAAGAAGAGGCCGCCAACGCCGAACCGGCCCACGTGCGCGCCCTGCGCAAACTGGACAAGTTCCGCGGAGACAAATACTGGAAGCCGGACCAGCAGAAGACGTTCTACTCCGGCGTTACGGACACCCTGCGCGAGTACATTGCCGCCCGCTACGGCGTGGGCGCCATGGAAATGACCACCGCCGAAATCTTCGAAGGGATGAAGGGCACCGACGTGCCCGAAGACCTGTATCAGCAGATGAAGGAGCTCTTTGAACGGGCAGACTTCGTGAAGTTCGCCAAGTACACCGCCACCGACGAAGAGAACGCCCAGGTACTCCCCCAGGCCGTACATTTCGTCACCGCCACGTACCAGACAGAAATAGAAGAGGAGGCAAAAGATGTTCTTTGAGTATCCATACCTTCTCTGGCTGCTGGCTGTTCCGGCGCTGCTGGTGCTCCGCTATCTTTGGATAGAGTGGAAGGACCGGCGGGCGCATATGCGGGTATCGGCCCTGGATGCCTGGAAAGCCGGCGGAAGGTCGGTTTTCGAGATTCTGCGTCACCTGCCCTTTGTGCTGCGTATCGCGGCGCTGTGCCTGCTGGTGGTGGCCATTGCCCGGCCGCGTTCCTCTTCTTTGGTTGAAAAGGTGGACACGGAGGGCATTGACATCATGTTCGCCATGGACGTTTCCACCTCCATGCTGGCCCGGGATTTCACGCCGGACCGCTTGAGCGCCGCCAAGGATATCGCCATCGAGTTCATCGCCCAGCGGCCCAGCGACCGCATGGGTATCGTGGTCTTTGCTGGCGAAAGCTACACGCAGTGCCCGCTCACCACGGACCGCGCCACCCTCATCAACCTGATGAAGGACGTGCAGACGGACCTCATCGAGGACGGCACAGCCATCGGCAACGGCCTGGCCACCGCCGTGGCGCGTATGAAGGACTCCGACGCCAAGAGCCGCGTGGTGATCCTGCTCACCGACGGTGTGAACAATATGGGCGAGATAGATCCCGCCATGGCCACGGAGATTGCCAAGACCTACGGAATCAGGGTCTATACCATTGGCGTAGGTGCCAACGGGCAGGCCCCCTACCCGGTGCAGACGCCCTGGGGCATCGAACTCCGGAACATTCCTGTAGAGATTGACGAGCCCCTGCTGCAAAACATCGCCGACGGCACCGGCGGGCGCTATTTCCGCGCCACGGACAACACCAAGCTGGCCGAGATTTACGCCGAAATCGGCAAGATGGAGAAGACCCGCACCAGCGTGGATTCCTTCCCTGTGTATAAGGATCTGTTTACGGGTTACGCCATTGCTGCACTTGTCTGTCTCCTGCTGGAAGTGCTGCTGGGCGTCATTTTAAGGAGGATGCCGGTATGTTGATGTTCGCCAATCCCGTTTACCTGTACCTGCTTCTGCTGGTACCGCTGTTCCTGCTGGGTTACGGCTTGCTGCGCTATTTCCGTGCACGCCGTATCAAGGCTTTCGGAGACCCGGCCCTGGTGAACGCCCTCATGCCTTCCTGGTCCCGTTCCAAGGGATGGGTGAAGGCGGTGCTGTTCTCCCTGGCCTTTGCGTTCTTCGTGCTGGGCCTGGCCCGGCCGCGCACCGGCGCCAAACTGGCCGAAAGGACCACCAAGGGCGCCGAGATCATCGTGGCGCTGGACGTTTCCAACTCCATGCTGGCGCAGGATTACTCCCCCAACCGCCTGGAGCGCGCCAAACTGGCCATCTCCCGGCTCACGGACCGCTTGCAGGAAGACCGCATCGGCCTGGTGATTTTTGCCGGAACGTCCTTCGTGCAGTTGCCCGTGACAACGGACTACGTGAGCGCCAAGATGTTCCTGGGCAGCATAGACACCGGTTCCATTCCCGTACAGGGAACGGCCATCGGAGATGCTATCCGCCTCAGTATCAAGAGCTTCAGCGCCCAGAGCGAGAAAAGCCGCGTGATCATCGTCATCTCCGACGGTGAAAACCACGAGGACGATCCCGTGGCGGCGGCCAAACAGGCGGCCGAACTGGGCATCAAGGTATACACCATCGGTGTGGGATCGGCCGAAGGCCAGCCCATCCCCGTGAACGGGGAACTCCTGAAAGACAAGGACGGAAACATCGTGGTCACCCGGCTGGACGAAGAGACGCTGCGCAACGTGGCCAAGGCCGGCGGCGGCGCCTACATCCACGCCGGCGGGGAGGAATTCGGCCTGAATCCCATCATCCAGGACATCCGCAGCATGGAGGATGAGGAATTCGGCAGCGTGGTGTTCGAGGAATACGACGAACAGTATATGTATTTCTTCGGGATCGCCCTGCTGCTGTTGGTACTGGAAATGCTCATCGGAGAGCGCAAACCGCGCCGGAAACTGTTTGAGGTATGAGAAAGTTCGTTTGCATATTGCTGGCTTTGAGCCTGTCCGTGGCCGCCTTCGCGCAGAAGGCCGACCTCCGTCGCGGCAACCGGCAGTTCAAGAAAGGAGAATACGCGCAGGCCGATATCAGTTACCGCAAGGGCCTGATGCAGGATACGTCCTCCGTGGCGGCCCACTACAACCTGGGCAACAACCTGTACCGCCAGGAGAACTTTGACGAAGCCGCCAAGCAGTTCGACGCCTCCCAGCTCACCGCCGGGGACGTGCCCTTCGCGGCCGATTACTATTACAACCGCGGAGACATCGCCATGGCCCAGCAGGACTGGCAGACGGCCGTGAACATGCTCAAGGAAAGCCTGCGACGCAATCCCGGGGACCTGGACGCCAAGGAGAACTACATCTATGCCCGCAACAAGCTGATGGAGCAACAGCAACAACAGCAACGACAGCAACAAC
>JAFWPA010000043.1 GCA_017509685.1 Bacteroidales bacterium
AGATGTGGCACTCTCTCCAGAAAGATAGCGTCTTACCACTATCAACTTTTCTTCTAATGAATGTGTTTTCTTAGGCATAAACCCCGAAAGTTATGTCTAACTTTTGGGGGTCACATCACGAGTATAGGGGGAGGGGCCCGCCGGAGACGGACGCGATGTCCTTCCAGTCGTTGAATCTTCTGTAGATTTCGTTGGCGTTGGCATAGAAGGGCTTGGTGAGAAGACGCTGCTCCTCGGAAAAACAAATAAAATTTGCTTTTCTCTCGGATTGCGCGTAAATTCGCAGTGTCGTTGCGGATTTTCTGGAAATATCCGCAATCAATTTGAGGATATTTAAGTAATATATGTACCACAGGATATTTGATATTGAACACCGGCTGGATGAGGCAATGTTCCTCTTTGGTGGCCGTCAAACGGGGAAATCTACGCTATTGAAGGAGCGTTTTCCAAAGGCTGTCTATATTGACCTGCTTAAATCCGACATAAGAAATCGGTTCAAGCAGCATCCGGAGGAATTTCGGGAGAGCCTTTTGCGCTATCCGCCCGAGACGCTTGTCATCGTTGACGAAATCCAGAAGGTGCCCGACCTCCTGGATGAGGTCCACTCGCTCATGGTAGACAACGGATTGTGGTTTATCCTCAGCGGGTCAAGTGCCCGTAAGATCAAGAGAAGCGGCGTCAACAAGCTGGGTGGCCGTGCCATACCTGAGACCCTGTTCCCGCTGGTGAGTGCGGAGATTCCCGATTTTGACCTGGACCGTGCCATACAAAACGGCATGATTCCCAGGCATTATATGGTGGCGAATGCCCGCAAGAGACTTCAGGGTTATATCGATTTGTACCTTACCGAAGAGATTACCGAGGAGGCGGCTGTGCAGAACCTCGACGACTTTGTCCGCTTTATGGAGGTTGCAGCCATATCCGACGGGGAAATCATGAATTATGAGAATGTCGCCAGTGATTGCGGCGTGTCTGCCAATACAGTCAAGGCATATTACAAGATCCTTGTGGATACTCTGCTCGGCTTTGAAGTGCCAGCCTACCGAAAGGTCGTCAAAAGGAAACTCTACAAGGCATCCCGTTTCTATTACTTTGACGTCGGCATAGCAAACTATCTGACGGGGCGCCATTATCTTTCAGACAAGACCCCTGAATATGGCCACGCCTTTGAGCACCTCATCATGCAGGAAATTGTTGCCTACCTTGGTTATTCGGACAGTGATGAGACTCTTTCTTATTGGCATACCTATGACAATCACGAGGTGGATGCTGTTATCGGAGACGCCCGTGTCGCCATTGAAATTAAATCCACTGACCACGTAGATCATGCTGACAAACGGGGAGTGACAGAGTTCGCCAAGGAGCATCCTGACACGAAACAAATCCTTGTTTCCCGCGACAGGGTAAGCCGCCGCTCCGGCGATGTGGACCTCTATTACGTGACAGATTTCTTCAAGGCCCTCTGGGCTGGCGAGATAATCTAAAAATCTTGCCCCGCATCATCTTTCATATAGACGTTAATTCCGCATTCCTTTCTTGGAGCGCGGTTAAACTCTGTATGGAAGGGAAACCGGATATTAGGCTTGTACCATCTGTTGTGTCCGGTGACCCTAACGACCGGCGGAGCATTATCACGGCGGCATCTATTCCGGCAAAGAAGATGGGTATTCGCGTACCGGAGCCAGTGTCAATGGCGCTGCGGAAGTATCCGCAACTGGTCATCGTCAGGGGAGACTGGGAGTGGTATAAGCAGTGCTCTGAGGGCTTTATTGCCATCTGCCGGTCCTACTCGCCGGTGCTGCAGCAGTTCTCCATTGATGAGTGCTTTATCGACATGAGCCTGCGCTGCACACGGGAGAACGCTGTTGCAGTGGCCACCCAGTTGAAGGACCAGGTAAAGTCTCAGTTGGGCTTCACGGTGAACGTGGGTGTCGGTTCCAATAAGCTCCTGGCCAAGATGGCCTCAGACTTTGAGAAGCCGGACAAGGTGCATACGTTATGGTCTGATGAGGTAGAGAGTAAGATGTGGCCGCTTCCCGTGCGGGATCTGCTGTGGGTAGGGAAGAAGACGGAAGAGAGACTGACTGCTTATGGTATTAAGACCATCGGCCAACTGGCAGCCCTGGGCATGGGTTCCTTAACCAGGCTGGTCGGTCAGAAGTTCGCCGTGCAGCTGCACGAGAACGCGAATGGGCGGGATGATTCTCCGGTGGAGACTGAGGTAGCTGAAGCGAAGAGCTATTCGGCAGAACGGACGTTTGCTAAGGACTACATAGACCCTAAGGACATTGATAAGGCGCTGTTTAACGTTGCGTGTATAGTGGCGCATAGAATTCGCCGGGATGACTTCCGGGCATCCTGCGTGTCCATGTTCATCAAGTACAAGGACTTCTCCGTGGCCCAGAAACAGACAACGTTGGATCAGCCTTCCGATGTGACAGCCATCATCTTGAATGCTGCCCGTAAGATGCTCACGGAGGTATGGGACGGAGTTACGCCCATCCGGCAGGTGGGCCTGGGTGTATCGCGCCTCACGCACGAATCGGCCGTACAGATGTCCCTGTTCGAAGACCCCAAGATGGAATACTACCGGGAATGGGACCGTCAGTTTGACGAAGACCGTGCCCAGTATGAAGACGCCAAGATGCTGGCGTATGAACGGAAGAAAAAAGACGGCTAAAAGCGGCTTTCAGGTTGGGAGTGTTACTTCTGCTCGTCGGGCAGCTCTTCCAGCTCCTCTTTGTCTTCAGATGTTGTGTTATCCAGCAGGACTGGGGTGTCGATGGAGAGAATCTGCCACACGGGGAGTTTCTTTTTGGAGCTTTTGGAGCCCACTTTGACCATTTGTTTGGCATCGGCCCCCAGATCGATCAGTTGCTTGGCGGTGGTGATGATGCTCTGGCCTTCCGGGGAGAGTTTGACGGAGCCGTCCCGGTATGCCTGGACGGTCTTGTCCAGGGCCTCGCCAATGGCATTATACCGGACTACGTATTCTGCGATGCGTTTTATGATGGTATCGGCAAGGTCGAAGACTTTCTGGTGATTCTCGGCCTGTTTGATCTGCTTCCAGGTGATGTCCACAATGCGAAGGGCGCCGTACAGGCTTTGTTCGTCGGCAATGTAGACGTTTTTGTCGGCCGCCCAGCGCCAGAGGCCGGGTTCTGCACGGAGAGCCGTCCATAAGGCACCGGCGTTGGGAACGAACATCATCACAAAGCCCGCGGACACTTTCGGAGGCTGGATATAGGAAGAGTAGTCCTTGTTGGCAAGCTCGTTCACATGCCTCTTGATACTGTTGACGTGCTCCTTCAGGAAGACTTTGCGGTCCTCCTCGTTCTCTGCATTCACGTAATCCATGTAGGCTTTCAGGGACACTTTGGAGTCCACGATGACCTCCCGGTTGTCTCCCAGGTGCAGGATGACGTCCAGGCGCATGGTATTGCCGTCGGCGTTCTTGACCGCCTTGCCATGGGCGTCGTACACGACGTACTGGGTCTCGAAGTTGACACCCTCGGTGAGGCCCTGCGAGGAGAGGAGTTCGGACAGGATAGTTTCTCCCCAGTCTCCCTGCAGCTTGCTGCCGTACATGAAGGCGTTGGCCAGTTCATCGGCGCTCTTGCGGGCGGCGTCGCTGTGCTTGAGCATGTCGTCCACGTACTTCTCCATCTTGGCCTTCAGGTCTATCTGCTCCTTGTTGCCCTTCTCCATCTCTTCCTTCAGGTCTTTCATCCGGTCCTTCAGGGGGCCGAGGATTTGCTCGATATCCTTGTTGCTCTTCTCCGAGAACTCCTGCTGGCGTGCCTTGAGCATGTCGTCGGTGTCACCTTTGATCTGGGCTTTCACCTTGCCGATGGTCTCGTCGAACCGCTCCTGGAGGGCTTTCATGGCCTCGGCATTCCTTTCGGCGGCCTCTTTCTTCGCTTCATCCTTCGCTTCCTTGGCGTGCTGCAGCTCGGTTTCCAGACGGGCAATCTCCACCTTATAGTCCGATTCCACCTCCAGCCGGGCCTTTTCATCGGCCTGGGAAACGCGGGATTTGACAACGCTTCTTGCCACGAAGAAAGCAATGAGGGCGGTAAGGACAAGCCCGCCAAGAAAAGCAAAAAGAATCTCCATATTTGCAAAGATACAAATAATTCTTTTGGAAAATTGTTATCTTTGGGGAGATATGCGCCGCACCATCTTGCATCTGATTTTTCTGTGCATTCTTTTTCAGGGATGCCAGGGTTATCGTATATTAGCTTGTTAAGAATTATTTATGGAAACACGTAAACATCTGGCAGCGGAGAAGAAGCGCTGCAACTCCCATAACTGCGCACAGGCTGTGGTGTGCACCTATTGTGACCTGGTGGGCTTGCCGGAGCAGACCGCACTGGACATCGCCGGTGCGTACGGCACCGGTATGGGCAACATGGAAGGGACGTGCGGAGCGCTGGTGGGTGCGGGGATGATTATCGGCCTGGCTACCAAGGACCGCAACGAGTCCCGCGCCCGGATGAAGCAGATGATGACGAAGTTCCAGCAGCGCAACGGCGCCACCCAGTGCAAGCTGCTGAAAGGCGTCGGCACCGGCAAGGTCCTCCGCGACTGCCCGGACTGCGTGGCCGACGCTTCAGAGTTCCTGGAAGAGATTATCGAGAACCTCGTGACCTGGAGGCTGTGAACACGCTTCTGGGGCAAATGGTGGAAGGTAACTTGACACTTAAAAAGCCGCCTCCTTGTGATAGGGAAGCGGCTTTTTCAAAACAAACCAATATATATTATTTCACCGCTACGCAGCGGGTGGGGAGGGCAAGGGCGCGGAAGCAGTGTGTCGCCGCCCAGGCTTCCGTATGGTTCTGCGCGTTCTCCCCGCAGTACATGGTGTATGCCGTTACGTCCATTCCGTATGGACTAGGGTCAAATCCACCGCTGCCGCCCTCGCCTACTTGAAGGGCTTTGAAAGGCAGACCGTCATCCTGCGAAGGAGAAACATTTCTGGACCAGATATACACCTGACGGGTACGATACAACTGTCCATCTTCATAATAATACAAACTGACTTCCGGGTACCAGATTGTGTCGTAATTGCCGAGTTTTCCGCCCAGATTGACGCCCAGCTGCGAAGGGTCCCAGTAGTCGTACACCACGTTCCAATTGTTTTCCAGCGCATTGTACCAAAGACCCTGATTGTTGGTGGTATGTGCCTCGGGGAGCGTCCATCCGGCCGGGCAGGGATCGTAAAGGGTTAATCTCTCATTCCAGCGCATGTTGTCCGTAACGTTATGTTCTTTGGTAAAATACCAGTCCACGTTGGAAGAGGTCTTTCCGGGATAAAGGAGGGTAGTAGGATGTGCAATGGTATATTCAATGGTACCGGTTTCTTCGTCGGTCTTAACAGGGTTGGGCCAGGCGAGGGTAGAAGCGGCAGGGGTGTGACCGGCGGCGTTGTAGCCGTCCCAGCCCAGGAACGGGTCCTTACGGCCCCACTGATACAGCAAGCCGTGGGCCTTATGGTCGTTGACAGTAGCAGAGGTGGCACCCAGGTTGCGGTCCATCACGGCGCCGAAGGATGCAATACCATTGCTCTTGTCAAAATACGTCTGGGCCGTTGCATTGGGATCCCAACCCGCGCACACCCAGATGTGCCAGGACCAGAGAATGTTGTTGGAGGCATCCTTGGCGGCAATCAGGGCGTTACCGTTCTTCAGGGTTGCCGGGGTCTTGAAGTAAACCTGGCCGTCCTTATAGTAGGCCTGAGAAACGATATTACCCTTGGACGGTTCCTCGTGGGTGCCGAAGGATTCCCAAAGGACCTCGACGGAGGCTATGTTGGCCACGGGCTCCTGGGTTTTGCCCTTATTGGCTTTGAAGGCGTAAAAACCAGGATCATTGACCATATAACAGTTGGCAGGATTTGCGAAGGTTATCAGTTCGGGTTCCGGGTCCGGGCCGGGGGTGGGACCCTTTTTGCAGGAAACGACTGCTACCAGTCCTGCTACCAGCAGGAACAGGGAAAACTTGATGGCTTTAGTCATAACACAATAATTTAAGTTAAACATATCAGCGTTCAATAACTGAACAAAAGTAAAATAATCCTGTGGAATGTCACGTGATTCCCATGCACGCATTTGGTGCATGAACCAAATGCGTGCATGGAAAAATGCCTGCAAAGAAGTTTTTGCGGAAGATTTCGTATATTTACAAACGATAAAGCGGTAAAGATATGTCAGAACACATCATCCGTCCGGCAGAGCCCAAAGACCTGGAAGCAGTAAACACGCTTCTGGGGCAGGTGCTGGCCGTGCATCACGCCATCAGGCCGGACCTCTTCCGGCCTGTGGGGAAGAAGTATACCGACGAAGAGCTTCTGGCCATCTTCGGCAACCCGGACACTCCCGTCTTCGTGTACGAGCGGGAGGGCGCCGTGTTGGGATACGCCTTCTGCGCTCTCCGGCACCAGGACAGCGGCTCCCTAATGCCGCTCACTACTTTGTATCTGGACGACTTGTGCGTGAGGGAATCGGCCCGCGGACTTCATATTGGCACGACGCTGTTCGAATACGTCAAGGCTTTTGCCAAGGAAAAAGGCTGCCACAACATCACCCTTCACGTCTGGGAAGGCAACCCCGCTGCCCGGGCTTTCTACGAGGCGCAGGGAATGACCCCGCAGTACACATCCATGGAACTGTTATGCGAGTAGTGACGCTGCTGGTTGTGCCGGGTATGGGACTGCTTGGCGCGTAATGGGCTCATTATCAATGTTGTAACTATTTTTCTTTATCCTCGGCGGGATCAAGAAAAATAAATAAGGTGTTGATAATGAGATGGTTATGATATGTGCATCCCGAAGCTGGTGCTGTCAGCAATTGCGCAAGATTTCGTATATTAGCAGAGTAAACGCATATTTAGATGGACAGATACTTCAGACACTTCAAAAATGGCCAGCTGTACAGGCTGCTTCACATAGCACGTATAGAGGCTGAACCGGACAAAAAGGCCGTGGTGTATCAGGCTATGTACGGTGAAAAGGAAATCTGGATTCGTCCGTACGATAGCTTCTTTGAGAACGTAGTGGTTGACGGTAAAGAAGTTCCCAGATTTCAAGAAGTAACGGGGGAAGTATAATTTCTTAGAAAACCAAATTTTGGCAAGCCTTGCCAAAACTTGGAGAAGCGGTATGTTCCTCATATTTTTGCGACAAAAAAAGGCTATGTCAGATATTGAGAAAATACAGTTGTTTGAATCAAAAAAGATTCGCACGGCGTGGGATGAGGACAAGCAGGAATGGTTCTTTTCCATTGTTGACGTATGTGGGGTGCTTGTTGAGAGTAAAGACCATGACGCGGCAAGAAAGTATTGGAATAAATTGAAAGAGAGGCTAGTAGCTGAAGGAAATGAGTTGGTGACAAATTGTCACCAACTGAGAATGGTGTCACCCAAAGATGGTAAAAAGTACAAGACAGATGTCGCGGATATGAGAGACATGTTCCGCATCATTGAGTCCATTCCTTCCAAAAAAGCGGAACCGATCAAGGTCTGGATGGCGACAGTTGCGGCAGAACGTATTAACCAGGCTATTGATCCCGAGAGAAGCATTGACCAGGCTATATCTGATTATCGTCGTCTTGGTTATTCTGAGAACTGGATTAAACGACGTGTCAAAACAATTGAAATACGAAAAGACCTTACAGATGAATGGAAACGTGGTGGTGTAACCAAAGAGGTCGATTTCGCTTTTCTCACAGACTTAATGACCAAGACCTGGAGCGGGCTCTCTACGCGCGAATACAAAGCTTTTAAAGGGCTAACAAAGGAAAACTTGCGTGATAATATGTCTAATATGGAGCTACTCCTTAACGCATTAGCAGAGGAATCAGCTACACAACTTAGTAAGGAACGTAATCCTGAAGGTTTAGGTGAAAATGCTGTAGTTGCGAAAGAAGGCGCAGAGGTCGCAAAGAACGCCCGCGAAGATTTTGAAAAGCGCCTTGGCCACAGCGTTATTTCCCCGGAAAAAGCCATCGACTATATTCAGTCACCCGAGGAGTTGCCATTTGAAAATCAAGAAGAACACAGCACGGACATGGAAAAAGAATATAAAACCCAAGACTTGACCATAATTTGGAAACCGGAACTTTGCCAGCACGCCGGCATTTGCGTAAAGATGCTCCCCAAGGTGTATAACCCCCAGGAGCGCCCTTGGTGTAAGCCGGAGAATGCTACCAAGGAGGAATTGATGGCACAGATTGACGCCTGCCCTTCCAAGGCGCTCACCTATAAGTTGAACAAGTAATGGAAATCACTCATAAGAACAATCTGGAGCAAGGTTTTTTCCTGGCGGAGGAAGACGGTGTTCGAATGGGATACCTGTCCTACGAATGGGTCAGTGACATCGCATTCGCCATTATGCATACGGTGGTGGAGCCGGCCTTCCAAGGTAGGGGTGTGGCCCGGGCATTACTGGATGCCGCCGTGGCTTTTGCCCGAGAGAATAGCTATAAGATTCGGCCTGTATGCCCGTACGCCGAAAAAGTAATGGGCCGGGATTCCTCTTTTACCGACGTGTTATGCGAGTAGTGATTCAAAGAGTGGCATCGGCCTCGGTGAGTATCGGCGGGGCGGTGAAATCGGCCATCGGCCCGGGGCTGATGATTCTGTTGGGCGTCGGCCATCAGGATGATGGGGCCGATATAGACTACCTGGTGCGGAAGACGGCCGCGCTGCGCATTTTCAATGACGAGGACGGTGTGATGAACCGCAGCGTGCTGGACGTGGACGGCGATGTGCTGGTGGTGAGCCAGTTCACACTGATGGCGTCGACAAAAAAAGGCAATCGGCCGTCCTACATCGAGGCTGCCGGCCACGAAAAGGCCATTCCGCTGTATGAGGAGTTCTGCCGGCGGATGTCGGCCGCCATCGGCAAACCCGTCGGGACCGGCGAGTTTGGCGCCGACATGAAAGTGGCCCTGGTCAACGACGGCCCGGTGACCATTTGTATGGATTCGAAAAATGTATAATATTATGGAAATACAAGTTGTTATAGACATTGTCCGGGAGGCGTCCAAACTGATGGACCGGACCGGTGGTTTTGAGGTGATGGATAAGGGGGTGAGGGAGAATATTGTGACGTCGTCGGATCTGGCGGTGCAGCATTTCCTTACCCGTGAGTTGAAAGCGCGGTATCCGGAGATCGGCTTCCTTTGCGAGGAAGAGGACCTCACTGACATCCAGGGCCACCAGGCGGTGTGGGTCATCGACCCCATCGACGGCACGGCCAACTATGCCCGCGGCAACGAGAACTGTTGCATCAGCGTGGCCCTCGTAAGCGGGGGAGAGCCCCTGCTGGGCGTCGTCTACAGCCCCTGGCGTGGGGAACTGTACACGGCCGAAAAAGGGAAGGGCGCTTTCTGCAACGGAAGGCCGATTCATGTATCGGCCCGGCCCTTCGAACAGGGCCTGCTGTTCACGGCCATGAGCACATACCGGAAGGAACTGGCCCGGGCCTGCAGCGACATCATCTACGACCTGTATCTGGAGTGCAACGACGTCCGCCGCACGGGATCTGCCGCCGTAGAACTGTGCCTGATGGCGGCAGGATACGCCGATCTGTACTTCGAGATTCGCCTCATGCCCTGGGACTACGCCGCCGCCTGTCTCATCCTGACCGAAGCCGGCGGATCCATCTGCGATTTCTCCGGCAACAGGCCGTCGCCTTACAAACCCTCCATGTTCATCGCCGCCAACAATGCTGCCAGCTGCCAAAGAGTCCTGGATACGGTTCACCGGCATTTGAAGGAGGTGCCGTATACGGTTTAGGGGCCGGGGTTGGTTTTGCTGGGGCTTCCGGGGGGGCTTGGCTTGGGGCCGGGCATGGGGCGCTCGTTGCGTAACATGCTCATTATCAATACTATAGTTATTTTTCTTTATCCCGCTGGGGATAAAGAAAAAAACTTAAGGTACTGATAATGAAGTTGTTAGCTCGGGTGCTGGCCCCTTGGTACTTGGTATTCTCACGGAAATCATCTAAATTCGTGTCCAAGAAAGATAAGTGCCGATGTCCAACTCCCTCGTTGCCATAGATTTTGAAACGGCCAATGGAAGCCCGTCCAGCGTGTGCTCGGTGGGGGTGGTCATCGTGCGCGACGGGGAGGTGGTGGACTCCTTCTACAGCCTCATCCATCCCTATCCGGACTATTACGCCTGGTTCTGCCGGCAGGTCCACGGGCTGGGGCCGGCCGATACGGAAGACGCCCCGCTCTTCCCGGACGTATGGGACCAGATTGAAGACCGCATCCTGGCCGCCTTTCAGGCCGATCACTTCCCCGACGTCCCCTTCGTCGCCCACAACGCCCGCTTCGACGAAGGCTGCCTCAAGGCCGTGTTCAGCGCCTACGGCCTGCGCTATCCCGGCTACCGCTTTTTGGACACCCTCGCGGCCTCCCGCCGCCATTTTGGCCGATCCCTACCCAATCACCAACTCCACACCGTGGCCGCCGCCTGCGGCTACGACCTCCGCAACCACCACCACGCCCTCGCCGATGCCGAAGCCTGCGCCGTGATTGCCCTCAAACTGTTGCTGTAATACTTGATAGTGCAGGCTCCGGCCCCCAGCATCTCCCAGGGCACGTTTTGCCCCCTTTTCTTGCCCTGACACGTGCTGCAGCATCTCCCAGGGCACGTTTTGGCCCTTTTTCTTGTCCTGACACGTGCTGAGCAGGGGAGCCTGCGCCATCTAAAGGGGGAGCCTGCGCCGCCAAGCCTCTATCTACACAGCTTGGAGCCGTGGAATTCGGTGGCGGCGGTGATGGTGGCGATTTCGTCGAGGTTGGAGGGGAGGACGCCGCAGCCGGGCATGATGGTGATGCGGCCGGCGGCTTGCAAAACTAAGTCCCGTAACACGAAGCGGCCCAGATAGGCGGTGGGGCATCCGCCGGAGGTGAGGATGCGTTTGATACCCAGCCCGATAATATCCTCCAGGGCTTTCGCAAGGTCTGCGCTTTCATCAAACGCGCGGTGGAAGGTGATGTCCAAGCCATCGGCTTCGCGAACGAGCCGGGAGACCGTGCCGATGTCCACGGAGCCATCGGCCAAAAGCGCGCCAATCACCACTCCGTTCGCACCAGCGACCCGGCACATCCGGATGGAGCGCAGCATCTGCTCCACTTCATCGGGGGTGTACACGAAATTCCCGCCGCGGGGCCGGATGAGAACGTTGACGGGCACGCGACCCGCCACATCCAGCGCCTGGCGAAGAAACGTTTCCGAAGGCGTTACACCCCCAATCCCCAGCTCCTCGCACAGCTCAATACGCCCCGCCCCCGCCTGCACGGCAGTGCGCACGCTAGACAAATCCGGGCAGCAGGCTTCAATGAAATAACTCATAGTTTGGGAATGATTCGTTCGAGGTCGGCGGCCAGGGAGGTGTTGTATCCGCTGGAGACGTAAAAAACGCGGCCGAAGCTGTCGCAAAGCACGATGACGGGAATGTTGTGCGGCCCCGGGACCTGCTCCAGCAGGGGAGTGGTGGCGGGGAGTTCCACAATCGGCCTGCCCCAGTCCTCCAGCAGCTGCGAGGCGGCGGCGAGTTCGCTTCGGGCGTGGCTGGTGGGCTCGTCCTTGTCGCCCATGATGGTGAGCAGGAAATACCCCCGGCCGGTCTGGGGTAGCAGGGCGTCCACGTCCATGTTGCCGATGACCGACGGCTTGTCGGCCGAAACGCGCGTAACGGGGACCAGGTCCCGGCTCTCGCCGCCCTTGACGTTGAAGAATTCCAGCCGGACCAGGACGCTGCCATCGGCCAGGCGCGTGCCGGTGGTGAGGAGGTAATACCCCTCGTCCACGCTCAAGATGTCCGGCAGGCCAGTCTCCTCATAATCCAGCAGGGAAGTGCCCTCCGGGGTAAAGCGGGTGAGGGTATAGTCCCGGAAATAGCGGTCCGAAACGGGCCTCAGGAATGCTTGCGGGGCCGATTTCTCCACCGTTCCCGTGGCCAGGTCCATCTGCGCTTCGATGCCCAGCGTGCGGCAAAGGGCCACGTAGAATAGCTTAAAGCCCAGGTCATCGGCCTTACGGGAACGCCAGACGGCGATGGGGGAGGTGCGCAGATTCTGCGGGTTGCTGCCTTCCACAATCTCGATGTTTTCCTTGCACCACTCCATCACTTCCTGCCGCGCGGAAAGGCCTTTCACTTCGTCGGAGGCCAGGATTTCGGCCCGATAAGGCCGCAGGTGTTCCAGCTCCACCCGGGCCGATCCCGTGCCCAGAAGGGCGTCTTCCAGGACGGGGTATTTGACATCGGCCAGGTCTTTGGCGGAGAGCAGGGAAAGGATGGCGTCGGCCCTGTCCGGATACCGGCTTCTGAAGGCTTCTACGCCGTGATTGACGTGGTCGTGCGCCGCGCGGATGGCGTCTTCTTCGGCCAGGCGGCGGGTGTTTTCATCGGCCATTTCTTGCGTGACGGTGGAGGCCAGAGGATGCTCGGCGGGAGGGGTGACGTCCAGTTCATCGGCAAATTCTTCGCCGAAGGTATGGTTCAGCTCCACGGTGAGGGATTCTCCACGGGCCACCCCATACCCAAAACGGTTGCCGTGCCAGGCCAACACAAACATGTCGCCGAGGCCCATGTCCAGGGAGGCGCGGCCGCGGTTATCGGCCTTGTAGGTGACTACGTTATAGAATTCGGCGTAATTGTAGATGCGGAAACTCACCTGCGCGCCCTTGGCCGGACGGCCGTCTTCAAGCACCGTTACCGTGGTGCGACGGGCGGGAACGTAGCCCCGCACCACATTGATTTCCGTATAGCACGGGGTGCGCTGGATGACGTCTTCGGGGCCTTTGTAGTTGCCGTACACTTTGGTGTGGAGGATCATAGCCCGGGAGACTGCGCCATTGAACCAGGCCCTGTCCAGGGCGGGTTCGGGCTCGCAGGCGCCCATGAAATGCCAGCCGTCGCCGGTCCATACTTCCACCCAGGCGTGGTTGTCGTCGGTGTGCGCCCATCGCGGCGTATATACCTGACGCGCGGGAATGCCGGCTGCCCGTAACGCCGCCACTGCCAAGACGGATTCCTCGCCGCATCGGCCCACACCGCGGAGCATGATGTCCTCCGGCGAGCCCGTCCGGCCGTCCGAGGGCTGGTAGGTGGCCTGCTCGTGGCACCAGTGGTTGATTTCCAGGGCGGCATCGGCCAGCGACATTCCTTGTACGCGGGCGCAGAGGGTGTCGGCATACAGCGTGCGGAAATCGTCCAGCGTCTCGTTGTTCACGCGAAGGGGCAGGACGAAGTGCCGAAACTCCCGCTCCGGGATGTCCCAGCCCATCTTTTCCCGCACCTCAAGGGTCTTGTTTACATTCTGTTCCCAATACTCCCGGGGGTACTGCAGGTTGTCCGGCAGGGGCATGGATTGGTATAGCCAGGATATGTATTTTTCGCTGGGTCTCTGACATGAAATCAGGGCCGGCATTATCGCAAGGGCTAGGAATAATCGTCTCATAGCACGAAGATAAGAAAATTATCCGTATAATTTACAGTTTTGGCCTTTGCTTGCGCAGGCCCAAGCCCAGGGGGGGAAGATGGATGGCGCAGGCTCCCTGGCCAAACGGCGCGGGCTTCGCATCCATTTGCAACGTATAACGCACTTTTCCCGTGAAAGTGCGTTATTGCTTACATGGCTATGTAACCTGTAACGCGAAAAACCCGGAAAAGCGCGTTACA
>JAFWPA010000044.1 GCA_017509685.1 Bacteroidales bacterium
CAACCTGGACTCCCGCACCAAGGACGAAATCCATCAGTTGCTGCTGAATATACGTAAAGAAAGAGGCCAAACCGTTATCGTGGTTACCCACGACGCGGGTTTAGCCTCTCTGTGTGACAGAACCTGTCTACTCCTGGACGGAGCTTGGCGGTAGCATCTGTCCGTTAGGAGCCTTGGGACCGCCGGGGCCGGTATGGTTGCCGCCCTTGCCGCCCAGCTTTCCAATCTGCTGATGACGGAATTTCTCTTCGGCCAGCACCAGTTTGGCCACTTTCTCGATAGGTAATACTTTCTTGTAGCGGGGGAGGGCGTCGGCATCCACCTTGTCGGCTGCCTGCTTGCAGGCTGCATACTGGTCCAGCAGCTTGGCTACATCGGGGCCTTCCAGACCATCCTGGAGCGCCTTGTTGGCATCTGCACAGGCCTTGAAAGCTTCCCGGCGCTGTTTCTGTACGTCATTGTATACGGGCCAGAAAGCTTGGGCTTCGGCCTCGGTGAGGTCCAGTTCGGCGGTAATGAAGGACACCTGTTCGGCGCGCACTTTCTCTCTCCACTCTTCGCCGTCCTTATGATTGCCCTTCTTGTTGTGCTGCGGCTGGGCAAAGGCAACGGCGCTTACCAGCGCAAGAGCACCTAAAATACTAATAATCTTCTTCATACAGTGTCATGTTAATTTGTTCAACGGAAATGTTGCTGGCCAGCAGATAACTCCGGATATCCTCATCGGACAGTTCCTCCGTTTCCTTGAGCTCTACCAGCCCGTCGGGATCCAGTGACTGGGCCAGATAGGAAACGTAGTCCCAACCGGTATCCTCCTGAACTGCAGTTTTCCGGAGGATGAAGTTCCCGACGACCGCCAGGATGGCCAGCGATGCGGCAAAGGCCACGTAAGGGGCCAGCCGATGTACCGGGCGCGGGGCGGCGGCTTCCTGCGGGATGCGGGAAAGGCGCTGCTCCAGGTTCTGGAAGTAACCGTCGGGGACGGATATGGGGTTTCTTTTGGTCATAACTGCTTACTTTGACACGTCGGAGTCCTGAAGGTTTAATTTCAATTTTTCCTGGGCAATGTGATAGGATGCTTTAAGGGCTCCCACCGACGTCCCGGTGATGGCCGATATCTGCTCATAGCTAAGTTCGTCCCACCAGCGCATGATGAACACCTGCCGCTGCTTTTCCGGCAGCCGGGCCACCGCCTTGGCAATTTCCCGTTCGGCGGCGGTGCCGTTGAAGTAGGGATCGGCCTCCACTTTCTGCGCCGCCAGTTCATCGGCCGATGAAAAGCGCAGCAACGCGCGCACCTTCTCCTTGCGCAGCCAGTTCAGGGTTTCGTTGGTGGCGATGCGCCACACCCAGGTATAGAGCTGCGCCTCCCCCCGGAAAGAGGGAAGCGCAGTCCAAATCTTGAGGAAGATGTCCTGAAGCAGGTCGTCGGCATCCTCATGGCTACCCACCATACGGCGCACGTGCCAGTACAGACGCTCGCTGTAGTCCTTGACTATTTTATTAAATACCTGCTCCGGGGATTCCATTATTTACGGGCGACAGCCTTCTTGGCGGCTTCCGCAATGTGCGGAGCGTCCAGGCCGTACGCGGCCATTAATGCAGAAGGTGTGCCAGACTGGCCAAACTTGTCCTGGCCGTTCACAAATTCCACCGGGGTGGGGAAGTTGGCGGCCAGTACGCCGGCCACGGCTTCTCCCAAGCCGCCGGCCAGGTTGTGTTCCTCGGCCACCACTACGGCGCCGGTCTTTTTGGCGCTCTTCACGATGGCTTCCTGGTCCAGCGGTTTGATGGTAGCCATATTGATGACCTCAGCGCTGATACCATCGGCCTCCAGGGCCTCGGCGGCCAGCAGGGCTTCCCATACGGTATGGCCGGTGGCGATGAGGGTGACATCCTTGCCTTCATTCAGGACGATGGCCTTGCCAATCACGAAGGGCTCGTCTTCCGGGGTGAAGTTGGGCACGGACGGACGGCCGAAGCGAAGGTACACGGGGCCGTTATACTGGGCGGCGGCGATGGTTGCCTGTACGGTCTGGTTGAAGTCGCAGGGGTTCAGGACCACCATACCGGGCAGGGCGCGCATGAGGGCGATGTCCTCCATGGTCTGGTGCGTGGCGCCGTCTTCGCCCAGGGTGATGCCGGCGTGGGAAGAGGCAATCTTCACATTGGTGCAGCCGTAGGCCACTTCCTGACGGATCTGGTCATACACGCGGCCGGTCACGAATTCGGCGAAGGAGCCGATGAAGGGGATCTTGCCGGTGATGGCCAGGCCGGCGGCGGCGCCTACCATATTGGCTTCGGCGATGCCGCACTGGATGAAACGCTCCGGGAACTCCGCCGCAAAGGCGTCCATCTTCAGGGAGCCTTTGAGGTCGGCCGTGAGGGCCACTACGTTGGGGTTGGCCTGTCCGGCCTTCAGAAGACCCACGCCAAAGCCGCTGCGGGTATCTTTCTTACCTGTATCTGTATATTTTTTCATACTAAAAGTCTCCTAAGGGGGTTTCACCTAATTCGTTAAGGGCCTGTTCCAGCTGTTCCGGCTTGGGAACGCTGCCGTGCCACTTGTGGGTGCCGGCCATAAAGCTTACACCGTGACCCATTTCGGTCTTGAAAAGGATCATGGTGGGCTGGCCGCTGCCCTTGCCGGCTTTTGCCAGTTCAAAGGCTTTGGCAATGGCTTCAAAGTCGTGGCCGTCGGCCACAATCACCTTCCAGCCCCAGGCTTCCCACTTGGCGGCCAGGTCTCCTTCTCCGGCCACTTTTTCCACGGGGCCGTCAATCTGCTGGCCGTTCCAGTCGGTCATGGCAATGAGGTTGTCCAGTTTGTGGAACACGGCAAACATGCCGGCTTCCCAGATCTGGCCTTCCTCGGATTCACCGTCACCGCACAGGCAGTACACAAAGTTGGGGTCCTTGTCCAGTTTCTTGCCCAGGGCCAGGCCGCAGGCGGCGCTCAGGCCCTGTCCCAGGGAACCGGAGGCCTGGAAGATACCGGGAAGGTTCTTGCGCACGGACGGGTGGCCCTGCAGGCGCGTGCCCATCTGGCGGAAAGAGCCCAGCTCGCTGGCGGGGAAATAACCCGCACGGGCCAGGACGGAATAGTATACGGGGGTCATGTGACCGGCGCTTAAGATGAACATGTCCTGTCCCTTGCCGTCCCGGGTCCAGGTGGCGGGGTTCTGGTTCATCTGGTTGAAATACAAGGAGGTGAGAATGTCCGTGCTGCCCATGGAGCCGCCCGGATGGCCGCTCTTGGCCATACACACCATGCGCAGGATGTCCCGGCGCACCTGTGTGGCAATACTTTGGAGTTCTTGCTTGGATTTAGCCATAGTTCTTAGTGTATGATTCACAAAGATAATCATTTTGGCTTAAATACGCAACGGGCGGCCGCATTAATATATCACGGTGTGAATTTGTGGAATATTTATAAATTTTTTTATTTAAAAAGGGAATAGTAAATGCTTGTTTTAAAAAGTAAAAATCCCTAACTTTGAAATCATAAAGCTTGGACCATCAATTTTTTAAGTCATTTATATGATTTCACTGAAACTAAAACCCATTTTGAATGCACTTGCTGCGTCATTAGTGCTAATGCTGGCCGCCTCCTGTGAAGGCAACCAGATGGGCCTGGGTCTCACGCCCACCACGGTCAATGTACCGGCGGAAGGCGGCTCGGCGCAGGTGGCCTTCTCGGCCCAGTCGGCTTGGACGGCAACCACCACCGCAGAGTGGATTCAACTGTCCCCTTCCTCGGGAGAAGCGGGGGACATCGTCATGAAGGTAGAGGTGGGAGCCAACACTACCACTTCTCCCCGTACCTCCCTGGTAACCGTTGCCATTCCCGACATCGGCCTGTCCGGTGTGGTCACGGTAAGTCAGGAGGCCGCAGCCGTTGTTCCGGACCCGGTCCTGGTCATATCGGCCAATGAGACCACCCTGAACGCCAACGGAGGATCGGCCCAGGTTACCGTCCAGACCAACCGCGACTGGACGGCCGTCTCCGACGTAGACTGGATTACGGTGGATCCCGCTTCGGGCATTTCCGGAAAGGTGACTGTCACCATCACGGCCGCCGCCAACGCCACCTTTGAGCAGCGCGTAGGCAAGGTCACTTTCAAGGCCGAGAACCTCACGGAGACCTTCACGCTCACCCAGTATGCGAAGAAACCCGCATCCGTGAGCCTGTCCTCCGACGCCTTTGTCTTCGCGGCCGAGGGCGGCATGAACAATCTCATCGTGACGTCCAACGTGGACTGGACGGCCAAAACCAACGACAGCTGGCTCACCGTTACCCCCGATAACGGTATTACGGGAGCTTCCGGCGTGGTAATCAAGGCCGAAGCCAACAGCGGCACCGAACCTCGCACGGGCAGTGTCGTCTTCACCGGAGGAGACGCCACCACCACGCTCATGGTCACCCAGCTGGCTCCGGCTTCCCCGGAAGTGCCTTCGCTGGAATTGTCGGCATCTACCCTCACGTTCTCTGAGGAGGCGGGCGAAAACAGCATCTCCGTCATCGCCTCCGTGGCATGGCGCGCTTCGTCCGACAGCAACTGGATTACCATAGCACCCGCTTCCGGCGAATCCGGCACCGTCACGGTCAAGATCACCGTCGCGGCCAATACGGCCGAGGCCGACCGCGGCGGCAAGGTTACCTTCACCGCCGGTGACATCGTGCGTACGCTCATTGTGAACCAGAAGGGCAAGGTCCCCGAGAGTGCACCTACCATCACGCTCTCGCCGGTATCCCTCACCTACAGTTCCGACGGTGGAACGGCCAGCGTTTCCGTTACCGCAGACGCTGCCTGGAGGGCCTCGGCCGATGCCGACTGGATTACCATCCAGCCCGCTTCCGGCGCCATCGGCACCACCACCATTAAAGTGACGACTTCCGCCAACAAGCAGGCCAACGACCGCGCCGGCGCCGTTGTCTTTACCGCCGGATCCACGTCGGTGCGCCTGTCCCTGAGCCAGAAGGGCCTCACCCAGCAGGCGCTGGGCGGCATCACCGGAGACCTGGGAGACTGGGGAGACGGTGGATCGGCCGATTTCAATAAAAACAATAAATAACTAACCATATGAAAAAACGCAGTTTCATTCTGTTGCCGCTCGCGTTGCTCGGCTTCGCAGCGTGCCAGAGCCTGGAACCGGACCAGCCGGGCCAGGAAGGGAAGGAGATTACCTTCTCTACGTCCATCGGCGCCTATACCAAGGCAACCGATAAAAGCTTCGAAGCCGGAGATGTCGCCGGTCTCTCTGCAGGGGACCCGGTGAATGTTTCCAACGTCAAGCTCACCTATGCCGAAGGCTCTTTCACCCCGGAACGCACCCTTTACTGGGGTCTGGACCAGGCCGGAGATAAGAAAACCACTTTTGCGGCCTACTCTCCTTACCAGGCTTCCCTGGATCCTATGAAGGCGTTTGACTGGACCATTCCGGCCGATCAGAGCGCCGCGGGCGCCTACGCAGGAGCGGACCTCCTGGTGGCTAAGACCGAAGCCGCTCCCAACGACGGCACCGTGCATCTGGCCTTCAATCATGCTCTGTCCCGCCTCACCCTCACCGTGGAGAACAAGGTAGAAGGGGAAGAGATTGCGGGCGTGAAGATGAACGGCGTCAAGCTGGCCGCTTCCGTGGATATCCTTAACGGCAGCGTCACCGCCAAGGGAGACGCCCAGGCCGTTACCCCGGCATCGGCCGGCAACGTCCTGTACTTTATGGTGGCTCCCCAGACCGTTTCCCCCGAGATTCTCGTTACCATGAAATCCGGCAAGGTGGTCCGTTATACCCCCAAGGACGCCCTTTCGTTCGTGAGCGGCAAGCAGATTGTGGCCGCCATCGCGGTGGAGAAAGACGCCGTGAACTTCAGCGCAGAGATTATGGACTGGCTGGATGTGGAAGGATATCTGGGCAAGGAAGAAGATCCCGGCGTGCAGGAGCATGTCTGGTC
>JAFWPA010000045.1 GCA_017509685.1 Bacteroidales bacterium
GCGCTGATTCCGACCGCCACATCCGGGAGATGCTCTTCTGGGACGTGAACAACGGCATCGCCCGCCGCTCCTGGGCCCGCAACGAAGCCGCCCGCTTTGCCATCGAGCGCGAAATGGCCCGCACCCCGCAGCTCAAGGTGACCCTCCCCAACGAGGCCGATGAAAACTTAATCAGAAAAACTTTACAATAAAATGCATTCCATCTCTTCTGCCCATCTCTCCCTGGAGAGAGTAAAAGAAATCATCGATAACAAGGAGAAACTGGTCCTGTCTCCGGAAGCCACGGCCGCCATCGTCAAGTGCCGGGAATACCTGGACCGCAAAATGGAGGACATCGGCCGGCCGGTATACGGCGTTACCACAGGATTCGGTTCCCTGTACAACGTAACTATTCCCAAGGAGGACCTGAGCCAGCTGCAGCACAATCTGGTGATGTCGCACGCCTGCGGCACCGGCGAAACAGTACGGCCCAAGATTGTGAAGCTGATGCTGCTCCTGAAGGTGCAGAACCTCTCTTACGGCCATTCCGGCGCACAGCTGGCCACGGTGCAGCGCCTCATCGACATGTTCAACGAGGACGTGCTGCCGGTGGTGTATCAGCAGGGTTCCCTGGGCGCCTCCGGAGACCTGGCTCCGCTGGCGCACCTGTGCCTGCCGCTCATCGGCCTGGGCGAAGTGGTGTACAAGGGACAGCGGCGTCCGTCGGCCGACGTATGGAAGGAACTGGGCTGGGAGCCCATCCGGCTGCAGTCCAAGGAAGGTCTGGCGCTGCTCAACGGCACGCAGTTCATGAGCGCGCACGCCATCTGGAGCATCCTCAAGAGCATGCGGCTGAGTGCTTGGGCAGACCTCATCGGCGCCATGTCGCTGGACGCCTACGACGGCCGCATCGAGCCCTTCCTCCCGCTCACGCACCTGCTCCGGCCCCACACCGGCCAGATTCTCACGGGCAAGAAGTTCATGGAAATCCTGGAGGGAAGCGAACTCATCAATCGGCCCAAAGTACACGTGCAGGATCCTTACAGCTTCCGCTGCATCCCGCAGGTGCACGGCGCCGTCAAGGACAACATCGCTTATGTAAAGTCCGTGATCGAGAACGAGATCAACTCGGCCACCGACAACCCCAATATCTTCCCCGACGAGGACATGGTCATCAGCGCCGGCAACTTCCACGGAGAGCCCATCGCCATCCCCATGGATTCCCTGGCCATTGCCATGAGCGAACTGGCCAGCATTTCCGAGCGCCGCACGTTCCAGCTCATCGATGGCCTGCGCGGCCTGCCCAAGTACCTGGTGGCCTCCCCCGGCCTCAACAGCGGCTTTATGATTCCGCAGTACACCGCCGCCAGCATCGTATCCCAGAACAAAGGACTGTGCTGGCCCGCCTCCTGCGACTCCATCCCCTCTTCCCAGGGACAGGAGGACCACGTTTCCATGGGCTCCAACAGCGCCACCAAACTGGTGCGCATCGTGGATAACGTGGAAACCGTGCTGGCCATCGAACTCTTCAACGCCGCCCAGGCGCTGGAATTCCGCCGCCCGCTGAAGAGTTCTCCCAAGCTGGAGCAGATATTTGCCGATTACCGCAAGGAAGTCCCCTTCGTGGACACGGATACCTATATGCATCCGCTCATAGAAAAGTCCGTACAGTTCATCAAGAATGAAGCTTATCTATAATATAGGTGTGCTCGCCGGCATCCAGCCGGAAGGCGTGCTGCGCGTAGAAGGAGCCGAACAGGGCAAAACCGGCACGCTGGAAAACGCCTGGCTGGCCGTTGACGACGAAGGCCGCATTGCAGACTTTGGCACCGGTTCCGTTATGCCCGACTCCGATTGGGCATCTCTGGACGCCCACGGCGGCATGCTCATCCCCGGCTTCTGCGACAGCCACACGCACGTGGTGTACGCCGGGTCCCGGGACGGCGAGTTCCTGGACAAGATCAACGGCCTTTCCTATGAGGAAATCGCAGCCCGGGGCGGCGGGATACTGAATTCAGCCGACCTGCTGCAGGCCACGCCGGAGGACGAACTGTATCGGCAGTCCATGGTGCGCGTGCAGGAAATGATGGACAAGGGCACCGTGGCCCTGGAAATCAAGAGCGGTTACGGGCTGTGCCCGGAGGCCGAAATGAAGATGCTGCGGGTGATCAAGCGCATCAAGGAAACCGTCCCCGCCACGGTCAAGAGCACGTTCCTGGGCGCCCATGCCGTGGGCCGCGGCTATACGCACGAGTCCTACGTGCAGGCGGTCATCGATATGATTCCGCAGGCTGCCGAATACGCCGACTTCGTGGATGTGTTCTGCGACGAAGGTTTCTTTACGGTGGAGGATACAGACCGCATCTTATCGGCAGCGGAACACCTTCTCACCCCCAAGATCCACGCCAATGAACTGGCCGTGAGCGGCGGCGTGCAGGTGGGCGTGAAGCATCAGGCGCTGTCCGTAGACCACCTGGAGCGCACCACCGACGCAGAAATAGAGGCGCTAAAAGGCACCTGGACCATGCCCACGATGCTGCCGGGTTCCTCCTTCTTCCTGGGTCTCCCCTACGGCCGGGCAAAGGATTATATCAAAGCTGGCCTTGGCGTCGCCCTGGCATCGGACTACAACCCCGGCTCCTCTCCCTGCGGAGATATGCGTTTCGTAATGGCCCAGGGCTGCATCAAGATGCGCCTCACCCCCGTGGAAGCCTTCAACGCCGTCACCCTGAACAGCGCCTATGCCATGGGCGTCTCCACCGAATACGGCTCCATCACACGCGGCAAACGCGCCGCCCTCATCCTCACGCACCCCGGCTGGGACCTCACCAAACTGGCCTACCAGTACCAAACCCCGTATATCCGGGAAGTGCTGTTTTAATATCTACTCCGAGAATACCGCAGGAGCCAGAGGCCGGCAATTGTATTGCGAGGCCATGGATTCGCCGTAGGCGCCGGCGCTGCGGATGGCGATGAAGTCGCCGCGGTGGCATTCTTCCAGCAGGATGTCCTTGCCGAAGACATCGGAGCTTTCACAGCAGGGACCCACTACGTCGTAGGGCAGTTCGGGGCCGTTGGAAGAGAGGTTCTCGATGCGGTGTGAGGCGTGGTAGAGCGCCGGGCGGATGAGGTCGTTCATCCCGGCGTCTACAATGGCAAAACGGCGGGCCAGTCCCTCCTTCACATAGAGCACGCGCGTAATGAGCGTACCGCAAGGGGCCACGATGCTGCGGCCCAGTTCAAAATGCACTGGACGGGAAGCCGGCAGCAGGCGCTTATAGGTGCTGAAATAGGCCTTAAAATTCGCCATCGGGAGATGGTTGGGATGCCCGTACTCGATGCCCAGGCCGCCGCCTACGTTCACATCGGCAATGGGGATTCCCGCGCGTTCCAGCCGGTCCGTCAAATCGTTGATCCGGTTGCACAGGGCGGCAAAGTCCGGCATTTCCAGGATTTGGGAGCCGATGTGGAAGTGAAGCCCGCAGAAGCGGACGGATGACAGAGCCAGTGCCTCACGCGCCACCTCTTCCACCATCCCGTGATAGATGCCGAATTTGTTCTCGGCCAGGCCGGTGGTGATGCCGGCCAGGGTATGTGCGCCGATGTCAGGGTTCACCCGCAGACTCACCGGAGCCACCAGTCCCTTCGAGGCAGCCAGGGAAGCGATGACCTGCAGTTCGGCCGACGATTCCACGTTGAACCGGCCGATGCCGGCGTCCAGCGCCAGGAGGATTTCCCAATCGGCCTTTCCTACCCCGGCATAGACGATGCTCTGGGGCGGGAATCCGGCCTCCAGGGCGGCCTTGACCTCGCCGCCGCTCACGCAGTCGGCGCCCAGGCCGGCGGCCACTATCTGCTTCAGCAGCACGGGGTTATGATTGGCTTTCACGGCATAGTGAACCTGCCACTGCGGCCGGTCCTTCACTTCATCCCGGATGGCGTCCAGGGTAAGCTGAAGAAGCTGGGTATCGTAGTAGTAAAAAGGCGTCTGGAGGCCCTGAAAGCGATCTAACGGATAAGTACCTTTGAGCATCACGCAAACAGATGGCGGCTCAGGGCCTGCAGGGCCCGGGCCTTGTCCTCACCTTTCACCAACAGGGAAATGTTGTAATTGCTGCCGCCGTAACTCACCATACGTACGGGAATGTCTTTCATGGCAGCCAGCACGCGGCTCTCGAAGCCAACGTTCTCCCAGTCCATATCTCCCACCACGCACACGATGCACATATCCAGGTCCACGGTAACGGTACCGTATTTCTTGAGGTCGTGCACAATCTCGGAGAGGTAGCGGGTGTCGTCGATGGACATGGATACGCCCACCTCCGACGTGCAGATCATGTCGATGGGCGTGCGGTAACTCTCGAAAATCTCGAACACACGGCGCAGGAAACCGTGCGCCAGCAGCATCCGGGAACTCTTGATCTTGATGGCCGTGATATTGTCCTTGGCCGCTACGGCCTTGATGGTGCCGGGCTCCGGGTGATTGTCAATGAGCGTGCCGGGTGCATCCGGTTCCATGGTATTCTTGAGGCGGACAGGAATGTTGGCGTACTTGGCCGGCTGGATGCAGGTGGGGTGCAGGATCTTAGCGCCGAAGTATGCCAACTCAGCGGCTTCCTCGAAGTGCAGGTGCCGCACGGCCGACGTCTTCTCCACGATGCGGGGATCGTTGTCGTGCATGCCGTCGATGTCGGTCCAGATCTGAATCTCCTCTGCGCCGATGGCTGCTCCGATGAGCGAGGCGCTGTAGTCGCTGCCGCCGCGCTGGAGGTTGTCTACCTCGGCGTGAGCGTTGCGGCAGATGAACCCCTGGGTGAGGTAGATATCGGCCTTCTGCTCCAGGAAGGGCTTGATGTGCGCGGCGATGTAATCCTGGTCGGGCTCGCCCTGCGCGTCCGTGCGCATGAATTCCAGCGCGGGAATCAGGAGGACATCGGCCCCCTGCTCTTTCAGGTACAGTTCCATCATCCGGGTGGAAAGCAACTCTCCTTGCGCCAGGATCAGCTTTTCCTGCTGCTGGCCGAAGAGTTCCCGCGTGGCCGACGAGATTCCTTCGAAGGTCTGGTGGATGAACGCCTCGGCCGCCTTCCGGCTTTCCTCCTTGGCGTACAACTCCTGGATGGTCTTCAAATACTTATTCTCCAGACGGCCGATGACATCCCGCGCGCCGTCGGCGTTGCGGTTGTACAGATAGCCGCTGATCTCTACAAGGGAATTGGTGGTCCCGGACATGGCCGATAAAACCACCACGTTACGGCCAGCCTCCTTCACCAGTTGGGCCACGGCCTGCATTCTGGCAGCCGTCCCCACCGAGGTGCCGCCAAATTTCATCACTTTCATGCTGCGTTCGTTTAATCCGGACGCAAACTTAATGAATTATTTGCAGAAAACCTAAAACGCCCAAATTCTGCCTAAGATCGTCACCACAGACGATCTTAGTTGCTATTGAGGCCATAACGCCCCCCGAGGGGGCAGACGCCGCGAGGCGCGGGGGTAACGTGAAGAAGAGTAGTATTTATGTTTAAGCCCTGACGGGCTTTTCCTCCTTCGCGCCTCGGCAATTCAAGCATGGCTTGATTGCGCTCGGCTTGGCGTCGGTTAACCGCTTATGAAGCCTACTCTTTCTTGAGTTCAATTGCCGGATTCGTCTTTGCCGCCTTCAGCGTTTGCCATAGCACGGTACCAAAGGCGATGGCCAGTGAAATGATGACTGCCACCACAAACACCCATCCGTAGCCCTCAACGCGATACGCAAACCGCTCCAGATACACCCTGGCGGCCCAGACGGCCAGCGGGATACCGATGGCGCAGGCAATGCCGGTCAAAACCATATAGCTACGGACGTTCCTCCATGTCTCGTGCGTTACATCAGAGCCAAAGACTTTCCGAACGGCAATCTGCTTGGTGTTTTCATCGGCAAAGTAGGTACTCATAGCCAACAGGCCCAGCAGGGAGATCAGAACAGCCAGGACCGCAAAGAGTTCTACCAGACGCAGCGTTCGGCGCTCCGGTTCCAGCTGCTTGTAGTTGAGGTCGCTGACAAAGCCGTAGGTCCAAGCCGGCTCTTCCACGCCGTACTGTTCCAGACGGTATTCCCTGTATGCCTTGCGGATGGCCTCGTCATAGGATTTGTCTTCTCCGGAGGTCCCAATCAGCAGGCAGTTGGCGTAGCTGAGATCCTCGCTGCGGGTCACGACTATGGCCCCGTTGAGATTGGATTCCCCGGAGGAAGCCGCACTTGTGGGAAAATCGTGTACGATGCCGCCGATGAACTCCGGCCGAGCGCCGTTCATACTCATTCTTCGGACAAACACCGTCGTCGTATCCGATGCCCCGGAGCCACGGAAAGCCGATTCGCTCATCCAGAGCGAATTCACCAGCGGATGACCGAAGTCCTCCTGAATCTCCAGCCCCAGCAGGCGGAAATACGTCGAATCGCAAAGAATTATCGGCATATCCACATGGTGCTCTTCATCTACCTGGATTCCTTGAACCATAAAAATATGCCCGGGCAGTCCCCGCCCCATACCCACCCGGGTGACGAACGGGAGTTCCCGGACTTTATCGAGAAACAGCTTTGCCATGTCATAATCACGCGCCGCATACTCTACGTAATATAAGTTGTCCGTGGCGGCATGGGTGGGTCTCGAAAGCATGTGGCGCATCTGCGCTTCCATCAACAGTGCCATCGCAATCAGGGATACGGCCAGCACGTTCTGAACCACGATAAACACCTTGCTCAGCACCATTTTGCTGCGGCGGCGCAGCGTGCCCTTGATTACATCAATCGGCTCATAGCGGGATGCAACAAGGGCTGGAAGCAGTCCGCATGCGGTTCCCAGAAGAAGGATTCCTGCAAGGTAAGCAGCAATGTACCCTGGTGTCATCATAAAGGAAATCCTGACTGCCGTATCGTCGAATCCGGCAGCAAGCAGTTCGGCATCCTGAGTCACTACCAGGCTGTTCATCATGGGAGTAAGCAAGTATGAGAGCACCAGCGCCGCTGCGAAGCAGACGCCCGTGAAGGCCACGGATTCGCCGATGTATTTCCACAGGATTCCGCTTTTGTCGGCTCCCAGCAGGCGCCGTGTGGCCATTTCTTTGGACCGCTTGCCCGTAAGCGCCAGGCTCAGGTTCACGTAGTTGAAGACGGCCGACAGCAGGAGGAGCAGTACAACCACAGTCAGCAGCCTGAGCATCTGACGGTTGCCGATGCGGGTAGTGCCGGTGTTGTTCCCGGGATGGAAGAAAGCCTCGTCCATCCGGTACGGATGCCATTTATCCACGCGCTCCGCCTTCCAGATTGTGTCGTAATTCTTATGCAGAAGTTCTTTCACCTTACGCTCGACCTCCGCCAGTGAGGCATCCTCCCGTACTCTGTACCAGGTGGAATAATTTCCGATGCTGCCGAAGGACTTGGGCTGGCTGGCGGCCCAGCTGTCCGAGATATGGGCAATAACATCGATGGGGACAAAGAAGGTCCCGTCAAAATCGGCAAATACGCCCTTGACGGTACGTTTGGATTCGCCGACTTCGATGATTCGTCCAACAACACTTTCTTCCTCAGGGGCAATCCTTCTTGCCAGTGATTCGCTTACCAGCACATCGTTCTTACCGACAAAGTCTTTGATATTGCCCTCGACAATCCTATATTGCGGGAAAACATTGAAGAACGAATTATCGGCCTCCATCCCGGAGCCACTGATATATTCATCCCCAATCTGTAGGCGAGGTCTCCACATCAGAGCCACGTGCGTCACCGCCTCCACCTCCGGGATATTCATCTCCAGCTCTTCTTTGTCCCAATAGGTCAGGCCCAGAAACTCGTTGGTTCCCAGCACGAAGGTGCGCTTCCACTGCGGCGACTCGTGAGCCACCTCATACTGCTGCACAACGTAGCTGCCAATCAGGATCACAAACGCCAGGCTCACGGCGAGCCCCACCGCCTCGATGGCGGTGTAGAGTTTATTGCGGGATAGGAATTTCAGATAACTTTTCATTCTTATTCTTAGTTTGTAACTAAAATTCAGTTACATTTGCATATGAGTACTAAAGAAAAACTAATTGATGATGGAAAAATTGAAGAACAAAGTAAAAACGCTTAAATACAAAGGGTATTTCGGATCAGTTGAATTCAGCGAAGAGGATAATCTCCTTTTCGGTGAGATACTTGGCATTAATGGTCTTGTAAATTATGAAGGAAAGACGATGCAGGAACTCACCGATTCCTTCCACGAAGCCGTTGAGGATTACCTGGCTTTTTGCAGTGACCACGGTTGGACCCCCCAGAAAAGTTTTTCCGGAGCCTTTAATGTCCGTGTCGCTCCCAGTCTCCATCGCGATATCGCCAACCTGGCGGCAGAGGCAGGCATTTCCATCAATGCCTTCGTCAAGCGTGCGCTGGCAGAGGCCGTCAAGCATCCCTGGGTGGAGCGCGGTTCCCTGGTAACAGGATACAGCGCAGAACAAGCAGAACCGGCCATGCTCATGGAGCCGGAAGGTCCCTACTACGGCACCCGGGATACGCTCCAACTCACCCTTCCCCAGAAGGATGTCGCCTTCGCCAAGGATCTGGCCAAACGTATGGGCTGGGAGTTGCATAAATAAGAATTGACTATTCGTTTTTCAGCGATTCTACAGGATTCGCCCGGGCGATCTTTAGGCAGTTCAGCACCACCACGCCCAGCACAATCAGCAGCACCAGGGCCGCTCCGCCGATGAAATACAGCGGATTCAGCGAAACTTTCTCAGCAAACTGCTCCAGCCATTTGTGGGCCACGAAGTAGGCGGCCACACAGGCAATCACCGCCATTACGGCGGACAGTTTCATAATGTCCTTCGCAAAGACGCTCAGGATATCCCGGGTGGTGGCTCCGTTGATCTTGCGCACAGCCATTTCTTTTGACCTCCGGAGACTCTCATCCTTAATGAAGCCAATGAGACCCAGCAGTGCAATCAGCAGGGAGAACACGGCCCCCAGCGCCATCGTATTGCGCATCTTCTTACTGTCGGCATACGCCGCCCGCATCTGTTCTTCGTAAGAGACGATGTTGATTTCGCGGCCTTCCAGGGCCTGCTCCAGCGCCTGCCGGACCTTCGGCAATGCCTCCGGATGCACCTTGAAGAAGGTATGCGGCATCCAGGAACTCATCGAGCCAATTTCGCCATAGAACAGGGCGCTGGGGCGCGGATCCACGCCGGTCAGGTTTCCGATGAGGTAACTCTTGTACACGCCGGAAATAGTAAAATAACTTCGCCCCGAATCGCGTGATCGGTCGTGTCCGGTAATGAACACCTGCTTGCCAACGGCGCCGTCACTCCAGTCTGTAAACTCCGCCATCTTGGCCACAAACTTCTCATCCACAACGATTTCTGAGGAATCCTTGGGTGCCCGGCCCTCCAGGAACTCAATGCCCATCAGGTCATAGAAATCACTCGAGCACTCATACTGGTCGGCGATATTGAACAGTTCGCGATCGTCATCGGGCAGGTACACATTGTCTCCACTGGAGCCCTGGAATGGTAGATTGTAGGCGGCTGCCACAGCGCTTACTTCCGGAAGACTTTTCAGTGTCTGGTGTGCCCGCGTCAACGCCTGCCGGTCTCCGTCGAACATGTCAAAGTAGTACAGATTCTTGTAGTCGTAACCTGTATCGGCATGGGACACTTTCTGGTATTGCCGGCCGATGATGAGCATCATCACCACCAGGAATACGTTGATGAGCACCTGGAAACCCAGCAACCCCAATTTCCAGTTGCGGGAATTCTCCGTATAATTCTTCAGCGCTGCATACACTGGAATCCGCTGATACAGTTCTGCAGGAACAACGATGGAAATGACGAGCACGAATAGCAGGACCGCCGCGATGGCCATGATACTCTGCGGCACCAGCAGCGTCTGGAAAGGAACCCCAAGCAGGTTCTCTACGATGCTTCGGCCTGCAAAGATGATTGCCCAAGCCAGCACCAGAGAGAGCAGGATATGCAGCAGCGCTTCCTTCGTCAGCATTCCATAAATGTGCTTACCCTCTGCGCCGTAGCACTTCCGAACGCCCACTTCCTTGGAACGCTTCACCAGGGAGGAAATCACAATGAGGATGTAGTTGAGAAGGGAAATCAGGATGAGCAGCGCCGCCACGATGGAAAGCAGGATCACCTGCGACTTTACCTCTGGATCGGAGGTGTGCAGGGTGCTAAACGGCTTCAGGAAATATCGCAGGCTTGTTCCCTGAGCCTCGATCTGCTCCAGCGGCTGGTGGGCCTCCTGCATCTTCCGGATGGCATCCGTGAGTGTGTTCGGGTCCACACCCGGCATCAGTTTCACATAGCCCTTGTACCGGTCGTTGCCAAGCCAGTTATCGGTGCTCTGCTTGCCGTAGGTCTCCATCGAAAGGAGAATGTCGTAGTCCAGGCTGCCATTTTTCGGGAAGTCCTCAAACACGCCCTCGATGGGCAGTTTCAGACCTGCCATATCCTCGTTGTAAATCTGCCTGCCGATAACGGTGGAGATGTCATCCTGAGCGGAGCGAAGGATCTTCTCCGCAAAACTCCGGCTCACCATCACACCGCCCCATTTTCCAAGGATTTTCACGGGGTTACCAGCCAGAATCGGCCGGTCAAATACCTTGAAGAAGCAGGTATCGGCACAGACGAGCGTGGCTTTGAGCTTGTTGCCGTCCTCATCCAGGTATGTGTCGCCGTTGAAGACGTAGGTGGTGCGCGTGCCCACTTCCACGCCAGGGACCTCTTCCATGAAGCCCACAGATACGGCTCCGCTCACTTGCCCGTAATCGTGTTCATCCCCGTGCTGCGAGTACCAGGTGCGAATCGTGTACACCCGGTCGATGTCCTTGTAAAAGCTGTCGTAACTCAGCTCAAAGAACACCTTGGCAATGAGCACGATGCCCACGGCCAGTCCGATGCCCAGGGAGAGGACCTTGATTAGAATATCTGAGTACTTTTTCATTAAAGCTCGTTCTTTACGTCTGAGACGATCTGACCATCGAACAAGTCAATGGTCCTCTGGGCCTGAGCCGCATCTTTCTGGGAGTGAGTCACCATCACGATGGTGGTGCCTTCGGCATTGAGTTCCTTCAGCAGATCCATCACCTCCTTGCCGTTCTTGGAGTCAAGGTTACCGGTGGGTTCATCGGCCAGAATCAGCTTCGGACCGGCCACTACGGCACGGGCGATGGCCACGCGCTGCTGCTGACCGCCGGAGAGCTGCTGCGGGAAGTGCTGGGCACGGTGGCTGATGGCCATGCGCTTCATAATCTCAGTCACTTTGGCTTTGCGCTCGCTGGCGCTGATGTTCAGATAGCGAAGCGGCAACTCAATGTTCTCGTAAACGTTCAGCTCGTCGATCAGGTTGAAACTCTGGAACACAAAGCCGATGTTACCCTTGCGGAACTTGGTGCGCTCCTTCTCCTTGAGGCCACCGACCTCGGTGCCGAGGAGTTCATAACTGCCGCTGGTCGGGTTGTCCAACAGACCCAGGATGTTCAGCAGCGTGGACTTGCCGCAGCCCGAAGGCCCCATGATGGCGACGAACTCGCCGTCTTTTATTTCAAACGAAACGCCGTTGAGCGCCGTGGTCTCGATTTCTTCCGTGCGGAAGACTTTGGAAAGGTTGGAAACACTGATCATCGTAATAACGCTTTTTAGCGTTATTACGAAGCAAACATTGAGCCAATTTATTTAATGTGTTGATTTATAGCTGCTTGCATAATTTTGGGACTTATAAAAACTGTAAAGGACTTTACAGTCACTTTACACTCTCTTTACACTTTCGGCTTTACACTTTACACTTTGTCCCCTGTAGGGCAATTCTTAAAAATTAAAAAGAACCATATATTCTTTTTACCAAGACACGAAACAATCCTTCACCGAAAGGTGCCGACCTGCGAGCATCTTTTTTTAGTTCAAAAATCTCGTTTTTGGGATATTTTTTGGGATACTTTTTACGAAAAACCCCCTACAGAGCGTTCTGTAAGGGGTTTCAGCGGAGAGAGCGAGATTCGAACTCGCGATACCCTTTTGGGGTACACACGCTTTCCAGGCGTGCCTCTTCAGCCACTCGAGCATCTCTCCAATACGTATCCGGGGCCTTTCGGTCAAACCGGACTGCAAAGGTAATCATTTTTTCCGGAAGTGCAAGTGTCGGAGGCTCAATTTTTCCACGCGGGGCTATAAAGTCAGGCTGTGGTCGATGCAACCGGGGTACTCTTCGGGGTAATGGGTAACCATCACGAGGGTTTTGCCGGGGGCGCCGCAGTAGCGGTCCAGCAAGGTTTTCACGTGCCGGCGCTGCGGTTCGTCCAGGCCCTGCAGGGGCTCGTCCAGGATGTAGAGGGGTGGATCCTTGACGAAGGCGCGGGCCACCAGGCACAGGCGCTGCTCGCCGCTGGAAATGCGGAGGAACGGCCTTTCCGCCAGATGCCCGATTCCGAATTCCTCCATCCATCGGCGGGCAATTTCCCGCTGCTCCTCGGAGGGCTTCCGGAACAGGCCTTCCGTGTCGAAGTGGCCGCTCGTGACGATGCTCAGCGCGGTGGCGTCCTGCTGGAAGGCGCGGTGCAGCTCCGGACTCACGAAGCCGATCTTGCGCTTGATGTCCCAGATGGTCTCGCCGGTGCCGCGGGGACGGCCGAAGAGTTCGATGTCATGGGCATAGGCCTGGGGATTGTCGGCGTTGATGAGACTCAGGAGGGTGCTCTTGCCGCTGCCGTTGGCGCCGGTCAGGACCCAGTGCTCTCCTTCGCGGACGGTCCAGTTCAGGGAATTCAGGATGACCCGCTCACCGAAGCGGATGGTCACGTTCCGCAGGCGGATGACGGCGGGCGGCAGGACTCGGTCCAGGTACGCTTCCCGCGGTTCCTTCTCCCGCGCCTTTCCGTCTTCGACCGGAATGACGTGGGTGACGAAAGGCGGGATCTCCGCCGGGCGGGACAGGACCAGCACGAGGGTCATCGACGCGGACAACGCAGCAAGAAGCTCTGTCAACAAACCTCGCGTCCGCGGGTCCAGGCCGATGTACGGATTGTCCACCACCAGGATCTCGGGACCGCCCAACAGGGCGCGCGTCAGCTGATACTTGCGGAGCTCGCCCGACGAAAGCGTCACCAGGGGCTTGTCCAGCAGCGGTTCCATCGAGAACAGGGCGGTCAGTTCCCGCACCCGCCGGAACGCGGCATCCGGGTCCTTGCTTTCGGCCGCGTCCTGCTGCAGCGCCTCCCCCACGGAAGGCGGGTCGCCTTCCAGCGTGAAGAGGTTCCAGCGCTGCTGCATGAAGAAATTGCGGTCGCCGTAGCTGCCGTATGAATCCCGGAAGGTGATGTATTTCGCGGCATGGCGGCCGGCGAAGACGGAGGCGAGCCGGCTCTTGCCGGAGGCGTTGTCCCCCACCAGGGCGACCTGTTCTCCGCGACGGATA
>JAFWPA010000046.1 GCA_017509685.1 Bacteroidales bacterium
CAGCGATAAGACTCGGAAAGTAAACCGAACTTAGGGATAACATCCCAAAGTCAACAGATATCAGTAATAACAGTTAAACCGAGTCAACTAATACACGCGATAAGACTTCACTGATAGTCAACCAAAATCAGGAAAAGTCAGGTCCTGGCACTTTTTTTAGACCAGTACCACTTACACCTGGAACCTGCGCCACTCATACCAGAAGCCTGCGCCGAACCCACCCCAGCCCCCCGCGCCCCAAGCACAAAAAACCGCCCGGCGGGATGCCGGACGGTTTGTAGGATAAAATGGGCCGAAATTACTTCACGCGCTGGCCGTAGGAGCGGTCGGTGGTGTTCACGGTGATGATTTCGCCGGTTTCGATGAACAGGGGAACCATAATCTTGGCACCGGTCTCCAGGGTGACTTCCTTGAGGGCGCTGGTGGAAGCGGTGTTGCCCTTCACGGCGGGCTCACTGTAGGTAACCTCCAGGGTTACATAGGTGGGCAGTTCGCAGGTGAGGCAGCGCTCTTCGGGCTCTGTCATATACATCATTTCCACGCGCTGGCCTTCCTTCATCAGGTCGGCGTTCTCCACTACATCGTGGGGAAGGGTAATCTGCTCGTAGGTCTCTTCGTGCATGAAGTTGAAGGCCTCGCCGTCGTCATAGAGGAACTGGTAGGGACGACGCTCCACGCTGATGGTGTCCAGCTTGACACCGGCGGTGAAGGTGTTCTCCAAGATACGGCCGTTCTCCAGGTTGCGCAGTTTGGTCTTGACAAAAGCAGGGCCCTTGCCGGGTTTCACGTGCTGGAAGTACACTACAACGCAGGGTTTGCCGTTGTACATGATGTACATTCCGTTCTTCAGATCAGCAGTTGTTGCCATAAAAAGGTATGTTTAGTTAATCGTTAATTGCAAATAACTTACAAAATTAACGATTTGTCCTATTTCTACCAAATTTTCTTTATCCTTTGGGATATTTCACCGTGAAGCAGGCGCCACCCAGGGTGAAGGAGCGGGAATAGGAGATGGTGCCGCCGCAATGGTCCACGATGCGTTTGCAGATGGCGAGGCCCAGGCCGCTGCCGCTGGTCTTGGTGGTGAAGTCCGGGGTGAAAATCAGCTCCTGCTTGTCCTCGGACACGCCGGGGCCGTTGTCTTCCACCACAATGTCATAGAAACCGTCTTCCACGGCGTTGCGCACAGAGACCATCAGGCGTTTGGTGCCGGACATCTCGTCCACGGCCTGGATGGCGTTGGTGATGAGGTTCACCACCACGCGGGTGAGCTGCGGGCGGGGGGCCTGGACCCAGGAGTCGGGCAGGCCGAAGTAGTCCACGGTGATGTCGTCCCGGGAATCGAAGAGGTCCACCTCCTGCTTCACCAGGGCGTCCAGGTCCAGACGCTCGGGCTTCTGGTCATACATCTTGGCGAAGGTGGAGAACTGATCGGCCGAATCGGCCAGCAGGTCTACGTGGTACAGTACGGTGGAAGCTACTTCGTCGAAGCGCTCCTGCCACGCCGGATTGCCTGTCTGCTTCATGCGCATGAGCATCTGGAGCTGCAGCTTGATGGGCGTGAGCGGGTTCTTGAGGTCGTGCGCCACGCGGCGGGCCATGTCGGTCCAGGCCTTGTCGCGCTCTACCTGCGCCAGGCGGCGGGAACTGTCGCCCAGGTCCTGCACCATGCGGTTGTAGGCCTGTACCAGCGGGGTAATTTCGTCGTCCTGGTTGTATTCCAGCGGCTCCAGATGGTCCACGTCGGTCACCGTCATCTTACGACGCAATTGCGCGATGGGCTCGAACATGCGGCTCACCACCTCGAAGGTCACAAAGCGGGAAATCATCAGGAGCAGCAGGAAAATCACGATGACCGTGCTCACGTGCAGGATGGCCTCGGTCTGGAGGTTGTGCGTGAGGTCTGTGAAGGGCGACGAAGCAATGGCAATCATCCGTCCGTCACTGTTCATCACGGGGGCGTAAAGGGCATAGTACTGCCTGCGCCCCACCTGCTCCGGATGCATATAGAAGCGCTTGTGGCCGTATATGATGCTGTTGTAGGCGGCGTCGTCCAGGCGGTGGCCCAGAATCATGCGGTCGTACACTTCCGGCGTGGTGCTCATCAGGACGCGCCCGCCGATATCGAAGAGCGTGATGTCGCACTTGAGGTTGTTGCCCACCGTCTCCACGCTGCGCAGGACGGCGGCGCTGGCCACGTCTTCGGGCTCTTCCACCATGCGCAGATACTCCTGCAGCATGGACTGCAGCGTGTTGATGCGCGCCGTCATGATGCTCTGCATGTCGGCATTGTTGCGCTTGTATACGAACCAGACGCTGAATACGGCCATGGCCACCAGCGTGATGATGAGGGAGATGTACACCACCAGGCTGATACGCGTCTGATAGTACCGTCGCCCGCCCGTGCGCTTGCGCCGCCAGGTAAGGGCCGATATCAGCGCAAACGCCACGATGGCGAAGAGGAAGCCCGACACCACGTAGTACAGTTTTTCTGTGGAGGGGCGGGAGATGACGACCACCTCCTTGTCCGAGACGTTGTGTACGAAGTGTGTCCATCCCTCGAAGTCCACGTGCCCCGTGGGCCGCTTCAGCGGGCCCTCGTAGACGGTGGGATACGCGTAGGCGCCCTTGTACTGCACCAGTCGGCCATCGGCATACTTGGCCCAGGAATAGACCGGCGGAAGGGACACGCGTCCGGGCTCTGAGATGCCCAGCAGGCTCAGGTAGCCGCGGTCCTCGCGGTTGTGCTTGGACTCCACCGTGACCAGGATGGAACTGGGGCCGTAGTCCCGCACGTAATAGGTGAAGAGGCCCGTATAGGAGGTGCGGCCGCTGCCGATGGAATTGTAGAAGAAGTGCGAATTGTCCCCCAGCCGGGTACCTCCGCGGATGCGTTCCTGGAAGAGGGGAGCGGCGCCCACGTCTCCGCCCGGCTGCACCACGGCGATGTCGTAGTCCTGGCTGATGCGTCCCATATAGTTGCCCACCAGCCTGCTTCGGATGAGGTCTGCGCCGTCGTCCAGGATGGACAGTGCGCCGATGATACCGTCGGCCGAAATGGCCGTCTCCACGCTGCGCAGCTGGATTTCCAGGCCGATGTCACGGTCCATCGCCAGGCGGTTGGCCCATACGTCCACACGCTGCTGCTCCTTGCGGAAGCCCATGGTGGAGGAAGCGATGACGAAATAGGTGCCCACGGCCAGGGCGTAGATGATGCGCCCGCGCACGGAGAAGACGTCGTAGCGGATGCCGAAGAGGTTGCGTACCAGCGGCGAGAGCATCTGCACCAGCAGGGGCAGGGTGAGCGTGAGCGCCAGGAAACTGGCGTATACCACCGCCGTATAGCGGGTGAGCAGGCCCACCTTGAAAATCTCCAGCGTAATGTTGGAGTTGTACTGGATGCTGCGGAAAGTGAGGTGGATGTAGGCGCAGATGGCCACCAGCAGCAGGACGATGATACCGGAAAGCGCCCCCAGCACCCATCGGCTGTTCTGCCGACGCAGGCCCTTGAGCAGGGTCCATCGTACCAGGTAGATGTCCAGGACCGCCAGCGTGATGGCCAGGTTCACCAGCACCACGGCGCCCAGGGAATAAAGGAAGTGGCCGTCGGCATACAGCAGCGGCGTGAACAGCTGCGACACCTGCGCCAGGTTGCGTCCGTAGAAGTACATCCACGCGATGACCGCCAGCTGAACGGCCATCACCGCGCTCAGCCATAGGGTTGACGGCCGGGTGGACAGGAACAGCAGCGATGCGGCAATCAACAGGGCTACCGCCAGCCAGGTAAGGGAGTAGTTCTGCTGATACGGTTCGGCCATGGTCTCGGCCGTAAGTTTCATCAGGGGAATGCCGTTCACCAGCACGGGCGCACCTACGCTGGCCGACAGGGGCCGGACACTGTACCGGGCGTCCAGCCGGAAGTGCGGGTTGATGCCGTTGAGGAAGCCCGCCTGCAGTTCGTTGACAATCTCCAGGCCGGCGATGACTTTGCAGCCATCTCCCTGCACGGTCTTTTCCAGGTACCATTTGGGGCCGTGATTGGCAAAGATCAGGTGCTCCGGTACGTCGCTCAGGGGAGAGGTAAGGTTGTCCCGTGAGTCTCCCAGGCGCTGTACCAGGGTGCGGGGACGGATGTCGTCGTTGCGGATGGGGAACTGGTTGGCCCAGCTTTGCAGGGTATCTTCTGCATACCGGTACACCACCATGTCTTCCGGCAGTCTCTGCAGATCCATCCATTCGGTGACGGGCGTGTGCAGGGCCTGGTCAATGTACTTGTCCAGCAGCGCCATACGCTTTTCTATCTTTTCGCCCAGGTCCTGGGCGGCCCCCTCTACGTTGCTGCGCCGGTTGCCGGAGAACAGGGATACGGCGAACACCACCGCGGCGGCGGCCAGCAGCACCATGGACAGCCATTGGCGTATGTGAATCTTCTTATTCATGGTGGTAGGGTTCCCCTTTCAGGATGGTAAAAGCCCGGTACAGCTGCTCTGCAAAAATAGTGCGCACCATCTGGTGGGAGAAGGTCATCTTGGACAGGGATATCTTCCAGTTGGCCCGTTGGTACACATCATCGGAGAATCCGTAGGCTCCGCCCACGGTGAAGATGATGCTCTTGGCGCCCGTCGCCATCTGCTTTTCCAGGAATTCCGCGAACTCCAGGCTGCGGCACTCCCGTCCGTGCTCGTCCAGCAGGATCAGGATATCCTGCGGGCCGATTTGTTTCATAATCAGTTCTCCTTCCTTCTCCTTGATCTGCTGCCTGGTAAGGGCCGACACTTTTTTGAGCTCCGGAATCTCCACGATGGAAAAAGGCACATAATGCCGCAGCCGGGACGCATACAGGTCCAGGCCTTCCTTAACCCATTTTACATCGGTCTTGCCGACAGTCAGAAGAATAATTGTCATTCTGAGCGAAGCGAAGAATCTCTTACAAAAGTAACGATTCGGCTCGGAATTTGCAAGTTAATAGGCCGGAATGACGCTCCGCCCTCATATGATCCTGCTGGCCGCTGCCCTCTGCATCGGCCTGGGCGCCGCTGGCCAGACCAAGCTGCAAACCAGCACCAGGACCATTCCCCAGAACCAGGGCGGGGAGTTTTCGGTATTCGCTTCCATCACCAAATACCTCACGCTGGGAGACGCCGCTTCGCTCTCCAGCTGGTTCGCAGACAACCTGGACGTCACGGTCATTTCCAGCACCCGCAACTGCTCCCGCAAGCAGGCCCAGGAAATCCTCCGCTCCTTCTTCGAAGCCAATACCCCCCGTTCCTTCCAAGTAACCCACAAAGCCTCCGAAGGCAACAAAAAGTATCTGATCGGCCTTCTGAACGCCGGCGGCGAACTCTTCCAAGTCACCATCTACGCCACCGCCAGCGCCGGCGACACCTACAAGATCCAACAACTGAACATCTCCCGCCAAACCGCGTATTAAGTTCCTATTCCGCTTCCAGTACAAAGACGGCCGAGGAATAGAGGCCGTAGAGGGTGGGATCAAAGCCGCCACCCATGAGGAAGTCGCCGGTGAAGGCCTGGCCGTTACCCCACCAGCAGCTGCGGTCCACGTTCTGTTCCACTACTTTGTACTTGCAGGCAGGGTCCAGGCCTTGCAGGCGGAATACCTTGCCACCAACAGTGCGGGGCTCGAAGTGGATGCAATAGGTGTAAACCACGGCGCGCTTCTTATCCGGGGAAACATACATCAGCCCGTAGTAGCTGCCGTCAAAGGGTGATGCAATGCGGTACAGGTCTCCGCTGAACACCAGGTCCCGGTACTGTTTGTAGGAGGCGATGCAGCGGTCTACGGTGGCGCGGTCCTGGTCCGTGAAGTACTTGGGCTGAAGTTCCAGACCCAGACGACCGGCACAGGCAATGTCGAAGCGGAACTTCAGGGGCGTCACATTGCCTGTCTGATGGTTGGGCACCGTGGACACGTGAGAGGCCATTATGCAGGCCGGATAGATCATGGTCTGGGCATACTGCATATACACGCGGGACAGGGCGTCAGTGTTGTCGCTAGTCCATACCTCGTTGCAGTACTTGAGGGCGCCGTAGTCCACGCGGCCGCCGCCGGAGGAGCAGCACTGCACAATCACGCGGGGATACTTCTCCCTGATCCTGCGCATCACGTTATACAGTCCCTGCGTATACTCCACATAGAAGCGGTCCTGTTCGGCTTTCAGGTACGGGCTGCCGAAACTCTGGATAACACGGTTGCAGTCCCACTTGATATAATCGATGTTGGGCGCAAGCTGCATGGTACGGTCGAAAATGCCGAACACGAAGTCCTCCACGGCGGGGTTGGACAAATCCAGCACCCACTGATTACGGCCCTGGTAAATTTCCCGGCCGGGGCTCTGGACTACCCATTCGGGATGGGCGTGGGCCAGATCCGACTGCGGATTCACCATCTCGGGTTCAATCCAGATGCCAAACTTAAGACCCTTATCATGCGCGTGTTGCGCCAGAAAATCGATGCCTTCGGGCAGTTTGGACACGTTCACCTCCCAGTCTCCCAGGCCGGCGTCGTCGTTGTTACGCGGATAGTTGTTGCCAAACCAGCCGTCGTCCAGCACGAACATCTCCAGGCCCATGCCCGCGGCGTCGTCCATCATCCGCAGGAGCGTTTCCGTATTAAAGGTAAAGTAGGCGCCCTCCCAGCTGTTGAGCAGCGTGGGGTTCACCTGACCGCCGCCGTACACGCCGTAGTTCCGGGCCCAGCGGTGCAGGTTGCGGGATGCTCCGCCAGCACCTTCGGCGGACCAGGTATAGATCATTTCCGGCGTCACGAAGGTGGCTCCCGCCTTCAGCGGATAGGCCGATGCGTGCGGGCTGATGCCCGCCAGGATGTTGAGCCGATGGGCGTCGTCCTTCTCAAAGCTCAGGCGGAAGTTGCCGCTCCACGCCAGGGCGCCGGCAATAACCTCGCCGGTGGTTTCGCTGAGTTCCTTCGTATCCAGCGACAGCAGGAACGAAGGGTTGTTGCCCTGGGTGTTCTGCGTGCCGCGCCGGCTCTCGATCACTTTCATATCATGTCCAAGGACCTCGCTCTCCATCTGCATATCCGTGGCCCAGGCTCCATAGAAATGGGTGAGGAGGTATTCATCGGCATCTATATATAAGGAAGAGGAGGCGTAGTTCAGGAGTTGGACGGGCTTCTTGCCGCCGTTGAGGATCTCCGTGTGCGACACAATGACGTTCTCCTTCTCAAAGGCGTCGTAGACCAGCTTCACCTCCAGGGCCGTCACGTAATCCTTGAGGCCGATGACCGTGGTGATGCAGCCGTTTGTGTAACGCACACTGTGCCCCGTGTAGTACAGTTCCGTATTATGGTTGCCGTCGGCATACTTCACGTGCAGGGCGGGCTCATTGATGTACCGGCCGCCGGTGGCGGGGTACGTGGCGCCGCGGAAGCCGTTGTAGTCCTCCGTGTTCACGCCCTTGGCCAGGAACTGTTCCGGATGGGACAGCTTCGCGCCATAATGCACTGTCTCCAGGTGACCGTTGGGATGCACCAGCAGTACCAGGGACGTGTTCTGCGTCTCAATGGGTATGACCCGCCGCTCCACCTGCGGGATGGCAACGGTCTCATGAACAAACTTTTTAGCTTTTTTCTGGGCATTTGCCGGCACCAGGACCAGCACCAGGGACATAAGGAGAAGGATTCGTTTCATACTATGCGGTTTAGCTAGCGCTAAGATAGTGTTTTCCTTCGAGTTTGGCAAGTCCATATAGTCAAACGAAATACCCCGTAATGGGTAAAAACGGTACTAAATGTTGAAATAGTATCAAAAATAGACTATATTTGTAGCGCTAAAACTGATACTATTATGGCTAAGGTGCTGCGGGAGACACCGCCCATTACGGAAAAAGACTGCTTTTACATTGTAGAAAGGCACAAGACGCAGTTCAATTACCCCATTCATTCGCACGCCGAGTATGAGTTGAACTTTGTGGAGAACGCTGGCGGTGTGCAGCGGATAGTGGGGGACAGCATCGAGGAAATCGGCAATTACGATCTGGTGCTGGTCACCGGAGACGGCCTGGAACACGCCTGGCAGCAGGGTAACTGTTCCAGCCCGGATGTGCGTGAGATCACCATCCAGTTTTCCTCCGGTCTGCTGGACAGCCAGTTGCTGGCCCGCACCCAGTTCGCGTCTATCCAAAAGATGTTCGAGAGGGCCCGTCTGGGGGTGGCTTTCTCCATGGCGGCCATCCTCAAAGTGTACAATCTGCTCAACGGGCTTTCCTCCCAGAAAGACCGCTTCGAACAGTTCCTCACCATGCTCAGGATCCTATATGCTTTATCCCTGGACGAGAATTCTAAAACATTGGCTTCCAGTTCTTTCGCACAAAACGAGTCGGGGCGGGAAAGCCGTCGCGTAGCCAAGGTGAAGGAGTATATCATGGCCCATTACTCAGAGGAACTGCGCCTGGAAGACCTGGCCGGGCTGGTGGGAATGGCCCCATCGGCCTTCAGCCGTTTCTTCAAGCAGCACACCACCATAACGCTGTCCGACTACATCATCGATATCCGCCTGGGTGCGGCGGCCCGCATGCTGGTGGACACCACCACCGGCATCAGTGAAATATGCTATGCCTGCGGGTTCAACAACCTGTCCAATTTCAACCGCATCTTCAAGGCCCGCAAGGGGTATACGCCCCGCGATTTCCGGGCGCTGTTTACCAAGAACAGGGTCTACGTTTAGTACAATGTTAAGAAAGTATCAGATTTAGTTAATTTTTTACTTTTGGCCCATGTGTTTAAAGTGTAATTTTGTACTGTAAATATATATGTCGGCCAACATAATGAAAAAAGCACTAAAACGAGCACTCGTCGCGTGTGTCGCGCTTGTTGCAATCGGTTGCTCCCAACCTTCCTCCTTAGTTTCCGTCCAAGACGGACAATTCGTTCGTAACGGAAAGCCGTTTACGTATATCGGTACCAATTTCTGGTACGGTCCCATCCTGGCCTCCGAAGGCCGTGGCGGCAATTATCAAAGACTCACCCAAGAACTGGATACCCTCAAGGCATTGGGCATCACCAACCTGCGTGTGCTGGTGGGCGGTGACGGGGCCGACGGCGTATTCTCCCGCGTGGAACCCACCCTGCAAACCGCTCCCGGCGTTTACAACGACACCCTCCTGGTAGGCCTGGACCGCTTCCTGGTGGAACTGGGAAAACGGGATATGCAGGCCGTCCTGTTCCTGAACAACTCCTGGGAATGGAGCGGCGGCTATGGCCAGTACCTGGAATGGGCTACCGGCGAAAAGGCCCTCATCCCCCTCATCGACGGCTACTGGCCCTTCATGCAGCAGATGCGGAAGTTCCAGACCAGCAAGGAATCCCAGGAACTCTTCTACAATCATGTGAAGAACATCGTGGGCCGCACCAACAGCATCACCGGTAAACCTTATAAGGAAGATCCCGCCATCTTCTCCTGGCAAATCGGCAACGAGCCCCGCTGCTTCTCCGACGACCCCGAAATCCGCGAGGGTTTCATCGGCTGGCTCACGGAGACTGCCCGCATCATCAAGGACCTGGATCCCAACCACATGCTCTCTACCGGCAACGAGGGTTACATGGGCTGCGAGCAGGACTGGGACCTCCTGGAGCAAGTGAACCGCATCCCCGGCGTGGACTATATGACCATCCACATCTGGCCCTACAACTGGGGCTGGGCCGAAGAGAATGACCTGGAAGGTACGCTTCCCGGTTCCTTCGTCAAAACCCAGGAGTATCTGGAAACTCATGCCAGTTTTGCCAAGATGCTGGGTATGCCCATGGTGTGCGAGGAATTCGGTTTCCCGCGCGACGGTTTCGATCCCGCCCGCACGTCCACCACACGCGCGCGCGATGAATATTATAAGTATCTGTTCTCCCAGGTGGGCCCTTCCAGGAGCCTGCAGGGCGCCAACTTCTGGGGTTGGAGCGGCTTTGCCATCCCGCAGCACACCCAGTGGGAAACGGGAGATCCCTATACCGGAGACCCGGCGCAGGAAGCGCAGGGCCTCAACGGCGTTTACATTACGGACACTACGGTGGCCGTTATCCGTGAAGCAATCAACAATCTAAACCAATATTAATCATTAACCCTAAAAACAGTAGCATGAAACAAAAATTTGTGACCTTCATGCTGGCAATCCTTGCCACCACGGCCCTGTTCGCACAGAACAAGACCGTTACCGGTGTCGTCACCGACGATATCGGCCCGGCAATCGGAGTCAGTGTCATGGAGAAGGGCACCCAGAACGGTGCCATCACAGATCTGGATGGTAAGTACACGATTTCTGTGCCTCAGGGTGCAACGCTCGTGTTCTCCTCCATCGGCTATGCAACCCAGGAGATCGTTGTGGGCAGCCAGTCTGTCATCAACGTGAAACTCTCCGAAGATACCGAATTCCTGGACGAGGTAGTCGTCGTGGGTTACGGTACCATGAAGAAGAGTGACCTTGCCGGCGCTTCCGTCTCCATGAAGGAAGATGCCATCAAGGGCTCCATCATCACCAACATCGACCAGTCCCTGCAGGGACGTGCAGCCGGTGTTACCGCCGTTCAGACCTCCGGTGCTCCGGGCTCCAGCTCCAGCATCCGCGTGCGTGGTCAAGCCACCATCAATGCCAACGCCGAACCGCTGTACGTGATCGACGGTGTCATCATGCAGGGTGGCGGTTCCTCCGGTGCCGATTTCGGTCTGGGTGACGCCCTGGGTAACGGTGCCGTTTCCACGGTCTCTCCGCTGTCCACCATCAACCCCTCCGATATCGTGAGCATGGAGATCCTGAAGGATGCATCCGCCACCGCCATCTACGGTGCCCAGGGTGCTAACGGTGTTGTGCTCATCACCACCAAGCGCGGTAAGAGCGGCGACGCCAAGTTCTCCTATGACGGTATGTTCGCCGTTCAGCGCCAGACCAAGCGTATCGGCCTGCTGAACCTGCGTGAGTTCGCAGAATACTACAATGAACTGGCCGCAGTGGGCATGGTCTCCGCCAACGATTACTATTCCGATCCCTCTATCCTTGGTAAGGGTACCAACTGGCAGGACGCCATCTTCCGTACGGCCCTCCAGCACCAGCACCAGGTGAGTGCCCAGGGTGGTAACGAGAAAGTGCAGTACTATGTGTCCGGTTCCTATATGGACCAGCAGGGTACCATCATCGGCTCCGACTTCAAGCGTTTCGGCGCACGCGCCAACCTGGACGCCAACCTCAAGGACTGGTGGAAGATCGGCCTCAGCGTGGCCTACTCCAACACCAATGAGAACATGAAGCTGGCCGACTCCGACGAAGGTATCATCGGCTACTCCCTCACTTCGCTGCCCAGCGCCCCTATCTACGACCAGGACGGCAACTACTACAGCATTTCCATGAAGAACTATTCCATCATCAACCCGGTGGCCATGGCTATGCTGGAGAAGATTAACCTCAAACGTCAGAAACTCAACGGTAACATCTTCTCCGATATGACTTTCCCGTTCCTGAAAGACCTTGTCTGGCACGCCGAATTCGACTATGACCTGTCCTATTCCGCCGCCGAGACCTTCAACCCGTCCGTGAGCCTGGGTTCCTACCAGCGCGCCGCCAACGAGGTTCGCGAGCAGAAGAACAACTCCATTTATTGGGCTGTCAAGAACTATCTCACCTACAGCAAGACCTTCGGCAAGCACAGCATCACCGCCATGGTGGGTCAGGAAGCCTGGGAAAGCCGCTGGGACTACATGAGCGTGTTCAACACCGCCCTCCCGTCCAACGACGTGGTGAACCCTTACCTGGGTACCGGTACTCCTACCATCGGTTACGGTTACGGTTCCTCCGCCATGGCCTCCTTCTTCACCCGTGAGACCTACAACTTCGACAACCGTTATATCGCCACCTATACTTTCCGTTACGACGGTTCCTCCAACTTCGGTCCCAACAAGCGTTGGGCTCCGTTCCACTCCTTCGCACTGGCCTGGCGCTTCACCAACGAGAAATTCATGAAGGGTGCCAAGGACGTGCTCAACGACGGTAAACTCCGCTTCGGCTGGGGCCAGACCGGTAACTCCGGCATCGGCTCTTACAAGTGGGGTACTTCCATGACCAAGGTGGCCACCGGTCTGGGTACCGGCTACCGCCAGAGCAACCTGCCCAACCCCAACATCATGTGGGAGAAACAGGAACAGTTCAACGTAGGTCTGGACCTGAGCTTCTTCAACAACCGCCTGTCTCTGGTGGCCGAATGGTACGACAAGCGTTCCAACGACATGCTGATGCCGCTGCAGCTGCCCTCCTATATGGGTACGCAGGGTAACGGTTCTTCCGCCCTGGCCGCTCCTTGGGGCAACTACGGTACCATTGACAACACCGGTTTCGAGTTCACCCTCACCGCTCATCCTGTAGAGACCAAGAACTTCCACTGGATGACCGAAGGCCAGATTTCCTTCAACAAGAACAAGCTGGTGGCCCTGGCCGGTACGGCTTCCGCCGCCATCGTGGGTTACGGCCAGTGGAACGACGTTGTTACCGTTTCCAACGTGGGCGAATCTCTCTACAGCTTCTACGGCTATGTGACCGACGGTATCTACCAGAGCATCGAAGAGGTGATGGCCGGCCCTGTGCAGGGTGACGGCATGCCGCATACGATTGATGCCGATGGCGTCTGGCACGCCTCCACCAACACCGCCGATTACAACCAGTACAACACCACCTGGATTGGTGATATCCGCTACAAGGACCTGAACGGCGACGGCCACATCACCGAGGCCGACCGCACCAACATCGGCTCCCCGATGCCCAAGTTCACCTTCGGTTGGACCAACACCTTCACCTATAAGAACTGGGATCTGACCATCTTCCTCAACGGTTCCTACGGCAACAAGGTTCTCAACTACCTGAACATGCGCGTGGGCAACATGAAGAGCGCCTGGTCCAACCAGCCCACCAGCGTTCTCGAACGCTCCAAGCTGGTTGCCATCGACCCCGACAAGACCTACGACGGCACCAACAACGTATGGAACTGGTACGAGGATCCCACCAACGTGACCATCGCCAACCCCACTTCCAAGCTGCCTCGTGCAACCACCGGTGACCCCAACGACAACGACCGCCTGAGCGACCGTTACATCGAGGATGGTTCTTATCTTCGTATCAAGAACATCACCCTGGGTTACACCTTCCCCAAGAAGGCCCTGGAGAAGTCGAAGATCGATAACCTGCGCATCCAGGTGAACATCCAGAACCTGCTCACCTTCACCAAGTACACCGGCTACGATCCCGAAATCGGTGCCAGTACCGCTTCTGTCAACGTGATGGGCCTGGATAACGGCCGTTATCCTTCTCCCACCGTCTATTCTCTCGGTGTTAACATTACATTCTAATCAAGGGAGGATACGAATATGAAAAATGTATTGAAATATATGGCTCTTTCCCTGGTTGTTGTGCTCTCTGCCGCTTCCTGCGATAAATTCCTGGACCGTCCGGCCGAAGACAGCTACAACTCCCAGAACTTCTACCAGGATGCCAACCAGTGCATCCAGGGTGTGAATTACCTGTACAACTCTCCCTGGTACGATGTGATCCGCGGTTTCTACCGCGTGGGCGAGTGCTTCTCCGGTAACTACTATATGGGTTCCAGCCCGTATCTGCAGTTCACCATCAACGGCTCCGACGACACCCTGCGTGACATGTCCTCCTCCCTGTGGGCTGTGAATGCCAACGCTATCACGGTGTACAACCGCCTGAAACAGTGCACCGGCATTGACCAGGCCGTGCTGAACATGTGCATGGGCGAAGCCCTCACCTGGAAGGCGTTTGCCTATTTCTTCCTGGTGCGCAGCTTCGGTGAAGTGCCCATCATCCACGACATGAGCGACATGATTGCCTCCGGTGATTACAACAGTGTGTACAAGGCTCCCAAGGAGGATATCTACAACTACATTGTGATGCTCCTGGACCACGCTATGACCCTCCTGCCCAAGAAGGTGGCCAACAAGGACGGCCGCATCGATTATTACAGCGCCGAGGCCCTTCTGGCCAAGGTTTATCTGCAGAAAGCCGGCGTTACCGGTAAGCTCAACCAGGAAGACCTGGACATGGCCGCCCGCTATGCCAAGGACGTGATTGAGAATTCCGGCCGTCAGCTGTTGGAGGTCTATTCCGACAACTTCCGCATGGAGAACAACAAGAACCTGGAGGCCCTTATCTCCTGGCACTGGGACGCTTCGGCTCAGCCCTGGACCGCCCAAAACTCCTTCCAGAGTGACCTTGGCATGAACGGCTTCGACGAGTTCGGTGACTGCTGGGGCCAGTGGAACGGTCCTTCCATCGCCCTGGCCGACCAGTTCGGCGTGAGCGCCCTGCAGGATCCTTCCCAGCGCAGTGACGTAGATACCCGCCGCAAGGCTACCATGATGATGGCCGGCGATACCTACGACTACTTCTGGACCACCAACGGTGGCTTCGACTACCTCCGTTTCTTCTACGACGAGGATTACGGCCCGTCCGGCACCGGCAACGCCTCTGACAAGAGCATGAACAGCCCCACCGGCACCGGTTGCGTGAAGTTCCTCTATGGTGATGGCAACGACCACATGGCAGCCCTGGGTGTGAGCGCCGGCCGTATGGCTTATGGCCTCTCCACCCACATCCTGCGCCTGGCCGATGTGTACCTCATCTACTGCGAAGCCAAGCTCAACGGCCCCGGCACCAGCACCACGGACGCTTTCGCCCTCCAGTGCTACAACGCCATCCGCAACCGCGCCATCCCCGGCGCCACCAGCGCAAAGACCTCCATTACCTTCGAGGAAGTGTTCAAGGAGCGTAACCTGGAACTGGCCCTGGAAGGCGACCGCTGGTATGACTATGTGCGCGTGGGTTATTACAATGCCGACTTCGCCGTGGCCGATATCCAGGCCCAGCGCCGCAATTCCTACGGTGACGGTCTGAACGCCGCTTACAAGGCTTACTACGAGAATGGCAGCTGGGATACTTCGGCCGTCTCTTACAATACGGACGAGTTCTCTCCCACCGCCGACGCCATCAAGGCCAAGCTGGCCGCCATGCCTTTCCCTTCCGAGGATGTGGTTTACAACCCCAACCTGGAACAGCCGGCCCAGCCGTTTGACCTTTCCACCATTCAGTTCTAATCCTTAACACAGCAAGCAATGAAAAAGATCATTACCAAGATAAGCATCTATGCAGTGGCTGCCCTCAGCGCCGCCGTCTGCTTCACTGCGTGCCAGGATGAACCGGACCGTTTCCGTCTGGCCGACGGCAAACCCACGGTGTACTATGTACGTCCCGTGAAAGCCTCCGCCAAGGATTCCCTGCTCACCAGCGCCTATATGGGCAACAGCATCTGCCTGGTGGGTGAAAACCTCCGCAGTGTATACAAGCTCCTGTTCAACGACCAGGCAGCTACCCTCAATAACAGTTACATCACCGACAACACCCTGCTGGTAGACGTTCCCAACGAGATTCCCGGCGAGGTTTCCAACCTGATGTACCTCATCACCAAGAATGCCGACACCGTGAAGGTGGACTTCCAGGTGCTGGTTCCCGGCCCCTCCATTACGGGCATGAAGAACGAGCACGCCGCTGCCGGTACCGTCTCTGTCCTGAACGGTGACTACTTTGTGGACGACCCCAACGTTCCCCTGCAGGTGTTCGTGGGTGACAAGGAAGCCCTCATCAAGGACTTCTCCAAGGGCGCTATCACCTTTGTGGTTCCCGAAGACGCTGTGGAGAACACGCCCCTGAAGGTGAAGACCATCTACGGCGAGGCCCAGTCCGGCTTCTACTGGATGGACACCCGCGGCATGCTCTTCAACTTCGATACCGATCCCCATCCGGGTAACCACGGCTGGCACGCCCAGGTCATCGAGACCGACGAAACAGCCCTGGACGGCAACTTCCTGCGCCTGGGTGGCACCGATGTCACCATGGACGCGGACGGCGGCTGGGATGACGGCCACTTCTCCTTCGAGTACTGGCCCGGTGACTGGACCGATCCCATCAGCTACAACGACAGCCCGCTCCTCACCGATTACGCCGACTTCTCCGACTGGAAGAACATGTCCCTGAAGTTCGAACTGTTCGTTCCCTCTGCCAATCCCTGGATGGCTGGCTCCATGCAGCTCATTGTGGGCGGCGTGGACAAGATCAGCGGTTCGGGTGCAGGCGTGGATATCTACGGCAACACCTGCGCTGGTGCCAACAACACCTACTTCAACGGAACCTCGCTGCCTCGCGGCCTGTATACCCCTTGGGTAAGTACCGGCTCCTTTGACACCGGTGACGAATGGATTACGGTAACCGTACCTTATTCCAACTTCCTCTATGGCTCCGACGGCACCGTCGCTACGGGTCCCGCCCTTACGGCGGATGACTTCACCTCCCTGCTCATCTTCGTATGGAGCGGTGGTAACAAGGGTACCGAGTGCAACCCGGTCATCAAGATTGACAACATCCGTGCTGTCCCCAATAAATAATGTATAGGCTTATGAAAAAGATATTTCAACTGACTTCCATCCTGGCCGTGCTCTCCCTCATGGTGCTTTCCTGCGCCAAGGAGACGCTGAGCACCGACCAGTACGACAGCAACGTTGTCGCCCTCAAGGCCTATGGCCCTCAGCCGGTTGTCCGTGGCGGCACTCTCCGCTTCGTGGGTTCCAACCTGGATAAGGTGGCTACGGTTACCATCCCCGGCGTAGATCCCATCGTTCCGGAAGTGATTACCTCCGGCGAACACTCCGAGATTCGCGTCACGGTTCCCAAGGACGGCCCCATCCCGGGTTATCCCGTCCTTACCCTGGCCGATGGTACCACCATCACCGGCCAGACGCAGATTACCTATTCCGAACCCATCACCCTCGAGGAATTCGCTCCGGCAGCCCTCTATCCCGGTGAGACCCTCACCGTCAAGGGTGACTACCTGAACCTGATCCACGAGATTGTGTTCAACAATAAGGTAATTGTCTCCGAGGACTATTTCGCCTCCCATACCCGCTATGAAATCAAGGTGGTCGTTCCCGAAGAGGCCCAGACCGGCAAGTTCGCCCTGGGTACCGTGGACGAGACCAAGGTGAACGCCGACGAAGCCGAAGGCAAGGCCCTCCTGGCCACGCTGAACCTCATCGAATCCGCCACCCCCCTCACCGTGGGTACTGCTACGGCTACTTTCCCTGCCGAAGCTATCAAGGGTGGCAACGATGTGACCTTCAATGGTTCCCACCTGCTTCTGGTAGATGAAATGTATATCGGTGGAGATTACGAAGTTCAGGAGTTCGATGCTTCTGATACTCAGATTACCTTCTATCTCTCCGAGTTGGCACCTGACGGTGTGGTAGAGCTGGTGATGGCATCCGGCGTAAGGGTCGCCATCGGCACGCTCACTACCGTTACTCCTTCTGAACTGGCGGTTTCTCCCAAACCCGTCAAGGCCGGCGCCGAGATGAAGGTAACCGGTAAGGATCTGGACCTGGTGGACAACATTGCCGTTGGTGGTGCCGGTATTTCCGACTTCACTTGCAATGAGGAGGGTACCGAGATTGTCCTCACCGTTCCTGAACTGGCTGTTGAAGGCGATGTTCTCCTGATTATGGTGAACCGGAAAGAAGTGACGGTTCCCTTTACCCTTGTGAAACCCACGTATACCGCCTATGGCTCCAATCCCGTTGCGGCCGGTTCCGACCTTTACATCACCGGTAAGGATCTGGATCTGGTGGCCGCCGTCACTTTCGGCGGTGACATCCAGGTGGAGGTAGAGGCTACCGAAACCCTTATCACCGTGGCTGTCCCTACCGCTGCCGAAAGCGGCAAGGTGGTGCTCAACCTCAAGAATGGAACCGACGTGGAGTTCCCCGAACTCACCATCGACAAGCCCGCCGGCGCCTTTATCGCCGTTATGCCCGAAACCGTATACAGCCCCGGTGAGATGTTCATCATCGACATCGAGAACCCGGATCACCTCACCGGTGTACAGGTAGACGGTGAAGATGTGAATTACATCCTCAACAACGCTACCCTGTACTTCCAGATTCCCCTTTCGGCCAAGGCCAACAGCCAGCTCACGCTGGTTTCCGACAATGGTTCCGTAACCTACACCATGAACATCGATCCGGGTGACTTTATTGTCACGCCTATCTGGAGCGCCGGATTCGACTGCAGTGGCTGGAACGGTAACCAGGATCTGGCTTGGGGCGGTTACGACTGGGCTTCCGTACAGCCGGGCATGATTCTCCGCTTTGAGCTGGAAAGCACCAAGCCGGCCGGTGACTGGTGGTGCATCAGCCTCCGTCACGGCGACAGCTGGGGTGCGCTTGCCGGTGTTCCCGGACAGTACGACACTCCGGAAAGCCCGCTGGACGTGGTGCTCACCAAGGAAATCCTGGACGACCTGGTGGCCAATGGCGGTCTTGTCATCACCGGTGACGGTTTCCATCTCTCCCGCATTTGCCTGGTGCAGGATCTCCGCTACGGAGACCCCATCTGGGAAGGTTCCTTCGTGTGCGACGGCTGGAACGGCAACCAGGATCTGGCCTGGGGCGGTTACGACTGGACACAGGCGAAACCCGGACAGACCCTCTTCTTCCACCTTACTTCCAACGTGGCCGCCGGTGACTGGTGGTGCATCAGCCTGCGCCACGGCGACAGCTGGGCCAACATCCCTGGCCTGCCCGGCCAGTATGACAGCCCGGCCGAGAGCCCGTTTGGCGTGACCCTTACTGCCGATGTCATTGCAGATCTCGTCGCCAACGGCGGTCTGGTGATGACCGGCACCGGTTACACCATCACCAAGGTTTCCTTGAAGTAATGCTTTTAATCCGGAGGGGGCTGACCCTCCCTCCGGGTTCCAACTATGAAGAAGCTCCTTTCCATATCTTCCTTTGCCACCCTGGCTCTGCTGTGGTGCTGCGGCGGCAAGGACAATCCGGAACCGGCGACGTCCCAGGCGCCTGCCGACATCACCATCGGCCACGAGAGTCTGGATGTTCCGCAGGAGGGCGGAACCTTCACCCTCACCGTGACGGCACCCTCCCGTCCTTCCCTGAGCGGCCTTCCCGAATGGATTACCTATAAGGACGGAACATACAAAGACTACAAGATTACTTACGACCTCACGATTTCCGTAAATGAGAGTGCCGATGAGCGGTCGGCCACCCTTATCGTATCGGCCGGAACCCTGGGTAAGACCGTGACGGTGAAGCAGGCCGGCTTTGTGAAACCCTCGCTGAACATAGACGCCACCCTCATCAACGCCCAGGCCAGCCGGGAAGCCGGGAACGTCTACAGCTTCCTGCGGGAAAACGCCGGTGTGCGTGTGCTCAGCGGCGTTCAGTCCGGCGACACGGCCAACAACAACGACCGTTCCGAAGCCCTTTATTCCCTCACGGGAAAACATCCCGCCCTGGTGAGCTACGACTTCATTTTCCTGCAGTATTCTCCTACGCCCGAGAGCTGGAGCTGGAAGGTGGACTACGGAGACATTTCCGCGGCCCGGGAACAATGGCAGAAGAACGGACTGGTGAGTTATATGTGGCACTGGAATGTGCCCACGTCCCAGGAAGCCTGGGAAAAGGGAAAGGCTGGTGATTTCGAGGGCTATGGTTTTTACAGTGACAAGACCGGCTTCAGCATTGTCAACGCCCTCACTTCGGGTACCTGGGAGAACGATTTCCTCCTCCAGGACATAGAGAAAGTGGCCGGTTACCTGAAACTCCTTCAGGAAGAGGGCATCCCCGTCCTCTGGCGCCCGTTGCATGAGGCCGCCGGTAATTACAACGTTTATGGCACCAACGGAGCCTGGTTCTGGTGGGGCCGCGGCGGGGCCGATCCCTGCAAGCAACTGTGGAAACTGCTGCGGGATAAACTGGAAGGGGAGTATGGCCTGAACAATCTCATCTGGGTATGGACGCTGGATGCCACCCGGGGTGCGGAAAGCGAGTACGCCTCCTGGTATCCCGGCAATGACCTGGTGGACATTGTAGGCGTGGACATCTATGAGAACGACACCGAAGCCAAATCCCGCCAGTATACGGCGGCCGTGGATCTTTCCGGTGGTCATAAGATGGTCACCATCAGCGAATGCGGCAATATCCCCGACCCCGCCAAGTTCCTTCCTGCAGGTCAGACCTGGAGCTGGTTCCTGCCCTGGAATCTGGATGCCTCTGAATATACCTGTAATACAGATAACTACTGGAAGCAACTGATGTCATCGTCTCTGGTGTATACCCGCGAATCGATGCCATCCCTTAAATAACCGATCATGAGATATTTCTCCCATTTTTTTGCGCTGGCCCTGGTATCTGTCGCCTGCTGCTGCGGCAAAGATTCCGGCGGTTCCACCGATCCACAGCCCGTGGCTCCCACGGCTATCAGCCTGAGTGTCACCACTGTCAATGCAACAGCCGACGGCACGTCACAGGAAGTGACCATCACCTCCCCGGCCCGTCCCACGCTGGCCATTCCCGTAGACTGGATTACCTACACCGACGGCGTGTTCAAGGACTACAAGATGACGATAACCCTGAAGGTTGCCGCCAACACGGAGTACGTGTCCCGTAGCGCCCAGGTCACCGTTTCGGCTACCGGCGCGGATTCCAAGACCATCGCCGTGTCCCAGGAAGCCAAGGAGGAAGTGAAAGATCCTACGCTGCCCGACAACGCGGCCGTGGCCCGTATGAAAGAACTGGGTCTGGGCTGGAATATGGGCAACCACTTTGACGCCTACTACAACGGTGTGTCCAGTGAGACCGCCTGGGGCGGCACCCCGGCTACACAGGCCACCTTTACCGGTGTTAAGGCCAAAGGTTTCACCAGCGTACGTATCCCCATCACCTGGCTGGGCCACATTGGCGATGCTCCGGATTACATCCTGGACGACGCCTGGCTGGACCGCATATACGAGGTGGTTGGCTATGCCGAAAACGCCGGCCTCAATGTGATTATCAACACCCACCACGACGAAGACCACGGTGACGCCCACTGGCTGAACCTGGCCGGCGCCGTGAACAACGAAAGCGTGAACACGCAGGTGAAGGAAGAGATTGCCGCCGTCTGGGCTCAGATTGCCACCAAGTTCAAGGACAAGGGCGACTTCCTGATGATGGAATCCTTCAACGAACTGATCTACGGATCGGAATGGTCCTCTTCTTCCAACACGGAGAAAAAGTGCAGTGTCATCAATGAGTGGAACCAGGTGTTTGTGGATGCCGTACGCGCTACAGGCGGAAACAACTCCACCCGCTGGCTGGGTGTTCCCGGCTATGCCGCCAGCCCCACTTATCTGCAGTATCTCACGGTTCCCACCGATCCCGCCGGGAAGACGATGCTGGCCTTCCACTGCTACGACCCGTATGACTATACCATCGGCGAAAAGCAGTCACCTGACTGGGGACATACCGGAACCAGCTTTAGAAGTGGCGAAGAGCAGATCAAGACCCTGTTCAACGGCATCTACACCAACTATATCGCCAAGAACATTCCCATCTACATGGGTGAGTTCGGCTGCTCCATGCGCAGTAAGAATGATTCCAAGGCCTGGGCCTACTACCTCTATTATCTGGAGTACTTTGTGAAGTGCGCCAGGGTCTTCGGCGTGGCCGCTTTCCTGTGGGACAACGAGAACGAGGGCGTGGGTGCCGAGCACCATCCCTACATCAACCACGGTACCGGCGAGTATATGGACAACGGTGAGATTCCCGTTCAGACTATGGTCAAGGCCTGGTTTACCACGGATAAATCCTATACCCTGCAGAGTGTTTACGATTCAGCCCCTACCTTCTGATGAAAAAGCTTTGGATTTTTGCCGCCCTGGCCGTATGCGCCTGCGGCGGTTCGGGCAAAAAGCCCATGGAAACCCCTAAGGATCAGCTGGTACACCGGCTGTTCACCTATGCCGAGAACGGCCAGATTGTCTATGGCCATCAGGACGACCTCGCTTACGGACACGCCTGGTGCGTGACCGACTGGGAAAACGATCCGCTGGAGCGTTCCGACGTGAAGGCTGTCACCGGCAAGTATCCGGCCATGGTGGGCTTCGACCTGGGCGGGATTGAATTGGGGGCCGATGCCAACCTGGACGGCGTGCCCTTCGGCCTCATCCGCAAGGCTTCCCTCAAGCACATGGAGCGGGGCGGCATGGTCACCTTCTCCTGGCATCCGCGGAACCCGCTCACCGGGGGTGATGCGTGGGATATCTCATCGGCCCTGGTGGTGAAATCCGTCCTTCCCGGCGGCGAAAAGAATGCCGAATTCCGCGTTTGGCTGCAGCGGGCGGCCGATTTCATCGAGTCCCTTGGAGACGTTGCCGTCATTTTCCGCCCCTGGCACGAGAATACCGGCAGCTGGTTCTGGTGGGGAGAGAAGCTTTGCAGCACAAGGGATTACCAGGAACTGTTCCGGATGACCTGGCTGTATTTTGTGAAGGAACGCGGGCTCACGAATATTCTCTGGTGCTATTCCCCGGGCGGGGATGCCGGCCCGCAGCGGAGTATGGACCGCTATCCCGGAGACGAATTCGTGGACATCCTGGCCGTTGATACCTATGAATTTGTGGGGGGCGGTTCCGTGGAGGAAGCCCGGGTGCGCTATCAGGAGGAACTGAAGAGCGCCCTCACGTTCCTCACGGCCGCGGGAATGGAGCATCAGAAGCTCATTGCCCTCAGCGAGACGGGCCTGGAAGGCATTCCGGACCTCACGTGGTGGACCCGTACCCTGTATCCGGCCATCAAGGATTATCCCATTTCCTATGTACTTACCTGGCGCAATGCCTGGGACAAGCCCGGCCATTTCTATGCCCCTTGGGACGGTTTTGAAGGCGCCGCCGATTTCAAAGCCTTCAGCGAACTGGACAGTATTGTATTCTTAGACTAAAATATGACCTACGAAGAGCGCCTGGAATGGCTCCGTGAAAGCCACCGGCAGTTGATTGAAAAGAAGAACGCCCCCATTGAGGGAAACGGTGTGTATGAGCGTTGGGAGAACCCCATCCTTACGGCCGAGCACGCTCCGCTGGAGTGGCGCTATGACTTTAACAAGGAGCGCAATCCCTATCTGATGGAGCGCATCGGCGTGCACGCCACGCTCAATTCCGGCGCCATCAAGTGGAACGGAAAATACGTGCTGGTGGTGCGTGTAGAGGGCAACGACCGCAAGTCTTTCTTCGCCGTGGCCGAAAGCCCCAACGGCGTGGACAACTTCAAGTTCTGGCCCCGGCCTATTACCATGCCGGAGTGGGGAGAACCCGCTACCAACGTGTATGACATGCGACTCACCGCCCACGAGGACGGGTGGATTTACGGCATCTTCTGCGTAGAACGCAAGGACCATTCGGCCGAGGGTGACCTGTCGGCCGCTACGGCTGCCGCCGGCATCGCCCGCACCAAGGACCTGGTGAACTGGGAGCGCCTGCCGGACCTGGTGTCCGGTTCCCAGCAGCGCAACGTGGTGCTGCATCCGGAGTTCGTGAACGGCAAATATGCCCTGTACACGCGTCCGCAGGACGGTTTCATTGACACCGGCAGCGGCGGCGGCATCGGCTGGGCCCTGGTAGACAGCATGGAGCACGCCGTGGTGACCTCCGAGAAGATCATCAATCGGCGCTACTATCACACCATCAAGGAAGTGAAGAACGGCGAAGGTCCGCATCCCATCAAGACCCCGCAGGGCTGGCTGCATCTGGCCCACGGCGTCCGCGGCTGCGCTTCCGGCCTGCGTTACGTATTATATATGTATATGACGGCCCTGGACGATCCCACCCGCGTGATTGCCCAGCCCGGCGGCTTCTTTATGGTGCCCGAGGGATGGGAGTACATCGGCGATGTGATGAACGTCCTCTTCTCCAACGGCTGGATTGCCGACGAAGACGGCAAGGTGTTCATCTACTACGCCTCCTCCGACACCCGCATGCACGTAGCCACCTCCACGGTAGACCGCCTGGTAGACTACTGCCTGCACACCCCGGAAGACGGTCTTCGCACGGGATTGTCGGTTCAGGCCCTGAACCGGCTCATTGATGCTAATGGTGTTAAGTAGTTGATTATTAGGATGTTTGTTATTTTTCTTTAGGCTGATTGACCTAAAGAAAAATATAAAAGTGGTTGATATACAATGAATTATCTCTTAGCTATATCTTTGGTGTTGGCGAACATTTTCTCCGACCATGCCGTGATTCAGCGTGGTGACTGGGTGCCGGTATGGGGCTGGGGCGATCCCGGTGCCAAGGTATCCGTTACCGGGTCCTGGAACGGGGTCACCATGAATACCACCGTGCAGCCCGACGGGTCCTGGCGTGTATCCCTGCCGGCCCGGTACTGCGAAGGCATGGATCTTACGCTCACCGTCCAAAGCGGGCGCGAAACCCTTGTGCGAAAGGACATTGCCCTGGGCGAAGTCTGGCTGTGCAGCGGCCAGTCCAATATGGAGATGCCGCTTTCCGGCTTCGGCTTCCAGGAAGTGGAAGGCGCCACGGAGGCCATCATGGCAGCGCCTGCTACGGCCAGCCGCATCCGGGTCTTTGATATCAAGACGCCCAAGTGCACCGAGCCCATTAAGGATGTTGAGGCCAGCTGGCAGTACAGCAGCTCCGAGGTCGCGGCCCGTACATCGGCCGTGGCTTATTTCTTTGCCAAACGCCTTACAGTGGCGCTGGGTGTGCCTGTGGGTATTATCGTGAACGCCTGGGGCGGCAGCCGCATCGAGCCCTGGATGACCAAGGAGGTGATCAATGGCGCCGGCCTCACTCAGCAGGAACTGGACGACCTGTATGCCGTTGAGGAACAGCCGGATCGCTGGCCCGAGACCCCGGAACTTATCTGGAACGGCCGTGTAAAGCCTATCGTGGGCTATGCCGCCAAGGGCATCATCTGGTATCAGGGCTGCTCCAACATGGGCCAGCCGCACTGCTATGACAAGTTGCAGAAAGCCATGGTAGAATTCTGGCGCAAGGAGTGGAACAGGGATCTTCCTTTCATCTTCACCCTGCTGGCACCCCACGAGCACGGTGACGCCGACGGCCGCTGGCGTCCTTTCTTCGTGGAGAATCAGCTGCATACAGAGGAAATCCTCTCCAACTCCTGGGCTGTTTGCACAGAAACCCTGGGCAACAAAGTCACCGTCCACCCTTCCCAGAAGAAGGAAGTGGCCGATATGATGGTCCAGCGCGCCCTCCAGAACGTGTATGGCGTGAACCCCGGCGTATCGCTGGAACTGCCCCGCCTGAAGGATGTGGTCTATGAAGAGGACGGCACTGTGAAAGTGACCCTCACGCAGGTGTGGAGCAACCTGATGAGCATCAGCGCCCGCGACATCACGGGCTTTGAACTGGCCGGGGAAGACCGTCAGTTCCACCTGGCCAGGGCCGAGGTGGATTGGGACGGCCAGACGATTATCGTCAGCTGCCCCGAAGTGGCGCATCCCGTAGCCGTGCGTTACAGCTGGCGCAACTGGATGGGCGCCAATCTGCAAAAGTCCAACGGCATCCCCGTGCCGCCTTTCCGTACCGATAACTGGGAGTACTGATATGAGAAAATCAACTTGCATCCTTCTGGCCGCATTCGTGCTGGCCGCTTGTGGCACCAACACCGTAAAAGTGAAAACCGAAGCAGGCACGGTGCGCCTGCAGGTGGTTACCCCCGAAATCGTCCGCGTGAGCGTGTCGCCGGACGGGGCGTTCCATGACCGCACCAGCCTGATGGTGCTGCCGCAGAAAGGCTGCAAGGATTATACAGTGACAAATAGTGCTGAATGCGCCACTTTGGAGACCTCGGCCCTGAAAGTGGCGGTGCATCTGGCCGACGGCACCGTCCATTTCTTCAGGGCCGATGGTACTCCTTTAGCCCTTGACGGACACACTTCCTTCACCCCCATCGAGGTGGAAGGCAAGCAGGCCTGGAGCACCACGGTGAGCTATGCCTCGGCCGATGACGAAGCCTTCTACGGCCTGGGACAGCACCAGGCCGGCGAGTTCAACCACAAGGGCCTGCGGGAGGAACTGTACCAGTACAACACCAAGATCAGCGTGCCTGTGGTGGTCTCCAACAAGGGCTATGGCATCCTCTTCGACGCCTATTCGTTGAGCCGATGGGGGAGTGCCCAGCCTTACGCCCAGCTGGGCCAGGTGCTGGACCTGGAGCTGGAAGGAACCTATGCGCCTAAGGAGGGTAAAACCTTTACCCAGCCCGAAGACAGCCTTTTCTATGAGAACGAATGGGCCATCAAAAACCTGCCTGCCGGCCCGTTCTCCAAGGTGTCCTATGACGGCACCATTACCGCCCGCGAGAGCGGGGACTATCACTTTATCCAGTACTATGCCGGTTTCCAAAGGACCGTCATCGGCGGGGAGGAAGTGATGAGCCGCCGCTGGCGTCCGGCCTGGAACCCCAACAGCTACAAGTTCACCGTGCATCTGGAAAAGGGCGTGCCCACGCCGCTGCACATCGACTGGGAGCCGGACGGAGACGTCTCTTACATCGGCCTCCGCGTGGCTCCGCTGGAAAGCCCGGAGCAGGAGAGCCGCCTCACGTTCTGGAGCGAGTTCGAGCCCCAGGCCGACTATTATTTTATGGTGGGGGACAACTACGACGGCGTTATCAAAGACTATCGTCTCCTCACCGGAAAGGCGCCTGTGATGCCCAAGTGGGTGCTGGGTTTCTGGCAGAGCCGGGAGCGTTACTCTACCCAGGAGGACCTGGTGGGAACCCTGGCCGAGATGCGCCGGCGTCACATTCCCGTAGACAACATTGTCCAGGACTGGCAATACTGGAAAGACGACCAGTGGGGCAGCCACGAGTTTGACCCGGAGCGGTATCCGGACCCCGAAAAGATGCTGGACGACGTCCACGCCATGGGCGGCCGCTTCATGATTTCCGTGTGGCCCAAGTTCTATATCAATACGGAACATTACCAGGAGCTGAAGAAGGCCGGCTATGCCTATACCCACGCCGAAGACGACGGCCTGGTGGACTGGCTGGGCTACAAGCAGAGCTTCTATGACGCCTATGCCCCCGGCGGCCGCAAGCTGTTCTGGAAGCAGATGGACCAGAGCCTGTACAGCCGCTTCGGCCGCAAGATAGACGCCTGGTGGATGGATGCCAGCGAACCCAACCTGCGGGACTGCCTGCCGCTGGATTATATGAAATGGCTGCTCACGCCCAATGCCCTGGGCTCCAGCACTGAATATCTGAACGCCTATGCCCTGGTGAACGCCCAGGCCATCTACGAAGGCCAGCGCAGCGTGAATCCGAATACGCGCGTCTTCCTGCTCACCCGCAACGGTTTTGCCGGCCTGCAGCGTTACAGCACGGCTTCCTGGAGCGGTGATATCGGCACTTCCTGGACCGATATGCGCATGCAGATGGCCGCCGGCCTCAACTACTCCATGAGCGGCATCCCGTTCTGGGGAATGGATATCGGCGGATTCTCCGTAATGAGCAAGTTCTACGATGCCGCCCATGCCGATGAATGGCAGGAGCTGCAAACCCGCTGGCACCAGTTCGGGACCTTCGTCCCGCTGTTTCGCACCCACGGCCAGTGGCCGCGCCGGGAACTCTGGAACATTGCCCCGGAGGGCTCTCCCGCCTACGAGAGCATCCTGTGGTATATGCGCCTGCGCTATCGGCTGATGCCTTATCTGTATTCCCTCACCGCCGCCGTGCACTTCCAGGACGGTACCCTGATGAGGGGCCTGCCGATGGATTATCCTGACGACCCCGAGGTGCGCGACCTGTCGGACCAGTGGATGCTGGGTCCGGCGCTGATGCCTTGCCCCGTTTACGAGTACAAGGCCCGCAGCCGCAGCGTCTATCTGCCGGAAGGCGGCTGGTACGACTTCTATACCGGCGAGTATCTGGAAGGCGGCCGCCGCATCACCGTGGACGCCCCCTATGAGCGCATCCCGCTCTTCGCCCGCGCCGGCAGCATCGTCCCGCTGGGCCCGGCCATGGAGTACACCGACGAAAAGCCCTCCGACCCCATCCTCTTTGTGATCTTTGCCGGCGCCGACGCCGACTTCACCCTCTACGAGGACGACGGTCTCACCTACGACTATGAAAAGGGTTCCTTCAGCACCATCCGCTTCCATTGGAACGACGAGCGCCGCAACCTGACCATCGGCCAGCGGGAAGGAAGCTATCCCGGGATGCAGGCTGGTGAGCGCAAGTTCCTCCTGTGCGTGCTGGATCCGCAGAATCCCCATCCTTACGACGCCGACGGCAACGGAGCCAAGGTTTTCATGTACGACGGCATGCCCTCCTCCATTGTATTCTAAAACTGATACCATATGAAGAATTACCTGATCCCCCTGGCGATGATTACCGCTATCGTTTCCTGCAGTTCTCCTAAACCGGCGCCCGCCATTCCAGCCGATCCGGCCGTTGAGGCCAAGGTGGAGAGCGTGCTCAAGAAGATGAGCCTGGAAGAGAAGGCCGGCCAGCTGGTCCAGCTGAACATTTCCGTGCTGGAAGACGACACCCACGAGGCCATCGACCCGGCCAAACTGGACAAGATTATCGGCCAGTATAAAGTGGGCTCCATCCTGAATGTAATGCACGACAAGGCCCATACGCGTGAGCAGACGGCCGCTATGGTGCGCCAGATCCAGGAGAAATCCATGGAGCTGCTGGGCATTCCCTGCATCTACGGCCTGGACATGATTCACGGCGCTTCCTATCTGGTGGAAGGGTCGCTGTTCCCCCAGGAGATCAATCTGGGTGCCACGTTCAATCCCGGCTATGCCAAGTGGATGGGCGACGCCATGGCCTATGAAACCCGCGCCGCGCAGGTGCCCTGGGTGTTCTCCCCGGTGATGGACCTGGGCCGCGACCCCCGCTGGCCGCGCATCTGGGAAAGCTTCGGCGAAGACCCTTATCTGCAGGCCGTGATGGCCCGCGAGGAAACCCTGGCTCTGCAGGGACAGGACCCCAACCACGTGGATACCAAGCATGTGGCCGTTTCCCTGAAGCACTTTATGGGCTACGGCGTTCCGCATACCGGTAAGGACCGTACGCCGGCCTATATCGCCGAAAACGACCTGCGGGAGAAGTATTTCGCGCCTTTCCTGGCGTGCTTCCGCGCCGGCGCCCTCACCGCTATGGTGAACAGCGCATCCATCAACGGCATCCCCACCCACGCCAACGCCGTACTGCTGAGCGGCTGGGTGAAGGAGCAGCTGAACTGGGACGGCATGCTGGTGACGGACTGGGCCGATATCGACAACCTCTACGTGCGTGACCACGTGGCCGCTGACAAGAAAGAGGCGGTGGCCCTGGGCATCAACGCCGGCATCGACATGATTATGGATCCCTACGACCCCGAGTGCTGCACCGCCATTGTGGAACTGGTGAAGGAAGGGAAGATTTCCAAGGCCCGCCTGGACGACGCCGTCCGCCGTGTCCTGCGCCTGAAAGTGCGTCTGGGCCTGTTCGACAAGCCCGTGTGGGACGACGATTATCCGGATTTTGCCTGTGAAAAGTTCGGCCGTAAGTCCTATGAGGCCGCCGTGGAGAGCGAAGTGCTCCTGAAGAACGAGGGCGGTATCCTGCCGCTAAAGGGAACGGAAAAGATCCTGGTCTGCGGCCCCAACGCCAACAGCCTGCGCACGCTGAACGGCGGCTGGAGCTATACCTGGCAGGGATCGGCCGATGACTTCGTCCCTCAGTACAACACCATCTTCGAGGCCCTGTTCGACCGTTTCCCCGGAAAGGTGGAATGGGTACCCGGCGTGGTGTACGACAAGTTCAACTGGCAGCGGGACCTGGCCATCAACATCCCCCTGGCGGTGAAAGCCGCCCGCAGCGCCGACGTCATTGTGTGCTGCGTGGGTGAGAACTCCTACTGCGAGACCCCCGGCAATATGGACGACTTGAACCTGTCTGACAACCAGAAGCAGCTGGTGCGCGAACTGGCCGCCACGGGCAAGCCCATCGTGCTCATCCTCAACGAAGGCCGTCCGCGCCTGATCGGTGACATCGAGCCGCTGGCCGCCGCCGTGGTGGACATTATGCTGCCTTCCAACTATGGCGGCGACGCCCTGGCGTCTTTGCTAGCCGGCGACGAAAACTTCTCCGGCAAGCTGCCTTTCACCTATTCCAAGCATATCAACGCCCTGCACACCTATGATTATAAGGTGAGCGAGCATCGCGCAACCATGGGCGGCTCCTACAACTACGACGCCGTGATGGACGTGCAGTGGCCCTTCGGCTTCGGCCTCAGCTATACCAGCTATGCCTATTCCAACCTGAAAGTTTCCGCCGATTCATTTGCCGCGGGCGACGTGCTTAAGGTTTCGGTGGATGTTACCAACACCGGTTCCCGCGCCGGTAAGGAAGCCGTGTTGCTGTACAGCAGCGACCTGGTGGCTTCCCTTATCCCCGATGTGAAGCGCCTGCGCGCCTTCGAGAAAGTCGAACTCCAGCCCGGAGAAACACACACCGTGCACTTCGAGGTGCCGGCCAGCGACCTTGCTTTCGTGGGGGCCGACGGCCGCTGGCGCCTGGAGGCCGGTGACTTCCGCCTCTCCTGCGGCGGCGAAGGCGTTATGGTAAAATGCACCCAGACCAAGGTCTGGGACACGCCGAATATTTAGCCTATGAAGACACGTACGGATTTATTCTTGGAGGAGGTCAGGGAAAACCTGACCTCCAACATCTTGCCTTATTGGTTAAAACTGAAGGATCCCCGGGGAGGGTTCTACGGGGAGGTATCGGCCGACGGTACGGTGCAGTACGACGCTCCCCGCGGCGTTATCCTGAACGCCCGGCTCATCTGGAGCTTTGCGGCGGCATACGCCGCCCTTAAGGACACGCAGTACCTGGTGGCGGCCGTGCACGCGCGGGACTGGTTCCTGGACCATTTCTGCGACCACAAGTATGGCGGAGTATACTGGAGCGTATCGGCAGAAGGGGAGCGCCTGGACGACAAGAAGCAGCTTTATGCCCAGGGTTTCGCCATCTACGGGCTGTCAGAACTATATAAGGTAACCAAGGACGACGAGGCGTTGAAGAACGCCGTGAACCTGTACAAGGTGGTGGAGACCTTCTTTGCCGATGCGGCAAATGGCGGCTACATCGAGGCCCTGGCCCGGGATTTCTCGCCGCTGGAGGATATGTCGTTATCGGCCCACGATATCAACGCCGACAAAACGATGAACTCCCACCTGCACATCCTGGAGGCCTATGCCAACCTGTACCAGGTGTGGCCGGACGAAGGCTTGAAATCCCGCGTGGAAGCCCTGCTGGAGATTATCGGCACCCGTGTGATGGCCCCTTCCGGACACCTGCAGCTGTATTTCAGAAGGGACTGGAGCGTGCTGCCGGGGGGCTTGTCCTATGGTCACGACATTGAGACTTCCTGGCTGGCGCTGGAGTGCGCTTTTGCCCTTCGCGACGCCGACGTGGTGACGCGCGTGCGCCCCTGGGCCCTGCGGATGGGTCTGGCCGGCAACGAGGGCCTGCTGCCCGACGGCTCCATGCGGTATGAGCAGCTGCCCGACGGTTCCTTCGACGACTCCCGCCAGTGGTGGGTGCAGGCCGAGACCGTGGTGGGCAACCTGTGGCTGTGGAAGTATCATTCCGACGACGACGCACTGGAGCGTGCCCTGGCGTGCTGGTATTACATTCAGAAGCATCTGGTAGACCCGCATGCAGGCGAATGGTGGTGGGCGGTCCTTCCGGACGGTTCCCTGGACCTTTCCCAGCCCAAGGCCGGTTTCTGGAAGTGTCCGTATCACAATACCCGTATGTGCCTGCAGGTATTGTCCATAATTTAACTATCTTTGCGTATGGCAAAATTATCAGAGAAAATAGGTTATGCACTGGGTGATGCCGCTGCAGGCGGAATTACCTGGAAGGTGATGTCCATCGCTTTTCCCTTCTTTTTTACCAATGTGTTCGGTCTTACCGTGGCCGATGCCGCCGCGCTGATGCTGGTGGCCCGTCTCTTCGACGTGGTCACGGACCCGCTGATGGGCGCTATCGCAGACCGCACGCAGTCGCGCTGGGGGACTTATCGGCCCTGGCTCATCTTCGGTGCCATTCCGCTGGGCGTGGTTTTCGCCCTGCTGCTGTTCACCCCGGACCTGGGCCCTGCCGGCAAACGCGTTTGGGCCTATGGCCTGTACCTGCTGATGATGGTGGTGTACACGGCCGTGAACGTGCCCTACGGCTCCCTGCTGGGCGTGATGACCGACGACGACAATGAGAAGAACCAGTTCTCCTCGTTCCGTATGGTGGGCGCCTACGCCATGGGCTTTGTGATGCTGTTTTCCTTCCCGTACCTGCAGCGTATGGTGGGCGGTACCCCGCAGCACCAGTACGCCGTGCTGGGTGTGGTGCTGGGCGCCGTGGCGGCCCTGGGCACCCTGGCCTGCGGTCTGCTCACGCGCGAACGCCTGAAACCCATCCGCGCAGAGAAATTCTCCTTCAAGCCCTTCGCCGACCTCTTCCGCAACAAACCGTGGATTATCCTCACGCTCATCGGCATCTGCACCAATTTCTTCAACGGTTTCCGCTATGCGGTTGCCGCCTACCTCATGGAGTACTGCCTGCACGGCGACGTTACCGTGATGGGTCTGGTGATTAACTATACGGTGTTTATGATGTTCGGTGAGGCTACCTGCATGGTCTTCGGCGGCCTGTCGCCCTGGTTCACCCAGAAGGTGGGTTCCAAGAAAAAGGCCTTTGCCTGGTCGGCCGTTATCTGCGCCGTGTCCTCCATCCTCTTCTTCTTCATCCCCATGGATCCGGCCTGGATCTGGGTGATGGTGGGCAATGTGATTATTACCTCCATCGGCATCGGCTTTTACTCCCCGCTGCTGTGGTCCATGTACGCCGACGTAGCCGACTACGCCACCGCCAAGAACGGCACCTCCTCTACCGGCCTCATCTTCTCTTCCGGCACCATGGCCCAGAAGTTCGGCTCGGCCATTTCCGGCGCCCTGGTGGCCATGTTCCTGGGCTTCGCGGGCTTTGTATCCGCCACCGACGCTGTCACCGGCGAAACCGTGGTCACCATCACCAACCTGGCCTCGGTCCAAACCATGATCTGGTCCCTGTTCTCCCTCTTCCCGGCCGCCATCGCCCTCCTGATCCTGCTACTCCTGCGCGCGTACCCTATTAAGAAGTAGTAGAAATTCCCAACGAGCTTGATAATCAATCTTTTACGTTGATTGGCATATGCAGATACTTCCGTATCTGCTTGGGGCGGGCCGATGTCCGTTGCCGCAGCAGGCTGAACAGCGCTTCCTTCCTCTCGCCGGACAGGGAAGGGATATCGGCCACGTGGTGGATGTGCGCTTCGGAGATCAGAATGCGCGTGCAGTCGGAATAGACTTCGTCGGAATAGTTGTCGCGCTCTTCCTTGATATCATATTCGCTGCCGGTATTGTCGTGGAAGGCGCGGACCATTGAATCGAAGGAGCTGTAGTAGCTCATAGCCTGGTTATACTCGACGGCATTCCACAGGTGAATGATATAGTCCTGCAACTGCAGCCATTCCTGTGCCGATAAATGCTTCTCCCAGCGTTCCAGCTGGGAATAATGCAGGTAATTCCCCAGTTCGGCGCTGGTCCTGGCTTCCTGGATGGCGTATCGCAGGTACCCTTTGGCGTTTACCGGATTCGTATGCCGGGAGTAAGGAAACCTATCCTTGAAGTACGATAAAAAGGTCCAGCGGTAATCTTCGGCTTTTTCCGACAGCCTCCTCTCGACCGGATTGTTGTTGCAATAAGCCAGGGCCGTGCGTACCTGCTTGTGGCCCAGTTTGACAGCACTGCCATACGGGTGTTTGAACAGAAAGCCCTTCAGGTGCCGCCTCTGGTTCCATTCTAAAGCAAACAGATGGGAATAACTCTGTTCGAAGCCAGCTAACTGAACACTGTTGTCCACCACCAGCACCTGGTGAATATGATCCGGCATGGGACAAAGGGCCAGCACCCGCACCTCCCTCTTCCGGGCCTGACTGCAAAAGATGGTGAAGAACACCAGGTAGTCGTGGACAGAATAGAAAATGAGACCTCCTTTCGTCGTCTTCTGGTACACGTGATGCACCTCTCCTGCGTACACTTTCCTTTTTTTCATGTCTTTTTTTGCAGAAAAGGTAAGGATTCGGCGCGGTGAAAAAAACAACCCTGCAAAACAAATTCATGTTTTGCATGAAGATTTTTATGTTTTGAAGGATTTATGCATTTTTTGCAGGATTTGCCTACTCCCAAACTACCAGGGAACGGTCCAGAAGGATGGTTTTAGCTTCTCCCGGAGCACCTTCTATCCGGTATGGAACGGGGTCGTTTACCAATGTTCCCACGGCAGCGTTTACCCGGGCGATGTTCACGTTGAGGTCGTTGGAAAAAATGTCCAGGATGCGGCCGATGCTGCGCTCAATCGCGGCCGGCTCCAGGCTTCGGCTCACCTTCCGGTAGATGGCGGCGAGCTCCTCCCGGTAATCCCAGATGCCCTTGAGCGGAATCCCCTCCGGATGACGCAGGAAGAGCAGCAGCACGGTCTTCGCCATCGGCCGGACTTTCAGTTCTTCCGGGCCGATGAACACCCGGTACCCCCTCGTGATGCGCACCTTCACCGGCTCCGGCCCGCAGAGCCGGTTCATCGGCCGGGAATCTGCCGGCAACCCCCGTCGCTGCAACTCCTGCGTTGCCCGCTGCACAAAACTTACCAGCTCCCGCGTCTCCTGCTCCTCCCAGCTGATTCCGTACAGCACCCCCGGTTCCTCCAGGCCGCTGCCCCGTCCCAGCAGGTAGTACAGCGCAAGTATGCCCCCATCTACGTTTTCCATGCCCAAAGATAAGCAATCTCCGGTAGTGCCCTTTTGCGGCCCTGCTACTAACTCGTTGAAAATCAGCGCTGTTGTGAGTTTTCTTTAGGCCCCCGGGGCTAAAGAAAAACACAAAACCCATTGATACACAGTAAAATAAACCGCGGGCAAAAAAATGCTCGCGGCTAAACTTAAGAAGAAGTAGCAAAAAACTACCAGCGGTCTTCGTCGGAGACGGTGAGTTTCTTGCGGGCGTGACGACGGCGGGCGCTCAGGACGCGACGGCCGTTGGCAGAAGCCATGCGGGCGCGGAAGCCGTGTTTGTTGACACGCTTGCGGCGGGAAGGTTGAAATGTTCTCTTCATGATATCTCTTTTTTACTATTTTTCGCGTAAGGACTGCAAAGGTAGCAATTTCCCGCGAAACCGCCAAATTTTTTTAAGACTCTTCAGAGATTCTCCAGGTAAGCTTTCCTGAACCACCAAGAGCTGGGTGCGCCACCTTCCACCACGAATTTGATTCTGTTGTCCTCAATGAATAGCAGGGTGGGAACGGTGTGGGTGAAATGACTGAGGCTGTTGCCTACGCTGATTACCGGGAAAGTGATGTTGTAATAACTGTGGATGGCGTTATCCTTGTCCTCATTTACGGCCAGGCCGATAACCTTGTCACAGATGGCCGGATCCTGATATTCCAAAATGGCAGGTAGGCTGTTGATGCAACTCACGCAGGAATAGGAAAAAACATAAACCGCGTATGTGGAATCCGGACTGGTTTGGATGAACTGGGGCAGAGGAGTATCCTCCACCTCCATGTCCAGCAGGGGGTGCTTCATGTTAATCCTTTCCTTGTAGAACTGAGGTAGTTCAAACGTATAACCGCTGAAGAATAGCGCGACAGCTACCCCCAACGCCCAAATGGTTATGCTCCACCCTGAGGTTTCCGGCCTATTGTCCACGGCTGGCTCCCATCCGATAATGAGCAGAAGTAGCAAGAGGACATTGCGGACATAGGTGGCCCAGGCAGGCATGTTGGCAACATCCAAGTTCCCGAAACAGCCGCAGTCCTCGATGCCATGAACTACGTTACCATAGAAGAATGCCCCGGTGAAAACGAGCAGGACTCCCATGGTGACCGGAACGCTGATGCGGGGATATAAATCCAAAACAAGCGCCAGGCCCACTGCCATCTCCAAAACAGCAATGGCCGGCGCAAGAAAAGAAGTCCACGGAAACCCGTACGAAACAATGAGTTGTCCGAAAGCTTCCGTATCGGCCAATTTCCCCACACTGGAAAACAGGAATAATACTCCAACTAGTAACCTGGAAACGTATCTGAGCGTGGGAGAAATGACGAAAGACTTACTCATCTTATTCCCCTTCTATATGGCAGGTGCTGCAGGCATATCCGCTGGAACGGCAACCCTCCATGGTACTCCAGCATGTGCCGTGATTGTCGTTGTACTTGTAGGAACAGCATGCTTTTGCATTGGAGCACCAGTAGGGATAATCCGGGTCGGTGCAATGCTTGGATTTGGAACATCCGATGGCTGCGAGTAAAAGGACCAGCAGGATGCCCAGTCCGATGAATAGTCTCTTCCGTTTCATAAGCATATGGTTTTCAACTGGGACAAAAATACAAAAAAATACTTTATATCCAATGGGTTAAGTCTATTTTTCAATATGAATCACCAATTTGCCGTCATAGTACGGGTCCTGGAGCCAGGAGGAGACGGGCCAGGTGTGTACGGAGCCGCGGGGGAGCCGATGCCGGGCCATCACGGTGGCAATCTCTTCCACCACGTCGCCGCCTTTCAGGTACAGGATGCCGCGGCGGTACTTGCCTTTGACCCAGGGATAGAAGTCCACCAGGGAAGCTACGGCGCGGGACACCACAAAGTCGAAGGTCTGGGGCAGGTTCTCGGCGCGCTCGTGAACCACCTCCACGTTGGAAAGCCCCAGTGAAGACGCCACCGCCTGTGCCACGATGGTCTTTTTCCCCACCGAATCGCACAGTACAAAGTGGGCCGATGGAAACAGGATGGCCAGCGGAATCCCTGGGAATCCGCCGCCGGTGCCCAGGTCCAGGACCTTGGAAGAAGCGAACGTTTCATAGAGCCCCGGCACCGTCTGAAGATACCGGGCAATGGCCAGCGAGTGCAGCACGTGATGGTCGTACAGTGCGTCGATGTCCTTGCGGGAGATGACGTTGATCTGGGCGTTCCACTCCCGGTACAGCCCGTCCAGGGCCTCGAAGGAGGCCATCTGTGCCGGCGTCAGGGAGAAATCGGCCTGCAGGAGTTCCTTCCAGTTCATTCCACTTCCCCCCGGAGCATCATTTCGGCCAGGTGTTGCTTGCCCCGGCGGATGCGCGTGCGGACCGTATTCAGCTCCAGGTCCAGCTCCTTCGCAATCTCTTCGTATTCCAATTCTTCTATCATATACTTGATCATCACGTCTTTATACAGCGACGGCAGTTCGTCGATGAAGCCCATCAGCCGGCTGTGGACCTCGTCGTTGATGATTTCCTCTTCCGGGGTGTAGTCCGTGAGCTGGGGGCTGCCGCTGCTACTGCCCTCTTTTTTCTGGTCCTCCCGCTGGATGCTGGAGAGGTGGTCCAGCGCCGTGCGGGTGGCGATGGTGAGCAGCCACGGCCGGAACTCCCGGGTCTGGTCGAAGGACGGCAGGGCGGCGAACGCCTTCTGGAAGCTTTCCAGCACCACGTCGTCTATGTCGGCCTTCCAATGGAAATAGCCGCTCACGCGCCCGCGGACCGCCTTTTCGTATACCTGATACAGCATACGGTAGGCCGTCTGGTCGCCGGCAACGGCCCGTGCGATGATGTCTTTTTCGTTGGCTTCCATATCAATGTGCTTCCAGCCAGTTGATGCCCGCGCTGCATTCCACCGTGAGCGGAACGGACAGCCGGATTACATTTTCCATTACATCCTTTACCAGCGCCTGCAGGGCCGGTACTTCGTCGGGCAGGGCGTCGAACAGGAGTTCGTCGTGGATCTGCAGCACCATCTTGCTGCGAAGACCGGCTTCCTTCATGCGGGCCGCCACGCCTATCATTGCCAGTTTGATGATATCGGCCGATGTCCCCTGGATGGGTGCGTTCACCGCGTTCCGCTCGGCCAGGGCACGCACGGTGGCGTTGCGGGCCGATATATCCGGCAGGTACCTCCGCCGCCCGAAAAGGGTTTCCACGTAGCCGTTCTCCCGCGCGAAGGCGATGCTGTCGTCGATGAAGGAACGGATGGCCGGGAAGGAGGCGAAGTACCCGTCGATGAGCTCCTTGGCGGCGCTGCGGGACATATGCAGCCGCTGGGCCAGGCCGAAGGAGGAGATGCCGTACATGATGCCGAAGTTGGCCGTCTTGGCCATTCCGCGCTGCTCCCGCGTGACCTCCTCTACAGGTATGCCGAAGATCTTGGCGGCCGTGGCGGCGTGTACGTCCACGCCGTCCCGGAATGCCTGCGTGAGGTGGGCGTCGCAGCTGAGGTGCGCCATGATGCGCAACTCTATCTGCGAGTAGTCGGCGCTCACGATGAGTCCGTCGGGCGTGCCGGGCACGAAGGCCTTGCGGATCTCTTTTCCACGCTCAGACCGGACGGGGATGTTCTGCAGGTTGGGGTTGGAACTGGACAACCGTCCGGTTGCCGTAAGTGCCTGGTTGAACGTGGTATGCACGCGCCCGTCTACAGGAGAAATGTAGGAGGGGAAGGGCTCTATGTAAGTGGAGAGCAGTTTTTTCACTGCCCGGAATTCCAGGATTTCTTCCACGATGGGATGGCGGTCGGCAATGGCCACCAGCGTGGCTTCATCGGTGGAGTACTGGCTCTTGGAGCCGCTTTTCTTGGCCTTGGGATCCAGCTTCAGCTTGTCGAAGAGGACGTCTCCCACCTGCTTGGGGGAAGAGATGTTCAGCTCCGGTTCTCCGGCCAGTTCCCGGATGTGCGCCTCGCGCTGGACCAGTTCCTTGCGCAGGCCGTCGGCAAAGACTCTCAGCTGTTCCATATCCACCTTCACGCCGTCGCGTTCCATCTGCGCCAGCACTTTGGCCAGGGGCTCTTCCATTTGGTCGTAGAAGGGGGGCAGTTCTTCCGCAGCCGGTCTCCCAGCGGAATCATCACCGCCGCTTCCCTAAGGCGCGGGGAGTCTTCTTCCTCGGGTGCCTCGTCAAACAGGGAGCCGGTGGTTGCCGGGGCCGATTCCTCCAGCGACACCCCCAGATACGTCTGGGCCAGTGCCGCCAGTTCGTGGCTGCGTTCAGGGTTCAGCACATAGTGCATCAGCTGGATGTCGTTCCAGGTACCGTTCAGGGCTATTCCTTCGGCCGCAAGCAAGTTGGCCGTCTTCTTTAGGTCCACGCCGTATTTGGCCACGGAAGCGTCTTCCAGGATGGTTTTCGCCTCCTGCAGCGGCATCTGCGACACATTGCCCTCCACCGCCAGGATGAGTTGCGCCCCGCTGGGGACCAGGCCCACCTTGCCGGCTTTGCGGGCATCGGCCAAAAGGGCCGGCCCGTGCACGGATATGGGGGAAACGGTGCACGGACCCTCGTTTTTCGCCGGCCCGTGCACGGATTCGGGGGTATTGGTGCTCGGGGTGCCGGTGAGATGGCCGGCGAGGTATTTCCGGAGGGAAGAGAATTCGTATTGGTTGAACAGTTCGGCCAGCCGGGGCTGGAACTGTCCGGTAAAGCGCATGTCTTCCAGGGATACGGGAAGGTCCATGTCCGTTTTGATGGTGACCAGGGCCTTGGAGAGGTCTATATGCGGCCGGGCCTCCTCGAACTGCGCCTGCAGGCGGGGCGTGAGTTCGGAAAGATGGTCATAGATGTTCTCTACGCTGCCGTATTTGGCAATGAGCTTGGCGGCGCCCACTTCGCCCACGCCTTTCACGCCGGGCACGTTGTCGGCGGTGTCGCCGCAGATGGCCAGCATGTCGATGACCTGGACGGGCTCCGAAATACCCCATTTCTCGCAGAGGGATGCTTCGGTGACCAGTTCGGCGTCGGTCCCCGATTTTCCGGGCTTCAGTTGGAAGGCGTGCGGGCCGATGAGCTGCCCGTAATCCTTGTCCGGCGTTACCATGTACACGTCCAGGTTGTCGCCGGCGAATTGGGTGGCGGCCGATCCCAGGACGTCGTCGGCCTCAAAGCCGGGGATGCACAACACGGGGATGTTCATACTCTGCACCAGCTCCGTGAGGGGCTCCAGGGCCTCGATCACCAGCTGCGGGGTAGGGGGACGCGTCCCCTTGTATTCGGGGTACATCTGGTTGCGGAACGTGCCGCCCGGCGGGTCGAAGGCCACCGCCACGTGGGTGGGCTTTTCCCGCTCCAGCATCTCCAGGAGGTACTTGGTGAAGCCGAAGAGGATAGACATATCGGCCCCCTTGGAGTTCACCATGGGCCTGCGCAGGAAAGCGTAGTACATCTTGAACACCAGCGCGTGCCCGTCTATGAGGAAAAGTTTATCCATAACTTTCAAAGATACAAAAAATAATATAAATACTCTTTTTCCTTCAAGATGTTTGTTTTCGAAATAAAAAAATGATTACATTTGCAAAAATGATATCAAAAATGGAAACGGTTACAAGAATACAGACGGTTATCCGGCTTCAGCCGGAAGTAATGGAACGGGTGAAATACCGCGCCAAGGGCAAGAAAATGTCCGTGAACGCCTATGTGGAAAGCGTGCTGGATGCGGCTACAAGGGCCCCCATCCCCAAACTGACCAAGGATTTTAAGATTGACCCTTTGATTGAGAAATTGAGTGGCATCATTCCGGCTCCCACTAAGGAAATGCTGGAATCGGACGATCGGCTGGCCTATATCCTTAGCAAGTAATGGTGAAAGCATTCATAGACACCAATGTCTTTTTGGACCTGATCCTTGAAAACCGTCCGGAGAATCCGGTGGCAAGAAAAGTGTTTTCTGCCGCCCGTGCGGGTTATTTCGAGTGTTGCGTCTCTACGCAAAGTATTATAGATGCCGCTTATACTGCCAAAAAAAGCGGGATGGGTTTCGAATCCTTCAAGTCTATTTTGCAGCACCTTCTGTCTTTTGTAAAAATTCTGGCTATTGACGAACTGGACCTGCTGTGGGCCGTTTCCAACCACAGCGGAGACTTTGAAGACGACGCACAGTATGCCAGCGCATACAACGGCGTATGCGATTATTTCATTACACGGGATGTTGCCCTTTTAAAGCTCAATACCCCCATCTGTCCCATGACCGTCATCTCCCCGCAGGACTTTGTGGCGGCCATGGAGGCGGGGGACTGATCCCGCAATCCAATCAGCGGGAGTACGTCAATAGCTAGTCCTCTTCAGTAATTCTTACCCTCACTTGGGTGTTAAGCCTGCGTCGCCTAGGCTGGACCCTTTTTTGTGGTTTTAATCTGATTTTCATATATTTGCAGAAAAGAGTAATCCATTATTCCCTATATGATTATGAAACGAGCTCTAACCACGTTATTCGGATTATGCTTCTCCCTGTCTGTTATCTTTGCACAGGAGGAACCAGTCACTTTCACGGTAACCAGACTTGAAGATGGCTACTGCTGTAAGTCCAGTCGCTGTTTCAAGCCCAGCCGGAAAGTTGGTGAAAACATCTATGACGTGTTCTTGGAACTATATAGGTTTGATGGTCCCAGGTCGGGCGCTATGCCTTTGGGTATCAGCATCTTTACTTCTGGTGACGAATCGGTAGTCGCAATAGCCCGGCTTGGCAATGAAGGAAAAATTGAAGGAAAATATGTTAAAAAGAATGCGACCATTCGTTTTGTGGATGGGACTTCAGTGCAGGTTACGGGGACTCTTTATGATTCAACCAAAGAGTCTCTGAAGCGTTCCACGACAGTAGGAGGCTTTTATTTCTCTTTCATTTGTAACGAGCCGGTATCTATGCTTACGAAGATGCGCCAGTCGGACATCCGGTCAATCAGTATAGAGAACTATGTTGTGGAGATGGCCGTTACAGAGGTTGAGACGGCCGCTATCATCAATGGCCTCTGCCTTGAGCTGATGAAAACGATTGGGAGTTCCACAACGTTTGGTCGTGGCCCTGTGGATGAGTCGCTCTTTTCCGGAGAACAGCTATTCGACAAGGCGATGGACTACTACGATGCGAAGAATTATAACAAGGCCTTTGAGTACTTTGTCAAGGCAGGGCAAAAAGGTAATCCAGATGCGCAGCATGCCGTTGGCCACTGTTATTATAACGCCAAGGGAGTGACGCAAGACAGGGCCAAAGCGGTGGAGTGGTTCCGGAAAGCGGCGGATAATGGTCATGTGCGGGCTCAGTACGAGCTTGGCATTTGCTATTCTAAGGGGCATGGAACTGCCAAGGATGACTACAATGCGTTCACCTGGTATGCCAAAGCGGCCGAGGGAGGCAACCCCGGTGCGCAACGGGAATTGGCTTCGTGCTATAAAAACGGCGAGGGGACACAAAAGGATGAATCCCTTGCGTTTTACTGGTTTATGAAGGCTGCACAACAGGGGGATGAGCTGTCGCAGTTCTGGGTCGGGTATTCTTATTACTATGGCACCGGTGTGGAGGAGAGCTATCCCAATGCTTACGAATGGTTCCTTAAATCCGCCAACCAGAACGACTCAGTATCAGAGTGGTATGTTGCTACGATGCTACTGGATGGTCTTGGCGTTGGAAAGGATATCAGCAAAGGAATGTCATGGCTAACGCAGGCTGCAAAACATGGCGACTCAAGAGCACAGTACTATCTTGCTCGCATCTACATGGATGGCAATTATGGACAGACAGTCGATAACACGCAGGGTATCTACTGGCTAAAAAAAGCCGCCGAACAGAATTATTCCGATGCACAGAACACCCTGGGGTACTGCTATGAGAACGGACTTGGGGTACTGCCGGATTTAACGGCCGCATTCAACCTTTACAAGAAAGCGGCAGAAAATGGTAATAAATACGCAATCCATAATCTCGGAGAGTTTTACTACTTCGGCCGTGGAGTAGCAAAGGACGTTGCCCGGGCAAGGGAGTACTGGCAGAAATCTGCGTCCATGGGAGTAAAAGAATCGGAGGAATTCCTTGAGAAATACCATTGATACGCATTATTATGAAACGGTTTTTATTCTTGCTGATAGCCTCTGTTTTGTGTTTTGCATCCGGGTGCGCTTATCTCCAGTACAGAAACGTCTTGCATGTTTCTCTGGAAGGAGCAGTTGGGACTGTGAACGGAGTAGAACAAACCATAGAAGAAGGCTACCTCAATATCACGCGTGATATCAAGAATGACACGTGGCTTCTTTCCCTATGGTTTCCTTACGATTATCCTTTCTCAAATCAGGTGATATACACAACTGAGGATAAAGCGGAATGTGTTAATTCCAGTTATAGGTTTACCATGGAAGACGAAGATGGTAAAACCTCATATCTGATTGTCGATGCGGGCTGTTATGAAGAAGGTGTCATTTTGATTCAGAGCCAGCTTCGATGGGGGGATTCTCTTGAACTACGGCTCCGCGATTCGGATAATAAGCAGATAATGAAAATCAGGTCCCGTTTCATGAAATATATTTTCCCGACTTATCGTCCTTCGGAATCTGCTATGTCATTTATCAAAGCGGCGGATAGCCCCAGTTGCTCGCCTTTAGATACAATGGCGGTTGCTGAGGATACGGCAACCATCGAATGGGATGAGATGGTGGAAGACGAAGAGATCCCCGAGTACTATTATCGTTCACCGAAGGCAGAGGAAGATGGGTTGTTGTATGTGGGACCATATACAGATATTGGAGACGCGAGGTTTGTGAGGAAGTTTTCCGTTTACGAGGATTGGGTGCTTGAGCATTTCAACGTCGCTGTGGACCACCCCAAGAAGTACGACTACAAAGGCATGGTAACACATGAAGGTAAGTCATATCGCTATTACGTTCATGATGACGATCATTATATCTTTGTATCACCGGATACAGATAATCTTATTCATCACTGGACTATTACTTTTAACGGAGAACTTTCCCACAATACAAGCCGCTATATAAAGGGTGATCATAAATCAGAGTATTCTGCGCCGCCCGTAAGCATGGGAAACAATTATCAGCAACAGGAGTACTATCAGCAGCAGCAGAAACAGCAGAGGGCCCAGATGTACCTGAGCCAGTACAGGACCTGGGAGAACACGGTCATCAGCAATTACAACACGCTGATGACAATGCGTAATGGCGGCGCCCGTGCCTCTGTAAGTATGACCTTCCGGAGTAACCAGTCACATATGCGGCAAGTCCGCCAGAACGCCATGATGGAGGGCATCTCCATCGCGGCCAGTCCGTGGGAGACGGCTTCAGTTCCTCTGGGTTATGAATAAAAGCCTTTCCGCTTTATGATTAGCGCTTCCTATAGACCTTCCCCTGAGGAGACCTTCTGGATAAGCCAGCCCTGGCATGGACTTGGCGAAAGCGGCTTGGTGGAAATACTTCCGCTTGTTCTGTATAAGGACAATGATATTTTAGCCTCCTTTGACGAATATCTCCTGCTCCCCTGTAAAGACGAATGGGACTGCTGGAATCCGGAAGAAACCAGGTGTTTCTTCCTGGCGAAGCGTTATCCGGAAGGGACATTCCCCGAGATGAAGGATGACCTTCCGGAGGACAAGGCAGAGATGGTCATAGCCGTTCTGGATGTTACTCTGCTCAAGGTGGTTTCCGAGACTCCTGTCGGAGCCACGCCCCTCTCTGTCTGCTGGAACCCCACAGGAGAACGGGTCGTCATCACGAGGGATGAACGGAAGGAGCGGAATGCCATCAGGAGCCGGGCGAAGCGGGAATATGACGAGGCCCTTTCGTACATGAGGAGTACCGGACCCATTCAGGGGAAGGACCCGGCCGATGATCCCACGCGGCTGGAGCATTACCTCATGAACTACGACGAGCGGTACTGTGGTCCCGACCCTTTCGTTTATGCTGTCCGTCAGCGTAACCTCTATTTCAAGGCACAGGATATAGCCATCCCTTATGATGAGCATATCCTGGAGAAGAACGAGCCAGAAAAGGTATCGCTCCCGCCTGAGCAGGAACCATCCGCCGAATCAGAACCATCCGCAGAACCAGAAGCAGCCGCCTCGGTGACCCCAGACCCCGAAGCATTCCATTCGCTGACGAAGGAGGAACGCGCCCATAACCGCGGCATCCTCCTCCGGGCAGTTCTATTCGTTCTCCTGGTGCTGGGCATATTGGCCTTTTTCACATCAAAAGGGAAAGGCTCCGCGGCCATTCCGGCCGTTGGCATTGGTGTCATTGTAGCTACCGCCTTCGGCATTACAATGGGGTGGAAGCGGGTTTTCCCCCGCGAGTACAACGTTGCCCGCCTGTGGGTGTTCCTGGGACTGACCATCTCCACCATACCCTATCAGATAGCAAGAGGTGTCAATTACCTGGTGACGCAGGCCATTGGTGAGCCATACCCCAGCTGGGTACTTCTCATATCGTCCGTCTTTTTCCTCGGCATCTGGGTTTTCTGCGTCACTCGCAGAAACGCATGTGCAACACTCTCCGAAGCCAAGCGCTGGGGCTGGGCCACCCCGGTCCTTTCCTCGCTCATCGTGGGCTTTTTCATTTACACGGTAAGTAACTTCTAACAGACTCCTGCTCATAAAAACAGATTGGTTTGGCGACACTTATGTAGCGATTATCAATGAGATATGCAATATTTCTCAAAGAAATCAACCTTAGCTTTTTTCGTTTTTTAGCTACTTGCGAAACTTAAATTACAGAATTATATGGCCGACGAAAAGATCATCTTCTCCATGAACGGGGTGAGCAAGGTGCTCCCTCACAACAACAAAGTTATTCTCAAGGACATCTACCTGGGCTTTTTCTATGGCGCCAAGATTGGCATCCTGGGCCTGAACGGTGCCGGTAAGTCCACCCTGCTCAAGATTATCGCCGGTGTGGAAAAGGGCTCCCGCGGAGAGGTGGTGTGGGCGCCCGGCTACAGCGTGGGTTACCTGGAGCAGGAACCGCAGATGGACCCGGAAAAGACCGTCCTGGAAGTGGTTCAGGAGGGTGTGCAGGAAGTCATGGACATCCTGCAGGAATACAACGAGATTTCCCTCAAGTTCATGGAACCCATGGACGACGATGAGATGAACCGCCTCATCGAGCGCCAGGGAGAACTCACCGAAAAGATTGATCACATGAACGGCTGGGAAATAGACGCCAAGCTGGAAAGGGCCATGGATGCCCTCAACTGCCCGCCGTCGGACCAGAAGATCAAGGAACTCAGTGGCGGTGAGCGCCGCCGTGTGGCTCTGTGCCGCCTGCTGCTGCAGGAACCGGACGTGCTTCTTCTGGACGAGCCCACCAACCACCTGGACACCGAATCCATCCAGTGGCTGGAAGCCCATCTGCAGCAGTATAAGGGTACGGTGATTGCCGTCACCCATGACCGTTATTTCCTGGACAACGTGGCCGGCTGGATTCTGGAACTGGACCGCGGAGAAGGCATTCCGTGGAAGGGCAACTACTCCTCCTGGCTGGACCAGAAGACCAAGCGCCTGGCGCAGGAAGAGAAGGCCGAAAGCAAGCGCCGCAAGACTCTGGAACGGGAACTGGAATGGGTGCGTATGGCTCCCAAGGCCCGTCAGGCCAAGCAGAAGGCCCGTCTGGGCGCCTACGAGAAACTGGCATCGGCCGATGCCAAACAAAAGGAAGCCAACCTGGAAATCTATATCCCCAACGGTCCGCACCTGGGCAACAAGGTCATCCAGTTCAAGGACGTCTCCAAGGCCTATGGCGACAAGCTTCTCTTCGAGCATCTCACCTTCGAACTGCCGCCGGCAGGCATCGTGGGTGTCATCGGCCCCAATGGCGCCGGTAAAACCACGCTCTTCCGCCTCATCATGGGCATCGAGCAGCCGGATAGCGGCAGCATCGAGATAGGCGAGACCGTGAAGATTGCTTACGTGGACCAGCAGCACCGGTCTATCGATCCGGACAAGACGGTATACGAGACCATCGCCGGCAACTCCGAGTGGGTGCGCATGGGTGGCAAGGACGTGAACGCCCGCGCCTGGGTGTCCCGCTTCAACTTCTCCGGGGCCGATCAGGAAAAGAAGTGCGGCCTACTCTCCGGCGGTGAACGCAACCGCCTGCACCTGGCGCTCACACTGAAGGACGAAGGCAATGTCCTGCTGCTGGACGAACCCACCAACGACGTGGACGTGAACACCATCCGCGCCCTGGAAGAAGGCCTGGACGGTTTCGCAGGCTGCGCCGTTGTGGTCTCCCACGACCGCTGGTTCCTGGACCGTATCGCCACCCACATCCTGGCCTTTGAAGGCGAAGGCAAGGTGGTGTTCTTCGAAGGCAACTACCAGGAGTACGAGGAGAACAGAAAGATGCGCCTGGGCGATACCGAACCCAAACGCTTCAAGTACAAGAAACTGATGGAGTAATCCGCCTAGACCAGCTCCGCCAGCCATTCCAGCCAGGCGGCGTCTGTGTTATCGAAGGTGGCGTACTGGTTGTCGTCAATGTCAAGGACAGCCGTCACGTCGCCTTTTTCGTTGAAGACGGGGACTACAATCTCGGATTTGGATTCACTGCTGCAGGCTATGTGGCCAGGGAACTCCTCCACGTTAGGGACAACGATGGTCTTACGCTCTTTCCAGGCCGTTCCGCAAACTCCTTTTCCAAAACCAATCCGGAAGCAGGCAGCCGTTCCCTGGAACGGCCCCAACACCAGCTGGTTATCTATGACGCGGTAGAATCCGGTCCAGAAGAAGTGCATCTTTTTAGCAATGAGGGCGCACAGGTTGGCCATACGGGCCACGGTGTCGGCCTCGTCTCCCAAAAACAGTTTAGCGTCCTGATAAAGACGCAGGTA
>JAFWPA010000047.1 GCA_017509685.1 Bacteroidales bacterium
GCGCCGAAGGGAAGGACTTCGCCCAGGGAGGTGTAGGAGGCACCGTCCTTGGTGCTCACGCCCCAGATGGGGTGGAAGTTATAGGTGGCGTTGTTGTCGAACTCCTGCAGATACAGCACTTTGAATTCGCCGGCCTTGGTGTCATAGAAAGGCATGGGGTCGCCTACGCGGCCGATAGAGGGGGTATAGTAAGTGCTGAAGCCTTTTTCATCGGCCGATGCGAAGTACTCGCCGGTCTCGTCCCAGGCTTTGGGCGCATCACCGTAGTTTTCCTTGGCGCAAGCCAGGGTGGCCGCAACGGCCACGCAGGCTAAAGTGATATAATTGAAAAATGTTTTCATAACTTTTACTTGGTCAGGTAGTTGATAGCGTTCTGCGTCATGGTGGCGATGTTCTTGTGGAAGTGCTCCTCATATTCGGGCTCGAACATGTAGGAATACCAGTCGTAGCAGCCGGAGCCGATGCAGATGATACCGCCCTTGCCGTCCTTGGCAGGGTACTCCCAGGCCACGACAGCGCCGTCGCCGCCCACACCCAGAATCTTGCCGCCGGTGCGGGTCTCCCAGGCTGCGTGGTCGTCATAGCCGCCCCAGTCGGTACCGATGTGGTACTGGGCCGTAGAGTTGGTGATGTGGTAGCCGTTGTCGGTGCAATAGACCTTGTTCGGATCGTCGCCGGCGATGAGGCCTGCATAGAGCGGATGCTCGTTCTGGCCGCCGAAGATATTGAAGTCCCAAGGACCCCAGCAGCGCTCGGCGCTGTCTTCGTTCTGGCCCCAGCAGTTGTTCGGGGTGGTCCACTCGTCGTCACCGGTTGTGCCGATGAAGGAAGGTAGGTTGGTCGCGTAGCGGGTGAGCAGGAAGGCGCCGCCGTTCTCGTAGTAGGCGCGGAGTTGGTTCACGGTTTCCAGGGCATACGGAGCCTTGGCGACAAAGTTGTCGTGACCGTCTACACCGCCGTCCATGTGGAAGTGCCACCAGATAAGCTTGCACTCATCCAGCTCAACCGTGCCGGCCTGGAGGTCGGCGAAGCTGGTGTACAGGGCGCCGGGCACATTGGAAAGCATCCATTCACAGGCAGTCTTGGCTTCAGGATCCAACTCGTTCATGTTGGCGGCAGCGCCGATGAACAGGGCCTTGGGCTTGTCGATAGCCACCACATTCACCGTGTACACGCTCTTGGCGGAGTTGTTGGTCACGGTGTACTGTACGGGCTCGGTGAAGTCCTGCGGTACGCCGGAAAGCGGAGTAATGGTGGCGTTCTGGCTGATAACGATGGTAGGAACCAGTGCGTTGATGCCTTCAGACTTGGGTACGAAGGCCTGGATGGTCTTGTTCTCCTGGTCGATGGTGCCAGTATAAATGTCGTTCAGGACAAAGTGCAGGATGCGGGCTTCGTCGTGCAGGACGCTCAGCGTCCAGTCGATAGAGGCATCTCCGTTGGTTACATGGATGCCTTTGGGGGCGTCCATATTCAGTACCTGGCCCTTGGCGACGTTGCTGGTCGCGTCTTTGGACAGGGTGAGTTCCGTGATGGTCATCTCGGAAGTTGCGTAGACTTCCGGAAGACGTACTACAATGGTGCGGGTGGGCAGATCCACAATTCCGGCGAAGTTGTCCAGCGAGATGGACTGGACCAGGCAGTCGCCGCTCAGTTTGAGGTCGCTCACGGTTTTTTTGGCGCAGCCGGCAAGGCAAAGCAAGGCAGCTGCAATATAGAATAATTTATGTTTCATGGTATGCATTGATTATCACCAGTTGCCGATGTTCTGCGTATAGTGGCCGTTGGAAGCGGCGAGCTGCGAGGCCGGAATCGGAAGATATTCGTCCTTGTCGGCCGTGAAGTGGGCGTCCCTGTAAATGGTGCAGCTGGAAGCCTCCTCTGCGAAGTATTTGTTCAGGACAGTAGCGGCTTCGCCCCAGCGGACCAGGTCGAAGAAACGTTCGCACTCCATACCCATTTCCAGGCGGCGTTCCATCTTCACAATTTTGATGGTGGCATTCTTGTCATAGTTGTCGTTATACTGGGTGGCGTAAATCTTGACGCCGTAACGGGTGGGATAGTCGGAGAACATCTGGATGGAGCCGGCCGCACGTTTGCGAATCTGGTTCACCAGTTCGATGGCTTTCCCGCTTTCACCCAGCTGGGCATAGGCTTCGGCGCGCTCCAGAAGAACGTCGGCATAGCGGAAGACGATGCGGTTCATGGAAGAGGCCCAGTAGGAACCCTTGATGAGGTATTCACCCACAAGGGCGGGATCTACGTTCTGTTTGAGGCTGATGTAGTAGCCGTACAGGCCGTTACCGCGGCTCCACTGCTTGGATTCATCCTGGATGAAGTTCTTGTTGAACAGGTAGGGGAGACCGGGCATGCCCACGGTGAGGAACAGACGCGGGTCTGCGTTGTCTGCGAAGGTGTAGTTCTTCTCGTTAAAGGTATCCAGGAGCGGAAGGCCGTCGGCACCGGTACGGAAGGCGTTCACCAGGTTCTGGCTGGGCTTATAGAAGTCGCAGGCGCCGTCGGTAACATTGTCGATGCTGGGACCGATGAGGCCGTAGCTCCAGTTCAGGTTGCCGTAGGTGGAGCCGTCGTTGCGGGAGTACTGGATGGCCCAGATGCTCTCCTTGCCGTTTTCGTACATCTCCTCCGGACGGAAGTTGTTGTGGATATCCTCTTCCAGGCCGTAGTTGGCGTAGAGGGAAGGATTGGTGTATTCAATCACCTTGTTCAGGTCTTCCGTATTGATGGAAGTCACCTTGTTGGACTGGGCGTCGTCCTGGCGATAAGCCTTGTACAGGTAGAGTTTGGCAAGGAAAGCGGCGGCAGCGGCCTTGGTAGGACGGCCTTTTTCGGCCTGGACTTCCGGCAGCACGTCGTAGGCGGCTTTCACATCGTCAATAATCAGCTGCCAGCCCTCGTCGTTGGTATAGGCGGTGTTGGACAGGGCGTTGTACTCATCATAAGTGAGGCTGGGGTTGGTCACGAACGGGATGTTCTTGTACAGGCGCTTGAGAAGGAAGTGACCGTAACCGCGGAGGAATTTCATCTCTGCCAGGCGCTGCTGCTTCATCGCGAAACTGTCGTCGCACTCGTTCAGGAGAGCGATGGCGCTGTTTACGCGGGAAAGAGCGTTGTACAGGCGGACCCACATGTCGTTGATGTTCCAGTTGGTGGTGAGGACACCCTGCTGGATTTCCAGTTGGTGGAAGACGTCGCCGTCGCTGGTGCCGTTGCCGCCCTTATAAGCGTCATCGGAGCGCACGTCGAAGTTCCACATGGAGAAGGAGGAGTTGATATCCTCGGCCGAGGTGAAGACGGCGTAGGCGGCTATCACCATGCCTTCCGCGTTGGCAGGGTCCTTGACCTGCTCATCGCTCAGCGTCGCCTGGGGAACCTGCTCGGAGAGCATTTTGTTGCAGGAGAGAACCATGCAGCAAGCCAGGCCCAAATATAGGATGGAAATATACTTTCTCATAGTCGATAGTGCATTAGAAGGAAACATTGAGACCCATCGTCACGTTGGCAGGGATAGGATAGCCGAAGTTCGGGTTCTCGGGATCTACGCCGGTGAACTTGCTGCTTCTGATGGTGAGCAGGTTCTGGGCCGATACGTACACTCTCAGGCGGCTCATGTGCAGGGTTTCGCACACGCGCTTGGAGAAGTTGTAGCCCACCTGGATGTTGCGCAGTTTGGCAAAGGAGCCGTCTTCCACGAAGTAGGAGGACACGCGCTTTTCGTTGTTGTTGTCCATGGTGCTTACGGCCGGGATGTTGGAAGCCATGTTGGAGGGGCTCCAGGCATCCAGGATGCGGCGGCCCTTGTTCAGGTTGGAGATGTTCAGGCCGCTCCAGATGTCGGTCTGCTTCTTGAAGTCGCTGATCACATCGACGCCCTGGACACCCTGCCAGAACATGGTGAGGTCAAAATTCTTGTACTGCAGGTAGATATTCAGACCCCAGGTGAAGGCCGGGACAGGGGAGTAAATCCACTTCTGGTCCTTTTCGTTGATGATGCCGTCGCTGTTGAGGTCTTTCCAACGGATGCGGCCTAGTCCTGCGCCATTCTGAAGGGCATGATTGTCAATTTCTTCCTGGCTCTTGAAGATGCCGTCGTACACATAACCAACCTGTGCACCCATCGGGTGGCCCACAACGCTCTCCACGCCGTTTCCGCCGAAGGTACCGGCAGCGGCAATGGTGTCGGGCAGTTTGGTTACCTTATTGTCATAGGTGCCGATATTGCCGGCCAGGTCGTACTGGAAGTCGCCTATCTCACCGCGGTAGCCAATGTTGAATTCCAGACCTTTGTTGTCCATGGCGCCGGCGTTGATCCACTGGGAGGCGCCTTCGCCCATGACACCGATACCGGGCATGTACACCAGAATGTCGGTGGTCTTCTTGTAGTACGCCTCGAAGGAACCGTAGAGGGCGCTCTTGAACATGGCGAAGTCCAAACCGACGTTGGTCTGCGTGGTGGTTTCCCACTTCAGGTTGTCGTTGCCAAGCTGGTTGCGCTTGAAGCCGCTGGGCAGCGTTTTGCCGCCGTTGGTGCCTTCAATGTCGTAGCTGGTACCGTAGCTCTGTCCGCCAAAGCCGGCCTCGCCGTAGTTACTCTCGTACAGGGTGTAGCGGGCAATGTTGGAGATTTCCTGGTTACCGGTCTGACCCCAGCTGGCGCGGATTTTCAGGTTGTCCAGCCAGGTGGCGTCTTCCATGAAGGATTCCTTGTCGATTCTCCAACCCAGGGCGACGGACGGGAACAGACCAAAGCGATTGTTACGGCCGAAGCGGCTGGAGCCGTCGTAGCGGACGGTAACGCTGGCCAGGTAGCGGTCGGCGAAGTTGTAGTTAGCCTTTCCGAAGAAGGAAACCAGGGTAAAGCCACCGCCGCCGCCGTATGCTTCAGCCTCACCTACGGCAGAACTGGGCCACATGTAGTCGGGATTCAGGACGGCGAAGTCATAGGCCTTTCCGCTGAACCAGGTGTCTGTTTCACGGTTGATTTCCGTACCCACCAAAAAGTCTCCGCGGTGTTTGCCCGCCTCGAAATTATAGGTCGCGATGGCATTCCACATCCACTTGAGCCAGTGCTCCTGCTTGGCTTCCACGGCATTGGTAGGATTGGCTACCGTGCCTTCCGTAACGGGATAGGTGAAGATGCGCTGCTCCTTCTGGGCATAGTCGATACCGAAGGTGGTTTTGATATTGAAGCCCTTGAAGGGGTTGATGTTCAGGAAGGCGTCGCCGAAGATTCTCCAGTAGGAGTAGCGGTTGTCGGCGTTGCGGGTGAGGCGGGCCAGGGGGTTCTCGCGGTCGGCATAGCCGCCTACAGGACCGGCGAACTCACCGTCGGTGGTGTAAACGGGGATGGACGGGTTGAACTGGAGCACGTTCTCCAGGAATCCGCCGGGAGCCTGCACCTCGGAGGTGCGGTTCACGGTGAGGTGTTCACCCACGGTGATGATGTCGCGGTCTCCAATCTTCAGGAGCTTGAAATCCGTGTTGATACGGGCGCTCAGACGGGAGAAGTCGGAGTATTTGATAATACCGTCGTTCTTATAGTAACCCAGGGAGAAGAATGAGTTTCCGCGTTCGGAACCGTTGCTCAGCGAGAGGTTGTACTGCTGGATGATACCGGTGCGGGTGGTTTCCTTGAACCAGTCGGTGTCGCTGGCGGGCGTTTTGCCGGCGGCATCCAGGTATTTGTTCATTTTCACGCTGTTCAGGGACGGATTGCCGCTGGCATCGTAGCCCCAGTCGTACACATAACCCA
>JAFWPA010000048.1 GCA_017509685.1 Bacteroidales bacterium
CAAGAAAAGCGGTCTGGAATATCCAGGCCGCTTATTCGGTATAGTTCTCCACCTCCCAGTTGTTAGGGATTCCACTAGCACCTCTTGGCCACTTTGTTTCGTCAGTGCCAGAGTTAACTGTAGTTGTCGAGTTCTTATAGAAAGTAAAGCCAGATGATGTTGGAACTCCGCCACCAACCCAGTTTGTTGTATAGGAGCCATTATTGGGATTGGCAGCATTACACCTGATTGTATTAAGGTTTTTACAACTGTTGAACAAAAAACGGTAGCACTCATCCACTAATTCCGTGGCAGGCAATTTCGGGCCTTCAGTGAATGCGGCACCTTCAAACAAGCCACGATAACACCACTTCGCCATATGCAAAGAAGGGAGGAAGTCTTCGGGAACATTATTCAGAGCGTAGCAATGCCTGAACAATCCATGAAAACATTCATCTGTAAGTTGAGTGTCTGCGGTGAATAACTTTCCATTTGCAGTTTTTAAAGATGTGCATTCATCAAACATCTGGAAGCAATTCTGAGTCCCGCTTATAGTGCCTTTCTCACCTGGGAAAGATGGGGCTGAAGTGAGAGCCTTACAATTCTGGAACATCTGATAATAGCACTTATCCTTCAGCGTCGTGGCCGGTAGTGTGGTGGGAGGTGTGGTCAAGGCGGAACAGTCCTTGAACATCTGGTAATAGGCTTCTTCTTCCACCGCCATTGCCGGCAGTAAGTCATAGGGCAATTTAGTTAAGCCAGTACATCCCATGAACATGGCTTTATAGCAGCCCTTGGCAAGAGTTGAGGCAGAAAGTTTCAATTTATGGTCTTCCTTCAAGCGCAGCCAAGTGCAGTTTTTGAAAGCACCCTGGAAAGCATACTCAGTAGGGATAGCCGTGCGCGGCTTGTACTTTTCGTCGCACATAAGGAACATGATGTCTCCATAGACATAACATGCCTTGTTACCTGTGCTCAGAAGAGGGTTTGATCCTGTATTCTTGAAACTGGTGGCCTTTCCCCGGAAATACACTTTATCTCCCACTTCAGACAGGGGTATGGAGCTACTGTAATTCAGCCACTCGAACCCGTCTCTACTGTATTGGATACCATTGGACGCCGCAGCATAATTAAAGGTAACCGACGTACTGGCCACCGTTGCTTCCACCGCAAAGTAATCCATCAAATAAGTAGCGCGCTGGAATGTATAATAGGTATTGGCCTGGAGGGTGGCATCGGCCACCTTTAACGCAGGGACATTTTCATTGCCCACCTCCACTTCAAGTTTAGCACCTGACAGTTCCGTCCCCGGGGTAAACGCGAACACCCAGGTGGACTCTATATCGCCGTCCACTTCGACGGTCTGACAGGTAACCTCGCCTAACGAAGAATGGGAGTCGTCATAATCATTAACCAGATTGGCTGTCACATCCGTTCCGGCGCTGACAGTCTCCTGATTGAAAGACAGGCTCATTACCAAAAATGAGGACTGTTGCTGAAGGGTAAAATACGAGGCTCCAAATACTCCCGAAACAGTAAAATGGCTCAGTTGGCGTACGGCTTCCTTCAAGGAAGCGGCCCACTTGTTAATGTAGCTGTCAGCCGTAACTTCTGCAATTATTTCCTGGTCAAAACTATGTAACTTGTCTTCCGGCCCCACAAGGATCAGTTTGACAGGCGTTTCGGGGGTAGGAGTAAAACCTCCCACACAGATAAGGTCCCCTTCGAACAACGCCACATTTTTCCCGATACCGCCATCGACAGACAAAGAAAGGAAACCATACATTTTTCCGCTATCCTCACCAGTACTTTCCATATACACCCTGTCACCTTCCTCAAACTCATACTTGAGATCATCCCCCACGGTTGCTCGGGTATCAACCGCCGTTTGGACAGTAGCCCTGTAATGAACAGTCTGGACCTCGGGGGCAGGGACAGGTATCTCCGTCTCCTTTTTGCAGGAGAATGAAAGGGCCAGCAACGACAATATCAAAACTCTTATAACCGACTTACTCATAGGCCACCTCCATCATTTAGATTATCGCCCAAACCAATATCACCACCGGTATCCGAAGTATCGAGAAGTATGCCATGGAAACCCCGGAGAATCATGCGGGTAATGACAATATCCCGACCGGCGGGAGCCGTCAGTTCAAGCGAACCGGCGGTTTCACCCCATGGAATACTCCACATATACACGTATTCATTTCCAGAATAGGCAGAATACGAACTGCCGTCCGGATGAGGTTCCACGCTGGAATCATACGGCTTCTGCGGCGTTCCGTCAACAATCAGATAATGAATCTGGATGTAATAAAGGAAAACATCACTATTGTTTGAACCGATGCCTGCACTAATATTATAATGACCTCCCCTCGGCAACAGAATACCGTTATCGTGAGTAGCCGGGGTTTTTCCTTCCACGGTGGAAGTAATATTCAAAGAGAAACTGCCTTTAACGGAATTCTTGGTCTCATCTTTCCCGATTGAGGCGCCATCGGCTAAACCTTTCAGCGTTGTGCTATTAATATCCCAATTATAGATATTCCCCTTGTATCGGAAAGCAGAGACTGATTCCTCCACATATCCCACAGCCGACAACGTAAGGGAAACGGGATCGGTACCAGCCACTGTCTGGAACCACCTCTCACGGTAATAATCCCCAATGGCAGAGAAGTTGTTGCTATTCTGCTTGACACCATTCCAGTCCTTAACGCTTATCTGGGGCGTAGGGTCCTTCTGGTCTGTATAGCAACTTACCAGGAAGTACTTGTCGTCAACGGGCGAAACATGCCTGTAAGCCACATCGGAGCCCGAATTGGTATTTCGCTCAAGACCTTCCACTATACCCACGTTTCGGAAATGACTGGGAGTCAAAGATGCTTCCACATAGGCGTCGTCTGCCGTCTTGAATTTCAGCGACACATTGCCGTCGGCAACCTTTGTCTTGAAATCAAAGACGATGGTAACTGTGCCGGGCACGAATTTATACAAATTCTCTTCCCCTTCCACAGGCTCAAACGTTGCACCTTCGGCCGAGACCGGTGTCAAGTTAACAGCCTCCATGAAGAAATAGTTGTCCTTGCCCAAATCCTCAGAATAGACACCCGTTTCTACCTTCACGTTGGCGGGGTCGTTAACTTCCGGAATCTCGCGGGGAATAGACGTTTTAAATGTCGGGGTATGGAAACTGCTATAGTTGGTAAAACCGTCATGGGCCCGCTCATTATCCTCGCCTGCAAGGAAATAACCAGCCTTGTCGGCAACCCAGACCACCGTAGCATTGTCCGAGCAGTTGGAGATAAAATGACAGTGAAAACTGCGCCAGCGGGTTTCGTCCCTAAACACGTCCTGGGCCGCTGTATTCTTATACAGGTCCCAGGAGACGGTCAGTTTGAATTGGATAGCCGTTTTTCCCTCTTTACCCGGTATGATGGATTTACCGGAAGAAACCGGCAAATTCTCCGTGTCGGTTGCCGTGGAAGGGGTAAGGGTAGCCTGCTCCGGTTCCACAATGAATTCCAGCGGGAACATGGATCTGGGTAGGCCATCCGGGATGCTGATGGTTACAGTCTGGGACTCCTTGGCCTGTTTCGGAATACTTTCCCGTTCACACCTTACGCGCATTTCCTGCCGGGGTTGCAGCGTAATGACAATGTCACGATAAAGCGGCTTTTCATCGGTGTCGTCCAGATAGCTCATGCAAGAGATGCGCAGCGTCTGCGTTTTGGCCACATGCTTGTCCGGCTCCAGAACCCTGAAATAAACCGGGCGCCAGCCATGTACATCGGGATTGTAAGTCTCTGACTCGCTGGGCTTGGGGGCCGGTCCGATGAAGATATCGCTGATGACCCCATTATCCTGCTCCTCCACAAAAGACCAGGTAACACAACGTTTTCCATCCCTCTCTTCATCATAATTGATACCCCCATCCTCGCCATTCTCGTCGTTAATATCGTCGAAGAACTTAACATGCAGATGAACAGGTGCATCCTCATCAGGATCATCTGCCTCGATAAAAGTCTGCGCCATCCAAGGCTGGACAACCATACGGCGGGTACCGTCGGAAATGTCGGCCAGATGAGAAGCATTGATATTGGCCGATACGTCGGCGCTGCCGGCCGAATAGGCTGCGTCTTCCGGCGTACTGTGTCCCCTGGCAGAAATGCGGCTGATCTCTACCTGATATTTAAAGTTGCGAAGGATGGGATAGTATTCTCCCCCTGCCATGAAGTCTACTTTATAATAACACTTTACGCCCTCATAATACTCCGTAAAAGTTAGACTTTCATCTTTGGTATGCTGAGTCAAAAAAGTTGAATACCCTTCCGGATTATTGTTATACTCATCCCTTGTCGGCCACCCGTCTCCTGCGTTTGCCGCCATAAAAATAGGATCGTCCGCTCTGAGATACGTCCCGTAGACAATCACATAGGAAGGCTGAATATTGTCTGTAGGAACCGGGCGCTCGTACAGATATACGGCCGGTTCATCATCCTCGGAAAAACCTTCACCATGCTCGGTTGTCCAGTTACTGTCATATTCGACATCATACTGCTTCACATTTTCATTGCTGGTGGTAGCGGTTCCGTCGAAAAAACTGGCATCCGGTATGGTCTCGTCAAACATATTCTCCTTCTCCGGCAAGTTGCCTTTATAGGCGTACAATCCATCGGGATCTATCAAGTAATCAAACGCCTGATCCTGATAGTCCTCAATAAAACCCGATTTACCGCCATAAGGAACCAGTGTGCCCTGTTTGGGCACATGGACCACCGCGAAGCTTATAGGAGTAAAATTAGACCCCGTGGCATTCTTGAGTGTAACTTTAGCCCAGTTACGTATAAGAGGGATACCCCTTTCCGTGGAGAAATCTGGATTTCCATTCTCATCATAACCCTTCAAATGAAACTGGAAATACTTCTTGGTCTCATCGCTGATGACATAACGGTCGTTGGGGTCATCTCCATATGTACCGCCATTCTGATCCACAAAGTATTCATATTCCTTCTTCGTTTCCGGATCTATACCTATGGCCGTTTTTGCTTTAATGGCCGGAAGTCGGACCATCTGCCAAAAACCAGTTTCGCCCTCGCCGGACAGCTCAGACGGCAACACTTCAGCCGCGTTTCCCACGCGAATGGTAGCCGGTCCGTTACCGATGAAGTGGATGACACGCGCCGTATTGGCCAGGTTCACTTCGGCCTGGAAATGATAGACATCGACTGTTTTTGTATATGACGATCCATCATCCCGATAAAATGTGCGTTCTTCCTTGAGTGGATAAAACCGCTCTTGCTGCTCATCGTCTATATACTTGTATACGCGGGTAGCCTCCTTGTAATCCTTGTAGTAGCCACTGCTGCCGAAGATGGCAAGATGCATGGTTGTCAGTTGGGATTCTTCGCCCAATGCCTTGGTAGCCGGATCCTCTGCCGGAACGGAAAAGGAGAAATTGACGAGAACCGTCCCTTCGGGCGCATCATCCTCCGGCTCTACCGGCACCACAGGGTCCAGTTCCCGGGTGCAGGCAAAAAGCGGCAGCAGAAGCAGCAGGATATGAAGGAATTTTCTCATCGGGGCATGTCTCCTAAAACATATTGGTCACGGTAGAACCTCCCCGCTTCTCTGTCAGAATCGTTCGTCGGAGGGACAGGTAGCCTGTCGTTCAGCGGGTCCCAGTACCAGGAGTCGTATACACAACGGGCCAGGGCATATTTTTCATCCTTATTAAGTCCGCTCTTAGGCTTTACCGCGCCATTGGATGACCAGTAGAACTTGTCGGATTCGAACAGCACATTGAAACTTCCCGAATTGGTCAGGTCGGCGATAAAAGTAATCTCAGCCTGGGTGGGCAGGCGCCAGCGACCGGCCGGATAGCCGTCTTCCTGATAGGTAGCACACTTGAACTCGGCCGAACGCTGGGTTATACCACCGTATTCCACACCGCCGAATTTGGAAGCCACCCGACAAGATGGCGCCAGCATATTGGCCGTCCGGCTTGAACTTTCAGCGGGAAAATAATACGCCAAGTTTCTAGGAGAGTCTCCATATAAAGCATCTCCTTCCTGGAAATAGGACACATATGCATTATCTGCCTCTTCTGTGTCAAAATTATAATTGTAGTAAAGCCTCCTATTTTCTTCCGCCTTTGACTCTTCCATGGTGGAATAGGCCTCCTCGCCATTATTCCAAGTCGTCGGTTCCGGCGTACGCGGATCTCCGATACAATAAGGACTGCCCGACGGCAGAACCGTCACAACAATGTTATACAGGTTACGGTTTCCACCGGTAAAGTTCACCACCCGCCATTGCATCCACTCCAATTTACGACGATTGGCATTGTCTGTGGGCAAATCTCCCCCGCCCCAACCCGGATTCAGTTTCTTCATCAGCTTACCGTATAGCCCATTATTATCCGCATTATCTTCGGATTCATGCCTCATCCTGGGGCCTCCGTCCAAAAAGACATATCCCCTGTGAGCAAAATATGTCCAAGCCAACTGGTTTTGACTGCTACCACCATCACGACCAGCATACTTTGATGGATCTATCCCCTCTTTCGGCGGATCAGAATTCATTTCGGCTTCAATGTACACAGCGGGATTATGAACAATCTTGACTATCTTGGAATACTCCTTGGACGTGGAAGGATCGTCGGCATGGTGCAGGGACAGAAATAGAGTATAGGGCGAATAGTCAAAAGATGCTTGGGTGTAGTTATTGTTCAGTGAATGCTCAAAACGGATATATGAAGCGTATTTCGTGAACCATTGGGATGCATCTGTATAGCCAGAGACCGCTTCTGTCTTATACTCCAGATAATAGGTATCTTTGGCATACAGTTTATCGGCATAATAATGCTCCTTCGAAGGATTCTCCGGCCCGTTCGATTTTCGTACTGTGGCTTTAAATGTCTCGTCCTTACTATCTACTTTTGTTTCGGGATTCTTGCCGTAATAAGGCCGCGTAACACTGAGAATATCAACGCTCACGGGGTGACTGCTAGTGAAAGTAATATCTACTCCGGACTCGTTATTCAGCACATAGTACTTTTGGTCTTCCGGATTATCCGACTCCTTATACTCCTTGTCAACTGACAAATAACGTGCATTACCAATACTGGCATGCTTTACCACCACATTCTTGTCCTGCCAGTAATAGATAAAGAAATCGATAGGATCTACCGTTACCGCTGCATCATCGGTATCTGCGCCCAGCATTCCCACGGCAATATTATAACGGTACCAGTTGTTCCTAAGGAAAGCATTCTTTCCCTCTGGTACCCCTTTCTGTGTGTTCTGGGGAATGATAATCTTATAATAGCAGACCTTCTTCACGTTGTCCGATACGCGCACCCAGGGAAGAACCAGTTTCAGATAAGGGACGTTCTTGTTACTGCTAGTCCAGAACTGAGGATACGTATAGCTAGGATAGGTGGTATAATAATCCCCGTCTTTGTCAAATATCTGCTTATATGAGTTTTCTGAATCAAAAAAATACATGGCATTATCCAGATAGCTGAAATGAACGGGATGGCCTCCCTCACTGGCCGGAGCCATGTCTGTGTCCACAGGATCACCGTCCAGCGTGACACTTTTCACGCCATCCACAAGGTAAATATACATTTCCTCTAGTGAAGGCTTCCAATATTCTTTGATAGGAACTTCTGTGCCTGTCTGCTCATCTTCCTGGGTCCGGCCCGTATCCACAGCAACTAAATCATCTACCTTAATGCCCACCGTTAACTTACAAGCATATCTAGCTACGGGGATAATTTTCCGGGCAACCACTTTAGCAGTGCGCCCCCCCTCGGGAGAAAGAGTCATCTTTTCCAGTCCACTCATCATGAACTGGCTCTGCCTATGGTTAAATGACGTCGTTTTTTTCTCAAAATCAGTCGTCTCCACAACAGAATAAATACTGTCCAGAGAAAGGTCTTCCAACACTTCCAACTTTTCCCTAGGGCCGTTCACAAGGGCGAAGACCTCACATTCCTCCGTGGAGAAAATCAGGTTGTTCACCTGGTTGGAAGTGACTTGGAGACGGAAGGAAAGAACATTGTTGGTCAGGGTTACCGGTATATGGAAAGGATGTTTGTTTTCCCTCCCCTTTCCATTCGCCGTAACCGGATAGAAGTAGAAATCCACATACTTGACGACATTCTCAAAATAATCGTCGTCTCCATCCTGCACGCCGTTCAGGCCCGCCTTTGTCATTCCCAGTTCATCGCAGGACAAAGTGAGTTCAATCACAGGGCCGTCCCACTGCCCATCCATTTCCCCTTCCTTGGCACAGGAGAGGAAAAGCAGCAGCGACAGCAGCAAATATGAAAGACGGCGCATCACGGCAAGATAAATATATAGTTTTGGTTGATAGCCTCTGAATCCAGGGCTACTTCCTGCGGGTTATTCTCGTCGGGTGTATACACTTTGAAATCCAAAGTGATGGATTTCCCGTGATAGGAATCGTCCCAGGGCTTTTTATAATCAACGGTAATATCAATGCGTCCTTGATTGACCCGGGAGTTGATTTTATTGGAACTCTGAGTAACCTCAAAACACTGGTCCGATCCGTCTACACCCTTGACAATCACCTCAAAGGTTCCTCCACTTGGAGTGACTATATTCAAAAAAGCCTTGGCCGGGGCACCTTCCCTCATATAAACTTTGTAGTCATCCGTCTTTCCAACCCGCTCAATGGCTCTTACCGAGAACGGATCCACGGTAAGCGGCACGGTAACACTGGCCGACGAAGTAAGGAAGTCAATGTTATAGATATTCATATCCCACGGCAGGACGTTTAGGGAAAGGATGAGGGTTCGGTCGCTGATGAAGTAACCGTACATGGTCCAGGTATGGTTTCGGGCAAAATCCGGTGTTTCCATAGCGAAGGTCTTGACCCGTTCGGGATCACCTACGACAACTCCATTCTTCTTCACCTGATAATAGACCTTTCCGCTGAGCGGTTTATCACTTTCCCGGAGATAATATGTTGCGGGGCAAAGCAGTTTATTCTCGTCTATTGCGTCCAGAATCAGGCGCTCATAGTCGGCCGCACCGCTTGCGCCCGAACCGGTATAGGTATAAAGTTCGGGAATAGCGCTGGAAGGAACGGTAGCTGTATTAGGCGTGTTGATGATTGCATTCACGTAACCGCCGCTTTGCATCACATGCTGCCCGCCATCAGGGGAGAATACGTATTCCTGATTGGGAATGAGGTTATTATCCAGCTCGACGCGCAGCACCTCTATAGATTCGGCATCTTCGCCGGTATTGAGTGTCTGGCAAAAGACATAACGCAATTTGGAGACAGCGCGAAGGAGGGTTATCTTGCCCACACTCAACGCGTAGTCCTCACCGTTAACGGAAAGATTCTCACCCATACCGCTCATAGGAAGGCCGGTCTTGGTCTCTGCGTTTTTCAAGGATTCGGGCGTCACCGGGCTAACCGGGCCGAAATAGTTGCCGCCAAACGTTGCCTCCGTCAAGGCTGCATAGTCCACATCTTCCAAGTCGCAGCCAACAGATGCCGAATTGGCCAGGATAAAGATATCCAATGTCGGGCGGGGATTATCCGTGGCAAGCGTACGGTCTACAGAGAATACGTATTTCTTCACGGTTCCGGCCTGCGGTAAGTCGTCCGGATTGGGATGTTCATCACTTGGATACTTTGCATACAGAACCTTTTCGTGGCTTTCACCGTGTTTGAATATCCAAATCTTGAGGTCGTAAATCTCATTTTCCTCCTCCATCTGAGAAGCAACTTCTCCTTCATCTGCCTTAGTGCCGGGGGCAGAGGGAATCTCCAGGGTTAAACTGAGTTTGGGCAGTTCATCCACCGATACAGCACGCTCCCGACGGCAGCCGCCAAGAAGCAGCGCCGCGAACAGGAATCCTATGAGCACGCGATATTTCATCTTATCTAATCCAGCCATATTTCGGTGGGAGTAGCCATCTCCCAGTTTATCTGCGCCAGCACGCCGATGGAAAGCTGAGGGATACCCATGTCGGGGATGGTACTGTAGGCATTCTCCAGAGACTTGATGGTAAAATTGACGGTGGTGATACGGTCCTGAATAAAGACACAGTCAAGGTCATTTCCATTCTCATCCTTAGGCTTTTCCGACGGAACTTCCAGCAGGCCCACCAGATAGAAATGGTGGCCGGGCATAATCCGGCCTTCCTCTATGCCATAGAAGGTTACTCCGGAATTATTCAGGAACTCAAGGCACACATAAACGCTTTTATCCTTAGGCGTCTGGAGCGAGAGCGTACGGAATTCGGCCGATTGGGTATTTGTCAGGAAAATGCCGGAATACTGGTCGTCTTCGTCGTCAATGTCGTAATTGTCGTACAGATAATACTGGCGAGGCTCAGAAGAATCATAGACCGGAGTGAAGTCATAATTCTGCGGATACTGCCGGCCGATGATGATTCCGGTAAGGGGGAAAGTATTATCTGAAAGGGTTATCTGCGTTTGATAATTCTTGTCCAACAAGTCCTTTTTTTCGGCCTTGACGGTGGCTGCCAGCATACCCACGGCAAAATTCAGCGGATCTGTCAGGGCCATGGATTCCGTGAGGTTGGTTACACTCTCTCCGGAGACATAGTACGTTGAGAGAACATCACCCCAGTCCGTGCTTTGGACAACCGTTTCATCCCGTTCGTCATTGGATGTTTTGATGGGGGTGTTGGCACGGTAGTAAAGTGCAGGCGGGAAACAGTAGTCCGACAGGGCGGCAATACCGTCCAGGCCATTCTGCAAGGGAACCACGTAGCCTGTAGGAGACCAACGCACCGTAGCGGCACCGGAAGGAAGACCCAGGTTCTTGGGATAGCGACGTACGTTCTCGCTGTGAAAAGCAACGGTTTTATGCGTTTCATCAATATCCAGAACACGATCCTCCCCTGTGGCTAAAGCGGTCATCTTGCCCAGGATTACTCCACGAAGGCCGTTGAAAATGTCTTTGTAAAGAAGAGGTGATTCCACGTTGTCCACTATCTTCCGGGCATCATAGGTCTGGCCGTCTATTTCCAACTGATATTGAGCATCATCTATGCTTTCCAGCGTCAAAGCCTTATACAAAGATGTGAGCAGAACGGCCACGCCGTCGCCGGAACCGGGGAGCAAGCTACCTTCGGCGGTAATATGCTCATAGCAGTCGCTCAGGTTGCGGTCTCTCAGATTCCCGCTCCAGGGAATGGTGATAGTCTTATAGGCACCCTCACTACCGTAATAGGCATCAAAGGTAATAGATGAACCGTTTACAATGGTGGTAAGGGTACTGGCAATGGTCAACGCTTCCTGAGGCCGGTCGGTGGTAGATTCATACATGGGCACCGGGGAGAAACGCAAATCCCCGGCCGTTGCAGCAGCTCCGCCGAAGTCCAGCGCACCATATACCTGCTTGGTCTTGACCTCGCCGTAATCATTCGTCAAGCCTTTGCCATAGGCCAGCATGAGGCCGGTGCCTTTGGGAATGACCTGATGCATCTTATACAAATGAGCGCTATATTCTCCATCAAAACCCTGTAATTCCAAAGGAAGGGACAGGGGCTCGCTGGCCTTCACAACCTCATCCCCAGATTTGGCAAAAGGAATGACATAAACCATATCCAGACCCCGGAACCCAGCGCCTGTGGGTTTGATTTCCGTAATGATGGATACATCGGCTTTGGTTTGCGGGAAAGCCCCCACACGCATGGCCAGGCATACGTCGGATGTTTTCGGCTCCTGAGAAACCGGCACCCCCCCCCTCTCGCACGAGACAAGCCCTGCCGACAACAAAGTTGCCAGCAGGCAGAAAAGCCATATGCCCCTAAGTCTCAGCATTATAACACGACAGGTATCTCAAGGCCGGGTTCCCAATTCAGGGTAACGCTTACGCCGACAGTAGGGTCGTCGGGAGCCAGAGTACCATTGGCATAGGCCCGTGCGCACAGCAGACGGAACTGGCCGGGTAACAGCTGATTGTGAATACCCAGAATGTTCTGCGTAATGGAACCGTCGGCCAGGGTGCAGTAAACGTACACCTGCCAAAGGGAATTGGGTGCGCTGTCCGTAACAAAGGGATCGTCCCAGTCAATGACTACCTTGGACGGAGGGGCCGGACGGGAAGGGTAAGTGACGGCTATGAAGCCAACACGGCCGGGATCTTCGAACGTCAGCTGGTCGGGCTTCACTACGGGGGTGTAGTCGAAGCGGTACAGGCTGTCGCAAAGGTCGAAGCTGGTAGCAAAACCCGTCATAAACACCTTAATGTCCTTGATGCCGCTGCCAAGCGTATCAATCAGCACCGACGAGGCGCAATTGGCCATGTACAGCTTGACGTCAAACTGCTGGTCCACGCCTTCCTTGATGTCCATGGGCAGGCGGGCGCTGAAGAAACCGGTCTTGTGGGAAGTAATGGTATCCCGCACTTGCTGCACCGCACGCAGGGTGTGACATTTGTCGGTACCGTCAATGGACAGAAGCGGATTCTGCTCCACGTTGGCGGTTGCGACGTGCATATAGCGCCGTACCGGTATATATAAGGTATAGCTGGATTGGTTGGCGTCCATCACGTGGTTTTCCCGATGCAGGAGGACAGAGTCGGCTACAACATCGTAAAAGCCCAGGTCTACGTCATGTGCGTGGTCCGTGAAGACATCCTTCAAGTAAGTCTTGATGGCGCTGGCCACATTGACGTCCGTCACCAGACCCAACTGTGTCTGCAGCTCCGTGGTCATGTTGGTGACCAGGCGCAGCTCGTAGTCCAGCGTATAGTCTGTCTCGCAGTCACGCATATCCTCGTCCACCAGGCTGCAGCCGGTGAAGGCTACAGCCAGGAGGATAAGAATACCTGTATGACGCAATGCGAAACGCATAATAACCAATCAATTATTCGCCACCAAGAATTACGTCGAAGGCAAGACCGCTCTCCCATTCCATATCGATGGAAACACCCAGGGAAATCTGGCTGGAGCGGAGGTCGGGCACAGTCACATAGGCGTGCTTGAGAGCATTTTCGCCGATGATGAGGTTGGCCTTGGTCATGTAATCCTGCATGAACACGCGGGGAGCGTTGATGGTGTTGCCGGTTGCCATGTCGAAAGGAGGATAGCAATAGTGGTCGCGGCTGAGGTCGGTGAATTTGTCGCCGTTGCCCTCACCGGAGCGGGCCGATGCCACTGCACTGGCCAGATCCATCTTACCCACCAGGTAGAAGGTGCCGCCCTTGCGGATGAGGTTGAGTTCACCCCAGAGGTCCATGTCGGTATTGTTCTTCAGTTCCACGCCAATGTAAACGTCGGACTGTTTGTCGGCAGCCTTGGTATGGTCATAGTTGTCCCAAACCAGGGTATAGATAGGGTCGGTATTGGCGGTTACCTTGACGGGATCCACGCACTTGTCATAAATCATCTTGTCAAAGGCATTACCGGTGAAGGAAAGGCCGGAGAACTTACCGTCGGCATCCACAGTAACGCCCGTGAAGTCCGTGCTGGTGGGCTTGCGCACAAAATCCCAGCCCATAACATCGGCCTGGCCGCCCACGATGATACCGGTGACGAAGATACCCTTGGTGGGGTCGCCGTAGACGGTGGGCACCTCCTGGTCGTCTTCCAGCGGGTGCAGGGCTTTGTTGTTATCCTTGAGCGTGGTGGCACCAAACTTGACGGTTGAGGCCAGCAGGGCGGTACCGTAGTTGATATTGTTGATCATGGCCACGCTGCGGGTGTCGGACTTGACGCTTGCATCCGTAGAATCCCAGCCAGCCCAGGAACCGCCGCTGTTCCACTGGCTCACGGTGGCCGGATAGTCGCCGGCCTTCATCTCCTTCGTGGATACGCGGATGGGAGAATTGCCAAAATACATGAGTTCGGCCGGATAACGGTAACTGGTGATGGGGAAGGTAACCTCACCCATGCCATAGGCCGGAATGTCTGTGGTATACTCGAAGGTGTCCACTTTCTTGATGTCGGTGGAAACGTTGCACACGAGAGAGGCGGCACCCTTGGGAAGGCCCACGTTGATGGGGAAGCCTTCGTTATTCTCGGTATAAAAATACTTTTTACCGCGCTCGTAGGTTACACTCTTGGCTCCGCTGTCGTCCTGGAAATTGGCATTCAAAACGCTGCTGTGCGAATTCCAGTCGGAGGTAGAGGTACAGGCGGAGAGCGCTTCTATGAGCTTGGCCACATCCGGCAGGCCGTCGGAACCCTTGATGAAGTCAATCTGGCCATCCGTAGCCACGGCGAAGAACAACTTCATACGGTTTTCGATGCTCTGGGCAACCTGCTTGGCAATATTCTCTTCCCAGGTGGTGGGAGTGGCATTGGCGCCCCGTTCGGCAACGGCATACAGGTCCCGCATGGTGCGAAGGATGGCCGTAGCGGCTCCGGCGCGGATTTCATGAAGACCGGGGGCCGTTTTTATCACCGCAAGCTCCTGGTAGGCATCTCCCAGGACTTCTCCCAGAGGGGAAAGCTTCACTTTGGTTCCGTTTTTGGTCGTTACCAACTCGTCGGATTTGGTAGCGGCAGAGCTGTCATACTCATAAGCATACATGGTACCCAGCTGTTTCCAGGACATTTCGCCGGCATAATACACATATTCCTGGCCAGCAATCACGGTTTTGTTACCGTCCACGGGCGTAGGGAAGGCCGTAGCCAGCTGCGTGGCAACCTCCTTGGAAGGAATGGGCCACCAGAACTTATAACTGTTGTCTGCGGTGCTAATATGCTCATCGGTCCAGAAAGAAGCTTCGTTCACAGCGCCGGACGACAGGAAATAGGTGAGCATACGGGAGAAGAAAAAGGCTCCCGCATCAAAGGCGGCCGAGCTGGCAAGACGGGATTTGAGGGAAAATCCCAGCGTGGTAAGGTCTGTGGGGCTTCCCGAAGCATCGGAAACACCCTGCAGGTCATCGGAATAAGTCTTGAGGGCCTTTCCATACAGCACTACGGCGTTGGTACCCAGCGGAAGGGCCAGTTCCACGGAACGGGAAGCGTTGCTTTCCGTCACCGCCTTGGCATAGAAAAGGGTACCCAGGTTGAAGTCTCTGGTAGCGCCTACGGCTTCCGTCTTGTCCGTCTCGGGATTGTGGTAGTAGGGCTTGAAGAAGAAATGACCGTAGGTATTATTGGAGTACGGCAGGGCGTAGGAGAGGACGTGCACGGCGTCCATGCCCAGGAAATCGGTATGGACCTGGGCGAATTCGGCCGTGGTCTTGGTATCCTTACCGGTGTTGGTGGACACGTTCAGGACGAAGTCTGTCTTCACCGTATTTGTCTCGGCGTCGAAATACGGGCTGGGAGTGACGGCTTGTTCGGCTTCCTTGTTGCAAGCCATCAGGGAAGCAAGCGCAAGGGCTCCCAAAATGTAAAAACTGCGTTTCATATACATATAATATTAATTATTATTCATTCGATTTATTGGCCAACGACAACGTCATCGTAGATAAGGCCCTGTCTCCACTGGATATCTACCGACAGGCCCAGGGTCATGTTGGAAGACCGAAGGTCGGGCACTGTGAGATAGGCGTACTGCAAAGAATTGGGACCAATCTTGAAGGTAACCGTGGTCTTGTAATCCTGGACGAAGATACGAGGTTCCTGGGTGGATGCACCACTGGCATTATACGGAGGAATGATGCAGCCGTCCGTAGGCCAGGTAATATTCTTGACCGGATTCTCACTATTATTGGGATCTCCCGGATCCAATACACCAACCAGGTAGAAAGTGTCTCCCTTGCGAACCCAGTTATTCCTTCCGTAGAAATCTTCTTCGTTATTCAAAAGTTCCAAAGCTACATACACCTTATTTTGAGCCGTAGCTGTAGCTGCGGCAGAGGAGTTATAGTTGTCAAAGACAACCGTATAATTAGCCGTGCTGGTGGAGCTGGCAGGAATATTAATAGCGTCAAACTTATCATAGATAAAGCCTTCTCCAGCACCGGATACAGGCAGGAAATTCCAACCTACACTCTTGTACTGGCCACCAACAATCACTCCCGTCAACTTGAAAGAATCTTCATCAATATTCATTGTCTGGTCGGGGAGATCAGGATTATTTGTCTTAACGGATCCGCTAATATCCTTATATGCCACCTTCGTTTCCAGCATAGCCACGCCGTAACGGATGTTCTTGACCATGGCCACGGAACGGGAAGCAGCGGTAATATGTGAAGTGGGCCAATTGGTTGTCCAAGCATAAGTATTCCAACTAGCAGTGGTGGGATAATCACTGGTACTGTACTCGACTTCTGACGTTTGGACAGGACTGTTGCCAAAATACAAAAGCTGGGCAGGATAAAAGATATCGGTTGCCTGGAAGGTATCAACGCCTCCCATCCCAGTCCAATCCTGAGGATACTCGAACTTATTGGTGGACGTATTAAACTTCAGATAAGCGATACCCTCCATCAGGTTGAAGTTGGTGGGGAATTTGGCATAATCGTTCTCACCGTTAAAAGTAAGGGGTTTCGCCCAATCGGGTTGAGCGGGTTCACCGGTTGTGGCGTAAGAGAAGTATCCTTCCAACTTGGTATTAATGGCCTGCGCCAATTTCTTGGCCACAGCTTCGGCCTTAGAGGTAGCAGTAGCTTTTGTTATAGGGTATATCACTTCCCATATCCCCTTGGCCATTTCCAGAATGGCTTTACCGGAACCTGCGCGAAGTTCAGTATCCGCGGATGATTTGTTGTAAGAAATGCCTGTCATCTGATTGTACAGATAGGCCAGCTTTTCTTCCCAGACATAGCAAACTGTACCGCGCTCAACAATACTTTCATTGGTGAGGCTGCTATAATCGGCCCAGGACTTACAGTCAGATGCAGAAACATTTATATTGTCCAACGTGAAATCTTCGGCTGCAAGACCAGTGCTCATAACGTCCGACAACATATTAGCCAATGCTGTTTTGGTGGCATTAAAAGCGGTCTCGTCCGTCAGGCGTGCACCCAGATCAAAATGGGAGGTCCCCAGATCCTTATTAACCACATAACCATTCACAGCCGCCAGTGTACCGTATTCATCCGGCCCATCGGTTACCGGACTTCTGCCATAAAACACCAGGGTATTGGTTTCTACAGGCAACTTGACAGACACCACACGACGGGTAACGTCTGTACTGAACAGTTGATTGAGGAGAAGCGGCTCTTCAGGAGCAACCTCTGGTGCTTTCAAAATTTGACCGTCACCACTAGCCTGTGTGTAAGTAAGCAGAGTGGCATCAGTCAAACCTTGGAAACCGCCCGAGACCTGAACTGCAGTAGAACTCTGCTTGGTCTGCGCCGTACTGGTGGCTACATTGAGCACCAGCTGGGTGTTCACTTTCTTGCCGGAGGCAGCCTGTGGCTCCTGCGACTGAAAAGAAGACTCCCGCTGACAACCGGCAAAACCGGCTGCCACGGCAAGAGCCGTCAACAAAACAATTACTTTTTTCATCATAGTCTATCGTTCGTTTTCGTTAATTATCTCTTTCCAGGCCTCATACTCCTTCCGGGCAGGGCCGTAAGTATCAATTCCCTTCAAGTTCTCGCGGGCAGCCACGGAACCGTCACGCGCCGCCTTCTTCAGGAGCTCGATGGCGCGGGCTTCGGCCTGCGTGTCGTGGTTGTCCAGCGCGGTGAAGTACAGCGCAATGCCGTAGGCGTTGGCGGCCTCAGGATCGGCCTCCACGCGGGACAGCAGGACAGGGTCGGCCTCCATCATCTGAACGGCCTCGCGGTAGCGCTTGGCCTTGAGCAGATCCGTCACGGCACCGTTCCACCGGGCGGTCACGGAATCCGGCTTGTTACCATAATATACGCGTATGTAGCCGGAGTTGCGTTGGTCGGCCAGGAATTTCTCCCGCACCTGCCTGTACAGCCCGGCGTCGGCCTTGATGAGGCGCTCGCGTTTGTCGGGGTCGGCTTCCGTATTCAGGATGTCCAGCAGCTTTCCGTTGCCGGACGGGGCGGCCTCCAGCTGAGCGCGGAACCAGTCCCAGGCTTCTCCCTTGCCGATGATTTCGAAGTGACGGTGGCCGATGAAGGTATTCTCCTGCAGGTAGTTAGCCACAGCGCGGGCGCGGCGCACGGACAGGGTGTCGTTGCGCTCCTGCGGCCCCTCGATGGAGGCCAGACCTACGATGGAAATCAGGAGTTCGTCGGTGGTTTCGGCATCGCGGATGACCTCGATGGCCTCCTGGAGCTTGTCCAGGGTGGCGGCGTTGTTGCCGAAGGAGGGATCCAGACGGGCGTCGTCTACGGGATAGGTCACGTACATGACGCTGTCGCGGCCCGGACGGGTGAGGTAGTCCAGCGGACGGTATTTTTCAATGGGAATGACCCAGTCGTTCTGCCGGGCCAGACGGTCGGGAGCCGTTTCGGGGGCCGTGATCTCCCGCAGCTGGACCACGAAGGCCACGGGCGGGGTAAGGACCGTAATGGTATCGCGCCCGCTCACGACCATGGCACTGGCCTTGCGGGCCTGGTGCTTTTCCTTGGACACGGGGTTGTAGGCCACGTTCAGGGCCAGCTTGGGTACCACGCGCACCTTGCGTTCCTCGGCCAGTTTGGTGCCGCAGTGGGGGCAGTCGTAGCGGTCGTAGGCCGCAAGACCCACCGCCGCGCCGGCTTCCACTTCCAGGCGCCAGTGCTGCCACGGCCACCATGCATAACCGGCGAACAGGCCGCCCGCCCAGTAGGAACCCTGCAAGCGGTAGTTCTCCACTTCCGGATACATGTGGAAGGGCGTGGGAACAGCGCCCACGTTGTAGTGCGTGTAGAGGGCATCGGCTCCGGCGAAGAAGCCCTGGTAAACTTCGTTCAGGTAATAGCGGACCTCCGGCACCACGGCGAAGTTGCGCCAATGGGTGGGGTTGGCGTTGTCCCAGTCCCAAGCCAGCCAGCGGGGCCAGGCCTTGAGGCCGAAGTCACCGCCAACGCTCCAGTGGTCACCCACCGGGAATTCAACACCCAGGTTGGGTTCACTCACAGCATCCCACAGCAGGTTGGTGCGGATGGAGAAGTCTTGGGAATACAGGGGGACGGACCCGGCTATCGAGAAAACGACAGTCAAGTTAAGCAGCCATATAAGGAAGCGTGTACGCATTTCATACAAAGTTACTCCATTTAGATGCGAGCAGACAAATTTTCGATTCAAAAATGTGTTTCAAAATTGGAATTTTTCTGGCTATTTGAAGATTTTTTAGTAATTTTGAAACAAACTACAACTTAAGGTATGCTAAAACTGTTCTATCCGCTGTCTTTAGTGGCCACCAGCATACAAATGACCGCTTGCTTTATTTGCGCCCTGCATCTGTGGCGTATGCGCCAGGAATCCCGGGACCGTTCCCGTCGCACGCTGGCCCTGGGTGCGCTGTTCAGCGGGCTGCTGGCGATTGCCGGCGCGCTGGCAGCTATCGGCATGGATATGACAGGCGTGCAGCCGGAACTCATGAACCCCTGGCTGGGGGTAGTTTACCTTACCCTGCACATCCTCATGACCCTGTATCCCATCATGGTGATACGGCCTCACTGGCTCACGCGCACGCACTTCCTCCTCATTTTTCTGCCCACGGCCCTGTTCCCACTCATCTACCTGTTTTTCATGGGCCGATGGACGCCACTAGAAACGCCTGAGGATATCTGGGCCAACTGGCTCAAGCCCGATGTACTAGCCAGGATCCTGGGACTGTTTATCATGCTCCCCTACTGCCTTATCCTGTTCGTGCTGCCCTATAACCATAAATACAGCAGCGCGTCGTTCCGCTGGATTCTGAACTATTCCATGGGACTGCTGACCATATGTGTGGTGCATATTGTGCTCACGCTCACCAACAATCCCGTTCTGATCATCGCACTGCCCATTCTGGTCTCTTTCTTCTTCCTGTTCTCCATGCAGTACGAGCTGAACGACCGCCTGGTCCCTCAGGAACACGATGTCACGCTGGAAGAAACCGCCGAACCCGAAGAGCAAGCCACTGAAGAACCTTATGGCGAAATAGACCTGTGGACCCGCATTGTCCTGCTCATGGACCGTGAAGAAGTGTGGCGGGATCCGGACCTGTCACTGGTTTCCCTGGCCCGCATGTGCGCCACCAATGTCACCTACCTCAACAAAATTATCAAAGAGAACACCGGCAGCAGTTTCAAGGACTTCGTGAACCGCCGCCGCGTGGAAGTCGTGGCCGGACTCCTGCAGAAAGACCCCCACACAGACATCCAGGCCGCCTTCTTCAACGCCGGCTACCGCTCCCGCACTACCGCCTGGCGCAATTTCAAAGACATCATGGGCGTTACCCCCACGGAGTATCGGCAAAAGCGTCAGTAAGTTTTTTTTGCATTATAGAAAAAACTTGCTACCTTTGCAATCCCTTTCGGGCGGTTAGCTCAGCTGGTTCAGAGCACCTGCCTTACAAGCAGGGGGTCACTGGTTCGAATCCAGTACCGCCCACACCCATCCAAGACCGGTTTTCGCCGGTCTTTATTTTTGCCCTAGCCGTAAGTCTGAGCGGCGCAGGTTTGATTTCAGGCGGGGAGCCTGCCACAAGAATCTGTATTCTGTGCGTTCCAGTGGCGCAGGTACGGGCCCTAAAAAGGAGCCTGCGGTAGAGACTCCCTCCGGTGAGCTTACCTCATGGATGTACGTACACAAAATCGGCCTTCTAGGCCCTTCCAGGTGTACATACACTTTGGGAAACGGGCCTCCACAGCCTGCTCCTCCGGTGTATGTACACAAAATCGGCCCTGGAGCGCATTCTAGGTGTACGTACACAAACAAGGTTGTTCTGTTTCCGAAGGCGCTCATTATGTAATGTGCTGACTATCAGGTATATAAGAAATTTTCTTGATCCCGTGAGGGATAAAGAAAAATATCTACAATGTTAATAATCAAATAGTTACGCGAAAACGCCCCCCCCAGAGGCCTAAAGAGCCACAGACCGCAGCGGAGCCCGATAACCACTGTTCGCACGATAGTGCGGCGCATACAAAGACTCAATCACGGTCACAGGAGCTACAAAAGTGCCGGCGCGGACTACGAAGAAGTCTTCGGTGACGGTGGTCTTCTCCTCAGGATAAGTGCTGAAGTAGTATTCAGTGGTGGAGGCCTTCACGTTGCGGTATCCCGTCCAGCCATTGAGGCCGGAGAGTTGGTTCACGGGGGCCAGGGAGGCTTCACGGCCGGCGGTGAGCTTCACGAAGCTGCGGTTTTCGGCGTTCCAGATCTCGTATTTCACTGTGATGCGGTCCCCTACCTTAACTTCTTCGCCAGGCTTAATCTCCACCCCATCGCGGAAGAACTTACGGTTCACCGTGAAACCATTCCCCGCCGCCTTCACAGACTCCAGCGGCGCGGAGTAAGTGGCCGATAACGCCAATACACGCGTGCTCAAAACCGCCTCAGACCCGTCCAGGATGGCCGTAATGGCATCTACGAACTCCGGAGTAGCATCCCATTTCTGTGTTTCCTTCTGCAGCATCAGCCACAGACGGATACCGTCGGCCACTTCCGGCGTCACCAAATCGCACAGCAGTGCGTGGGTGTAGGCTTCGCTTTCCAGGAGGCCGCGCCAGGGCATGACGGCGTTGGGATAGTACCAGCCGCCGTCGCGGTGCTGCACGGCGTATTCCAGCAGGGAGGCCAGGTCGGCCTTCATCGATGATTCCAATTTGGAACGGGTGCCCAGGGAGATGCCCCAGGCTTTGGCCAGGGCAAGTCCGCCGTCGCGGTCCAGGAGGTTGCGAAGGGTGAGCAGCCGACGAGCCTTGGCCAGAATGCGGCCCTGCAGCCCGCGACCGTCCTTCTTGGACGGCACCAGATTGCTCTTCACGTCCTTGGTAAACTGGGAGAACCGCTTCTTCTGAGCGGCCGATACCGCCTGCTCCGTAAACGGAATTCCCGCATACATGGCCCGCACGTACACGTACTGGGCGTCGGAGAGCCAGCCGTACCAATAAGGCTGCACGTCCCCGAACTGGTTCTTATCCAGATACTTAACCGTAGCCGTCATATCCGGCACCTCGAAGCCGCGGTCCCGCAGCTTGGCAAAGCGCTCCAGCAAAACCGCCGTGATTACCGCGTTGGACGGCATTCCCTCGAACCAGGCGAAACCGCCGTCGGCGTTACGGCAGGCAAGGACCTGCTCCAGCAGGGATTGCCGGTCGGGGCCGGCAATGACGGAAGAAGAAACGGTGCCGGAAAGCCCGTCCGCCATCAGTTGCACATACCACGCCTCTGAAAGCGACAGGACGTCGTTGTTACGGGGCTCCACGTGGGACGGAATGGCATCTTTCACCATATCCAGGACAGTAATGTCCCGCAGAGAGGCCTGCGAGCCCGGCACGTTCACAAAGCGCGAACGCAAGTCACGCAGCAACGCCTCGTAAGACATTCCCGCCAGCAGCACGGCCGAATGGGCCTCCGTGAGCGTCTGTGACGCCTCATACACCGGCACATGCACCCTCACAGCGTCGGAAAAATCTGCAGCGCGGAAAATGGCCGTTAAGGTAAGCGACTCACCAGCAGCCTCCACCGGGAAGTACCGAGTTACGGTCTTACCCGCGGGCACGGTGACGGGCACAGAGTCCACTTTCCCGTTCACCTGTAGGCTCAAGGTGCCGGAGATGTCTTCATCGGCCACGGAACTCACCGTGACAGCGGCGTTGTACACGTCTCCCACGTACAGGTAGCGCGGTTCCAAGATGGACACCTTCACCGGCAGGGAGACCACCATCTCCTCTTCCAGCAGGGCGTTGTGCATCTTCTGGTCGTGCGCATAAACGCTTACGTAATAGGTACTTAACTTATCCGACGTACGAAAGCTGAAGGAGAGCGTACCGTCGGCCGCGGGCCGCAGGTGCGGCTGGAACGTAAGGGCCGATGCAAATTTCTCCCGGATATCCACCGGCGTAGGCTCTCCGCCGAAGGCCGGCTTCTCCTCCACCAGCTGGAACGG
>JAFWPA010000049.1 GCA_017509685.1 Bacteroidales bacterium
GAGAGATAGGAGGGAACTACATTCCGCGCTATCTGGAGATTCGAGGAATTCCGCTACGACTGGCGCAGTTTTATTGCAAGCAAGTACGGGTATACAATCCAAAAAAACAGCAGAACTTTACGATGCTGGGATTCCCAAACAATGCCGGAGGCTTTGCGATGAGTTCACCGTCGGGCATTAAGTCCACGGACAAGGCGGCCATCACAACACTCACGCCTACGGGCCAAATCTCCAAGTCTCCCTCTTCAGCTAACGTAGCCATCTTTGAGGGTTTCTTTGATTTCCTATCGTGGCGCGTTATGCAAGGAGAAGACAGGCCGGGCTGTGACACGGTTGTTCTCAATTCCACGGCGAACATCAACCAAGCAAAGGAATACATTGCCGCCCATGAGTCGGCGACGTGTTTTTTGGACAACGACGAAGCAGGTCGAGAGTGTCTGCGACGTATTACTCAAATAATGGACGGGAAAGAGGTGAAGGACATGTCTCCGCTTTATAATCAACACAATGACCTCAATGAATTGCTTCAAGCTTCCCGTGGATACCAGGCCGGCCTGGGAATGGGGAGATAGGTATTATGGTTGCCGAATTACCGCCCATCTCCGAGACGGGCCGATACTCCATCTCCGCCGCCGCCAAAATCCTTGGCATTTCTCGGCCGCATCTGTACAAGCTGATAAACCTTGGCTGGATAACGCCGCTTAGGTACAAATACTCAAACAGGCCGTATGTCTACGGACGGGACATACGGCGCTGTTTCCAAAAAATCGGGACCTAGGCCACTGCTTTCTTCTTTCTTGCCTTGCTCTTTTTACCTAAAACCGCGTCTATGACCATCCTGTTGGCATCGTCCACCTTACGCGTATCAAAGTCGATATAAACGGAGGTAATGGTTTTGTTCACCCAGGAGTGCCCTAACGCCCGGCCAATGAGCTCCATGGGAATGTCCAGAGAGGATGCCACGGTCGCCCATGTATGCCTCGACCAGTAGGTAGTAATATCAGGAAAAAGCGCTAGCCCCTTCTTTTCCTGGGAAGTGGTGTAATGAAGGCCGATTCTCTGAAGCGCACGGTTCATGTGCTGCATATAATTTTTGTGGTTGGTGTACCGTTCCATCGGGGATAGGAGATAATCCTTTCCCCGATATTTTTCAATAATGTCCATCGCCTCCTTCTCAATCTTGATGGAGTATAGTTTGTGGGTTTTGTCCCTTCGGTACTCAAAGCGTCCGTTCACAATATCTTCCGGCTTTGCAGTAAGAAGGTCCACCAGGTTCACACCTATAAGATAGAACTGGAGCATAAATAAATCACGGTATTCCTCCTGCCAGGGCTCACAGGGATAGCATTTCAGCATCTGGATCTGCTCCAGCGTAAGCGCACGCTTGCGGGTTTCCTCAAGCTTTGGGAGTTTGAATTTACGGAAGGGGTCGCAAGTAGTCAGATCGTCGTCAATAGCGGCATTGAACGCAGCTCGGATGTTCCGGAAATGCATGTTGCGGATGTTGGCGCAGGTGGTTTTCTCCAGATGCAGGTTAAACCCAGTGAGCCAGTCCTTATCAATCTCCTCATAGGTCCGGGTTTCAATGTCCGCGTCATACTCCAGCATTTTCTTGAGCGTACGGTTGTACATCTCCCGCGTTCCGGCCGTGGCCCGGCTTGCCATAAAGACACGGTAGTGGGGAAGAAACAGGCTCTTCTTAGCCTTTGCCCGTTTCTCCCTTGACTTGGCCTTGTTTACGCCGGTTACCATCTCGACTAGTTTGTCCCGGATTTCATTTACGGTCAACTCTTCTAGAGCTTCCTCTTTTGCGAGTCGAGAGAGGTTGACATCATACTGCGCCTTGGCCGAATAAGCCTCCTCGGTCTTGGCCGTCCATTTGTTCCTGGGGTCATTTGCCATAGACAGAACGGCGGCTTCCCATTCGTCCTTTGTGAAACGCATACCTAGAGGGATGCGTGACGCCTTACTTTGGTGTGCCAGATTCAGCACCAGGGGATAAACCCCTCCTTCGACAGCCTTGCGGGTGTCCAGGTAGAAAGAAAACTTTGCCATAACAGCTCCTTTTTACCATTGAGAACAGTTCGACGTCACGCTTTTTCTCACTGTTTTCTCACTGAAATCTCAATGATTTCTCAATGATTTTGACAAAAATTAACAGTTTTTAACACTTTTTTATACTCAAAGGAGCTGTTTTTTGGGTGTTTTTGGCCCCGAAAATGGGCCCTAAAGCATACAAAAAAGCCTCCTAAGCCATTGATAATCAGGACTTAAGAGGCTTTGCGGTGCGGACGAGGCTCGAACTCGCGACCCCCGGCGTGACAGGCCGGTATTCTAAACCGACTGAACTACCGCACCAAGTTTTCAGTGAACTTCCCTTTCGGGATTGCAAAGGTAACACCTTTTTTTGAATCTGCAATATCTTTTTTAAAAAAATTGTATCTTTGTTGCCAAGAAAAGAACGATGGAAGAGCCTAAACTGTTCTGGTACGCACTTAAAGTGTTCTATAACAAGGTTTTCGATATGGAAGCCTTGCTGAACGGTATGGGGCTGGAGACCTACATTGCCGTGGACAAAGTGCTGCTCAAGGGCGAAGCCCATCTGCAGGCGCGCCGTCATATTGCCAGTCTTCAGGCATTGGGGCAGGTGGACACCCGCTATATCCAGGAGGGCGCCCTCATCTTCCAGCGCAAACCCTTCGTCACTTCCATCATCTTCGTCCGGGCCCAGGAAAAAGACCTTCCCTTCGTGGAAGGCGCCCTCAAGGAAGAGGGCAGCAACACCTGCAAGGGTTTCATCTACAAGAATGCCATGCGAAAGGAGTACGCCGTAATTCCGGACAGCCAGATGTCTTCCTTCCGTCTGGTGACCGCCAGAGGCTCCGAGGGCCTGGGATTCTATTCCGACGACGAACACACCCACTACAAAGAAGGCGGCCGCGTGCGCGTCACAGAAGGGCCCTTCAAAGGGGCCGAAGGCTACATCAAACGCATCAAGCGGGACCGTCGGCTGCTGGTAAATATCGAGGGAATTGTAGCCGTAGTGACGTCCTATATAGATCCTCAATACCTGGAAATAGTGAAAGAATAAACGTTTTCTTGCGGAAAAACGAAATATTTTTCATATATTTGCACAGATAGGCGAAAAACATGGAAAATTTCCCGCTCGACAGCGAAAAGATTTATTTCTCTTCGGACATGCTCACCCTGGACTGTGAAAACGGCCCTGTAACGCTGTCGATGACGGAATGGCTGCATAAGGACCCCGTCCGTATCCACCGCATGATTATCAAGGAAAAGGTCCTCCAGGTGGATCAGATGGAGGTTTTCGCCCCGCTGGTGTCCAAGCTTCGCCGCGCCGACTATGAGTATTACCGCCGCATCACCGGCCTCAAAATGCTCATCGACTTCCCCGGCTATACCTCCGAAATCGAGGCCCGCATTCCCTACGACACCGATCCCATCGCCTTCTACAAGTGGTGGCGCAAGGGCAAGAACGAGAACAAAGTCTATCTGTCCCCCGCCTACCAGTTCAAACTGTTCCAGAAGGTTTACCATATGGAACCCAAGGTCATGCTCAAGAAAGACATCGACTTTGTAAAAACCTTCTAGCCGATGACCATCGAGGAAATTATGGCCGTCCCCACCTTAGTCCCGCAGGCCGAACTGGAGCGGGATGTCTGGGACGAGGACAACCGTGTCAATTATTCGGCCGATGGGAAATATCTCACCGACGCCGAGAACTTCCCCGAGGTGGTCACCGTGAAGGAGGGCTGCGAGGTCATCTGCGACGACGTCTTCGCCTTCGACGACTACATGGCCTACCGCAAGATTGGCGAGGAAATCCCGCTGGAGGAACGCTCCTCCTTCCTGGAAAAGATCCATCTGCCCAATTCGGTGGCCTTTATCGGCGACGCCGCCTTCGCCGAATGCGGGGAACTCCTCTCCATCAAGCTCCCCACGGGGCTGCTCAAGATTGGCGCATCGGCCTTTATGGACTGCTGGCAGCTGGAGAAAATCTCCCTGCCCGCAAAGACCCGCGTCATCGGCCCCCGGGCCTTCCAGGGCTGCGTGAACCTGTACCAGGTGCGGCTGAACAAAGCGCTGGAAGTGATTGGCGAGGATGCCTTCGACGACTGTGAATCCCTGGAAACCATCATCATTCCCCACGGCATGCTGGACCACTTCATGCGCCTGCTGCCCAAGGAGTTGCACGAATTATTGGAAGAATTATGACCGGACAGAAATTCAAGGTGGCCCACGAGGCTGCCCTGCTGCAATACCTGTTTGAAATACTCCCGGGCCAGTCCCGCACCGGCGTGAAGAACCTCCTCTCCAAGGGGCAGGTGCTGGTGAACGGGGAAGGCCGCACGGCGTTTGACCATCCGCTGAAAACCGGCGACGTCATCACCATCCTGCCCAAGGGCATCTCCATCGCCCGTTCCGTGCGGGAAGACGCGCGGAACACCGTCACCAAGGCCGGCGTGAAGATCCTCTTCGAGGACGAGAATTATATTGTGGCCGATAAACCCAGCGGGATGCTCACCGTGGCTACGGGCAAGGAAAAGGACACGCTGTACTCCCTGCTCAACGCCTACGTGAAGGTGAACGCGCGCATGCAGCGGAAAGAGGACCTCATCGCCGGCCGGGAGCCGGACCGCTCCACCGCCAAAATATGGATTGTGCACCGCCTGGACCGGGGCACGTCGGGCGTACTGGTCTTCGCCAAGAACGAGCGCGCCAAGGACATCCTCCAGAGCAAGTGGAAGGAACTGGTGGCCGAACGCAAATACGTGGCCTGGCTGGAAGGCATCCTGGAAAACGACCGGGGCGCCGTACAAAGCTGGCTGGTAGAGAATCCCAAATCCTTGAAGATGAATTCCTTCCCGGACGAAGTGAGGGACGGTCAGCTAGCCATCACCCACTATAAAGTCCTGGCCCGCAGCCGTCACTACACCCAGGTGGAATTCCAGTTGGAGACCGGCCGCAAGAACCAGATCCGCGTGCATGCCGCCGTGGACCTGGACCACCCCATCGCCGGCGACGAAAAATACGGAGCCCAGACCGACCCCGTGAAGCGCCTGGCCCTCCATGCCGCCAACCTGGTCTTCCGCAATCCCTTCTCCGGCAAGATGGTGCGCTGCTCCTCTCCCCTGCCGGAATGCTTTGAAAGGTTTGCGAGGTATTGAAAAAAGTTGTACCTTTGTCCCGGGAAAGTCTTATACGACCAGCTCCCTCCGAATCCCCCCAGGGCAGGAATGCAGCAAGGGTAGGTGGTTGTAGCGGTGCGATATAAGGTGCTTTCCCTTTTTTTTATTGACTATGATTGCAGTTTATACCATTACCAGCGGCCTGCACAACGAGGAATCCGTGGCACGGCTTAGCGACGAATTCCTGGCCGGGGTGTTCCCGGAGGGCAATTATGAATTCAAGGGCGCCGATTTCTCGGACTTCGGCACGCACGACCTGGACCTGATCTATGTACGTACAGGGGGCGCAGAAGGCATTTTCAAGAGCCTTCTGCCGGAGATGCTGGCACGGGGTATCGAGCGGTACTTCCTGCTCACCTCGGGCAAGAGCAATTCCCTGGCGGCTTCCCTGGAAATCCTGTCCTACCTGCGTCAGCAGGGCCTGAAGGGCGAAGTGCTGCACGGCAGCGCCGGCTATCTCCAGGAGCGCGTGCATATGCTGGAGACGGTGGCCCTGGCCCGGAAGAAGCTGCAGGGGGCACGTATCGGCGTTATCGGCCAACCCTCCGACTGGCTCATCGCCAGCCACGCCGACCCTACAGCCGTGATGGATAAGCTGGGCGCTAAACTGGTAGAGATTCCCATGGAGGAACTGCTGCAGGAGATAGAGAAGGCATCGGCCGATCCCGCCCCGGAGGAAGAGCCCATGGCTCCCAACGTGCGCGCGGCATACCCTGGCGCCACCCAGATTTACCACGCGCTGGAGGTGCTGGTGAACCGCTACGGGCTGAGCGCTTTAACCCTGCGCTGCTTCGACCTCCTCACTTCCGTGGGCAACACCGGCTGCCTGGCGCTGGCTTCCTTCAACGCCGACGGCATTCCCGCCGCCTGCGAGGGAGACGTCCCTGCCCTGCTTTCCATGATGATCGCCCAGGCGCTCACCGGCTTTACGGGCTTCCAGGCCAATCCTTCCCGCATCGACGTAGAGACCGGCCAGATGCTCTTCGCGCACTGCACCGTCCCTTTCAATATGGTAGGAAACTGGCAGTACGATACGCACTTTGAGAGCGGAATCGGCGTGGGCATCCACGGCAATCTGCCGGAAGGCCCCGTGACCGTTTTCAAGGTTTCCGGCAAGCTGGACCGCCACTTTGCGGCCGAAGGAGAACTCCTTCGCAACCAGTACGAGGACAACCTGTGCCGCACGCAGGTGGTGCTGCAGCTGAAACCGGAAGATGCGCGATACTTCCTCACGGATTCTATCGGCAATCACCATATCATCCTGCCCGGGCACTGCAAGGCCCTTCTGGAAGAGCTGCTGTAATGGACTTGGAAGAACTCTTTGCCCGGCACGGCGTAAAACCCACCGCTAACCGCCTCCTCATTGCACGTGCGCTGCAGGAGTCCGGGCGGCCGCTGTCCATGACAGAGCTGGAGGCGCAGCTGGAGACCATTGACAAGAGTAACGTGTTCCGCGCCCTCACGGCCTTTAAAGACGCCCATCTGGTACACGCGTTGGAAGACGCCGGAGACGGCGTGCGTTACGAACTGTGCCACAGCCACTCCAGCGAAGACGACGACGTACACGTGCACTTCTACTGCACTCGCTGCCACCGTACCTATTGCCTGGAAGACACACCCGTCCCTCCGGTAGATGTACCGGAAGGTTATGAGGCGGATAGTGTAAGTTATCTGGTGAAAGGCGTTTGCCCGCAGTGCCGGTAAAGGCTACCGCATCTTCAGGCTGTCGAAGATAAAGGGAAGGATATCGTCCACGCAGGAGTACTTGCGGATGCGCTTGGAACCCACCAGGATAATCTTCATGGGCTTGCCCTGTTTTTTCTGGTATTCGGCCATCACCTGGCGGCAGGCGCCGCAGGGACTGGCGGGGCTTTCGCACAGGACACCGGCGTTGGCACCGGCCACAGCCAGGGTTTCCATCACGGCATCGGGATAGTTGGCGCCGGCCCAGAACATGGCCACGCGTTCTGCGCACAGGCCGGAGGGATAGGCCACGTTTTCCTGATTGGCACCCCTGACTATCAGTCCGTTATCCAGCTTAAGGGCAGCGCCCACCTGAAAATTGGAATAGGGTGAATAGGACCCCTTCTGGGCGTCGATGGCGGCGGCTACCAGTTCCTGATCTTCGGGCAGCATTTCTTCCACGGAGGAGAATTCCTCGTAGCGTATGTTAAAATCCTTGACAGCCATGGTTATTCGCTTTAGTTCCGAAAGATAGTAATTATTCTTCGAAAAAACTAATCTCCCAGGGTAGCGACCATTACGGCCTTGATGGTGTGCATGCGGTTTTCGGCCTCGTCGAACACAATGGAGTTGGGTCCTTCGAACACTTCCTCCGTCACCTCGACACCATCCATGCCGAACTTCTGGTACACATCCTCCCCTACCTTGGTGTCCCGGTTGTGGTAGGCCGGCAGGCAGTGCATGAACTTGCAGGCGGGGTTGCCGGTGCGGGCCATCAGGGCGGCGTTCACCTGGTAAGGTTTGAGCAGGCCGATGCGCTCTTTCCACACTTCGTCGGGCTCTCCCATGGACACCCACACGTCCGTGTACAGGAAGTCGCAGCCCTTCACCCCTTCGTCCACGTTGTCGGTGATGGTGATGCGGGCGCCGGTCTCCCTGGCAATCTCGCGGCAGGTAGCTACCAGTTCGGCCGACGGCTGCAGGGGTTTCGGGGCCACGATGCGCACGTCCATCCCCATCTTGGCACCGCCCACCAGCAGGGAGTTACCCATATTGAAGCGGGCGTCGCCCAAGTAGGCGTAGGACACCTGGTTCAGGGGTTTGTTCACGTGCTCGCGCATGGTGAGGAAATCGGCCAGGATCTGCGTAGGATGGAATTCGTTGGTGAGGCCGTTCCACACGGGAACGCCGGCGTACTGCGCCAGTTCCTCCACGGTGGTCTGGGCGAAGCCGCGGTATTCGATGCCGTCGTACATGCGTCCCAGCACGCGGGCCGTGTCCTTCATCGTCTCCTTGATGCCGATCTGGCTGCCGGTGGGGCCCAGATACGTAACGTGGGCGCCCTGGTCGTAGGCGGCCGTCTCAAAGGCGCAGCGGGTGCGCGTAGAGGTCTTCTCAAAGATGAGGGCGATGTTCTTGCCCTTCAGACGGGGCTGTTCGGTGCCGGTGTATTTGGCCTTCTTGAGGTCTGCGGCCAGGTCCAGCAGGAATTCAATTTCCTTGGGGGTAAAGTCCAGCAGCTTGAGGAAGCTGCGGTTTCTCAGGTTATATGCCATAGTATTATTGAATGATTCGGGTTCCGCAGGAGGGGTTTCCCAGTTCTCCCGCTTCGGTTATGATGCAGCTTTCGCCGCCGTTTTCGATGAAGAAGATGCCGGCGCGCACCTTGGGGGCCATGGAGCCCTCGGCGAACTCACCATCGGCCAGCAGTTTTTTGGCCTGCGCCACGGTCATCACGTCCAGCGCCTGCTCTCCGGGCTGACGGAAATGGATGTACACCTTGGGGACGTCGGTGAGGATGTAGAACTCCCGGGCGCCGGTTTTTACGGCACAGAGGGCCGATGCCAAATCCTTGTCGATCACCGCCTCCACACCTTTCAGGGCGCCGCCGTCTTCCACTACCGGAATGCCGCCGCCACCCACGGTGACCACGATGCAGCCTTCGCGGGCCAGCCGGCCCACCAGGTCCACGTTGCAGATAGCCACCGGCACGGGCGAAGGAACCACCTTGCGCCAGCCCCGTCCCTTGGGATCCTCCCTGTACACCGCACCGTCGGCGGGTATCTCGGGGTAGTACGGGCCCACGGGCTTGGTGGGGTTGGAGAAGCCGGGGTCGTCGGCCTTCACCTCTACGCGGGTGACCAGCGAGACTACGGGCCGATGCAGGCCGTGACGCACCAGCACGCGCTCCAGAGCTGTCTCGATGAGGTAGGCGATGGAGCCCTGAGTCTCGGCCCCGCAGAAGTCCATGGGCATCGCGGGCAGGCCGTACTCTTTCTCGCCGGCGGCGTGCCGAAGAAGGCCGTTGCCCACCTGCGGGCCGTTTCCGTGGCCGATAATGAGCTGATAACCCTGCTCCAGCAGCGGTACCAGGTTCTCGCAGGTGCGCTCCACGTTGGCCACCTGCTCTTCGAATGTGCCTTTCTGGCCGCTTCTGAGAAGGGCGTTCCCGCCGAAAGCGACCACAGCCAGTTTTTCCATAGTTAATCTCTTCTTAAAGGAAGGGTAGAGCAGCGCAGCAGGCCGCCCATCTTGGAGATTTCCCGGTAAGGGACGGTTTCTACCGTCATTCCCCATTTCTCCCGCAGATGCTTGTTCAGGCGGGTGAAGTGTTCCTCGGTTACCACCACGTCCGGGGCAATGGAGAACACGTTGGTGTTCATATAGTACATCTCCTCGGTGGTGACTTCAAACACGTTATCGGGGCCACCGAAAATGTCGATGAGATGGTCGGCGTCCCGCGGGTTCATGAAGCCCCGCTTGTAGAGGATGGCCTTGCCGTCACCCACCGGCATGAACGTGCAATCCAGGTGCAGGATGCCCTGATAAGGGTCTGTGTCGCTCTTGAGCAGGTTCAGGGGCACGATGGTCCGGGAAGGGAAGATCATCTTGAGGTAATCCACGGCCAGGCGGTTGGTGCGGGCGGTCTTCACGTCGCGGTAATCCGGGAAGTCGTACTGGCCCAGGAAGATAAAATCCTTGTACAGCACCACGTCTCCGCCTTCCACGTGCACGGCCTCCGGCAGGTTGTAAATCTGCTTGTAATGGATTTGCCGATAGATGTCTTCGTAGGCGTCAATCTCGTCCTGACGGTCGGGGATAATGTTGGATACGATGATTTTGTCATCAATCACAAAGCCCACGTCCCGGGAGAACACCTGATTGCAGTTCTGCACCAGACGGGGACGGTACACTTTGACGTCGTATTTGAGCATGATGGTTTCGAAGGCGCTCATCTCCCGCACGATGTCTTCCTCGGCGGGATATACGCCATTCTTCACGCTTTCATAGGATTTGCTGTCATATGTCTGCTCCAACGTGGGAGTGGGGCCGCAGGAATACGGCATGCCCAGTACAACCTCCCGTAGCCTTGAAGTTTCTGATTGGATATGTAATTCCATAAAAGACTAAGATTGATTTGTAAAGTTAACGATTTTTTGGGAATTTACCAATTTTACTCACAGATGTTTAGGTTTTGTGCTATCTTTGCAGACACTATGCCCAGTTACCTGCAAATAGAGAACATTTCCAAGAGCTACGGCCCCAAGGTGCTGTTCCAGCACATCGACTTCAACATCAATGAAGGCGACAAGGTGGCGCTTATCGCGCCCAACGGCACGGGCAAGACATCGCTCCTGCGCATCCTGGCCGGGAAAGACAGCAGCGACAGCGGCGGCAAGGTGCTGTTCCTCAAGGATATCCGCATCGCTTTCCTGGAGCAGGACTATGCCTATGACCCGAAGAAAACCGTTTTCCGGCAGGTGATGGACGGCTCCGTGCAGTGGACGCAGCATCTGGACACGGACCACCTGTGGCAATATGAACTGCGGGTGACACAGCTCCTGGACCAGTTCGGCCTGGACGGGGAAAGGCCGATGAGCGATCTCTCCGGCGGAGAGGTCAAACGCGTGGCGCTTACGCAGATGCTGGCCTCAGAGGCCGATTTCTACATCATGGACGAGCCCACCAACCACCTGGACATCGACGCCATCGAGTTCCTGGAGGGCCATCTGAAACACAGCCGGTGCACGCTGTTCATGGTCACGCACGACCGCTATTTCCTGGACCGCGTGTGCAACACCGTGATGGAAATGGACCGCGGAAACATCTACATCTATCGCGGGGACTATATGAACTTCCTGGAGAAACGCCAGGAACGCATAGATAACTACAACGCGGAGACGGAGAAGGTGCGCAACCTGTACCGGCGGGAACTGGAGTGGATGCACGCCAGCCCCTGCGCCCGCACCGGCAAGGCTAAGTACCGCAAGCAGGCCTTCTGGGACATCAAGGAAAGGGCCGATGACAGCTACATCCAGAAAAAGGTGGACCTTTCCGAGACCCAGGCCAAATCCACCTACCTGGGCAACAAGGTCATCAACTGCCGGGACGTGAGTTTCTGGTGGGACCAGAAGTGCTATCTGTCGCACTTTACCTATAATTTCCAGCGCTATGAGCGCGTGGGC
>JAFWPA010000050.1 GCA_017509685.1 Bacteroidales bacterium
AACCATTCGTTGGACTCGATGTCCTGGTGGTTGGTGGGTTCGTCCAGCAGCAGGACGTCGGGGCCCGCCAGCAGGATCTTAGCCAGTTCGATGCGCATGTTCCAGCCCTGGCTGAAGGTTTCGGTGAGGCGGTCCAGTTCGTCGGCCTTGAATCCCAGGCCGAAAAGGACCTTCTGCGCCTGGGCCTTCGGGGACAGTCCCGTTTCCAAAGCGAGACGGTCGTTCAGCTGATTCATCCGTTCAATTAAGGCTGCGTATTCCTTTGACTCATAGTCTGTACGCTCGCTTAATGTAACAGCGATATCGGCCAGTTCGGCCTCCATGTCGTGCAGATAATCGAACACGGTGAGCACCTCTTCCATCACGCTGCGTCCCCGGTGGTGCTCCATAATCTGGGGCAGGTAGCCGATGCGCACGCCAGCCGGTTTTTCAATGCTTCCGCTGGTAGGCGCCTGCTCTCCCGTGATGAGTTTCATCAAGGTACTCTTCCCCGCCCCGTTCTTCCCCACCAGGCCTATCTTGTCGCCGTCGCTGATATGGAAGTTAATGCAGTCCAGAAGGTTCCAGCTGCCAAAGGATACGGTGACGTTGTTGATGGAGATCATACGGCTTCCTCCTCCTTTTTACACAGCACGATAGACAGTTCGTACAGCCCGTACAGCGGGATGGCCAGCACAAACATGGAAAAGGGGTCGCTGGGGGTGATGAGGGCCGCCAGCACCAGCACCGCAACAACGGCGTAGCGCCGGCCCTTGCGCAGCACTCCCCGGTTCACGATTCCCAGGCTGGAAAGCACCAGGATCACGGCCGGGAACTCGAACAGCAGGCCGATGAGGAACACCATGGAGGTGAAAAGGCTCATATAGGAGCTCAGGGAGATGGTGTTCACAATGGCGTCACTCACAGAGAAGTTCACAAAGAACATCAGGCACACCGGCAGTACCACGAAATAGCCCGTGGCTACGCCCATGTAAAACAGCCCGGAAGACAGCAGGAAGCCCTTCCGGACGGCTTTTTTCTCCTGCGGGTAAAGAGCCGGGGAAACGAACTTCCATATTTCCCATATAATATAGGGAAAAGCCAGCACCAGGCCGCACAAAAGGGATACCTTCATATAAGTGAAGAACTGGGCGCTCAGCTCAATGTTAATCAGGCTCATGGAGAAATCCACGCCCGGTAACCGGTACAGCGGAAAATCGGGCTGTGTGGGCCAGAGAACGGCCTTGAAGAGGTTTTTAGGGATGGCCAGGAAGATGACGGACAGGAGCGCAACGGAGAGCACCGAACGGAACAGGGTCCCCCTCAGTGCTTCCAGATGATCCCAGAAGGACATTTCACTGTCCTTCGCCGTCATCCTCTTTGATTTCCTTCTCCACTTCGTTCATTCCCTGCTTGAAGCTCTTGACGCCTTTACCAAGGCCCTTCATGAGCTCGGGAATCTTTTTGCCGCCGAAAAGGAGGAGCACCACGGCTACGATGAGTACGATTTCCCAGGTTCCAAAAACAAGGAGAGGTAAAACGGTAAGCATATTATCGGTCGTTTAAATGTTCTTCAAAAAGGGCAACCATGGGCTCCGGGCAACGTGTGGGCCGGAAAGTGGTCTTGTTGATGAAGCCCAGCGTCACCACGCCGTCGGCGCACAAAACGCCGTCCTGGTTGTACACGGCCTGCTTTACGGGCAGTTTGGCCATGGGCACTTTGTCCACCGTGGCCACGGCCGTGAGGACGTCTCCCATATGGGCCGGATGATGGTAGTGGCATTCCACGCTCACGATGGGGATCTGCACGCCCAGCTCCTGTTCGCAGCGCTGGATGGGGAAACCCAACTGCACCAGCATTTCGTCCCGCGCTATCTCAAAATAGCGGATGTAGTTGGAATGGTGCACGATACCCATCTGGTCGGTCTCGTAGTACCGTACGGGGAACGATGTCTTGAACGTGGCCATAACCTATTTCTTCAGCTGCGCAATCTTGGCCTCCAGGGTCTCTATCTTGGAGAGGGCGTCGGCCTCTTTCTTGCGCTCGTTCTCAATCACCTGCGCCGGAGCGTGGGCGGTGAATTTCTCGTTGGAAAGCTTGGCGCGTACGCCCTGCAGGAAGCCTTTGAAGCGTTCCAGTTCCTTGGTGGCCTTCTCCAGTTCCTCCTGCACGTTCACCAGGCCTTCCAGCTTCACGAACATTTCCGTGGTGCGTACCAGGAAGCCAACGCCCTGGGCGTCGTCCAGCCCGTCCACCAGTTCCACCGTCACGCCGGCCATCTTTTCGATGAGCGGGATGCAGGGGAAGGCGGCGGCCTTGACCTTGAGGTTCAGTTGCTCCTTGGGGCCGATATTGCGCTGCGCGCGCACGCCGCGAACGCCGTTCACGGCCTCGGCGGCCAGGGCGAAGTTCTCCAGCACGGCGGGATCGAAAGCTTCGGCCTTGGGCGTGGGAGCATACATGATGGTCTCCCCTTCCTTCCTTTCGGCGATGTCCTGCCACAGTTCCTCCGTGATGAAGGGCATCACCGGATGGATGAGCTTCAGGAGGGACTCGAAGAAGGCCAGCGTTGCCTTTTGTGTGGCGGGGTCCACGGGCTGGCCGTAGGCGGGTTTGATAGCCTCCAGGTACCAGCTGCAGTAGTCGTCCCAGAACAGCTTGTAAATGGCCATCAGGGCGTCGGAGATGCGGAATTTACTATAGTGGTCTTCCACCTGGGCGATGGTCTCGCTCAGTTTGGCGGCGAACCACTCGATGGCCAGCTTGGCGGCGGGCGTCTGGGGGATATCGGCCACCTGGAAACCCTTCACCAGGCGGTAGCTGTTCCATATCTTGTTGCAGAAGGCGGCGCCTTGCTTAATCTGGGCTTCGTCGTAGAAGATATCGTTGCCGGCGCTGGAGCACAGGAGCATGCCGATGCGCACGGCGTCGGCGCCATACGTGTCAATCAGGTCCAGCGGGTTCGGGGAATTGCCCAGCGTCTTGGACATCTTGCGGCCAATCTTGTCGCGCACGATGCCCGTGAAATACACGTTGGAGAAGGGCTCCTTGCCCATGAACTCCTCGCCGGCCATGATCATGCGGGCCACCCAGAAGAAAATGATGTCCGGTCCCGTGACAAGGTCGTTGGTGGGATAGTAGTAGGCCAGGTCCTTGTTGGGCTGGTGCTCGGGATGACCTGGCTTCTCTGGATCGAATACGGAAATTGGCCACAGCCAGCTGCTGAACCAGGTGTCCAGCACGTCCTCGTCCTGCTTCAGGTCTTCGGCCTTGATGGCGGGATTGATGGCCTGGGCGGCCTTCAGCGCCGCTTCGGGCGTAGCTTCCACCACGAAGGAGCCGTCCGGCAGGTAATAGGCCGGGATGCGCTGGCCCCACCACAGCTGACGGGAGATGCACCAGTCGCGGGCGTTCTCCATCCAGTGGCGGTAGGTGTTCACGTATTTCTCCGGAATGAAGTTGGTGCGGCCGCTGAGAACCGTCTCCAGGGCCGTGGCGGCCAGGCTTTCCATCTTCAGGAACCACTGGGCGCTCAGTTTGGGCTCGATGACGGCGTCGGTGCGCTCGCTGTAACCCACGGGGCTGGTATAGTCCTCCACCTTCACCAGATTGCCGGCTTCCTCCAGCATCTTCACAATCTTCTTGCGGGCCACGAAACGGTCCTCGCCCACCAGGATCTGGGCTTTCTCGTTCAGTTTACCGTGGTCGTCGATGATTTCCAGCACGGGCAGGTTGTGCCGCAGGCCGATTTCATAGTCGTGGACGTCATGGGCGGGGGTCACCTTGAGGCAGCCCGTACCGAAGTCCATCTCCACGTAGTCGTCTTCGATCACGGGGATTTCCCGGTTGATGAGCGGGATGAGCACCTTCTTGCCCTTGAGCCAGAAGTGGCGCTCGTCCTTGGGGTTTACGCAGATGGCTGCATCGGCCATGATGGTCTCCGGACGCGTGGTGGCAATGACCAGGAACTTGTCCGTGGGGTTGCCGTTGCCGTCGGAGATGTAGTAGCGCAGGTGGTAGAAATGGCTCTGGGTGTCCTTGTGAATCACTTCGTCGTCGCTCACGGCGGTGAGGGCCTCGGGGTCCCAGTTCACCATGCGCACGCCCTTGTAAATCCAGCCTTTCCTGTAAAAATACACGAAGGTGTTGATCACGGCTTCGCTCAGCGCCGGCTCCATGGTGAAACGGGTGCGGTCCCAGTCACAGGAGCAGCCTAACTTCTTGAGCTGCTGCAGGATAATGCCACCGTGCTCCTCTTTCCACGCCCAAGCGTGCTTGAGGAATTCCTCGCGGCCGATGTCCTCCTTGCGGATGCCCTGCTCCCTGAGCTTGGCCACCACCTTGTTTTCCGTGGCGATGGAAGCGTGGTCCGTGCCGGGGACCCAGCAGGCGTTCTTGCCGTCCATGCGGGCCTTGCGGATGAGGACGTCGTTCAGGGTATTGTTGAGCACGTGTCCCATGTGCAGGATACCCGTCACGTTGGGCGGCGGGATCACAATGGTATACGGCTGTTTTTCATTGGGTTCACTGTGGAAGAATTTGTGGGCCAGCCAATAGGCGTACCACTTGTCCTCCACTTCCTTCGCACTATACTTTGCAGCTAATTCTTTCATAATTAGGTCTTATTCCTTTTATAACTCACAAAGTTAGTCTTTTTTCTGGAAAAATCCCTAAATTTGCATAGCTAACCTGTAGTAACATGAAACGTTTCGTCCTTTTGCTGGCTGTGTTTCTAATGTCGGTCTGCGGCTTTGCCCAGGGCATCCAGGCGGGTCCCTGGGTGACGGACGCCTCGGATTCCACGCTTACCATCCTGTGGACCAGCGAGGTACCGGGCCTGGCTTACGTAGAGCTGGAGGACGGCCGGGCGGTGTACGACGTCTTTGCCGGCCGCCGCGTTTTCCGCCGCCTGCACAGCATTACCCTGAAGGGCCTTCAGCGGGGCCAGACCGTGAAATACCGCGTGTGCGGGGTCAATATCAAGGACGACAGCAATGCGCGGGATCCCAAGTTCGGGGACGCCTATCAGGGTTCCTGGCTGCAGACGCACACGCTGGACAGTCAGGCGTCTTCCTGCCGCTTCTCCGTGTTCAACGACACCCATATGAAGGTGCGCAAGTACGCCAAGCTGGCGGCGCAGGTGGATGCATCGGCCACGGATTTCCTCTTCCTGAACGGAGACATCGTGTCGGCCGGCAACTATGTGTTGGACACGCTGGTACGCTATGCCATCGAGCCCATGGGCGGCCTCTGCGCGCAGGTTCCGCTCTTTTTCGCCCGCGGCAACCACGAAGGACGCGGCAAGGATCCCATGCTGGTGGCCGATGTCTTCCCGCACGCCTCCCCCGCCCCCTTCTACTATACCTTTCGGCAGGGGCCGGTGGCCTGCATCGTCTTCGACGCCGGGGAAACCAGCGACCGCCGCAGCCGGGACTATGCAGGAGCGGCCGTCTTCGAGGAATACCTGCAGGAGCAGATTGACTGGGCCGCGAAGGCGCTGAAGGAATCGGCCTTCCAGAGCGCTCCGGTCAAGATTTGCCTGATTCATGTGCCCATGATCGACCATCCCGACAAGACGGACTACCTGCTGCAACGGTGGCTCAACGTGCATATGGTGCCCATGCTCAACGAGGCGGGCGTGGACCTGATGATTGGCGCAGACCTGCACGAATTCATGTACTGCGAGGCCGGGACCATGGGAAACGACTTCCCTATCCTGGTGAACGATAACGTCCGCCGACTGGAATTCGAGTGCGGTCCGGACCTCCGGATGCACGTGAAAACCTTCGACGACGAAGGCAAACTGGAATTTGAAAAATGGTTTAAGTAATGAAACGGATTCTTCTCTTACTGTGTGTCCTGGCCACTCCCCTTCTTATGCAGGCGCAGGGCCCCGGCCGTCCCCACGGCGGCATTCCTGATGACGTCTATTACCTGATGCCGTCCTTCGCCGACGGTTATGTCTATTTCCGCGGGCAGATGCCGGCGCAGGGCAAACTGAACATCTGCGCCCTGGACCATTCCCTGCGGTTCATCGCCGAAGACGGCCAGGAACTGGAAGCCTCCAACCCCGAAAGCGTGGTCAAGGTGATGATTGACACGGTTTTCTTCCTGCACTGCCAGGATCTGTTCTACCGGATGTATCCCGTATCGGCCGATATGGGCGTGGCGCTGGAGCGGAAGGTGCACATCATCCGCGGCGCCAAGGAAGGGGCCTACGGTGCCAGTACCCAGACGTCCTCCATCCGGGAGTACAGCACGTATATCTCCGAGGGTTATTCCTATGATCTGAAAGACGGCAAGGACGTTCCCTTTGAGGTGAACGAGAACGTATGCATCTATAAGGGAGACACCGTGTTCCCTTTCAACAAGAGGAACCTCCGCAAGCTGTTCCCGGCCAAGAAGGCCGAGATTGACGCCTGGTTCAAGGCCGGCCACTCCCTCCCCAGGAATGTGGAGGACGCCCGGGAAGTGCTCCGTTATTTCAACCAGTAGATTATGCGTAAACAGGCCCTTATACTTCTGTTTCTGGCTTTAGGGGCATCGGCCCTGGCCCAGCCGCGCCTCACGGTGCGGGAGTTTCTCAAGCTGTCCCCCTCGGACACCACCAGCTACCTGGTCTCCGGCGTAGTGGAAAAGGTGCGCAGTACCTCCAGCGGCAGTTTCTACCTGAAGGACGCCACCGGAACCCTGCTGGTGTACGGCCTGGCCGATCCCGCCCACCCCGGCCGCAACTTCAGCCAGATGGATATCGTGAAGGGCGACACCCTCACGGTCCTGGGCCGCTTCACCATCTATGGCGGCAACACGCTGGAAATGAAGGACGGACGCCTCATCTCCAACCACCACGGCCCGGAGCACAATATGTCTTTCTATGACCGTCTGGACCGCCGCCCCGTATTCCAGGGTAAAGAAGGCCACGAAGGCCTGGAAGCCTTTAAACAATGGGTCCAGTCTCACCTGAAGCCCCAGGGTGCCCACGGCACCGTCACCGTTCGCTTCGTTGTTGGCCGCAACGGCGGTGTCCAGGAAGTCCAGGTCACCCGTAAAGCCGTTCCCGCCCTCGATTTAGAAGCCGAACGCGTGGTGAAGAGCTCCCCCAAATGGAAACCCGCCCTCTCTGACGGCCAACCCGTTAGGATGCCCTATACTATTGAGGTGAAGTTCTAGTTTTGCTTCCAGGCCCCGAGGGGCGTTTCTTTATAAATCGCTGATTATCAATACTATAAGAAATTTTCTTTATCCCCGTGGGGATAAAGAAAAAAACTTAAAGTGTTATAAACCAGGCTGTTACGCCGGAATGCCCCTAGTAGCTCTTGAACGCGTTCCAGTCTGCATTAGCTTCTGCGCTGGTTTGGAGGCTGGATGACAGGTTGGAGAAAAAGTCAAAGCCAGTCCATTCTTCAATTTGGTCTACGGTGGTAACAAACGGGAGGTAGTTGGTGCCGCCGGTGTCATAGTTGTCCCGGTGCTCCAGCCAGAAGCCCACGGTGGAGGCGCTGGAGACGGTCTTGCCGCTCCACTTCACCTTGAGCAGTACCTTCCAGTAGTAATTGGGAACGGGCAGGACCTTACCGTCGCGTGTGCTGGTAATGGTCTGGATGGTTTCGTTACCGCCCTTCTTGCGGAAAGCGGCGCCAGTGACCACATACACTGTGTCGGCGTTGTCCTTGATGACACTTCGTACAGCCTCTTCCAGATTGGCCCATACTCCCCCGTTGAAGCCGTGCTGCAACTGCGGCGTCATGTTGGTGGAATAGTAGGTCTGGGCCATCATTTCGTCTACGCCGTTGCGGTCTGCGTTTGGTAACTGATGACCGCGGGCATAATGCTGGTTGTTATATTTGGCCGATGGCACGTTTACGCCATATCCCTTGAAAACGGCTGTCTGCTTGGCCTGGGGAACGATGGGGTCGTAGTCCCAGTCTTCCTCACGGCCGGCTCCCAGATGGTCCCGGCACAGCGGATAGGCCACCCAGTAGGAGGCAAATACCTCCGGGTCATAAAGGAAAGAATAATTGCGCGCCTTGTCACCGTGCATGGTGGCGTAGTGCGTGATGGCGTACAGGTCGGCCAGGGCTGATTCCGTGGTACCGGCCATGGCTGCAGTGGTGTAGGAAGGCATTTCAAGCCATCCGCCGGGCTCGAAGCTGGCCTTGGCAAGGGTGGTGAAGGACATGATTTCTCCGTAATGCTCTACATAGGTCTGGGAAACGGAATCGAATTCCAGGACATAGGCCTTATAATAGTAAGTAGTAAGTTCGGACAGGGAGCCCAGTTTGCAAGTGAAGTTCCCGGAGGTATTGTTGGAACCGTCGGTGGTGACCACCTGATCAGGATGGGCCAAGGCCTGCAGGTCGGATTGTTTGGTATCCCAGTAGAAGCCGGCCTCGTAGATACCGTCGGTAGCGCCGGAGTAGGAACCGTTGAGCGTGGCCTCGGTGGCCTTTACGTCATCGTGGCCCAGCGTAATGACCGAAGCCACAGGAAGAGCGGCATTAGCCCATTCCACGCGGATTTCTGCCACATAAACGGCTCCGCCGCTGGAGCGGACGGCAAAATGCGTATAATTGTCGGCCAGTATAATCTTCTGTTTTACTACCGTGGAACCATTGCCGCTCACAGAACCAATTTTGGTTCCTTGATTGTTCCAAAGGTCGTCGACGGAGGCATAGGCTGCATTCTTGGCATACACGTCCACGGTATTGGTGGTATTGGCGGTAAGGGTGACGGTGATGCTCCTGAGGTAGCCTCCGGAAGTGGTGGTATACAGGCCGTAATGGCTACCGGTATTCATCTGGATGGCGTTGCTGCCTTTGGCGGTTTTACCCGCATATACGGCCGTATTCACCTTTTTGTCTGACCATGCCGTGTAAGAAGTGGTGGTGACCCCAGTCAAGGCTACGTCAATCACATCCACGGTGAGTCCGGCAGGCTGTGCGCCGGTAGTCAGCGGCGCCGCGTTAACGGCCGAAGAATTCTTGCTGAAGTACTCATCGGCGATGGCCGTGATGGTGAAAGTGTAGGGTTTGTCATACTCCAGACCGTCCAGATCCTGCTGCATCTTAGCGGTTTCATCGGCCTCTACAAGCACGCTGGAAGTGCTTCCTCCTTCCGGCGTGTAATTTATTTGGTAGTACGCTGCATCCGGAACGGTATTCCACTCCAAGTGCACCAGGTTGTTTACCCGGGTGTCCAGAGTGCCCGAATAATTAGCGGGCTCTTCCAGGGCTTCTCGGCTGTCATTTTTGCCAACGACAGCCACTTTCATGATGTAGGCTGCGGCTCCGCTGACTCGTAGATAGGCCTGGGAGACGTCGGAGGCAGTCAAATCAAAGGTATATATTGTCTGGTCGGCCAAGGTGGTGAGCGAAGCAACGTCTCCCTCCGTTCCATTGGCGGTAGAGGAAAGGAAGAGCGTTTTACCGGCTGCCATGGCCTGGGAAAGCGTGACGGTGACGCTGGCAATGCCGTTTTTGAACTTGGGCAGCAACAGGTAGGAATCGTTGGTGCCGTTATCGCAGCGCCGGATGCCGAATCCTCCGCTGTCGTTATTCACTTTACCAGTCCAGGAATCTCCGTATATCTTAAGATAGGGCTCGATGACAGTATAAGTATTGGTAGTAATCCCCTTCCCGCGCACATCCTGGACCGTGAATTCGGCATAATTACCTTCATAGGTGTTGTCCGTGACAACGGCATCGGCCATATTGACGCCGAACTTGGTGAGTTTGCCGTGCTGGAAAGTAAGGCTACGGCCCAGACTGGCCAGGTCTACGGTTTTTGTATAGGTCTTGGCGTCGGTCCTTACGATGACGGTAAAGTTGTCGGACAGGGTGACTTCGGCAAGGCGGAACCATACCACGATATTGCCGGAATAGGTGGTGGAGGCGGCCGGAGTGAGCTGAATGTTCTTGCTGAGGCTGGCCCTGAGTTCATCTGTAAGGCCACCTGTGGCTGGATCCAGGTAGTAGGAGCCCACGATGTTGGCCTCGGTGGTGGAGAAACTGATTCTCTCAATGCGCTCGGTGGTGGTGGGAGCCTGAATCACCAGGCGGACCGTACCGCCCAGGCGGGCGAAAGCCGGGCTGACGGAAGTGGGACGCTCCGTGGGGAAAGCCAGGTGCTCGGAAACCAGAACATCGGAATCGATATCGAAGCTGTTGGGAGCAAAGGTCTGGTTGGACGGAATGGTCACCAGGTACTTGTCACCCTTTTTGGATAGGGCCGATGCCGGATATACGAAGGTATAGTGATACGGGGCTTCCGCCTCACCGGAAAGGGTGATGCCGAAGGTGGCACTGGCGCCAGGGGCGGTGAGCGGGTCGCTCTCGGCCTTGGTCTGGATGACGCCATTCCCTACTTCAAACACGCCCAGCTTGTCACCGGCCTGCCAGAGGATGTTGAAATGGCTTTCGTCCTGCTCGTCGATGACAGTTTTGGTGGCCGTGCCATCGGCCTTTACTTCCATCCGGAAAGCAGGTTTTTCGGGTAGGGTTTCCCGCACGGGGTCTTCATATTCCCTTGAGCAGGATGCCAGCAGTACGGAGCCGGCGAAGAGAAGATAAGCAATTCTTTTCATAGCCTGTCCCGTTTAAAAGATGATTCCACCGTCGATGATATCGCCGTTACCGAAACCGGTTCCGGGGGCGCCGGGGGTGCCGAAGTTGCTTAATTCGAGGATGCAGTCGTGGCTTTCCAACTGCAGGACTTCCACCTGGGGCGGAACATATAGGCTATTATTCATTATGCATTTGTGATTGGTCTTGCGAAGATAACGATATTTTTGCTAAATTTGTGCAATTGAAACGATTAATTATGGATAACAATACGCCCAAACAACCCCAGAACCAGCTGCAGCTGGAACTGAATCCCCAGAACACCAAAACCTCCTATTCCAACCTGGCCATCATCTCGCATTCCCGCAGCGAGTTCATCATCGATTTCGCCGCTACCCTCCCCGGCCTGCCCAAGGCCATGATCAGCGACCGCATCATCATGACGCCGGAACATGCCAAACGCCTGATGAACGCCCTGTTTGACAATGTGTCCAAGTACGAGGCCCAGTTCGGGGTCATCGACCTCTCCGGCGGCAAGGGCCCCCAGCCCGGGTCCACCTTCAACCTGGGAGACTTCGGCCCCATCGGCGGAGGCAACAAATCATAAAAAAACCGGCGTTGAAGCCGGTTTTTTTGTTATTGGATGTTGTAGATTTTGTCCAGTACGGAACCGTCCCGGTTCATCACCACGCCCACCACTTTGTCGCCGAAAGGCAGCGGGTCCGGTTTGCCGATGATGGAGGACGCCTTGGCGGCCAGTTCTGTAATGGGAACCACCTTGAGGCCGGCTTCTTTCAGCCGCTGGGCAATTTCCGGGCGGCCGGGATTCACGGCAATGCCATATTCGGTAACCACCACGTCCACGGAAGGGCCGGGGGTGATGAGGGTGGTCACGTGCGGCACCACGCAGGGGATGCGGCCGCGCAGGAGCGGGCACACGATGATGGACAGGGCGCTGTCGGCTGCCGTATCCTGGTGACCGCCGATGGCCCCGCGGATAATGCCGTCGGAACCCACCAGCACGTTCACGTTGAAGTCCGTATCCACCTCCAGGGCGCTCAGGATGACGATATCCAGCGCGTGCGTGGCGCTGCCCAGGTGCTGCCCGGAGGCGTATTCCACTGCGGAAACCTCCCGGTGCGCAGGATCTACGGCAATGGATTCGGCCGCCACCTTGTCGAAGGACTGGACATCGATGAGGGTGCCGATAAGACCTTCCTGATGCAGTTTCACCATATGTGCGGTGATGCCGCCCAGGGCGAAGGAGGCCTTGATGCCACGGTTGATCATTTCCTCCCGGATGTATTTGACAGCCGCCAGGGAGGCACCGCCGGTACCCGTCTGGATGCTGAAGCCATCCTGGAAGTAACCGCTGTTAATAATCACTTTAGCAGCCTGTTTGGCCAGCAGAATATCACGCGGGTTCTTGGAATCACGGATGGCGCCAGCGGCAATCTTGGTGCTGTCTCCCACGCTGTCCACCACCACAACGCTCTCTACGTCGGCGGCCGATATGGACTGCGGCATATTGGGATAGGCCACCAGGTCGTCGGTGAGCACCACCACATGGGAGGCGTAACGGGCGTCGGGCAGGGCGTAGCCTAAGGAGCCGCAGATGCTGTTGGCACCGTGGCCCGTAGCGTTGCCCAGTTCGTCGGAGGAACAGGCGCCCAGGAAAGCCACGTCAATCTTGAGTTCCCCATTGGCAATGGCGCTGCCGCGTCCGCCGTGGGAACGGAAGACCACGGGTTCCTCCATCAGGCCGTGGGAGATGGCATCGGCCAAAGCGCCGCGAAGGCCCGATGTGGAGATGCCGGTGATGACGCCGTTTTTGATGTGCTCTACCAGCGGAGCGTGTACGTCGGACAGGCTGGAAGCGGCCAGTTTCAGGTCCTTGAAGCCCATCTGGGCCAGTTTGTCCACTACCATATTCACCACCTTGTCTCCACCGCGGAAATGGTGGTGGAAACTGATGGTCTGGCCATTCTGCAGTCCGCTGCGGCGGATGGCCTCTTCCAGGGATACTACTTTGGAGTTTCTCATAGCGCTTCCTCCTCACTGATTACGCCGGCGGCTACGGCCAGGGCGATGGTACGCTCTGCGCGCAGCACCACCGGACGGTCTACCATCTTGCCGTTCACGGCAATGACGCCGGAGCCCTTGGCCTGGGCCTCTTTAATGGCGGCCACCACGGCGCGGGCCTTGTTGATTTCTTTCTCCGTGGGTGTAAACACCTCGTTCACAACCTCAATCTGGCGCGGGTTGATGATAGATTTTCCGTCAAACCCCAGCGTCTTGATCAGTTCCACTTCCTTCCGGAAGGTCTCCATGTCGTCCAGGTTGGAATACACCGTATCGAAGCAGCAGATGCCGGCAGCGCGGGCGGCCACCACAATCTGCTCGCGGGCCAGCAGCAGTTCTGCGCCCCCGGGCGTACGGTTGGTTTTGAGGTTGGCGCTGTAGTCTTCGGCACCCAGGGCAATACCCATCATACGGGGAGAGGCCGTGGCAATGGCATAAGCATTAACGATACCCAGGGCGCTCTCGATGGCGGCCATAATCCTGGTCTCCCCCACCCGGCCGATTTCGGTTTCCACCTTCAGGATCTCGGCTTCCAGTTCACGGACCTCATCGGCCGTTTCTGTCTTGGGCATACGGATGACGTCTACGCCGGCTTTCACCACGGCTTCCACGTCCTTTTTGCCGTACGGGGTGTTCAGCGGATTGATGCGCACCACCATCTCTGTTTTACCGTAATCGATGGTCTTGAGGGCGTTGTGCACCAGCAGGCGCGCGGCGTCTTTCTCGGCCATGGTCACGGAATCCTCCAGGTCCAGCATAATGCTGTCGGGGCCGTAGATGTGGGCATCGGCCATCATTCCGGGATTGTTGCCCGGAACGAACATCATGGTTCTCCTTAATCTTTCCATACGTCCTTCCCTGTTGCGCGGACCGCCGCCGCCGTGACGCGGGCCCGGATAGTACAATCCAATGCACCCTTGTCAATGGCCTCTACGCAGGCATCCTTGATGCCCAGGCCCTCCAGGGTGTCCGTAATGACGGCCTTGATCTGCCGTCCGAACTGTGCGGCCACGGAGCTCTGCAGATTCACCTGCAGCCCTTCCCCAGGGCCGATGTTAATGAGAATGTCGCCGGACTCGAGGGTTCCGGCCGTTGCGTTTTTCATACTTTATTATCCTTGATGTGCGGGTCTTAAGAGATCCAGCACTACCTTAACGGGGTTGAAGGTTTCAATGGGAACTTCCACAAAGATGGTGTTCCAGTCGCTCATGGCGCCGTTCCACAGGCCGGGGAGTTCCAGGGCCTTGAGTTCGCGGCCTTCGAAGCTCTTGGAACTCATGAAGCCGGCGTCGGGGTCTACGTATTTGAGCAGGTCGAAGTGCTGGCCCTTGTAGTCATAGAGGCAGCAAACCAGGTCTACGGGGTTGAAGTGCGTGGCGTGGGACATGGCTTCCATGGCGCCGGCATCGGCCTTGTTGATCTGGACGCTTTCCAGGATCTGGAGGCTGGTGGAACGGTCCTTTCCGGCAATCACGTACGGGCCGCCGCCGGGTTCGCCTTCGTTCTTCACCATGCCGCAGGCGCGGATGGGACGGTTCAGCTTGGCGCGCAGGATCTTCACGCGTTCCTCGTGGTTACGGGCCAGCGGAAGCTGGATGCACAGTTCCTTGTCCAGAAACTTCTCTATCTCGTTGCAAAGCTGTACGGAAGGATCCTGGTCCAGTTTGCGCAGATAATCGAAGATCTTGTCCCGCAGCTGCAGGGCCACGCCCATCAGAACCTGCTTGTACTGCGCCGTAACGGGCAGGAGTTTCTCGTGGGCCACATTGTCGATGTTCTTGATGCTCACCAGTTCATCCTGCACCTTGTTCAGGTTGTAGATGAGGACGCCGTGACCGGCGGGGCGGAACAGCAGGGTGCCGTCGGCCTTGCGGAAAGGCTTGTTGTCCATATCCACGGCCAGGGTGTCCGTAGCCTTGTCCTGATAGGTGAAATGGATGTTGTACTTGACGCCGTAGCGTTTTTCGAATTCCGGAAGGATGCTGCCGATGGCTTCCTCGAAGAGTTCCTTGTGCTCCGGGGAGATGGTGACGGTGAGGTTGCAGGTGCCGTCGGCGTTGCGCATATATTCCTGGGCTTCCACCAGGTGCTCGGCGATGGCCGTGCGCACCTCGTTGGGATAACGGTGGAATTTAAGAACGCCCTTGGGTTTGCTGCCGTAGGCCAGGCCGGGCTCCTTCAAGAGCTTCTTGAGGGTGTCCTTGCGGTAGGCGGCGCTGTCTTCGGGCTGGCCGAAGAGTTCAGGCGTATAGAAGGCAAAGTCCTTGATGTGTGCGGCGAGCTTGGCGCCAGGGGCATCGGCCGGAAGGTCTTCCCCGCTCTCCAGCTTCTCCAGGCCGCCGAACATATCCTTGAACATACGGGAAGCGGCGCCGGAGGCCGGCACAAACTTGCTCTTGCCCTTGATGTCGGCCTTCTTGTAATAGTTCACGGCGGCCTCCACGGCCTGGGCGTCCAGCACCTTGATACCGCGCTCGGGGGTAGCGGGCCCCACGATCTTCATCCAGGGGAAACCGTTCTTGAACTGCTCGATCTGAACTTTTACCTGTTGCAGAGAAGCTCCGCGCTCCTCGATCTGCTTAATGTCTTTTGGGCTTAACATGGTTATTATAGTGTGTGGTTATTCCAAATAAAATTCCCGCCGATAGTTGTATTCGCTGCGCAGGCGCTCGAAACTGTCGGGGCTGCTGCGGAACAGGAAATCATCCGTGAAAATGGGATAATTGTACTGCAGGATGGCGGCGATTTCCCCCTGCGTCTTGTCCTTGAGGTTGATGCTCACGGGTTTCAGGCTCTCGTCTTCGGTGGCGGGGCGGAAGTTCATCAGCTCTTCGATGCCGAAGTGGCAGGCTACCGCCTGCACGGCCTGCGCGGTGCCGTTCTGCTTGCCCTGGTAGGAGTACCCGGCAATATGCGGCGTGGCAATGTCGCAGAGCTCAATGAGGTTGGGATTGGGGTTGGGCTCGTTGCACCAGGTGTCCAGCACCAGTGCGCCCAGCTTGGGACGGGCGTGGATGAGGGCGGCTTCGTCCACCACCTCCCCGCGGGAGGCGTTGATGAAGATGGAGCCCGGCTGCATGGCTTCGAAGAAGTCGTGGCCCGCCATCCCGCGCGTGTCTTCATCCAGCGGAACGTGGAGGGTGACGATGTTGGCCTGCCGCAGCAGTTCCTCCAGGGGCACGAAGGCGTCGGGGCCCTCTTTAAGCGCCCGCGGAGGGTCGCAGAGCAGGACGTTGAAGCCCAGGCTGCGCGCCATGGCCTCCACCTTCTTGCCCACGTTTCCTACGCCGATAATACCGATGGTGGCCTCATCCAACTTGATGGCCCGCCGGGAGGCGATGCCATAGAGGGCGCTGAAGACGTAATCGGCCACGCCGCCGGCATTGCAGCCTTCGGCGTTCTGTACGTCTATCCCATGCGCGGCGCACCACGGCAGGTCGATGTGATCCATGCCGATAGTGGCGCTGGCAATCATCTGCACCTGCGTCCCGGAAAGGGTTTCCTCGTTGCACTTGGTGCGCGTACGGATAATGATGGCATCGGCGTCTACCATGGCAGCGTGGTCAATGGACCGGCCGTCCAGGTAAACTACCTCTGCGTAAGGCTCCAGTACGCCTTTGAGAAAGGGTATGTTGGTGTCTGCTACAATTTTCATCGGCAGGGTTTCAGTACGTCACACAAAGATAATAAAAAGTACGACATTCTGTATCTATTAATGTGAGTCCAGAAAAAAAATGTAAAAAACTTTGCAGATTCAAAAAATTGCATTACCTTTGCAATCCCAAAACGGGAAAACATGGGGTATTAGCTCAGTTGGTAGAGCGTTTGAATGGCATTCAAAAGGTCAGGAGTTCGATTCTCCTATGCTCCACTCCTTAAATGATTGAAAATCAATCAGTTAGAAAGGCTCTAAGCGTTGAAACTTAGAGCCTTTTTTAGTGTGTTTACGGTAAAGTTCGAGCTTTTTTCGAACCTTTTTCTCGAAAAGTTTGAAGAATGCTTGAAGAAAATGGGAGGCGTAAGTATTTGATTATCAGTATTGCCATCGTTTTGGGCTTTCAACTGCTTCAAAAACTTGCAACGGCTATCCCGGGATGAAAAAACGGCCAGTATTCAGCGAGTCAAAAGCCATGTTACCCCGTTTTGTTACCCCAATTTTGGCGTAAAGCATCCTTCAAATTATGGGACCAGAACCTATATGTTTAACCATTATTTGAAAAATGCTTGAAGAAAATGAAGACCGTAACTTACACAGTATCAGTCACTCCGGTAGTTCTGGACTCGACTTGGAAGAAGAATGGGACCAATTATGTCCGTCTCCGTCTTGGGCTTAAGGGTTCTACGAAGTTAATCAAAACCAGTATTGTAGTTCACAAAGAGCACTACAAAGGTGGCAAAATCATTTATAAGCCCCTGAAGACCACGCTGGAGGAGCTTGTTCTGGAGACGGAGAAAAGGCTTACAGAGCTCAAATCCGATACGCTGGCCGGAATGTCACTGGACGATGTAGAGCGCTATCTAGCCACCTATGGTAAGGAAGATGAGTTCAAATTAGACTTCTACACCTTTGCCGATGAGGTTATTGCCCAGAAGAGCGGTCAGTCCCAGAAGACGTATCAATCGGCCCTGAATTCCTTCAAGGCATATATCAACGAGGATACCTTTGATATATCCCGCCTTACCTCTTCTTTAATGCGGGATTGGGAGCGCTGGCTTAGGAGTAAGTATGGAGACGGAGCTCGTGCGGTAAGCGCGTATACGAACTGCATCGCCTTTATTCACGGGCAGGCCCGGCTCAAGTACAATGATGAGGAGCTGGGCAATATCCGCATCCGGAATCCTTTCCAATTCTATAAACCACCGCGCCAGAAGGCCTCAAAGCACCGTGCTGTCGAAGCAGAATTCGTGCAGAAAATGATTGCGATACGGTCGCAGCTCAAGGGCCGGGAGAAACTGGGTGTGGACGTGTTCCTGATCAGTTTTGCCTTGATGGGCATGAACTGCCCGGATTTGTATTCCTGCAAGCTGGACAAAGATGATGTCCTGCACTACTTCCGTACAAAGACGCGGGGGCGGCGGGATGACGGGGCCGAGATGTTCGTGCGGATTGAGCCTGCCGTCAAGGAAATCATCGGCGAGTATCTCTCCGACGACAAGGACATGGCGTTCAAGTTTTCCTCTATGTATACGTCTTATCAGATTTTTGGAGAAAATGTGAATGCCGGGCTTGATAAATTCTGTGAACGGATCAAGGCCCCCAAGGTTACTTTGTACTGGGCACGCCATTCCTGGGCTACCATTGCGTATGCTAATGGTGTGACAAAAGGCGTGATCAACGACTGCCTGTGCCATGTTGACCGTGACATGAAAGTGACAGACATCTATGTAAAGAAGAATTGGGCCATCCTGTGGGATGCAAACAAGAAGGTTCTGGATCTGTTTAAGTGGGCGGCATGAAAAAGGGAGGGCGCCTCTAAGCACTTCGCCCTCCCTTGAACCGTTCCAAAGTATCTCACGACAGCTTGAAACAATGTGTGTTTACGGTTCCGAGCAATCGGGACCATTTTATTTGTCCTTTCCCAGTTTCCTGAATATCAGCTTGGCCTGCTCCCTTTCTGCAGCGCGTAGGCAGTCCAATTGATGGCGGCTGTATAGTACGCGCCCCCCTACTCTGGCATACTTTGCCAGTCCTTCGGCCTTCATTTTTCTGAGCCATTTGATCCCGTACGCCTTGCGGGCCTGGTTCTCGCTGATGTCGTCAGAGTACGGGTTTGTCTTTCGGATAATCGCTTCCGCGATAAGATTGGAGCAGGATTCCAGCTCCTGCATGATGTCTCTTACGCTTTCCATATCTCTCTCACTTTAAGGGGTTAATCGCATGTTGGAGGAATAGCCTCGGGAGGCTTTGAGCATGTCGTTCAGATCCTTGTGCTGGCTGTAGAGGTTAGACATGTCGACGACTTCTTTGTCTTTCATGAGGTCCGTGATGGCCTGGAGGCAACGCTTCCCTGCTGCATCGTTGTCCAAGAAACAGTAGGCGCTGTCGTGGGCGCGGATGTATTCGACTGCTCTGGCGAGGTTGTTGACGGAGTTGAGCACGACGACGTCGCAGTTGGGTTTTTCGGCCCCCTGCATAACTTGCCAGGACAGGAAGTCCCAGAAGCCTTCGAAGACGGCGACCTTCTTGGAGGATGGCTGGGTGGTCATCTTTGCTTCGGTATTGAGGGTGGTGATGCCGGCCACGAAGGAGGATTTGAGGCCGAGAGGGTTGCTCAGGGCATAACCGCCAGAGTTGTTGGGGAAGGCTACGGTGAGGTAGTTCCTGCCGTTTTCAGCGTTGTGGATCTGGGCTTCCTTGCAGTAAATGATGGCCAGATTGAGGGGGATCTTGCGGATTTCCAGATAGCGGGCCAGGTAGTTGCTCCGGAGGGGCTTGACGTAGTTGATGCTCCTTTTAGGGCGTTCCGGTTTCGGCTTTTCAGTCGGTTGCAAGGCTGGCGAGAGGGATGCAATGAACTTCTCGGCCTCGAACTTGTTGCAACGCAGGGTGAGCATGACCAGTTTGACATTGGTGCCGCCGACGCCTGCACCGTGGTCGTACCAGACATTTTTCTGCCGGTCTACGTGTAGCGAGGCGTCATCTTCGTTCCGGAAGGGCGAATACCACATGTCCTTCACGGTCCCCCGCTTAGCGCCCAACGCCTCAAGGACCTTCTCCAGCGGGTAGTTACAAAGCTGTTTGTCAAACATCGTCAAAAAAATTTTGTCTTTTTTCTTGTTTCTTCGTTTTTTTCTCTTTACCTTTGTCCAAGAATTTTGGACTAAGACAGAAATATTCTTAATACAACTATAACAAATTTGTCGCGAGACGAAATTGTTTGTCAAAGGCAAAGAAAAGACTGTCTTTCCAAAAAAACAAATTTTGAGACAACGAATCATGAAAACTAACGAAGATCAAAAGGGCGCAAAAAAGGCCCAAGAGGCTTCTGAGAAGCCGATTTTACGCAATGTTCGCCGTGTACTCCCGGGCAAAAAGAAGGGTATGCGTCTGCGCCCGTTCTTCGACATTTTGGTGGACAACAACATGTCCATCGCCGAACTTGCCCGCCGCTGCGGAATGGCCAAGCAGAGCATGAGTACCCGCTTTGCCGTGGATGACTGCCGCTGCTCGGATATGGAGGAGATGGCTGAGGCCCTCGGCTACAAGTTCGTCTGGTATCTGGAACCCAAAGAGGAAGAGACTGAAGCTTAGACATCAGGATTATTAAGTTCAAACTGCAAGAAATCCGCCACGTCCTGGCGGATTTTTTGGTAATTGCGCTCCACCAGCGTGTTCATTTGTTCGTCTGTGAGGTCGGTCAGGCGGGGAACGCACTCCTGGCTTTTGGGCGGCGCACCGGCGTCTACTTCCCCGCAGAAGATCTTTGGATGTATCTTTTGCTTATAGGTATCGGCCACGTAGCCGCAGAAGCTGCCTTGCGAGAGGGCTTCTATCTTGTCCGGCGGCAGGAGGTCCCTTAATTCGAAGTCCAACGTCAGCTGGTCGTTGGTGTCGCTCTGCATGAGTGAATAGGTGGGATGGTCCACCTTGCCAAAGGATCGGCTCAAATCCTCGGCCGTGTCCCCTTTCACGGAACCTGCGAAGACGTTGCCGACGGTGTTGAAAATGACATCAGACTCTTTTGTGTCATAGTCACGGACCAGCTGGGACTTGTCCTGGGCGCCGATGACGACGGCGACTTTGTTGCTGCGGGCCGTATCGATAAGGTTGTCCAGCCCCTTCAGATAGATGGTAGGGAGCTCGTCGATGAGGATGCCGCAGTGGTTCTTGCCCGGAACATTGACTTCTTTGAAGAGCTGGGACATCATGAGCGCGAGGGTGGTCCCATAGACGCTCTGGCGGCGCGGATTGTTGGCGATGCAGATGATTTTGGGCTCGTCTGGGTTATTGATATCCAGTGAGAAATCATCCCCTGAAAGCACCCAGTAGAGGGTTTTGGAGGCGAATCGGTTCAGGGGCACGCGGGCCGAGGCAATCTGTCCCTGGAGCTGCTCGAAGGCTTTGTCCTTCATGGCATCGGCAAAGGTGTTGCGCTTGACTTCCAGCTCCGGGAACTTCTCCAGCACGTCGAAGACGTTGCGGTAATCCTGGCCCATGAGCTCGATGAGGTGCGGGAAGGTGCAGTATCGGCCGCCTTGATAGATTTTTAGGAACCAGATGAGCAGGTCTACGTAGCAGCGGGCACTCATGGAGAAGAAGTCCTCCCCTTTCTCGGAGCCCCGGTTGGCGTTTTTGAGGATAAGCTCGGCGATTTCCGTGGAATCCACCGGATCCTTCAGGTAGCGTGGGTGGATGGGGTTAAAGCGGTGGGAATAGGGCGGATTGTCGAAGTTGACTACATACATATGCGGCTTCGGCCCTTTATAGCTGTCATAGTTGTCCATGAGCTCGTTCAGGACGCGATGGGTCAGGTCCGGCGCCTTGTAGTCGTAGACGCAGAGCGAATAGCCTTTCTGGATCATTCCTCGGATGAACGGACCGTAGATGCTGTAGGATTTTCCGGAGCCAGGCGTTCCCAGAATCATACAGCCGCGCTGCGGGGAAACTACATTGATGTAGCCCCTGTGGCGTTTGCCTTTATATTGATAGGTCATGGGGATGTTGACGCTGTCTTCGTTCTCGATGAGATCCTCGCATTGCGGGAAGGTGTCGAAATAGTCAGGGAGGTTTCCGTCGAAGCTGTGGTACAGGCGTCCCAGCGCGATGGCGCCGATCAGATAGAAGATGAACCCGGCCAGCGTAAAGAGAACAAAGACGACGCCGGCGCCCATCAGCGGAGCGGTGAAGAAGAGCGCCAGGCCAATGGCCATCGGCAATACTATTTGCATCCAGCCGGTCTTTTGGCCGCTGCCGCTGCGCACGATGACCGAGAGGGTGCAGAAAAAGAGGCAGACTCCCCTGACTGACCATTGCGAGCGGAAGGCGCCGGATTGGTAGAATCCCTTGATGAGCGAATCCGTAAGGGCGCATCTCACCCCCAGCGCCACCCACATCGGATACGCATAATAATAAAGGATAAACGCCAGGATCACCCCTGCAAAGAGGAGAAACATGGAAAATATGGGTTTGGTCTGTACTTCCATAGCTAGTATTTCCTGCGTGGTCCGGTTTTTCTGTAGCTTCGCTTATAGACATCGTCGTCGTGCCGGCGGTTCCTTCCATGGGAGAAGATCTCCAGTATATCCTCCAGGTCATCCAGGAACTGGGAGTTCTTCTTTTCTTCTTCATCCTTTGCAGGAGGCTCGCCCCAGCGCTCCACCCTTGCCTTCTCGAACTCCGCTGCCCCAAGGCCCATTCCTTTAAGCTCATTGCTCCGAAATACGCACCTTGTCTGATGGTCGACGAGGGTGACGTCTTCTATCCTTCCCCCCTTGGCTTTGTTCAGCACCACCGAGATGTTCATCTTTGCCAGAATCTTCCGGCAGTCCTTTTCCGAAGTGCCGTGGTTCAGCGCGATGCGGAGGGCATTGCAGACGCGGGTTTTATCTTCGTAATGCGGCTTTTCCTGGCAATGCTCCATGTGCAGGGAAATTGCCTCCGGATTGGGCACGTTGAGTTTGGTGGAATGCATTTTCTCCGTACAGCGCTTGCCGGTCTTGGGGTCCAGTCCGGCGAAAGTGACGTACAGGCTCAGCCCCTTGCGCTGGAATTCAACCTCGATGCGGAAGCTTCGCATCATGTCTTTGAACTGCTTGATGTCCCTGAAGTCATACTTCATAGCCTGCTCCATAATCTCCTCAATCTGATGAGCATACTCCCCTTTCTTGGGGTCAAACTTCTTGTAGCGGACGCGTTCCGTGATGACCGCATCTTCCGGGATTCCTTCCGGAGGCGGGTTGTCCTGCAGCCATTTCTCAAAGAGTTCCGGGTCCAGGAAATGGGCGGCCGCCTTGGAGGTAAATGCCTTCCCGTCTATATCGGCTTCCTTCTTCTCGCCCTTACCGATAGTGAAACCGTATTTGGCTGCCAGTTTCTTCATGAGCGCCTGGCATCTCCGTTTTTCATTGGAATCGTTGATTTTCTTCCCTTCCTTGTCCACACGGACCGACACTACGTGATAATGCACGCGACCCGTATCCATGTGCTTGTAAATGATGTAGGGCTGGTTCCCGTAGCCCAGCCCTGCCATCAGTTCCTTGGCAAATTCCACGACCTGCTCCTCGCTCATCCCGTCCGTGTCAGAAGGGTTGATGGACATGTGAAAAGACGTTTTCTCACAGCGCAGGCTTCCACGCTCGTAGCGTTCCAGCGTTTCTACGGGATTGTCCGGATCATCTACATTGGCTACATACAAGATGGTGGCCACTCCCCCTTCTACCTTTAATTGGTTATAGAGGAAGGCGCTTGCACACTGCGTTGCAGGAGGGTTAATCTTTACTACCATGGTGCTCAGAGTTTACTCAGGTCAATGGAGTACATCTTCAGGATTCAGCCCTCTTTGCCCATGGGTGCCAGATCCAGGTTCAGGACCCAGACATCCAGGTTGACGAAGGTTTTGTCATCTTTGGGGACAACGCTGACCTTCAGCGAGCCCATGACGGTCACGAAGCGGCCCTTTTTGAGGTAGTCTATCACGCCTGTCTTTTTCATGCGGCAAGTGTAATAGGTGGGCTTTTCGTCCTTGTCACGGCCATCGTTTACGGCCACGTCGAAACGGAGGAGTTCATTCCCCTCCTTGCTGGTGAGAACCTCGACATCTTTGGCCAGGTTCCCGGTGATGATAATAGTCTGCATAGCGCAAATCAATTAAGTGAAACATTAGGTATGGGAATCCCCGCTGACGGGAGACTCATTTACTTGGTTATAGATTTCGTTGACCTTCTCCACCATGCCATCCATCATGTGCTTCATCTGCATCATGTCGCGGTCGATATCGGCGGCATTAATGATGGGACGTCCCCTTTTGTCACGGAGCTTGGCAAGGGTATTCAGGGCTTTGACCCTCTGATTATAGTTAACGCCAATGTGCTTGAGTTCTGCCCGGAGCAGCTCAATCTGTTTAATCAGCGTAGCCTCATTTCGGCCATAATACCTGCGCTGAATGCGTACGGCAATGGCCCTTTCACGGATGTATTTTGAACGGTTTCTGTATCCCGAAAGCCGCATCTGGAGCAAGAGTTTCTCCAGTTCTTCGTCGGAAAAACGTACGTTGATGTAATGTTTTCTAATCTCTCTCACAATCCAACTCAAATTACAGTTCAACAGGGCCAGTGGGGTGTAAAACCGCCCGTCAGGGCGAGTGTTCGTGACACGAACACACATCTTGCTTTTTGAGTTATCTCAAAAACGGTACTCCTATCCCAAAGACCTGGGACAAATGTAAGTATTGTTTTTATTAAGTCCAAACTTTTGGGAATTAGTCAGAGAAAATTTGCCTATTTATGGAAGAGTCGCTATGTTTGCATTGCCATGATGCGATATGGCGATATTACCATATGGCGAATTGACCATTTAGCGATTTAGCGAAATGACTATTTGGCGATAATACTGCATGACGATATTGCCAGATGTGGTAATATGGTAACATCGTAAAGTAGTCAAGTGGAGAACTAGAATAGTAGAATTGAAGAAATGTAGCGTATGGATCAGTTGGAGATGTTCCGGCGTCAGTTAAGGAAAAAGCCGGATGAGGAGATTGAGACGGACTCCCCTGCCGTCAGCGAACCTGTAAAGGTGAAGAAGAAAGTGAAGGACCAGGGATACAGCAGTATCCGCCTTCGGGAGGATGTGCTTCGGAAGGGCCGGCTGCTTTCGGTGTGGCTGGAGGCCAACATGGGACGAAAGGGTGTGTCGCTCGTACAGCTGTTCGAGGAGGCCCTGGACTGCCTGATAGAGACCAGGTACCCTAAGTTCCAGACGGCGCTCAAGGGCTTCAAGGGGAAGGAGTAATCTCGAAAAACTCTAAAAAGCGTGTTATCCGTTTCAAAAGGGTGTGTGGTTAAGTGCCTGATAATCAATGGAGCATTTTGCAAATAATGCAAAATCCATCCAAAAATGCTGCAATTATCCGTTTAGATACCCTTGTAAGACATTGGTAATCAACGAGAAGAAAGTTAAACGTTTCTTTTTGTGATGAAACGGATAATTGTTTATTTATTTGTAGCTCCAAGGGACGCGGCCGGAGGTCCGGACGTTATCCCCCTTGTCAGCTATTATGAGTGGTGTTGATATTGCCAATGCCGTATTCGAGCTCACCGGCGTAGCCTTTGGCGGAATTCTGTTCTATTGCGGGGTGAAGTGGGTTATCGGCTTATTCTCCCGCAGACCTAAGCCTCTTGCGAAGGGAAGGTATTATTCAAGGCGCAGGAGACCAAAAGAGCGTTCCTATGGTTATTCGAACTATAGGAAGGAGCGGTCGTATTCCGGCAGGCCCTGGTTCCGACGACGATATCCGGAGTGGGAGCGATGGACGAAGGGACAGACGGACTATCTGGGCGGGATGTTCCATGAGATAGAGATTCGGGGGTATCGGGCGGTGTATTGCATGGACTACTACCCCAAGAACAAGTATCCGGATGCGGCTTTATCGGCGGAGCAGATTCGGGTGCGGGAGTTTCTGCTGGGGGTGAAGGACGGGCGGTTCGCGGACCGGTCGGCCGATATCCTTGCGCACTATCTGCTGGGGCATTTCTGGAAGGACGATCTGAAGAAGTGGGCGGTGTGCTATATCCCGGCGGCGACGCAGGAGCGGACGAATCGACGGTACAATGAGCTGGCGAATAAGGTGCTCTCCAAGGTGCCGGTGGTGGATGGGAGAGGCTGGATTCGGGTAACGCGGGACCGGAGTGCCAGTCGGGAATCGGCCAAGGGGGATGACACCACCTGGAATCTGTCTTTCGATCGGGAGAAGATTCAGGGGAAGCGGATATTTCTGGTGGACGATATCACTACGCGCGGGATGTCGTTCGTGCAATGCGCAAGGAAGCTGAAGGAGAATGGGGCGGCGGATGTGGTGGGGTTCTTTTTCGGAAAGAGTGTTTATAGCGATTAATTCAATGATTATGAGAACGTTAATTTACAAATGGTTTATCAAGTTCTTTGAGAAGGAACTGAAGGAAGAGTTTGATGCGTATGATGGCGGCGGGTACTTGAATGCGCAGATGGATATTGCTAAGAAGCTTTTGTCCCGGGGTATGGATATGGCCGAAGTGGCGGATGTCGTGGGGATGGATGAGGATGATATAGAGGAGAATTTCGGGAATTGATAGCCTGGCAAAAGACTGTTTTGTAAACATTTTTATCGTTAAATGGTGGTAAGTTACCACCTTTTTACTATATTTGCAGAAATTACAGACTATGAATTGGGAAGATATATATGCACAATGGTGCGCCATGCAGCCTCTCTCTGACAGGGACAGAGACCGGTTAAGTCGTAAGTTTACTGTCGAGTTCAACTACAACAGCAACCACATTGAAGGCAATACTCTGACCTATGGCCAGACGGAGCTTCTGTTGCTTTTCGGCAAGGTGGTTGGGGAAGCCGAGATGAAGGACTTTGAGGAGATGAAGGCCAGCAACGTAGGGCTGAAGATGATGCAGGAGCAGAGTACCATCAAGGACACTCCCCTGACACAGACCTTCATCCGCCAACTCCATCAGGTACTGCTACGCGAGGATTATACGGTCTATCGCACGCTGCCCGACGGAACCGTGACCAGTTACGTCATTCATGCCGGCCGATACAAGACGCGTCCCAACAGTGTGATTACACGTTATGGAGACCGCTTCGAGTACGCGTCTCCCGAGGAGACTACGGCCCTGATGACGGACCTGGTAGATTGGTATAACCAGGCCGAGGCATCCGGCGAATACAGCCCGATTGAACTGGCGGCTCTCTTCCACTACCGCTATATCCGTATCCATCCTTTCGAGGACGGTAACGGCCGTATTGCCCGTCTGCTGGTCAACTATATCCTAGCCCGTCACGATTACCCCATGGTGGTTGTGAGGAGCCGAAAGAAAAAGGATTATCTGGAGGCGCTCCATCAGTCCGATCTGGTGGTAGGCCCTGTTCCCAGCGACGGTTCCCATGCCAGCCTGCGTGAAGCCAGAAACTTCGTGAACTGGTTCAAGAAAATGGTGACCGAAGAGGTCAAGAATGATATAGACTTCGTCCAGACCCGTGACGAGAATGTCTGGTGGTACGACGGCCAGCGGATTGCATTCCGCAGTGCAAACTCCGGGCGTATCCTGAATATCCTGATGAGCGAACCTGGTGTCACGATTGCCTCGCTGGCCAAAACCATCGGAATCAACACGTCAGCCATCCAGAAGCATCTGAAATCGATGACGGACAAGGGGTATATTGCCCGAAGGGAGAAAGATGGGCAGTGGGATGTGTTCATCATTCCCTCCATCTAAGGCATACCACTTTTAAAGGTGGTAACTCACCACCTTATTTATCCATTTGATAGCCGGTCTGGCGGCTTTTGCCGACAGACGGGCGGAGTGAGGCGCGGCGGTGGAACAGTCTCTGGCGCTTGGGCCTGACGAGGCGTAAGCCCGGCAGACCAAGTGGCAGAGTCTGTGGAACCGTGAGACTGCTGCGGCGGCTTGCCGACGCAGATGTCTCAAGCGCTGTCCAGCGGAGACGGACTTCACGGCAGTGCAGCGGGCGGGCGCGCTGTGCCCAGTCCGATGTGCTGACGGAAGTTGGTCGGAGCGGACTTTTTCCGAGTCGCTGAAAATGGTTAAATTTGCGTGGCGGATGTTACTTATTTACGCTAAGTTGCATCTGTAATAGAGGAAATCTGCTTTTATGAGACATTTTGGAATATGGGCTGCCTTTGCAGCGCTGGTCCTGTTAGGAAGCTCCTGTAACAGGATTTTGAAGGATGGAGACTGGGATCCTATTAAGATGGACAAGTCGGAAGTGCACTTCACGTCTAACGGTGGCGAGGAAACAGTGACTTCTTTGAACTATGGGTCTTGGTGGATTAACGGCGGATACGAAGATTTCCAGATTGTTAACGGGCAAGGTCAATACGTGAATTATATCATGGCCGGTTCCAGCGATGGTCAAGAAGCGTATACCTACGACATTCTTGACGGCGGTTGGTATCACGCCAGCGTTCCAGAAAAAGGCCGAAGCAATAAGTTAATCATAACCGTCGATCAGAATTACACGGCCAAACCCCGGCAGGCTACCATAGATATGGAGGCAGGCGATGCGTTCACCAGTGTCAAGATTTATCAGAATTAGGAGATGAAGAAGCTTGTTATCACAATAATCAGTTTTCTTGTATTATCCAGCCCCCTCTTTTCGCAAGAAATAGAGTATAGGAGCCAGGGCTACAAAGGCAGCGTGACGTATACGAATATGATTCTCATGTGGAACGGCATTGACACGTCACATGGGTATATGTTCAATGAGAATCACTACCTGGGTGCTGGATTTGGTTTTTATCTGGTTCCCCAACGTGTATCCATGCCCATCATCTTGCACTTCTATCTGGACTATCATGCTTATTGGTTCCAGCGGAAGAGTACACCTGTGGCAGGAATTAAGTTGGGTTACGCAAGATCAGTGCACCCTAAGGAGGCGAACCCTAATGTCAGCGCATTAGAGATAGAGCCCAACATAGGTTGGAGCTGGGCCATAAAGTCGGGTCAAGGATTAACGCTTTCGTTGGGGGCCAAGATTATGACCGCGCCCATCAGAATCACAGAAAACAGTTCCCTTCCCGTATCCGTTCTTCCGAACCTAGGGTTCGCATTTGAGTTCTAGGACCATTTTGAGTCATGTGGGCGGGTCCGTTGGCGCTACTAGCGCCGGCGGTCCCGCTTTGGGTTTTCGCGGAGACGGACTTCACGGCAGTGCAGCGGGCGGGCGCGAAGTGCCCAGTCCGATGTGCTGACGGGGAGCCGGTCGGAGCGGTTGTGCCATTCTGTCAGTCCAGGAAGATCGCCATAGTATTTGCAGTAATGGACAAAAAACCATTTATTATGGCAAGAACAGGATTCAACAAACACGATATCGCACGCGACGCGTGTCAGTTATTCGGCCCGCAGGCCCATCAGGGCTACGACTGGTGGTGGCATTCGTTTACGGGACATGATGCTGAAACTGGCGAGGAAAAGCCTTTCTTCATAGAATTCTTCCTCTGCAATCCCGCATTGGGGACCGATAAGCCCGTTTTTCGGCCAAATTCCCGGTAAACCCGCCAAGCCGTCCTATCTGATGGTGAAGGCCGGTGCCTGGGGGTCGGATGCTGCCCAGCTGCATCGTTTCTGGGGATGGAAGAAGATCAAGGTGGACTGGGATGTCCCCTTCTCCGTAGAGGCCGATGACTGCTTCATCACCGAAGACCACACACACGGCAATGTGAAAGTGGAAAACGCAGCTGAACATCCCGAGTGGATGTGCAATGACGGAGAAATGTCCTGGAACCTGAAAATCAGCAAAATCACAGCCTTCAACGTAGGTTTCGGGGCCGATGAGGTATTCCGCCACGCCGAGGCCTTCGAGATGTTCTGGCACGCCGAGGGCATGAAGACGGAATACGAAGGCGAGGTCATCTGGAATGGCCGCCGTTACATCGTCCGTCCGGAGGACTGCTACGGTTATGCCGACAAGAACTGGGGACGGGACTTCACCTCTCCCTGGGTCTGGCTTTCCTCCAACAACCTTATCAGCGAAATCACCGGCAAGAAGCTCACCGACAGCGTGTTTGACATCGGCGGCGGACGGCCGAAGATAGGCCACCTGGCACTCCCCCGGAAGCTCCTGTCGGCCTTCTGGTACGAAGGAAAGCCCTATGAGTTCAACTTCTCCAAAGCCTGGACGCGCGTACATACAGAGTTCGAGTGCAAGGAGACCGATACGCAGATTATCTGGCACGTGGAGCAGCGCAGCACCTCCGGCCGGATGATTACCGATGTCACCTGCGAGAAAAAGGATATGTTGCTGGTGAATTACGAATCCCCGGACGGCGCCAAACGCCATAACAGGCTATGGAATGGTGGCAACGGGGTCGGTACAGTCCAGCTGTTTGACCGTCACGGGAATCTTGTGGACCGCATCCACGCGGAGAATATCGGCTGCGAATACGGAGAATATGACAAATAAACCATACACATTATGAAAACAAGTACTAAGATCTGGCTGGCGATTGCAGGTATCCTGCTCGTAGCCCTTGGCGTGGTTTGCATTACCAAGCCCGCTGCAACCTTATTCACTACCGCCTGGCTTATCGGCCTGTTCACCCTGATCGCCGGTGTTTCCAAACTGATTTTTACCTTCCGTACGCAGGCCTTCCTGCCCAACAGCGGCACGCGGGCCCTGTCGGCCATCCTGGAGATTATCATTGGCATCATCTTCCTGGGAAACAACATCTTCCTGGCCTTCTCGCTGCCTGTCATCTTCGCGATGTGGGTGCTCATTGAGAGCGTCATCATCACCGTGAACAGCTTTGACTACAAGCGCGTCGGATTCCCCGCCTGGTGGGTAATTCTGCTGCTGGGTGTCTGCGGCATCGTACTCGGTGTCCTGGGTCTTAAGAATCCGGATGTCACCGCCGCTACGCTGTCCACTCTGATTGGTCTGGGCGTTATTTCCGCCGGTGCAGCCTATCTGTGCGCGCTGCTCGGTATCACCCGCTTTGAGAAGAAGGTGGACGGCTTCCGTCGGGAGATCGGAATTGACGAGCAATAATATTGCAAATAATCAATTACGGGCGGGTCCGTTGGCGCTTTTGCGCCGGCGGTCCCGCTTTCGGTTTTAGCGGAGACGGAGTGACCGGCTTGTCCGGGCACTTGGTCGGAGCGGATTATTTTAGTATCTTCGCACTAAGACGGAAAAACGACACAGCGGGACGTTCTTTTGCTATTGCCGAATCGGCATTTGTTCCGTTTGTGATACCGTTCAGGTATGGCCGGAGTCCTCTTTCACGCGGGGCTCCGGTTTCGGTTATAGAGATTTCTTCAAACTCCAGCTGCCCATTTTGTGGCCGTTGTACTCAATCTCTCGTTCGTCAAAAACCCTGTAACCACGCTTGAGGTAGAAGTTCAGATTCTTCTGAGAGTTCGTAAAGAACACAATCTGCCTGCCGCCATGTTCACGGACATAATTCTCCCAATACTCGATGAATTTGGTGCCAAGGCCGATGCCCTGCACCGTGGGGTCAACGGTCAGTGAACTGGCATACCAGATGCCTGGGCCGGTTTTCTGATATTCGTGACAGGGCTGCCCGGCTGCAGTATCCATAGCCAGCCAGTCGTCAATGCGGTTCCGGTCTCCTGCCTTGTATACGTTCAGCCATCCGTGGAGTACGTAGGATAAGTCGGACGCTTTCTTATAGTCCGGAGCGTTTAGCTGTGCTGTGGCAACTATCTTCCCATCCATCCTGGCAGCCAGTTGATGCACCTTGTTGAAATTGGTCTTGTATTCGTGCGTGATGATGGATAGTTGTACCCGGTTCCGTTCTTCTTTTTCAGGGAACCAGTTGGTGAAGTACTCGTAATCATCAAATGCACGGGTTGCCAGCTCCGCCGCCTGGCGGATTTCGCTGCGTTTCAATGGTCCGAATTCAAGAGACATGTACTAGTTCATTAGGAATGACAGGCATGGCGCCTTTCTGGGTGCAGACGTAGGCGGAGAGCTGGACGGCAAGGGCGTGTTTGTCCAGCTCGGAGATGATGGCGCTTCCCAGCTTGTCCAGGCCGATGGCGCTCACCACGAGGCTCTCGTGGCCGAACTGCGCGGCGTGATAGGCAAAGTTGGCCGGGGCACCGCCCAGGCGCTTCCCCTTCGGGAACATATCCCACAGGACTTCTCCGAGTCCGACGACAAACTGGCTCATTGGTTATTCCGTTTAAATCAATCAAATATAGTGATTTTCGATTAGAAAATGATTATATTCGTACCATCATGAAAACGGTATATGCAAATACGGAGCATCCGGGACTGGTTAAATGGTCCATCGGGATTGCGATTGCTCTGGGTATCTTCTTGTATATTCTCTATATTTCTTTGGAGGATAAGTATAAACTGCTTCTGTACATAGCTGCATTCAGCTTCTTGTATGGCGGTATGTTTATTGGGTTTTATAAGCTGAGAGTCTATGAGGTTAATGAAGAGGAGGACACGATAACCGATTACAAGAATAAGAAGTATCCTCTCCATATATCTAACCTGACCACAGCCACCTATAAGGAAAGCAAGAAAGGAAGATTCCGTTCCCTCTTCTTGCATGACGCAGGAACTGGTTTCATGGATATCCGCACCTCCAAGGAAAAGGCCGATAAGATTGTCGCCCAGCTTTTAAGCGTCAATCCTGCCATTGAGGTGAAGCACGCGAATTATCTCTAGCTATGCAGCGAGTCCAGTATACGGGAACGAACTATGAGGAGGTGAAGGCGCTATGCGGAGACAAGGTGCTGGCGCCGTATTTCTGCATGGGGTTCACTATGCTGTCGCTAATGACGGAGGACGGTTTCGTGACGGTACACGAGTGTGACACGATTGTGCTGGACGATGACGGAAGATTTCACGTTGAGAAATGAAGCTTGAGGAAGCCATGGTGTACCTGCTGGCGACGAGTCAACATGGAATGAAGACGGAGCAGATTGCCAGGGAACTGGAGATGCGCGGTCTGGTGCCCCGGCGTGCAGGTAGGCCACCGCTGGATGGGAGGGTCATTGCGGCTATTGTGTACAAGCATCCGGAGATCTTTTGCTTCAATGAAGGACGTGTGAGGCTGCTGATGTAATATACTTAAACTATGACGGGCAGGCCCGTTGGCGGGTGAAAAAAGTTCGTTTTCTAACTAATTGATAATCAGTACTAGTTTCATTTTGGTGTGTGACATTCATTGAGGTGCCTTCTTGCAGGTGTGCAGAATTGTTGTGACCTTTGCAGTGCAAAAAAGAAAGCGACTTGCAAAAAGTAACAATTAAAATAGAAAGCAATGAAAAAAGTATTAACCCTCTCAACAATTCTGATTATGGCACTCTCTTGCAACACCAAACCCCAGAACCCCAAGTTCACGGAAATTTCCCTTCCCAACGCAACTGTGTATGTTTACAATACCGGTGACGCTCTGGGTGATGCCAGCTACATCGTAGAAGGCAAAAAAGGTCTTGTAACTATCGAGACTCCCCTGTTCAAGGAGAACCTCGTAGAGTTTGAGCAGTTCGTTAAAGAACTTGGTAAACCCGTAGTGGCCGAGTTGGCCAATTATCATGTGGGCGGTACCCACGACCGTCCGGTGGTGATGGCCGAAGGTATGGGCACCTTTACCAAAGAAGGCGCTTACGCTGCTATGATGGCCGGTTTTCAGCAGGGTTTCGGCGATGCAATTGTGGACCTGCCTACCGGTAAAGTGACTGAGATTCCGTTTGGCGGAAAGGCCACCTATGCCGGTGTGAATTTCGAGTTCAACCACGGCTCTGCTGCCGATTTCCCTGGCGCAGCCATCCTGATTGATGGTACAGCACTTCTTACCCACTGGGCACCTGCCAAGGCTCACATGAATAACCTGCAGCTGGGTTCTGCCGCTGCCGTGGATGCCGAACTGGATCTTCTCCAGGCCATGAAAGCCTCCGGTGCCAAGTACTTCCTGGGTGGTCACGGTGGTGCAGCCGACGCAGAGGCTCTTGCCTTCAAGACCGCTTATGTAACCACGGTAAAGGAACTCCTGGTCCAGTATGACAATGCTGCTGCCTTCGCACAAGCACTGAAAGCTGCTTATCCCGGTCTTCCCGGCGAGGAAGGTGTCGATGCCCTGGCCGAAGCCTTGTATAAATAACCCCAAAACTTACTATCTTTGCGTAACTCTATAAAAGAAAGCAATGGATAGAAAAGAACTTCAGAGCGCAGTATTTCCGGATTGTCCCATCCGGAATATACTGTCTCGTTTTACCGACAAATGGACTTTACTGGTGCTCTACACCCTGGAACAGAAAGGTACGCAACGTTTCAATGACTTGCACCGCGGTATCCCTGACATCTCCCAGAAGATGCTTACCATTACGCTGAAGGCGCTCACGGATGACGGATTCCTCACCAGGACGCTCTATCCGGCTGTGCCGCCGAAGGTGGAATACAGCCTGACAGACCGAGCAAAGAGTGTTATGCCCTATCTGGACAGCCTGCTCCAGTGGTCCATCGACAACTTTGACGCCATCATGGCCGACAGGAAGGCCAATAACGAAAGCAAGTAATGATTCTGAACACCGGCGGGCGAACGGATACCGTCCAGTATTACAGCGAGTGGTTATTGAACCGCTTCCGGGAAGGTTATGTCCTTTCCCGGAACCCGCTGTTTCCTGAAATAGTGAACCGGATTGAACTGAATCCAGAAACAATTGATGTGGTGGTATTCTGCTCCAAGGATTACAGCCCCATCCTGGAGCGCCTGTACGAGATCTCAGACCGGTTCAACTGCTATTATCACTATACGATTACCGCCTATGATGAAGATATAGAGCCGCGTGTGCCTTCTATCGAGAAGAGCATCGACACGCTCAAACGCCTGGCCGATCAGGTGGGGCCGGAGAAAATCGGCTGGAGATACGATCCTGTGCTCCTGACGGACAAATATACCATCCAGCGGCATCTGGATACCTTCGGTTGGATGGCTGGGGAGTTGACGCCTTTTGTAGACCGCTGCATTTTCTCCTTTGTGGAGATGTACAAGAAACTTGAGGTGAACATGCCCGAGTTGAAACCAGTATCGGAAGCCGAGAAACTCACGCTTGCTGAAGGATTGGGCCGGATTGCCCGGGAAAACAGCCTCTGGCTTCAAACCTGTGCCACCAAGGAGAACTATGAGCAGTTCGGTATCCACACCAGCGGCTGCATGACTACGGAAATCTTCAGCAAAGCACTCGGCCTGGACTTCAAGAAAACGCCGCACAAAGGCAACCGGGCCGGATGCCTCTGCATGGAGAGCCGGGGCCTTGGCGACTACAATTCTTGCCCTAACGGTTGCCGTTATTGCTATGCCAATAAGGATCACAACAAGGCCATGCAGAACTACTTGACGCATGATCCGGATTCTCCCCTGCTGCTGGGACATCTTAGGCCGAACGACCGGATTCAGCCTTCAAGGCAGGTTAGTATGCTTAATCGGGAATTGTCGCTGTTTTGATGTACGAAATCCGTTATACCAAGGGAGGTGAAAAGGACCGCGTGAAGTTGATGCGCAGCCCTTATGCAGATATTTCAGAGACCATCCTGACCCAGCTCCGGGCAGATCCTTATTCAAACAGCGGAGGCGGACTGGAGAAAGTGGATGACGGAGATATCTTTTACGTCAGAAGGATAAGTGCCAAGCACAGACTGGTCTATCAGATTGACGAAGACGTGCAGGAAATCCTCATCTGGGAGATGTGGAACCACTATGACCGGATGGGACAGAAGAAGCGGAAGAGATGAATTAGCAACGGAAGGCGTAACATTTGCATCTATAGGCAGTAAATGATAAACGTTATGAAACCGAAGAGAAAACTGAAGAAGCTGCGAATTACGGTGGCGGACTTTATGCTCGCGAACCGCAGAGCGGCCCGGATGGAAGAGATATCCGAGCACGGGAGGCCGGTTTCAATGCGATCGGCGCTCCACAAATCGAAAAAGGTCTATGACCGCAAGCGTCTGAAAAGGGCAGGCATCATCAGTGATGACTGTCCTTCATTTTTATACCGTGTAGATCAGTCTTAGGAAGTCGGTGCCGAGGGCGATGCTTGTTTCATAGCGGGAGCAACCTGGCTGTCATTTCCTTCCTGAACACGAACATCTCATCGTCCATATTCCAGTTTTCCTCCATTTCCTCCGGAACGGCGGGACCGTGGTGGTGCTTGTTCCAGAATTCGACGATATGGAAGCCGCAGCGGTTCACGTAGAAGTGGATGTTGCGCTTCTCGAAGTAAGGGGTAATGGTCTCCCAGACTATAATCTCCGGATGAAGCGCTTCCACGGCCTTCCAAGCGGCCTGGCCGATGCCTTTACTGTGGCATTCCGGAAGGACAAACAGCAGTTCAAGCTCGCCTTTCGCCGCCTCCTTGTCAATCTGAAGCACGACGCCGCCCACCTTCTGGCCGTCTAGGACGATCCGGTAGGTCTCGGCATTCTCTCCGCCGATGGAATTCTCTATCGTCTTACGAGAAATCACCTCTTCTCCCTCTTCGCAACGTTCGTCCCGCATCCCGAATTCCTGCTGGGCACCATACTTGAACGCCCACTGGTTGTCCAGGATGAACTGCTCCCGGTCCTCGGGCTGCAAAGGAACTAGTATGACTTCAGGCAGTTTCATTAGTGCTGATAAATGTGAATTTACCTTATTTGTTTGAATTCTTTTTCTCCCTATAGTAACTGACAAAATGCCCCGTGGCCACAACAACACATGCAGAGAAACCAAGAATTTTCCTGCTTTATACTCCTGCTTGAGTGCCCTCCCAGACAATTGTCCATAAGTTGTCTCCAGCATCAACATGCTCTTTGTAATAGGTAAAATCTTTAGCTATCAATACTTCGACAGTGATTCTCCTATTTTCTGTTGATTGGTTTTCCGGAATATCAAACCAGACACGTAGGCATTGATCATTACGATCATCAGTTATCATTTCCACATTCGGATACTGATTTGCAGTGGAAGGAGACCAATTATTAACAATATACTGCTCTGCGACAAGACCATCAAAACTAATCCGATACTCAAAGGCCTGATAGATTCCTTCAACATGAATTTTAGTTAGAATCATCGCGACATCAAAAGAATAATGGCCACCTCTTGCAGGAATATCAGAGGATATTTTCTCCGATAATTCTACTTCATATTTGGGCGAAGGAAAGCATCCCGTGACACATAAAAAGGTTGCGATAAGAATCGTAAAATACTTAATGCTCATAGAAATCTTTTGATGTAAATCTCGATTTAGCGAAGCAAAGTTACGCATTTTCTGTGAGACGCCGTGCAGGATTATTCCACAATAATTCTTGACATTCCATCCTATCCCTCCGCCCGCAGATAGCCATGCCGCACCAAGTCTTCCCGGCTACGGACTTGGTTGGTGTAGCCGTCGGCAATGACAAAGAGGTTGTCTGCAACGGAGGAGATGGCGTCGTAGTTGTGGTCGGTGATAATGATGCCGTGGTCCTTGGCCCGCTCCCGTATCATGGCCTTCACGTCTTCAATGTTTACAGGATCAACCTGGGTGAAGGGCTCATCCAAAATGTAGAAAGGAGCGTCGCTGTGCAGCACCAGATAGAGTTCGGCCAGCCTGGCTTCGCCACCGGAGAGTTCATAGATGGGCGAATCGTATTGTCGGGAGAACTTGGGGAAGCGGTTGACAAAGGTCCAGTAGTTCACGCCATACAGGTCAAATGCCCGGTGCAGTTTCATTCCTTCAGGAATCAGCCTGCCCTGCGGCAGATACTTGATGGAATGGCCTATAATCTGCCGGTTAACCGGCTTCTCATCTATACTCACCATCACATTCTCCACCCGCAGGCCGCCCATCAGTGCGCGGAACATACAGGACTTGCCGGCACCGTTCCGGCCCAGCAGACCGGTGACCATTCCCGTCTCGGAGGTGATATACCCGCCGGTGAGGACAGTTTTCTCCCCGAAACGGACCACCACGCTATCCACTATGAGCCGATGCTTATCCATGGAAGATAAGGACAGATGTTAACAGGATGGCGAGCGCCAGGAAATCGGCCAGAATTACGCTGATTTCCAGTTTTCTGCGCGAAAGGCCCAGGTTGATGTAGAAGAAGATGGCATCCCGGTCCCGGAATCTACTCACCAAATACAGAGTAATGGATGTAACCACTACCTTGATGATGAAGCAATCCACAAAGAATGTATAGGAGATCTCGCTCAAGAGGTAGTTCATGCATACCAGATTGTACACGGCACCGATGAGCAACTGCGCTCTTCCGTAGCGCAATGTAAGGGATATGCGGTCGAGAAGGGTCATTGAGGGATAGAATCAATACAGAACGGAGAATACAACAAGAATCAAGCCTGTGCAACATACCCTACATCCATAAACGAAAGAAGCCCCACTTTCGGATGGCCTTTTCGTATCAAATATGGTTTAGCTTCTGTAAAAAACTTATTATCAGGTAGTTATTTGAATGTTCAAAAACTCTGGGTATTCACAGGGGAAGTCTGAGGCCGGCTAATAGCCATTATTTGGCATGATGCCACCTGACTTAACTATCCCAAAGTGCAGGCTTATTTTGAGAAATACTTATTGTTGGCTTTGACCAGTTTCTCAAAGAATTGATGCATCCACTCATCAACATTATCCACTCTGAGGCCACTTCCTTTAACAGTATAAAAGGCTACTTCATCGGCATTATCCAGCCACAGATAGAAGACATAAAGAATCTTATGGTAATCATTCTCTATTGCTGCTCTTGACAGAACTTCAAAACCACTTCTTGCCGTTCTTTCTCCATGGAGGACTTCACCCGCTATACTCATCACGTATGAAGAATAAGCTATTTCAGGACTAACTTGGATATCCAATTCCTGAAAAACAGTATCCAGAAGGTTGGCAAAAGCAAAGGGATTCATGTTCAAATCCTCACCGGCTAACTGAACAATACCAGGAGTTTCAAGTCCATTCTCCATCATATCAACAGCCCAATACTTCCATTCTTTTGAAATACCATGCTGCCTGATGTACTTATAAAACATCTTGCCAGTGCCTGGAACTCTTTGCAGAATAGTCTGTAACTTCTCAGAGGGCTCAAGATAGTGCGGTATCAAATCATCAGGCACCATAGTTTCCTCTGGTGCAGTCTTGTTTCGGAAAAGTTTCTTTAACAGATTCATTTGGGCAATTCCTGAATAAACAAAGATACAATTTTTCATCCAAAACTTGCTATTCCTCCTCTTTCAATTCGGGAGGACGTCCTTCAAAAATGGGTAGTAATTGGGTGGTTAACAACAGAAAAAGCCAGGGCAGAAACCCTGGCTAATATCTACATCTTATTGATTATCAAATCAATACTCTTCCTCATTCCATAACGGGGTTATTTGAACGTGAAGATTTCAGTCGGTAGAAAACCGGGAGGTAGCAAAGATGCAGTTACGGCAGAAAGGATTACTACGGCAACGATGACACCAACTGCCAGGCGGACAGCCCTGAGGTCTCTCCGCGATACTTCGAGAACAAGGCGGATGCAATCCTCTTTCTGCCGGTCCGGATTCATGGCCGCGGGAATAGGCATAGCGTTGATTTGGCGGACAACCTCTTTCAAGAAAGCCCCGCTGTTCTTTACCTCCGGCTTATGCTGCTGGAAGAACTGCTTTATATCTTTATCTTTCACCATTGTGTTCAAGGATTTTCTTCAAGTGTCTCCGCGCCCTGTGCAGATGTGACCGCACCGTCACAGCAGGCATTCCCAGAATATCAGAGATTTCTTTTGTGGAATAGTCCTCCATATAGAAGAGCAGGACGGCCGCCTTCTCTGAGGCCGATAACCCATTGATGGCAGCATACAAGGCGCTGTTGTCTTTACCATGATCGTCTTCCGAAGGGATTTGGTTTTCTTTTTCAGTAATAGGTTCGGTGTCCAGGATTCTCTTTCCAACATGATTGCAGAAACAACTGTAGCCGATTCTGAGGAGCCAGGTGCTGAAGGAGGAACGCCCCTGGAATGTCCCGTAATGCAGGTACGCTTTCAGCAAAGTGTCCTGGGCAATGTCATCGGCCAGGAAGACATCACCATGACACATGCCGAGCAGGAACCTCCTTAAGGGCTCCTGCAAGGTGGAAATTTCGGCTATGAATTGCTCTCTGGTCATCGGCCGTTACGCCGTCTTATTCATCCGTTTCTTTTGATTGAAATAGGATACCACGAATGCAATTCCAACACCGAGTACAATGGCTGCCACAACCAGCACCAGGGTGACCACCAATGTGATGGGGACTAAGTCATCAACGTTGAAGGTAGATCCATTTGCTCGTTGTGCGTAGATTCCGTTCAGGTAAACATAGAAAATAATGGTAGCGACGGCGATTACAACCCCTGCGATGCTGAAGATAATTCCGTTGCGAAGGTTGTTCTGAAGCCGCTGCTCCTCGCTCACTGGATTGGTCAGGGATTTGGCGAGCATCTCGGGATCGACAATGCTTCCTTTCTCAATCTCCTTAAGAAGAATCTCCTTTTTAGTTTTGAGAATGTTGCGCTTGTGTAGGTAGTAGAACATGATGGGCAGCAGGATAATCGCTGCGGGAATCAGAGCTTCAAGAAAATTGAAAAGACGATACATGGGTAATATGGTTTTATTGTTTCAACACCTGTTAGACCGGGTGCGAAGCAAAAATGTTGCACTGCAGCAGATAAAGTTACACTTTTTTGCCAATATGCCCATTATGCCGATGCCGATGATCAGGGCCGATGGCGCCCAGTTCCAGCGGCAGTGCAATGCCGATGCCGATACCAAAGCGGTCAAGCCCTCTTCTCTCCGCTAAAGCTTCGTTCAGAATGCTTGGCACAAACAGAAAGAGGCATGGCCTGATGAAACTTTTTGCAAAGCCTGTAAAAAGTGAGACTTTTTCGGCAGAAATATTTGTTTACTGCCAAAAATGTCTTATTTTTGTCCCGTGATTATGTGAACGATGACCACAACGGAAAGGATCATACAGTACGCGACCCTGCAGCAGGGGCCCTTCAAGAAGAAGGACCTTGCCGCCTGGCTGTCCAATGCTTCCGGAGCGGCCGATACAAGCCTGCAGAAGCAGCTGGAGCGCCTGGTCGCATCCGGTCGGCTCGCCAAGGTAGGATGGGGCGCATATCAGCTCGGCACAGCGTCCAAGCCCCGGTTCTTCCTTACCCTGAAGCCGCAGACCCAGGAGATGGGCGCATACCTCCGGCAACGCTACCCGCTGGCCGATTTCTGCATCTGGGACGCCTCCAGCGTTATCCCCTTTATGCTCCATGTGCCCAATATCAACATGGTCATCGTGGACGTAGAGCGTTTTCTGCAAGAGTCCTTCCCGGACGCCCTCCGGGAGAAATATCCAAACCTGCCGGTCCTTCCCAATCCTACCCGGGAAGAGTTCTTCAAGTTCGGCAGCACCTCCGGCTGCATCGTCCTGCATACTCTCACCACCGAATCACCGCTGGACAGCTTCGAAGGCGTCCCCGTCCCGCAGATGGAGAAAATGCTGGTAGACATCGTCCTCAACCCGGAATTTGACTTCCTCCAAGGCAGCGAACTCAGCCGTGTTTACCGGGAAGCCTTCTCCTCTTACGACATCTCCCGCCCGCGCCTGCTCCGCTACGCCCAGCGCCGCGGGTGCCTGGACAAAATACAGCAACTGATAGACCGTACAACCAACATCAACCATGATTGACCCCAGAAGCAGAAGCCTGGAATGGATTCAGCAGGCAAAGCAGCATATCCCCGGAGTATCCGACACACCCCTTGTAGAGAAAGCCATCCGCGCCCTCTCCCTGCTGGAATCCCTTGTCCGTTCCGGCTGCCCCTTCATCTTCAAAGGCGGTACGGCCCTGATGCTCCACCTGGACACCTCCCGGCGACTCTCCATTGATGTGGATATCGTCTGCCCTCCGGGCACCGACATCACTCAATACCTGGGCAAGTTCGGCCAGGAGTATGGTTTCACCGGCGCCGAGGAGATTGAACGCATTTCCCGCACCGGCGTCCCTAAATCCCACGCCGAATACCACTACGCTGTCACATACCCGTCGGGCCATCCTACCGACAAGATCCTGCTGGACGTCCTGTACGAAGACATACACTACAATCAGGTCGTAAATCTTCCCATCGCAAGTCCGATGCTCATCCAGGACGGCGAGCCCGTTACGGTTCCGTGCCCCAGCCTGGCCGATATGCTGGGCGACAAACTCACTGCCTTCGCCCCTCACACCACCGGCATCCCGTTCTTCAAGCACGAAGACCCCTTCTTCATGGAAATCATGAAGCAGCTCTACGACATCAGTTCCATCCTGGACCGCATCGACGACCTCTCCGCCGTCCGGAAGACCTACGCCGAAATCGTCCCCATCGAGCTTGGCTACAGGAAGCTGGACCATCTCACCCAGGCCGATGTCCTGAATGACACCTATCAGAGCGCGATGAACATTTGCCTGCGCGGCGCCCTGGACCACACCGAATTCAGCTACTATGCCGACGGTGCCCGCCGCGTCAACTCCTTCATCATCCCCGAATCTTACAACGCCGATGTCGCCATCCGCGACGCCGCCAAAGTGGCCTACCTGGTCCGCCTCATCCAAACCGGCGCCAATGAGGTCAAGCACTATAGCCCCGAGATGGACACCGAGCTGGCCGCCGCCCTCATCGAAGACCAGAGCCTGAACAAACTCAACCGCATCAAGAAAATCAGCCTCGAAGCCTTCTACTACTGCCTCCAGCTAGAGCAGCTCCAATAACCGATTACCGGTGAACCAACCCAATAAAACCGCCGCCCTCCCATCAGGAAAGCGGCGGCTCTTTGATTCCATTGAGCGCCTCGGACAAGGAGTAAGATATATTATGCGTGCAGGGGCTTGGCGTAGTGCGTTTCCTCCTTCTTTTTGGGGCCTGTCTCCGGCGGGACGGCCCGTTCCGGAAGCTTCTTCGTGTATGCATAAACCAGAAAGCCGATACCCAGCAGCACGAACGGAATACTGAGGAGCTGGCCCATGTTCAGGACCATATCGGCCTCAAAATCCACCTGGTCGTTCTTAATAAATTCTATGAGGAAGCGGCTGCCGAAGCAGACAATAAGGAAAATGCCCACAAACGTGCCCCGGTACAGTTTGTCCAGCTTTTTCCAGTAAAGGCACAAGAGCACCAGGCCCAGCAGCAGGTAGGTTCCCGCCTCGTACAACTGGGTGGGATGGCATGGAACGGTTTCCCCGTTGCGTTCAAAGATGAAGCCCCAGGGAAGGTCCGTGGGAGCACCGTAAATCTCCGAATTGAAGAGATTGCCCAAGCGGATAAGACAGGCGGCGAAAGCGATCGGAATCACCAGATGATCCAAAACCCACACATAGTCGAAGCCATTCTTGGGGCCATATTTGTGGGCATACCACCATATACCCAGCAGCAGGGCGATAGTACCGCCGTGACTGGCCAGGCCACCCTTCCAGGGCATGAAGATTTCCCAGAATCCTGCCCAGCTTCCCAGGTAGTAGTCCGGCTGATAGAAAAGGCAATGGCCCAGACGGGCGCCCACGATGGTACAGATCGCGAGCATATTCAACATGGGGTTTAGCAGAGCGGTGTTCACCTTCTCCCGCAGAAAGAAACTCTTCATGACATACCAGCCCAGGATAAAACCACTCACGAACAGAAGCGAATACCACCTGAACTGCAACCAGCCGATGTGCAAAATCGTCGGGTCTATATTCCAATGTACGACCAAATATTCCATCGTTCACATTTTATATAAGAAATGGGGCATCACCACTCAGGGCTCTGTGGTGATATAACCGTCTCTCAGGACTATCTTCTGACCGGAACCGGACTACTACGCTATCCACGCGGTGTCAATATGGACAGTGGTGGTTTTAACAATAAACTCACCAACTGGGATGGCACGAAGAAGAACACCGGTTTGAGTAGAAATAGGCAAGTGAAGCCGAAGGTTTTACTTGCCCCTCACAAAATGCCGGTAATCAGAGCCCCAGGTCCCGACAGAATAGGTCGTTCCCTCCTTCTGCCATTCCATTTCCTTTGATGTCAGTTTCACAAGTTTATAGGTGACATTGCTATCGTCCGACATCGCCGGATTGATGGTAATAGTGCCCTTGTTGATCAGGTCGATGGCATAGTGGCCGCTGTAGTCGTGCGATTCGCCGCTCAGGGCATCATATACGTGAAGCTGGTAGCCATTGTTTCCGTCGAAGGTGAACGTCACAGATCCATCCATCGCGAAAACCGTGGGGTCATACTGTTCGGTCCAAGTGCCTTCCAGCTTGTTCACGTCGATTTTCTCACAACCGCTCAGCCCTGCCACCAGCAGCGCCGCGCAAAGAATTGTCTTCAAAATCTTCATTGCATTCGTTTTCTTATTAAACGCACAAAATGCCGAAATACTGCTTCAAAAATCATTCTTTTTTCCTTCCGCCAGGCAGGATCTTCCCAGGCCCCGCCTGGCATC
>JAFWPA010000051.1 GCA_017509685.1 Bacteroidales bacterium
GAGTTCTGCTTCAAGGAAGGCGACAAGTTCTTCTATGACTACAAGCAGCTGAAGGACGGCAAGAAGAAAGATCCTCGCGGCCGCAAGCTCTCTACGGACCAGCAGATCAACTACCTGAAGCAGCTCATCAGCAAGTACCCCATCGATTCCATCGAGGACGGTCTGTCCGAGGAAGACTGGGAAGACTGGGTGAAGCTCACCAAGGCTATCGGCGGCAAGTGCCAGCTGGTTGGCGACGACCTCTTCGTGACCAACGTGAAGTACCTGCAGAAGGGTATCGAGATGGGTGCCGGTAACTCCATCCTCATCAAGGTGAACCAGATTGGCTCCCTCACGGAGACCCTGGACGCCATCGAGATGGCCCACCGTCACGGCTACACCACCGTCACCAGCCACCGTTCCGGTGAGACGGAGGACACCACCATCGCCGATATCGCCGTGGCCACCAACAGCGGTCAGATCAAGACCGGTTCCCTGAGCCGCACGGACCGTATCGCCAAGTACAACCGCCTGATGCGCATTGAGATTGAACTGGCCGATGAGGCACGCTATGGCTATAAGAAACTTCGCTAAGTACCTGGCTGCGGCCATCTTGGCCGTTGCCTGTACAGCGCAAGAACCTATTGACACGCAGGCTCCGACATCTTCGGAGCCTGTGGCGTCAAAGGTGTCTCCCCATGCGGTGAATATCCAGTTCAGCGATGAACTGATCGGTTTGATTGAAGAGGACCTGAGTTTAGGCGTCCAGACCAAGAGTGCGGGCTTGAACGCCGTACTGGAAGAACTGAATATCGAACGGCTGGAGCGCATCTTTCCGGATGCCGGCGAGTATGAACCCCGCAGCCGGAAAATGGGCATGCACCGTTTTTACCGGGCAGTCCTTAAAGACGACGTTCCGGTTACCAAGGCTGCCGTTTCGCTGGCCGAGATCCCCGGTATCGTGAGCGTAACCCCCTCCCGCCGTGCCACCTTACGGGGATTCAATGACAAGTACTTCTCTAAGCAGTGGCACTATGTGAACACGTCCTACGAGGACGCCGACATCAATGTCCAGGGCGTGTGGGACAAGTACACGAAGGGTAATTCCCAGGTAATCGTGTGCGTGGTGGACGAGTCCATCGATCCCTCGCACGAAGACCTGAAGGATAACCTGTGGAAAGACGCCCAGGGCCATACGGGCTACAACTATGTCCTCAAGAGTTACGACCTGACCATCCGTCCCGAACAGGGAGAAGGGGATATCGGCCATGGAACGCACGTGGCCGGAACCATCGGGGCCATGAGCAACAACGGCAAGGGCGTGGCCGGCATCGCCGGCGGTGACGCCGCTGCCAGCCTATTAGGTGTGCGCCTGATGTCTCACGCCATTTTCTCGGGTGGGAAAGGTGCCGATGACGACAACACCTACCGGGCCATCAAAGAGGCTGCCGACAAAGGGGCCGTCATTTGCAACAACAGCTGGGGCTACGGCGCCGACGGTGCCGTTGACGGCGAGCAGGACGACAAGGTGACGGCCAAGGAATTGGCCGAATACAAGTCCTGGCCATACGACCCTGCCTTGAAGGCTGCCATCGAGTATTTTGTGACCAACGCGGGTTGTGACGCGGCCGGTAACCAGCGGGCCGATTCCCCCATGAAGGGCGGCCTCATATTCTTTGCCGGCGGCAATGAAGATATTGATTACGATTATATAGGCACCAACGATCCCAATGTCATTTCCGTGGGAGCATTCGGCATGAAAGGCACAAAAGCTTCCTATTCCAATTACGGCAGTTGGGTGGATATCGCCGCTCCGGGCGGAGCCGCCGAAGTGAGCAATGACTACATCTGGAGTACCGTTCCCTCTGTGCTCAGTACTACGCGTTACGAGGGGGTGGACAAGGATGGCTACGTATGGGTGGGCACCTCGATGGCCTGCCCGCACGTCAGCGGTGTGGCAGCTCTCATCGTCTCCTACTTCGGCGGTCCCGGTTTTACGGCCGATGCTGCCAGGGACATCCTCTTTTCCGGCTTGGGGAAGACCATCGGCGGGAGCAAGCCCATCGGCAAAAAGCTGGATGCGCTGGCCTCCTTCGAGTATGGCGTCAAACATTATCCGGCCGGTGGCGGCGGAACTCCCGAGGAACCCTCGGCCCCCGTGCTCACGCTCAGCGTTAACAGCGTGGTGGTGAAAGCGCACGAGGAGGTGACGGTGCGGTTCACGGCTTACGACCCTAATGGCGACGAGATCACCCTCAGCCTGGACGCCGGTTCCCGCGCGCTAGCGCTGAACGAGGAGGAATACACCCTGGTTATCGACGGCTGGAAGGACACTCCCGGCAACTATACGGCCACCCTTACAGCCAGCGACGGGACTTTCTTCACGCCGGCCACCCTGGATTATACCATCCTGGCCAACCACGCCCCGCAGGTGGTCCAAACCGTGGACAACATCCTGCTTAACAGCCTGCAGACGCCCGGAATCGTTCCGCTGGACAAAGTGTTCAGCGACGAAGACGGCGAAACGCTCTCCATTACGTTCCAGAGCAGCAATGCCGCCTGTGCCAACGTGTCCTATGACAAAGCGGAAAACCGCATTCTGGTGACGCCCCTGGCCTACGGGGATACGGAGGTCACCGTTACCGCCTCCGATTTCCTGGGCGAGGAAGCCTCTGTGACCTTCAAGGTGGCCATCGTGAACCCCGACGAACCCGTGCGGGTTACGCCGGAAGTGGCTTCCACCGATGTCTACATCGGCCTGGAGACGACGAATTCCGTTTCAGTGAAGGTGCAGCTGTATTCGGCCATGGGTGCCCGGGTGCTGGAAATGGAAACGAAAGCCAGCGCCTTCGATCCCATTCATCTGGACGTTAGTACGCTGGCTCCCGGACGGTATACGGCCGTATTGGAGTATAATGGAGTAACCCGCAGGGTGCGGGTCATCAAATACTAAAGCAGATCCTGCTTGAGGTTTTCGATATACCGGGCAATTCTTCGGAGTTGGCCCGGTATTGCTATACTCTGGGGGCAGTGGCTCAGGCATTCGCCGCAGGCGATGCAGTGGTCGGCCTGGCGCACGGTGGGAACGGCGCGGTCATAGCTCACCAGATAGGCTTTCTTGAGTTTGGCGTAATCCTTCTGGTCCTTGCTCTGGGCGTAGGTGCCTTCGGTGACGGCCCGGTTGTAGTGCTGGAAGGTGCCCGGGATGTCAATGCCCCAGGGGCAAGGCATGCAGTACTTGCAGTCGGTGCAGTTGATTAAAGGGTACTCCTTCATCTGCACGGCCATCTGCTCCAGAAAATCCAGTTCCTCGGGGGTGAGCGGCTGGAAGTGCCCGAAGGTCTTCACGTTATCCATGAGCGGGTCCATGTTAGTCATGCCCGACAGGGCGCACAGCACGCGCGGATAAGTGCCGCAGAAGCGGAAAGCCCAAGATGCGATGCTCTTGTCCGGTTCCCTTTCCTTCATCTGGCGGGCAATCCCTTCCGGCACGTTGGCCAGGCGGCCGCCCAGGAGGGGTTCCATGATTACGATGGGGAGTTCCCGCTTGTCCAGCTCTTCGTACAGGTAGTCTGCGTTCACGTTACGCACGCCGTCGGCGTGCTTCCAGTCCACGTAGTTCATTTCAATCTGGACGAAGTCCCAGATCATTTCCCCGCTGTCGAACAGCTCCATGAAATAGTCGAACTCGTGCTTGGCGCCGTGGAAGGAGAAGCCCAGGTTGCGGATGCGCCCGGCGGCTTTCTCGGCCCGCAGGAAGTCCAGCATGCCGTTCTGCACATAGCGCTGGTTGAAAGCGTCTTTTCCGCCGCGGCCGATGGAGTGCAACAGATAGTAGTCGAAGTAGTCCGTATTGAGCTGCCGGAAGGAGTTGCGGTACATCTCCAGGGACGCCTTGGGGGACTGGTCGCCGAAGTTGGACAGCTTGGTGGCAATGTAATAGCTGCTGCGGGGATAACGGCTGAGGGCGATGCCGGCCGCCTGTTCGCTCAGGCCCTGCAGGTAAGCGGGGGATGTATCAAAGTAGTTGATGCCGTGCTCGATGGCATAGTCCACCATCTGGTTCACGGCCTCCTGGTCTATGACGTCCTTGCCGTCGGCGTCCTTGATCATGGGCCAGCGCATGCAGCCGAAACCCAGCAGGGACACCCGGTCTCCGTTCTTGGGATTGTCCCGGTAGACCATCTGTTCGGGGCCTTCTTCCTTAGTGCCCTTGGACTGTGCGGTTTTGGGTGCGCAGGCTGCTGCCAATGCCGCTGCGCCGCTTATCTTGAGGAATTCTCTTCTTTCCATAACCTTAATCATTGTAATGGTTATACATACCATTCACCGTAATGGCGCTGATGGGACGCACCGGGCACAGGTATTCGCAGGCGCCGCAGCCGGTGCAAATCTCTTCGGCCACCACCGGACGGCGGGTGTCTCCGTCCTTGATGAGGACCACCGCGCCGGACGGGCAGGCCTGGACGCATTTGCCGCAGGCGGACTTTCCGGTGGCCATCAGGCACAGCTCCGTGTTCACGTGGGCGTAGCCGATGTGATATTGCGTCTTTTCTTCGCGGGAAATCTTGCGGATGGCGCCGGCCGGGCATAGCTCGCTGCAGCGGGTGCATTCTGGACGGCAGAAGCCTTTTTCGTAGCCCATCTCGGGCTGCATCAGGTTCTCCAGCCTGCCGGAAGGCCGAAGCACGTTGTTGGGGCATTCGGCCACACACAGCTGGCAGGCCGTGCAGTGCTGGTAGAAGTCCTTGACGCTCTTGGAGCCGGGCGGGGTGATGGGAATGTCGCGCTGAGGAGCCTGCTTGGGAAGAACCTCGGCAAAGCCGCCGTCCACCTTTTTGGCCGCCTCCTGCGCACGGGCTTCCACGCCCTTGAGCGCCGCGGCACCCACCGCCACGGCCGCGCCGGTCATGAACGCCCGCCGGCCGCTGTTCTGAGCCGCAGGCGAAGAATCTTTCTTCCCCCAGGCGAAGCGGTACTTGAGGCCGCCTTTGGGGCAGGAGTCGATGCAGTTGAAGCAGTCCACGCAGCGGCTGTGGTCGATGCTCACTTCTTCCTTGGTGATGGAGATGCAGCCGGCCTTGCACTGGCGTTCGCAGGTGTGGCAGCGCACGCACTGGCTGGCGTCGATCATGGGCCGGAACATGGCGAAGCGGGAGAAGAAACTGAGGGTGGTGCCCACGGGGCAGATGTCGTTGCAATAAGTGCGGCCGCCCTTATAGGCAAGGATGGCAATGACCACCAGGGTAACCACGGCTACCACGAAGGTGGGAACCCCGCGCAGCCACACTTCCTTCTGATAGAAGGCATAGCTGCCGGCGCGTTCGGCCAGGCCGGCCAACAGGTTGTTGCCCCATATATATAAAGGTTGTAGCAGGTTCTGCACCATACGGCCGTAGGCGCTGTAGGGGGCCAGCAGAGATACAATTACGTGCACACCGGCCACCAGGGCAATGACAAACAGGGCCCAGACACCGTAACGCAGCCACTTGTTTTCCTTCCTGTACTGGAAGGCCTTTTTGTTCTTGTGGGCCCGCAGCCAGGAAATGCCGTCCTGGAAAACGCCCAGAGGGCAGATGACGGAGCAGTACACCCGTCCGAAGACCAGGGTAAGGAGGATGAGCCCCACGATGACACCCAGGTTGAGTGCCAGTACGGCCGGCAGGAACTGGAGTTTGGCCATCCAGCCCAGGTAGGCGTGCAGCGTTCCCGTGAAATCCAGCAGGAGAAGGGTGATTCCCAGCCAGAATATCACTGCAAATGTCACTCTTAGTTTCTTTAGCATAATCAATTATGAATTGTTGCAAAAACAAATATAACAATTTTGTGAATTATTGCTATCTTTGTAGACATACAAAACGAAAAAATATGTTACCTCAGGCTAAAACTATTGTGGACGGTCAGTCTGTAAAGATGCAGAGCGCCGTGGAATATCTGGAAGAGGATCTCAAGAATTACCATGTGGGCAAGGCCTCCCCGGCCATCCTGAATCCCGTGGTGGTAGACTACTACGGAACCCCCACTCCCATCAACCAGGTGGCTTCCATCACCACGCCGGACGCCAAGACCATCGCCATTCAGCCCTGGGAGCGTTCCCTCATCGGCAAGATTGAAAAGGCCATCCTGGACGCCAACGTGGGCCTCACCCCCTCCAACAACGGGGAAATCATCCGTTGCATGGTGCCCGCCCTCACCGAGGAACGCCGCAAGGAGCTCATCAAGAAGGCCAAGGCCCAGGGCGAGACCACCAAGGTAACCATCCGCAACGCACGCCGTGACGGCATCGACCTCCTCAAGAAGGCCCAGAAGAACGAAGGCCTGTCCGAGGACGGCGAAAAGGAGGGCGAGGACGAACTCCAGAAGGTCACCGACAAATGGGTGAAGAAGGTAGACGAGATCATCGCCGCCAAGGAGAAGGACATCCTCACCGTGTAATGGACAAACGCGTAGCTATACAAGGATTCAAGGGCTGCTTCCACGAACAGGCAGCCCGTCTTTTTTATTCTTCCACGCCGCTTTCCATCGTGGAATGCGACACTTTTCCCGCCTTGTACACCGCTATGGAAGAAGGCCGGGCCGATGCTGCCGTGATGGCTATCGAGAACACGGTCTCGGGCGGTCTCATCCACAACTTCGAGCTCCTGCGGGAGCAGGGGATGCGCGTGAAGGGAGAAGTGTACCTGCGCATCCAGCAAAACCTGATGGCCCTGCCCGGCCAGCGGCTGGAGGACATCCGGGAGGTGCACACCCACTATATGGCCATCAACCAGACCCGTCCGTACTTTGAGAAGAACTGCCCCTGGATCAAACTGGTGGAGTCCGAAGACACCGCGGGGAGCGCCCGGGACGTGGCCGAGATGCAGCAGGAAGGAGTGGGCGCCGTGGCAGGGGCCCTGGCGGCCGAACTCTATGGCCTGGAAATCCTGGCCCCCGGCATCGAGACCTACAAGCAGAACTTCACCCGCTTCCTCATCCTGGACAACTACCTTACGGTGCCCGAGAAAGACATCGACAAGGCGTCCCTGTGCTTTGTGCTGCCCCACAAGCCTGGCTCCCTGGCACAGATCCTCACCATCCTGTCCTTCTACGAGATGAATCTCACCCGCATCCAGTCCCTGCCCATCCCGGGCCGCGAGTGGCAGTATTTCTTCTACGCCGACATCAAATTCAACGACATTCTCCGCTACCGCCAGGCCCTGTCGGCGGTGCGGCCCCTCCTGGAGGACCTCCAAATCCTGGGAGAATATAAAGCAGCCTTATGATCATAGAACCCGCCAACAGGACCCTTTCGGTCAAAGAATATTACTTTTCCCTCAAGAACAAGGAGATAGCCCGGCTGAACGCGCAGCGTGCGGCCGAAGGCAAGGACCCGGTGATCAACCTGGGCATCGGCTCCCCGGACGGTTCTCCGTCCCCGGAGGCCGTGGAGGCCATGAGCGCCTGCGCCCGCAGGGCCGGCACCCATGGTTACCAGAGCTATGTGGGCATCCCCGAGATGCGTCAGGCCATGGCCGATTGGTATCAGCGCTGGTACGGCGTGCAGTTGGACCCTGCCTCCGAAATCCAGCCCCTTACGGGCTCCAAGGAGGGTATCCTGCTGCTGTCCCTGGCCTTCCTGAACGCCGGAGACAAGGTGCTGGTGCCCAACCCCGGCTACCCCACCTATACATCGGCCACGCTGATGTGCGAAGCCCAGGTGGTGAAGTACGACCTGGTGGAGGCAGATGGCTGGTATCCGGACTTCGGCCAGCTGGAAGCGATGAATCTGGACGGTGTGAAGCTGATGTGGGTGAACTATCCCAATATGCCCACCGGCGCCCCCGCCCGGCGGGATGTGTTTGAAAAACTGGTGGCTTTCGCCCGCAAGCACAAGATTCTGCTGGTGAACGACAATCCTTACAGTTTCGTGCTCAACGAGCCGCAGTCCATCCTCTCCGTTCCCGGCGCCCGCGAGTGCTGTATGGAGATGAACTCCCTGTCCAAGAGCCACAATATGGCCGGCTGGCGCGTGGGTATGCTGGTAGGGGATGCCGATGTCCTCAAGGAACTGCTGAAAGTGAAGTCCCAGATGGACTCCGGTATGTTCCGCGGCATCCAGGAAGCCGCCGTGGCCGCCCTGAACGCCGGGCCGGAATGGTACGAGGCCCTGAACGCCGAATACCGCCGCCGCCGGGAAGTGGCCTGCAAGATTATGGATGTACTGGGCTGTAGGTACGACGCCGCTGCCGGCGGACTCTATGTCTGGGGTCGCGTTCCTTCCGGCGAAGCCGTGGAATGGAGCGACAAAATCCTCTATGAAGCCGGTGTGTTCCTCACTCCGGGCTTCGTCTTTGGCAGCAACGGCGCCAAGCATCTGCGCATTTCCCTGTGCGCCAATGTGCCCACGCTGGAGAAAGCATTGAAAAAAATTGAAGCAGTATGTGTACGGTAGGTGTAGTTGGCTTAGGCCTCATTGGCGGTTCCCTGGCGCTGGACCTCAAGCGGAGGGGTTTTGCCGCCCGTACGCTGGGCGTTGAGGCCGATTCTGTGGCGGCTGAGGCTGCCCATACCATTGGCCTGGTGGACGAAGTGGTGGACCTTGATACCTGTATCCAGGAGGCCGACATCATCGTCCTGGCCGTTCCGGTGGGCGTGGCCGTGAAACTGGCCACCCAGGTACTGGACCAGGTGAAGGACGGCCAGATTGTCATTGACGTATGTTCCACCAAGGAGCAGATTTGCCGGGAGGTGCAGTATCATCCCCGCCGGGGCCAGTTCGTGTGCACGCACCCCATGGCCGGTACCGAGTACAGTGGCCCCTGGGCGGCACAGCCGGGCCTGTTCGACGGCCGTGCCTGCATTTTCTGCGACAGTGAGGAAAGCAATCCCCAGGCGCTGAAGACCATTGAGGATATGTATGCCGTGCTCAATATGCGCCCGCTCTATATGCGTTCCAACCAGCATGATATCCATACCGCATACGTGTCCCACATCTCCCACGTCACTTCCTTTGCCCTGGCCCTTACCGTACTGGACAAGGAAAAGGACGAAAAGCACATCTTTGACCTGGCTTCGGGCGGTTTTTCCAGCACCGTGCGCCTGGCCAAGTCCAACGCCGACATGTGGGTTCCCATCCTCACCCAGAACCACGACAACGTGCTGCAGGTGATGGACACCTATATAGAAAAAATGCAGGCTTTCCGGGACGCCGTGGCCACCTACGACGAGGCCCGCATCCGGGAGCTGATTCAGGAAGCCAACAAGATTAAACGTATACTCCGATGAGTCATAACCTAGATATCGTACCCGCTTCGGAGTGGGGATTCTTTACCCTGCCCCGTCCCATGTGCATCGCCGGTCCCTGCAGCGCAGAGACCGAGGAGCAACTTTATGCCACGGCCAAAGGCCTGAGCGAATTCGGCATTCACGTATTCCGTGCCGGCATTTGGAAGCCGCGCACGCACCCGGGCTCCTTCGAGGGCGTGGGTGCGCCGGGCCTCAAGTGGATGCGCCGCATCAAGCAGGAGCTGGGGATGCACATCTGCACCGAGGTTGCCTCCGAGAAACATGTGCTGGAGTGCATCAAGTACGGCGTGGACATGGTTTGGGTGGGCGCCCGCACATCGGCCAACCCCTTCCTGATGCAGGAGATTGCCGATGCCCTGGAGGGGACGGATATGCCCGTGCTGGTGAAAAACCCCGTGAACCCGGACCTGGACCTGTGGATAGGCGCGCTGGAGCGTCTGAACCGCGCCGGCCTGCGCAAGCTGGGTGTGATCCATCGCGGCTTCTCCACATCGGCCAGCATCCCTTACCGCAACGACCCCGGCTGGAGAATAGCCATTGAAATGCGCACCCGCTATCCGCAGATGCCGTTCTTCGCCGACCCTTCCCATATGGCCGGAGACCGCAAATACCTGCTGGAACTGTCCCAGCGGGCGATGGACCTGGGCCTGGACGGCCTGATGGTGGAAAGCCACTGCTGCCCGCAGGAAGCCTGGTCCGACGCCAAGCAGCAGCTCACGCCCCCGGACCTTCAGAATCTTCTGGAGAGCCTGGCCATCCGCGAGAACACTTCGGAGAACGAGGCTTATCGCGAGGGCATTGACGCCCTGCGCGCCCGCATCGACGTCATCGACGAGAACCTCCTCAAACTCCTGAAGGACCGCAATGCCGTTAGCCAGGCCATCGGCCGATACAAGAAGGAACACAATGTGGCCATCCTCCAGGCCGTCCGATGGGAGCAGCTGCTGGCCGATATGATAGCCCGCGGCGCCGCCCTGGGTCTGTCGGAGCGTGCCATCACCGCCATCATGACCGCCATCCACGACGAATCCGTGCGCGTGCAGAACGAAGTGTTGGAAGGGTAGAACAGCTGGTGAAGATTAAAATGTTTACTATATGGAAAGAAAAATAAAAACCATCGGTGTACTTACTTCCGGAGGAGACGCTCCGGGAATGAATGCGGCCATCAGGGCCATCACCCGGACGGCGCGCTATCACGACATGAATGTCATTGGCATTATGCGCGGCTACCAGGGCCTCATCGAGAAGGAGTTTGTGAAGTTCACGTCCTCGTCTGTATCCAACACCATCCAGCGTGGCGGCACCATCCTCAAGACAGCCCGCTGCACGGCGTTCCTGGAGGCCGAGGGCCGGAAGAAAGCCTATGAGAATATGGTAGAGGCCGGCATCGACGCGCTGGTGGTCATCGGCGGAAACGGGTCTCTCACGGGCGCCCAGCTCTTCGCCCGGGAGTACGACATCCCCATCATCGGCCTGCCCGGCACCATCGACAACGACCTGTACGGGACAGACAGCACCATCGGCTACGACAGCGCCCTGAACACTATCGTGGAATGCGTGGACAAAATCCGCGACACGGCCAACAGCCACGACCGCATTTTCTTCATCGAGGTAATGGGGCGTGACGCCGGCTTCTTGGCACAGAACAGCGCCATCGCTTCCGGCGCCGAGGCCGCCATCATCCCCGAGGGAAAGACCGACGTGGACCAGCTGGCCGAATTCATCGAAAGGGGCAAGCGCAAGAGCAAGAACAGCGCCATCGTGCTGGTGAGCGAGGCCCAGAAAGACGGAGTGGGCGGCGCCCTGTACTATGCCGACCGTATCAAGAAGGAATTTCCGCAGTTCGACGCCCGCGTCACCATCCTGGGCCACCTGCAGCGCGGCGGAACCCCTACCGCCTATGACCGCATCCTGGCTTCCCGTATGGGCTATGCCGCCATCGAGGCCCTGCTGGAAGGCCAGCGCAATGTGATGATTGGCATCAAGAACGACGAAATTGTGTACGTTCCCATTTCCCGGGCCATCAAGATGGACAAGCCCATCAATAAGGAACTCATCGACGTGCTGAACGTGCTTTCTATGTAAATTACCTATGATATATCGTCTTATACTGTCTCTGAGGCATCTGTTTTATGACAAGGGCTGGAAGAAGACCGTCACCGCGGCGGTTCCCACCATCTGCGTGGGAAACATCACCGTGGGTGGTACGGGCAAGACCCCGCATACGGAAATGATTCTGCGCAAGCTCCAGGAAAACGGCCGGAGTAACCTGGCCGTCCTGTCACTGGGGTACAAGCGCAAATCCGTAGGCTTCCAGGTGGCCGGCCCGGACGCTACCGCCCGCCTGGTGGGAGACGAACCCCTGCAGATGGCCCGGAAGTTCCCTTCGGTGAAGGTGGCTGTGGACAAGAACCGCATCCAGGGCTGTGAGAAACTCGCCGATGCCTCTCTCATCATCCTGGACGACGCCTTCCAGTACCGCAAGCTGACTCCCACCTTGAACATCGTACTGGTGGATTACAACCGGCCCATCTTCGAAGACCGGCTGATGCCCTGGGGCAACCTGCGGGACCTTCCTTCCCAGATCAAACGCGCGCAGATAGTGATTGTTACCAAATGCCCGGCCGAACTGGACGAGGTGGAACGCGGGGAATGGCGCAAGCGCCTGAAACTTACGGAGGAGCAACAGCTCTTTTTCAGCACCATCCAGTACTGCCCGGCCCAGGCCGTCTTCCCCGAGGCCGACCAGCACTATCTCTATGCCCAGCGGCTGGTTCTCATCTCCGGCATCGCCAACAACGCACCCTTGCGGCAGTATCTGTCGGATACCTATAAGATTGTAGAGCGCCTGGAGTTCCCGGACCACCACCGCTTCACGGCCGGTGACATCCGCTCCATCGGATCGGCCCTCAAAGCCAACCCCACGGCTTGCCTGATGACTACGGAAAAGGACGCCCAGCGCCTGCGGGACTGCAAAAACGTCCCCGAGAACATCCGCCAGCGTCTGTTCTTTGTTCCCATCCAGTCCGCCTTCCTGTCGGAAGAGGAGGATGCGGCGTTTACAGCCCGTATACTCCTTCCACTATAGGGGTTTCGTCTCCCCAGCGCTGAGCCACATAGTCCAGTGTGGCAAAGATTTCTTCCGGGTCTTTGGAAGTGACCAGTTTGATGCGGGTTTCCTTGAAGTCCCGCAAGCCCTTGAAGTAGCAGCTGAGGTGCCGGCGCATCTCGTACACGCCGGTGACAGGGCCCTTGAGGTCCAGCGACAGCTGGAAATGACGTTTGGCCAGGGCCACGCGGTCTTTCACGGGCATGGGAGGCAGTTCCTCCCCGGTGTCCAGCAGGTGCCGGATTTCCGTGAAAATCCAGGGGTGGCCGAAGCTGGCACGCCCCACCATAATCCCGTCTACGCCGTAGCGGTCAAACATCTCCTTGGCCTTGGCGGCGCTGTTGATATCTCCGTTACCTATAATAGGTATGTGTATGCGCGGGTTGTTTTTCACTTCGCCGATGAGCGTCCAGTCGGCCTCACCTTTATACATCTGACAGCGCGTGCGCCCGTGGATGGTGAGGGCCGATACCCCCACGTCCTGCAGTCTCTCGGCCAGTTCCACGATAATCTTGGAGTTGTCGTCCCAGCCCAGGCGGGTTTTCACGGTGACGGGCTTGTCGGGGACGGCCTTCACGATGGCTTCGGTGATGGCCACCAGTTTGTCGGGCTCCCGCATCATGCCGCTGCCGGCGCCGCGGCCCGCGATTTTGCTAACCGGGCAGCCCCAGTTGATGTCGATGAAATCGGCCCCGTGGCCTCCGGCCAGTTCGGCGGCTTTGTCGGCCATCCTGGCGGCATCCACCATCGCATCCGGCAGGCTGCCGTAAATTTGCACGGCCACCGGGGCTTCCTCCTCCAGCGTATGCATCTTGGCGATGGTCTTGGAGACGTCCCGCACCAGGCCGTCGGAACTCACGAATTCCGTGGTGACCATGGCGGCGCCCGCCTCCCTGCACAGGATGCGGAAAGAGGCGTCCGTGACGTCCTCCATGGGCGCCAGCGTCACGGGGCGGTTGCCAAGGTCTATGCTTCCGATTTTCATGGTTGCAAAGGTAGTGATTATTTGGTATTTTCCCGAAAAATTCCTACCTTTGCGGTCCCTCTGATTATAGGGGGATCGCAACTTTTATGTTAAACCATTAATAATCAAGACAGTGGACACACTTAGCTACAAAACAGTCTCCCTGAACAAGGCAACTGTGAACAAGGAGTGGCTCGTCATTGATGCAACCGACATCGCGCTCGGTCGCTTGGCTTCCCGCGTAGCCCTGGTGCTGCGTGGCAAGAACAAGCCCGGCTACACCCCGCATGTGGACTGTGGTGACAACGTGATCATCATCAACGCCGAAAAGATTCGTCTCACCGGCAAGAAGATGACCGACCGCGTCTATGTCCGTTACACCGGTTATCCGGGCGGACAGCGCTTCACCACTCCCCGCGAAATCCTTGCTTCAAGACCCGAGGAACTCATCCGCATGTCTGTGCGCGGTATGCTGCCCAAGACCCGTCTGGGAAGCAAGCTCATCAACAACCTGTACATTTATGCAGGCCCTGAGCACAAGCAGCAGGCACAGAACCCCAAAACCATTAAGTTTAACGAAATCTAAACAGAGCACATGGAACAGAAACACGCCCTTGGAAGACGTAAATCAGCTGTCGCTCGTGTTTATGTAGTACCCGGTACGGGCAAGTTCGTCATCAACGACCGCCCCATGGAAGAGTACTTCAAGGAGGGCACCCTCCAGTACATCGCCAACCAGGCCCTCGAGGTCACCGGTACTGCAGGTCAGTTTGACATCAAGGTAACCCTCGTTGGTGGTGGTACCAAAGGTCAGGCCGAAGCCGTTCGTCTCGGAATCGCCCGCGCACTGTGCGAGGTGGACAAAGAGGCTTACCGCTCCACGCTGAAGGCCGCCGGCTTCCTCACCCGCGACGCTCGCGAAGTCGAGCGTAAGAAGCCCGGTCAGCCTGGCGCACGTCGTCGCTTCCAGTTCAGTAAACGTTAATACTGGAATTACGTCGGCACGGCAGGGGTGCTCATCAAATCCTGAGATCCCGGTGAGGATGAGAATCTTCCCAGGCTACGATAAGGATTGCCCCGCCGCGAAAAAATCCCGGAGACCAATCAAGGATTGCTACTTCGGATTGATGAAAGAGTTAAAAACAAAGACAAAAACAAACCCATGTCTAGAACAAATTTCGAACAGTTGCTTGATGCAGGTACTCACTTCGGCCACCTGGCCCGCAAGTGGAACCCCAAGATGGCTCCGTATATCTTCGATCAGAAGAACGGCATCCACATCATCGACCTGCACAAGACCGTCGTGAAAATCGACGAGGCAGCCGAGTTCCTGAAAGATATGGCCCGCAGCGGCCGCAAGGTTCTCTTCGTTGCCACCAAGAAACAGGCTAAAGACGTCGTCGCCGCCAAGGCCGCCGAGGTCAATATGCCTTCCGTGACCGAGCGTTGGCCGGGCGGTATGCTTACCAACTTCCCTACCATTCGCAAGGCCGTTAAGAAAATGAATACCATCGACAAGATGAAGGAAGATGGCACCTTCGAGAAACTCGCCAAGCGTGAGCGTCTCCAGGTGGAGCGCCAGCGGGCCAAGCTGGAGAAGAACCTCGGTTCCATCCGCGACATGTCCCGTCTGCCCAGCGCCCTCTTCGTGGTCGACGTCCAGAAAGAGGCCAACGCCGTGAAGGAAGCCGCCCGTCTGAATATCCCGGTTATCGCTATGGTCGACACATGTTGCGATCCTACCCCGATTGATTATGTGATTCCGGCAAACGACGATGCTACGAAGTCCATCGAGCTCATCATGGATGTGATGTGCCAGGCCATCAACGAGGGTCTGGAAGAGCGCAAGCTGGAGAAGGAGAAGGAAGCCCCCGAGGCCGAAGCCGAAGCTACCGCCGAGGCTGCCGCTCCTGCCAAGAAGCTCCGCGCCCGCCGCACCCCCAAGGCTGAAGCCGAGGCCGCTCCCGCCGAGGAAGCTCCCAAAGCCGAGGAAACCCCCGCTGCAGAGTAATCAACCATTTTAAAGCAAGTAAACAGTTATGGCTATTGCATTAGCAGACATCAAGAAACTGCGCGACATGACCAGCGCCGGCATGATGGATTGCAAAAAGGCCCTGGAAGAGGCCGCAGGCGATTTCAAGCGTGCCGTAGAAATTCTTCGTGAGAAGGGCAAATCCACCCTCGCCAAGCGTGGTGACAACGAGACCACCCAGGGCGCCGTCCTCAGCCGTATCAACGGTGGAAAGGCCGTCCTCGTGTGCCTGGGTTGCGAAACGGACTTCGTTGCCGCAACGCCCGACTTCAAGAAGCTCGCCGGCGAAATCGCAGACGCTGCCATCACCGCTTTCCCCGCCGATGTCGAGGCCCTGAAAGCCGTGAAACTTGCAAGCGGTTACTCCCTGGAGGAAGACATCACCAACCAGGCCGGTAAGACCGGTGAGAAGCACGTCCTGGCTTACTACGGCGCCCTCGAGGCCCCGTTTGTGAGCGAGTACGTACACTTCAACGGCAAGCTGGGCGCTATCGTGGCCTTCAACAAGCCCGTTCCCGCCGAGATTGCCCGCGGTATCGCCATGCAGGTGGCTTCCATGAACCCCGTGGCCGTTGATCCCGCTTCTGTTCCCGCCGAAGTCATCGAGTCCGAAAAGACCGTGGCCGAGCAGAAGACCAAGGACGAGCAGGTTCAGAAGGCTGTTGACAACGCCCTCAAGAAGGCTGGCATCAACCCCGCCCACGTGGACAGCGAAGACCACATCGAATCCAACACCGCCAAGGGCTGGCTCACTCCCGAGCAGGCTCAGCAGGCCCGTGACATCATCGCCAAGGTGGGCGCCGAGACTCTTGCCTCCCTCGCCTCCAAGGTACAGATGATCGCCGGCATCGTGAACGGCCGTATCCAGAAGTTCATGAAGGAGAACACCCTCATGGAGCAGGAATACCAGCTGTCCGACGACAAGGCCACCGTGGCCGCCGCCCTCAAGGCTGTGGATCCCGAGGCCAAGGTGCTTGGTTTCAAGCGCTTCTCCCTGGCCGACTAATCAGTTGGATGGTAAAAAATAAGCGGCAACCCGAAAGGGCTGCCGCTTTTTTCGTGTCGGATAAATTAATAGTATCTCCTGAACGTTGTGGATTCCACGCACTGCTTACCCATAAACAGTACGTCGCGGAACAGGATGAGGTCTGTGAGATTGGCCGTTTCAATCTTATAGACTTCTTTCCCGGTGGTGAAGTTCAGGTAAAGGGTGCTTCCGTCAATATACCAGGTTCCTGTTTGGGTGGAACTGAGAGCCGAGTTGACCTTGTTCTCGGAACAGACGACCTCTCCGTCCACCAGGAATTCATAGATGATGGTAATGCCGTCGGCGCCGGGCGTCCAGGTGTTGATGGGCGCGGCCAGATTATTGATATCGTAAGTAAGGACGTGGACCATCTCCCATTCCCCGGTAATGGCAAACTTGTTGAGGGATGTCTTGGTGCAGGACACGGTGAGCAGGCTGGCGGCCAGCACGCAGAAAAGGGCGCGAATAGCTTTTTTCATATAGAAGGTTGTTTATTGTTCTGTGACAAAGTCGAAGAAAGGCTGGATTTCCTTCTTCTCCTTGAAGCGGGCCATAAAGGCAAAGTCGCACAGGTCGTCGGCCAGGGCGGCGGGGACGCGTTCTGCCATGCAGATGGCGCTGCCGTAGCGGTCCCAGATATCCTGGTGACTGTGTTTGTAAGCCTTTCCGTCCCGGCGGCCGGCATAGGCGCAGTAGTACTGCTCGCCCATAGGCTTGCGGACTTCGTCGAAGGCCACCATATCGGCCCAGATCTGGAAGACGTCGGTGCTGTGGGCGAAGTTCATCATATCGGGCGTATAGCCTCCCGGCGGGCGCATGTTCACTTCCAGGCCCACATAGTCGCCCTTCTTGCCCAGGCCGGTGCGGTCGCGATCCAGCTGGAAGAACTCCAGGTGCACGAAACGGCTCCTGATGCCGAAGGCCTTCACCGTGCGGCGGCCGATGGCGGCCAACTTGGCGGGCACGGTCTGGTTGGTCCAGTAGCAGGTTTCCAGATTGCCGTGGACAATCTCCATGATGGGCGTAGGGAAGATGGTGTTGTTTTCGAAGATGGGTTCTCCCTTGGAATCATAGATGGCGTCGTAACTCACCAGCAGGCCGGTGATGAACTCCTCCAGCACAAAGTACTTGTAGTCGTGTTCGTGTTCCTTGAACCATGCTTTCAGTTCTTCGTCACTGTGGAACTTGAAGGTGCCGGAGGCGCCCATTCCGCTGTCGGGCTTGGCAATCACGGGGTAACCGGTCTTTTTCACGAAGGCCTGTACCTTGAGCAGTCCTTCGGAGCACTTGATCTGGCGGGCCGTGGGGATTTTTCCATAAGCATAGTACTTCTTCATCTCGCTCTTGTTGCGGATGGCGGCTACGCTGTCGCTCTTGATGCCGGTGTTCACATTGAAGTCTGTACGCAGGCGGGCGTCCTGCTCCAGCCAGTATTCGTTGTTGGATTCTATCCAGTCAATCTTGCCCCATTTGTGGGCGAACCAGGCCACGGCGCGGTAAATCTCGTCGTAGTTCTCCAGGCTGTGTACCTGGTAGTAGTCCGAGAGACTGCTCCGAAGCTCCTGGGGCAGGTTCCAGTAGTCGGTGTCGGCAATGCCCAGCACATTCACGCCGTTGGCCTTGGCTCCGGCGCAGAAATGCCAGTACGTCTGGGGGAAATGGGGAGAGATAAATACTAAGTTCATAAAGCTGTAGGATTGGTTTTCTTCACAAATGCGACGCATGGCGCCGCGGGTAATTTCGAAGGCTTCGCCGCGCAGTTCGGCCGGAAAGCCTTCCTTTTTCATCACGTAACCACCGTCCCGGAAGGTGTAGAACCGGTGCCCCCAGCTGTCGGGATAGGCAATGTCCTCGAACAGCCGCAGACCGTCTACCTTGGCATAGCACACCTGCTCGAAGTGCGGGACCAGCTGGATGTCCGTAAGGCCCAGCCCCTTGAGCCATCGGCGGTAGTTGGGGTCCGAGGCTTCGCCGGGATTCTCCGGATGGGAATACACGTCATCGGCACAGTTCATGCTGCCCGCGCTGCAACCCATCACTACGCCCCGATACCCTTTCAGCAGGTCTTTGAGGCCGATTTCGTGGATAAATTTGTTCTGGGTGGGGACGTGCCCGCCGCAGAGGATGACCCAGTGGGCCCGCTGCACCAGTTCGGGGGCCTGGGCGGCGTTCTTCCGCTCCAGCATCACAATTTCGGCCGTCTTGATGCCGGACTTGTGGATACATTCGCTCATTCCCTTCTTTACCGACGCCGTAAAGCCCTTGTCGTCGGGGGCGGCGCTCACCAGCAGCACGCGGGGCAGGCAATCCGGCCTGGTGACGGCGGCCAGGGCGGCCTTGACCTCGGCCAGAAAGCCGTTGTCCTCCGTGAAACTGGGTTCCCCGAAACGCGTGGGGCTGCCGGTAAGGAACAGTGTCAATTAATACGTGAGTTTAAATTCATCCAGGTAGAGCACAGAGCCGGAACCGCCGGTGAAGTAGTCTCCCATATAGCTGGAAGAGCATACGATGGCAATGTATTTTGGGGTGCGCTCGTTGCGGTAGGTGATATCCAGGTGGAAGGACTCATAGGCGGTCATTTCCTTGTCGAAGAGGATTTTGCCGTAGCCGATGATGCCGGGATTGGTTTCCGGATCCAGCAACTGGTCTGGCGCGCACACCATGAAGGGTTCGTCCCAGTCGGCCAGGATGATGGCTACGCTGCCTTTGTCCAGCTGGCCTTTCAGCTGCTTATAGTCGTCCTGAACCCAGTCAATGGGCACGGGCTTGTAGCAATAGAAGCCTTCCAGGGCCTTGGGACGGTCTGTGAACGGCACGCCCCAATAGATCTTGGCGCTCATCTTGGAAATCTCGATATCGCCGGTCTTGCCGTTGAATACGGAACCCGCGGCCAGCTTCTTCACCAGGCCGAAGAGGGCTTCGACGCCCTGCGTCTGGAGTTTGAGGGCCCGTTTGTTTGCGCCGCTTTGGGCCAGGAATGTCTCTTCCTTGATTACGGTGTGGTACCCCAGCATTTCCGTGGAGGCCGATGCCGACCCCCACACGGCCTTCTCCGCTTCGGTAGCGTCGGCGTCGTACAGGGCGTCATAGGAGGTGCCCAGCAGCTTGTCCTTGGCCGTGCACCAGTGGTCGAAGCTCATATTGTACAGCTGCGGGCCTTCCTTTGGCGGATCCGGCGGGGCCGGCTGCGACACCTGCGCCTTCAGGGTCCAGGTATAGGCATCGAAGGTGGTGAGGGTAACGGTGATGTCGCTGCTCATATCCAGCACCATCCCCACTTCCAGTGACGGATTGCACACGGCGCCTTCGGTAATGGCAAGAGTCTTGATTTTCTGTTTGGTGAGGTCGGCGCCTTCGGGGACCACCACGGTAACCGTGTTCTGGGCCCGGCTGATGGTGGCAGACACCTGTCCCTCCAGTTCAAAGGCCTCGATGTAGGCGGGCACTTCCTCGTGCACCAGATTGTTCATCCACTTGCTGCAGGAAAGCGTAAGCAGGGCTGCGCCCAGCAAGATCAATACTTTTTTCATAGGCCTTTAAAAATGGAAGATGACACCCAGGTTCAGGCCCAGCAGATTGGGCTTGTAGTTGAAGAAACCGTGCGTGAGGCTGCTGTCGTGCGCCTGCCCCTTGACCTGCAGGTTCCACTCGTGGCCGCCTTCCAGCAGCGGGAGGGAGACTTCTAAGGACACGAAATCGGCCAGAAAAACGGACACGCCGGGATACAGGCCCAGCGACAGCTGGAACAGGTCTGAATAGGTTCCTTCCTTGCCGCGCTCGGTTTGGGCGTAGTCCTTTCCGTACCCGAAACCGCCGGTGAGGCGCGCTTCGGCGAACAGGGCGAATATCTTGCTGTTGAACAGCGGCATATAGGCCCGGAAGGCCAGGGCGCCGCTGAACATGCTGTTCACTACGTGCTTGTTGGACAGTTTCAGGGCATCCATCAGGTTGGCGTTGTTCACGTCTACCTGCGTGTTGGTGTAGCCCAGCCGCAGGCCCACCGCCATATTGTCGGCCACGAAAAGGTAAGCGTTGGCCAATGCGTTCCACACACGGACGCCGCCGTCCACATCCGTCACCACGTTGAGTAGGGTTGCGCCGGCCGAGGACGTGGCCCCGGCGGCATTGTACTGATTGTAGCCCACGGCGGCGCCCAGCGAGAAGGTTCCCTGGGGGATATAGACCGAGTAGGGGTTGCCCAGGCCACGGTCTATGCGCTTGGCCTCAAGCGATCCGCAGATGAGGATGGCCAGCGTGGCCAGCAGTAGAAATCTTTTCATAGTGAAGGCACATTTTAAAACACAAAATTACGAATAATTTGTTTTCATCAAAGAATTCCGTACCTTTGCGACTTAAAATGAGGTTAATTAACAACTAATAATAATAGTACTATGAAAAAGATTATTGCAATCATTGCCAGCGTCGCCCTCGCAGTGACCGCTATCGCCCTCACCTCTTCCTGCCAGAAGGACATCAACAACGCCAAGTCCCTGATTGGCACCCTCTGGATTTGCCAGGATAAGGTAGAAGGTTCCACCTATGAGCTCACCTTCACCAGCACCACCGAGTTCAAGATGACTTACAACGGCGCCCAGCAGGTGACGGGTGTCTACATCATCGCTGGCAACATGAGCAGCCTGGCCGGCAGCTCCATCGTTCTCACTCCCGACGATGCATGGTCTGGTCATGAATCCTTGTCCGGTAAGTTCGAGACCGAGTCCAAACTGGTTCTGGACCGCATGATTTTCAACAGAAGTGTCAAATAGTAGAAACTTCTGATATTTTAGGGGGATGGCCAATGGTCATCCCCTTTTTTGCTTTGGGCGTATGCGGAAAAAATGTTACCTTTGTAAGAATAGCAAGTATTGACGCCTATGTCCAACAGTTTGGGGCACATTGCGCAGGTCGTGGGACCGGTTGTAGATGTGCATTTTGATATATCGGCCCGCAGCGCCGAAACGGAACTTCCCCGCATTGACGACGCCCTGCTGGTGAAACGGCCGGACGGAAAACAGGTGGTGCTGGAAGTGCAGCAGCACATTGGTGAGGACACCGTGCGCACCGTGGCCATGGACTCCACCGACGGCCTGTCCCGCGGCCTGGAGGTGGAGAACACCTTCCGGCCCATTTCCATGCCGGTGGGCGCCCAGGTGCGCGGCCGTGTGATGAACGTCACCGGAGAGGCCATCGACGGCATGCGGGATATGGACCGGGAGAACTCCCAGCCCATCCACCGGGATCCTCCCAAGTTTGAAGACCTTACCACCAGCCAGGATGTCCTGTTCACGGGCATCAAGGTCATCGATCTGCTGGAGCCTTATCTGAAAGGCGGCAAGATTGGCCTGTTCGGCGGTGCCGGCGTGGGTAAGACCGTGCTCATCAAGGAACTCATCAACAACATTGCCAAGGCGCACAACGGTTTCTCCGTATTCGCCGGCGTGGGAGAACGTACCCGTGAGGGCAACGACCTCCTGCGGGAAATGATAGAGTCCAACGTCATACGCTATGGAGAAGCCTTCAACAAGGCAATGGAAGAGGGTAAGTGGGATCTCTCGCTGGTAGACCCCAAGGAACTGGAAAAGAGCCAGGTGTCCATGGTCTTCGGCCAGATGAACGAACCTCCGGGAGCCCGTGCCAGCGTGGCCCTGAGCGGCCTTACCCTGGCCGAGAGTTTCCGCGACAGCGATACCGGCGCCGGCCCCAGGGACATCCTCTTCTTCATTGACAATATCTTCCGTTTTACCCAGGCCGGTTCCGAGGTGAGCGCCCTGCTGGGCCGTATGCCTTCGGCCGTGGGTTATCAGCCCACCCTGGCCACGGAAATGGGTAAGATGCAGGAGCGCATCACTTCTACCAAGAACGGGTCCATCACCAGCGTACAGGCCGTGTATGTGCCGGCCGATGACCTCACGGACCCCGCTCCCGCCACCACCTTCTCCCATCTGGATGCCACCACGGTGCTCAGCCGTAAGATTACCGCCCTGGGCATTTACCCGGCCGTGGACCCGCTGGAGTCCACTTCCCGTATCCTGGATCCCAATATCGTGGGACAGGCGCACTATGATACCGCCCAGCGCGTGAAGCAGATCCTTCAGCGCAATCAGGAACTGCAGGACATCATCGCCATCCTGGGTATGGACGAACTGTCCGACGAAGACAAGACCACCGTGAACCGCGCCCGCCGCGTGCAGCGCTTCCTCTCCCAGCCTTTCTTCGTGGCCGAACAGTTCACCGGCGTTCCCGGCGTGATGGTCTCCATCGAAGACACCATCAAGGGCTTCAACATGATTCTGGACGGAGAGGTGGATTACCTTCCGGAACAGGCCTTCCTGAACGTGGGCACCATTGAAGATGCCATTGCCAAGGGACAAGCCATCCTGGCCGCCGCCAAATGAGCATAGCCCTTCATATCCTCAGCCCCGAAGGCACGCTGGTGCGGGCCCAGGTTTCCCTGGTCTCCCTGCCGGGGATGCAGTCCCCGTTCACCGTCCTTCCCGGCCACGCCGCCCTGGTTACCGCCCTGGTGGCCGGCGACGTCCGCTATGTGGAAGACGGCACCGAAAAGCGCATCCCCGTGAAAGAAGGCTTCGCCGAAGTCAAAGACAACACCGTAACCGTCTGCGTTGAGGCATGATGCTCACACTCCTCATATCACTTCTGTTATCAGCCGCCTGGCCCACGGCCGAAGAAAATTATTTTTCGCAAGGCTTTGCGAAAAACCAATTTTCTTCGACCATTGCGATGCCAACGCAGTCGGCGGCTTCGGAGGATGAGGATATTAATATCTCCGAGATAATTTTTGATCATATCGGCGACGATTACGAGTGGCACATCACGGAGTGGAAGGGAAAGCCTATTGCCATTCCGCTGCCGTGTATTGTGATAGAGAACGGCGTGCACATTTTTACGGCGCATCATGCGGCGGAGAATGGATATGCGTTCAACGAGAACGGCAAGCTGGTGAATGCCAATACGGGCAAGCGCCCCATTGACATATCCATCACCAAGAATGTGCTGTCGCTGATGATCAGCACGCTTTTGCTGCTTATCATCATCCTGTACACGGCGAACTGGTATAAGAAGCACGATGTCCTCAAAGAGGTGCCTACGGGCCTGGCGGCGTGTATGGAGCCGCTGGTGATGATGGTGCATGAGATGGCGCGGGAGAATATCGGCGAGGAGGATTACCGCCGGTTCTCGCCGTACCTGTGCATGGCTTTCCTGTGGATCCTGCTGAACAACTTCCTGGGCATCCTGCCTTTCTTCCCGGGGGGCGCCAACCTCACGGGCAACATTGCCATTACGCTGGTGCTGGCCCTGTTCACTTTCTTCACGGTGAACCTGAACGGTACCAGGCATTATTATAAGGAGATTTTCGCCCCGGACGTTCCGGGCTTCCTCAAACCCATCATGCCGGTGATCGAGGTCTTCAGCGCCATCATGAAACCGGTGTCCCTCACCATCCGTCTGTTCGCCAATATGCTGGCCGGCCATATCATGATCCTGTCCATGGTGTGCATCATCTTCATCATGGCCAAGTACGGTCCGCTGCTGGGCGGTTCCATGACGGTGGTTTCGGTACTCTTCGGCGTGTTCCTGGATGCGCTGGAGTGCCTGGTGGCTTTTATCCAGGCCTATGTTTTCACCATGCTTTCCAGCATTTACATCGGCCTTGCACGCGTTAAACATGAATAACTTTTAAATACCTTATATTATGATCCTTTCTGCAATCCTTCTTCAGGCTGCCGCGGGTGCGGCCCTCGGAAAAGCCGGTGCGGCCCTGGGCGCCGCCATCGCCGCCATCGCTGCCGCCATCGGCATCGGCAAGATTGGTAAATCCACTATGGAAGCCATCGCCCGTCAGCCGGAAAGCGCCGGCAACCTGCGTACGTCCATGATTATCGCCGCCGGTATGGTGGAGGGCGCCGCCCTGTTCGCCATCATCGTCGCCCTGCTGGCCATCGTCATCAAGTAAGTTATGAACCTGGTTACGCCCGATTTCGGCCTCCTGTTCTGGATGGTCGTGATTTTCGGCCTTGTGTTTTTCCTCCTGGCGAAGTTCGGATTCCCGATCATCACCGACATGGTGGACAAGCGCAATGCCAAGATCGCCCAATCCCTGAAGGACGCCGATGAAATAGAGGCGCGTATGGCAAGCTGGAAACAGGAACAGGCGCAGATGATGGAGGATGTCCGTCGGGAACAGAGCGCCATCCTGCGCGAAGCCACCGAGACCAAGGCCAAGATTGTGGCCGATGCCAAGGCGCAAGCCAAGGCCGAGGCCGACAAGATCCTGGCTGAAGCCAAACAGCAGATTGCGGCCGAAAAGGAGAGCGCCCTCCGCGATGTGCGGAAGGAAGTGGCCCTTCTGAGTGTGCAGGTGGCCGAAAAGGTGCTCCGTCAAGAGCTGAAGGATGAAGGCAGCCAAAGGGCCTTCATCGACAAACTGGTAGATGAAGCCAGTGAAGCCAAACTCCGCTCATGAACCGCAGCATCGTCATAACCCGCTATGCCTACGCCCTGGTCAAGTATGTCCGTGAAAGCGGGCAGGGGGAGCTTGTGTGCTCCGAGGCGGAGACGCTGTTGAAAGCCCTGCGCACGGTACCGGATCTTCGCCGGATGGTAACCGCGGCCCAGGATGCCGTTTCGGCCTTCGACAAGAAGAAACTGCTGCAGAGTGCCCTGGGCAACCGGATGTCGCAGGAGATGAGCCGCTTCCTCACGCTCTTGAACAAGAACGGCCGGATGGAAATGGTAGAGGATATCCTGCGGGATTTCGTAGAGATCTACCACCGCAGCGTGGGCATCCGCAGGGCCTATCTGACCACGGCCACGGAGCCGTCGGAACGCCTGTTGCAGCGCCTCAAGGCCCTGGTGAAGCAAAAGATGGGTGACGATGTCATCATTGAAGTGGAGGTGGATCCGTCCATCATCGGCGGTTTTGTCTTTGACATAGACGAATACCTGCTGGATGCCAGCGTAAAGCGGCAACTGGACCTGATCCGCGAACAGTATATTGAAAGAAATAGAAGAATCATCTGATATGTCAACTTCTCTGAAACCCTCGGAAGTGAGCGACATCCTGCTGGGACAGCTCAAGGATATGAAAAACAATCTCCAGTTCGAGGAGATTGGCAAGGCCCTGCAGGTGAGTGACGGCGTGGTGCGCATTTACGGTCTGGACCATGCCGAGGCCGGCGAACTGCTGGACTGCGGCAGCGGCGTGATGGCCGTGGTGATGAACCTGGAGGTGGACAATGTGGGCGCCGTGCTCATGGGCCCTACGGACCACGTGAAGGAAGGTATGGTGGTACGCCGTACGGGACGCATCGCCTCCATCGGCGTGTGCGACGCGCTGCTGGGACGCGTGATCGACCCGCTGGGCAATCCGCTGGACGGACTGGGCCCCATCGACGGGGAGAAGGTGGATATGCCGCTGGAACGCAAGGCTCCGGGCGTCATTTTCCGTCAGCCGGTGAGCGAGCCGCTGCAGACGGGCCTCAAGGCCATCGACGCGATGATTCCCATCGGCCGCGGCCAGCGCGAACTCATTATCGGAGACCGTCAGACGGGTAAGACGGCCATTGCCATCGATACCATCATCAACCAGCGCAAGGAGTACGAGGCCGGGAAGCCGGTGTTCTGCATCTACGTGGCCATCGGCCAGAAGGGTTCTACCGTGGCGTCCATCGTGAAGACGCTGCGGGAACACGGGGCCATGGATTATACGGTGGTGGTGGCGGCTACGGCGGCCGATCCCGCCGCGCTGCAGTACTACGCTCCGTTCTCCGGGGCGGCCATCGGCGAGTATTTCCGCGATACGGGCCGGCACGCCCTGGTGGTCTACGACGACCTTTCCAAGCAGGCGGTGGCCTATCGCGAGGTTTCCCTCATCCTGCGCCGTCCTTCCGGCCGTGAGGCGTATCCCGGCGATATCTTCTACCTGCACAGCCGTCTGCTGGAGCGCGCCGCGCGCATTATCGACCAGCAGGAGGTGGCGGCAGCCATGAACGATCTCCCCGCGGCCCTCAAGGACAAGGTAAAGGGGGGCGGTTCCCTCACGGCCCTGCCCATCATCGAGACGCAGGCGGGGGATGTATCGGCCTATATTCCTACCAACGTGATTTCCATCACCGACGGCCAGATCTACCTGGAGCAGTCCCTGTTCAACCAGGGTGTGCGCCCGGCTATCAATGTGGGTATTTCGGTATCCCGTGTAGGCGGCAGCGCGCAGGTGAAATCCATGAAGAAGGTGGCCGGTACCCTCAAGATAGACCAGGCCCAGTGGACGGAACTGGAGGCGTTCTCCAAGTTCTCCTCCGATATGGACAAGGTAACGGAACTGGCGCTGGACAAGGGCCGGAAGAACAACCAGCTGCTCATCCAGCCGCAGTACAGCCCCATGCCTGTGGGAGAACAGGTGGCCATTCTGTACTGTGGAACCCACGCCCTTATGCGGGACATTCCCATTACTTCTGTACGCGCATTCCAGGATGCCTTCCTGGATCGTCTGCGCGCCGCACACGCCGCGGATGTGCTGCAACCGCTGGAAGAGGGCAAACTCACGCCTGAAATTGAGAAGATCCTCATAGATACGGCCGCTTCGGTAATCCTTTCCATGCAGTAGCAGATGCCCACGTTAAAGGAAATAAAGGGACGCATTTCGTCGGTCAAGGGGACGCTGAAGATCACTTCGGCCATGAAACTGGTGTCTTCGGCCAAACTGCGCAAGGCGCAGAAAGCCATCGAAGCCATGCGCCCCTACGAGGCCCAGCTCCAGGCCATGCTGGCCACCGTGGGCGGTACTCTGAGCACGGATAGCGCCTCTACGGTGCACGGACCCGTCATGCCCGGCTCCGACCGGGCATCCCTGCCCAGCGCCATCGTGGCCATCGCGTCCAATTCCTCCCTTTGCGGCGGGTTCAACGCCAACGCCATTGCCAAGGTGCGTAGCGTGCGGCACGCGGGGGATGTGGTGTATTCCATCGGCCGTAAGATGGCCGATGCCATGCGCAAGGACGGCTTTGCCAGTCCGGCCGATTTTACCGCCCTGTCCGACCATCCGGAGTACGCCCCGGCCGCAGCCCTGGTGGAAAAACTGCTGGAGGAGCAGCAGGACGGCCACTTTGACCGCGTGCTCCTGGTGTACAACCATTTTGTCTCCACCGCCCGTCAGGAAACTGTTGTGGAAGATTTGCTGTCCACTACTATGGAAGGCTCTTCTTTTGATCCGTCCCTGTCCCCGGACGTAATCATCGAACCGGGCAGGAAGGAACTGCTGGAGATTCTGGAACCCAAAGTGATGAAGCTCAAGCTGTACGCCGCCTTGCTGGACAGCGCCGCCGCCGAGCACGCCGCCCGCACCGTAGCCATGCAAACCGCCACGGACAACGCCGAAAACCTTCTTCAGGAACTCACCCTCCAGTACAACAAAGGCCGCCAGCAAAAAATCACCTCCGAAATCCTGGACCTCGCCGGCGGCCAGGCGCAGGAATAGTTTTCCGTTACCAATACAGGGTGCCCTATGCACTTCGGGCCAAACCAATCTATGAAAAAAGTAGGATTATTCATAGACACCTGGTATCCGATGGTGGACGGTGTCATCAAGGTGGTGGACAATTACGCCCGCCGGCTCACGAAGTATTGCGGCGTCGTGGTGTTTTGCCCGGAGACGCGCGGCTACAGCAAGGAAGACGACGAAAAACTGCCCTACAAGGTGGTACGCTGCCATTCTTTGCCGATAATCGGCTACGATTATGACCTCCCGGCACCGGTGCTGGATCCGGTCTTTGAAGCCCAAATCCTCAGCAGCGGCATTGACCTTGTGCACATCCATTCGCCGTTCTCGGTGGGCCTGGCCGGGGTCCTCTACGCAAAGCTCCACAAGCTTCCGGCGGTGGCCACGCTCCACAGCCAGTACAAGCAGGACTTTGAGAAGCCGCTGCGCACCAAAATGGGCCTGAACGTTGTGATGGGCGGCATAATGCGCGTCTTCAACGCCTGCGACGAATGCTGGGCTGTCAACGCCGGCATCAAGGACCTCTATGAGGCCGATTATGGCCTCACCGCTCCCTGCAAGGTGCGTCTCAATGCAACGGACCATCGGCCCGTTGAGGACCCGGTAGAGGCGGCAAGGATAGTCAACGAGACCTACGGCGTCCCTGCCGACGCCACCGTTTTTCTATTCGTTGGCCGCATCAATTTCATAAAGAATATCGACTTCACCCTCCGTGCACTGGCTCGCGCCAAAGAGCTGGGCCTCAAGAACTTCCGTATGCTCTTCGCCGGTCGGGGGCAGGACGAGGATAAGCTATCGGCCCTTGTCCAAGAGCTTGGCCTGCAGGACGAGGTCATTATGTGCGGTCTCACGGACAGGCCAATGCTGGAGCGCCTCTATTCCCGCGCCAAGCTTTTCCTGTTCCCGTCGCTATACGACGCTAATTCGCTGGTGCAGATTGAGGCCGCCTGCCAGGGCACGCCCACGCTGTTCCTCGAAGGCGCCCGCACCGCCGCCACCGTCACCCCCGGCGTCAACGGCTATATATCGGCCCCCGGGGAAGATAATTACGCCAGGGCCATTCTGGACATTTTGGCCGATTCCGACGCCTACGCCCGCATTTCCGCCGCCGCCCGCCGGGATTTGTATTTGAATTGGGACGACGTGGTCCGCGAAGTTTATGCCGATTACTGCGCCCTCTGCGGCGAGGAACCCGCCCCTCAGCGTGTAGACCGCCTGGGACTGGTTTATAGGGAGCTTCAAGAGCGTGTTTCTCAGGCCCTGCCGGCCCTGGAGGGAATTGTGAAGGACGTGGACGCCATCCATGAGCTGGAGGAGTACCTTGACTCCGGCCTCTGGCTCAAGGACTTTGAGGCCGATGAGCGCGGAGACCTTCCCGCCGACATCCACCGCGACGCCCTCACCGAAGACGCCGTCCCCGACCTCCTGGACGATATTCACGACCTCCGAACCCTGATGAACCGCTTCATCCACGCCACCGCCAAGCGCCGGAAATAGCGTCAGTGGCATTATTCGCTCCGGGAAGTATTGGTGTCAAAACCCTTCGTTCGCTGAAGACACGGGCGTCTACGCCGCCCGAAGTGCATAGGGCACCCTGTAATATGTTAAATGCTCATGCTTTAACTAACTCATTATCAAGCACTTTACGCTACGAGCATAGGGGAGCGGGGATCTCAATGTGTACGTACACCCACCCCCACGAGTGCTTTATGGGTAAAGAATTTCCCCGCAAGCGAATTTCACAATTGGCTGCGGGGATTATGGTAAGGTATCAATATTTATGTCTGATACCACATTATTCTAATATCGTGCCAAAACTGGCAAAACTTATCTAATTTTCTTTTTCTTGTTGGTTTTCGGGTTCCATTCGCCGTAAATTTCACTTACGTTGCCGGCGGTGATAAAGCCGTGGATGTCGTTGGCCTTGATGTAATCCATGAGGCTGGCGAACTCGTTCTTGGTGAGGAGGGCCTGGATTTCGATATTCTGATGGCCGTTGTAGCCGCCCGTTACGTTGTACAGGGAGCAGCCGCGCTGGAGGTCTTCAATGATGTATTTGCGGATGCGTTCGTGTTGGGAGGTGATGATGCACACGCGTTTGCGGCGGTTGAGGCCGGCGGTGAAGTAGTCCAGGGCCAGGCCGTTGATCCAGGTGCCGATGAGGCCGATGACCACCAGCCGGAAGGGGTTGATGGCGAAAGCCGTGCAGCAGATGATGGCGCCGGCTACGGAAACGGAGGTGCCGATCTCGAAGTGCAGGTACTTGTTGATAATCTTGGCCAGGATGTCCAGGCCACCGGTGGAGGCGTTGATGTGGAAGAGGATGGTCTGGGATGCGCTGAGGATGAGCACAAAGCACAGAAGGTCGAACCAGGGGTCTCCCATCACGGAGGTGTCGCCGGGTTCCATGATGCGGCTTACGGGCAGTACCTTTTCCCAAAATTCGATGAAGGGACCCAGGATGAGGGCGGTGTACACGGTTTTGGCGCCGAATTCGTGGCCGATGAGCAGCCAGGCCATTACCAGCAGGATGGCGTTGATGATGGTAACCACCAGGGATACCTTCACATTCATGCCGAACAGGCCGAAAATACCGGAGATGACCATGGACAGACCGGTGATGGACCCGATGACCAGATTGCTGGGCATGAGGAAATAATACACGGCAGCGGCGGCAATGAGCATGGCTACCGTCATGATAAAGAATTCCTTCCAGAACTTCCAGGTTCCCAGTGTGGCGAGAAGGTCTTTCATTTTGTTTAGTTTTAGCTTCGTAAAGGTAATGATTTTTTCAGTAACTTTGCATCACCATCATGATAAAAGCCATCGTATTTGATATAGGAGGAGTGCTCATCGGCCTGGACCTGGGCCGATGCATCCACGCGTTCCAGGAAATCCTGGGCTATGAACGGATCACCAGTCTGCTGGACCCTTATCACCAGAAGGGAATCTACGGCGATATGGAAGGCGGCCTTATCAGCGCCGACGACTTCCGCCGCATGGTGCTGGCCGAATCCCGCCCGGGCTGCACGCCCGCCGACGTAGACCGCTGTATGGGCGCCCTTATCACGGGGATGGCCCCGGACACGGTGGCCACGGTGAAGGAACTGGCCACGCGGTATCCGCTGTACCTGCTGTCCAACAACAACCCCATTGCCATGGGCATCATCAACGGTATCTTCCGGGACAATGGCATAGAACCTTCCACTATCTTCAAGGGCCAGTTCATTTCCAGCGAGATGCGCATGCTCAAACCCTCGCAGGCTATCTACCGGGCAACCATAGCCGGTATCGGGCTTCCGGCAGGGGAGATCCTCTTCATCGACGACAACGAGGCCAACGTGTTGGCTGCACGGGAGGCGGGGATGCAGGCGCGGGTGTATGTGCCCGGCACTCCTTTATCGGCCCTCTTATCCGACTGCTGACCTATGTCCCTGTACTCCTACTTCCGTATCAGCAAGCCCCTGGCGCAGAAAGTGCCTGCGGCGCAGGTGGAGAGTACGTACAGGCGGCTCCGTTCCCGCACCTTCTGGGGCGTGACGGTGGCCTATACCCTCTATTACGTGTGCCGGATGACGCTGGGCGTGGTGAAACAGCCGCTCATCGACGGCGGCATCCTTACGGCGGGGCAGCTGGGTATCATCGGGTCGGCCTTCTACTTCGTGTATGCGGTGGGCAAGTTCCTGAACGGGTTCATCGCCGATTACTGCAACATCCGCCGGTTCATGGCGGTGGGAATCGGCATATCGGCCCTGGTGAACCTGCTGCTGGGTCTGGCCGGGCTGCTGAACGGGGCGCTGGGGTTCGGGTCCGTGCTGCTGTTCGTCTTCTTTGCGGTCCTGTGGGGCGTGAACGGCTGGATGCAGTCCATGGGCTCGCCGCCCGGAACCATCAGCCTTTCCCGCTGGTTCCCGCTGCGGCAAAGGGGTACGCGTTACAGCATCTTCAGTTCCACGCCGCAGCTGGGCAAGGCCGTTTCTATGATTATGACCGGCTTCATTGTGGCGGCGGCGGGCTGGCAGTGGGGCTTCCTGGCCGCCGGCGTGGCGGGTATCATCGGCCTGGTGGTTTCGCTGGTTTTCATCTCCGACACGCCCGAGAGCGAGGGTCTGCCTTCCGTGCAGGAACTCTCCGGGGAAGAGGTGAAGCCGCTGGACCAAAAGCCCACCCGGGAGCTTCAGAAATGGGTTTTCAAACATCCGGGCATCTGGGTCATTGCCATTTCCACGGCTTTTCTCTATATTACCCAGCATGCGGTGAGCGACTGGGGCGTGCTTTTCCTGCAGAAGCAGAAGGCGTTTACACTGGAGGGGGCTACGCAGATTATCGGCCTGGCCGAAATCTTTGGCGTGGCGGGCAACCTGGCCGCCGGCTGGCTGTCCGACGTCCTTTTCCGCGGCAACCGGGCCCGGCCTGTGATTGCGGCCGGCATCCTGGCGGTATTCTCCCTGGCGGGATTCCTGTTTCTGGACGGCGGTTTCGCCTTGAACATGGTCTGTGTGGCCGTGTTCAGCTGCTCTTTCTCCGTGGTATTCTGCATTGTGGCCGGCCTGATGGCCCTGGACTTTGTTCCCCGTAAAGCCACCGGTGCAGCCCTGGGCATCGTGGGCATCTCCAGTTATGCTGCCGCCGGCCTCCAGAGCGTGGTCAGTGGTTATCTCATCCAGGGGTTCGAGACCGATGGCCTCTTCAACTTCACCCCCGTTTCCATTTTCTGGATTGTGGCCTGCTTCCTGGCCTTCTCCCTGCCGGTTATTGGTTGGAAATACTTGAAACGATAATATGTTGACGATGAAAAGCTATATCCAGCAAAACAAAGAAAGGTTTTTTGAGGAACTGTTTTCCCTGTTGCGCATCCCTTCCATCAGTGCCAAGCCGGAGCACAAAGCCGATATGTACCGCTGTGCGACACGCCTGACCGAACTGCTGAAGGAGGCGGGCGCCGACCGGGCCGATGTCTATGAGACCGCCGGTCATCCCGTTGTGTTCGGCAGCAAGGATATGGGGGCCGACAAGACCGTGCTGGTGTACGGCCACTACGACGTTCAGCCGCCGGAGCCGCTGGAGAAGTGGCGCACGGACCCCTTCGAGCCCGTTATCGGCCCGGACCCTGCCACCGGCGAGGAAGCCATTTGGGCCCGCGGCGCCAACGACGACAAGGGGCAGCTTTTCATGCACCTGAAGGCCTTCGAGTACCTGTTGAGGAACGGCCTTCTGAAGCACAACGTGAAATTTATCTTCGAGGGTGAGGAGGAAATCGGCAGTCCTTCGCTGCCGGCCTGGGTGAAAGAGCACAAGGACCTGCTCAAGGCCGATGTCATCCTGGTGTCCGACACCACCATGATTTCCGAAAAAGTGCCGTCCATCAACTGCGGCATGCGCGGTCTGGCGTACCTGGAGGTGAAGGTGACCGGCCCCAACAAGGACTTGCACTCCGGCCATTACGGCGGCGCCGTGGCCAACCCCATCAACGAGCTCTGCGCCCTCATCGCCTCCCTGCACGATGCCGATGGCCGGGTCACCATCCCCGGTTTCTACGACGATGTGGTGGAACTGAGCGCCGATGACCGGGCCCTGCTGAACAAGGCGCCCTTCGACATGGACGAGTACAAGCGGTTCCTGGATATCCGGGAGGTAAAGGGCGAGAAGGGTTACACCACCCTGGAGCGTACGGCCATCCGTCCCTGCCTGGACGTGTGCGGCATCTGGGGCGGCTATACGGGCGTGGGCGCCAAGACGGTGCTGCCCTCCGTGGCCTACGCCAAGGTGTCCATGCGGCTGGTGCCCTGGCAGACATCGGCCAAGATTACCCGGCTGTTCCTGGAGCATCTCCAGCGCATTGCACCGCCGTACATCAAAGTGGAGGTGACGCCCTGCGAAGGCGGTGACGGCTTCCTGATTCCCATCAGTTCCCCGGCCTACCAGGCGGCCTCGCGCGCCATGGCGCAGGTCTACGGCATCGAGCCCGTCCCGGCCCGCGGCGGCGGTTCCATCGCCATCCTGGCCGATATGCAGCAGATCCTGGGCATCGACCCGCTCCTGATGGGCTTCGGCCTGGAGCGCGACACCATCCATTCCCCCAACGAAAGCTATCTGCTGCGCCAGCTCTTTGCCGGCATGGAGAGCATCGCGCTGTTCTACCAGTACTGGTAACTGCCTCACTATCAGCACCTTTTCGGTTTTTCTTTAGTCCGTTTGACCTAAAGAAAATTCACAAGTGCGCTGATAATCAGCGTGTTACGCGGGGAGTACGGCGGGTGCGCGGAGGGTGAGATAGAGGGCGCGGATGGCCAGATGTGCGAAGTAGGCGGCCATGAGCAGATGGATGGCGCTTTCGGGGCTGCCGATGAACGCCTGGCCGATGAACCATACGGCGAAAAAGCCCACGGCGCAAAGCAGGGTGCTGTTGCGGAGGTCCTTGGAGGCCGTTGCGCCGATGAAGATGCCGTCCCAGATAAAGGCCGGACAGCCGATGAGCGGCATCAGGAGCAGCCATGGCAGGAAAGCCCGGCTGGCTTCCAGAACGGATACGTCGCGGGTCATCAGGTGCATCATCGGCATGCCGCCCACGCCATAGACCAGCATAAAGAGCGCCGCCACGCCCATTCCCCAGAGGAAGGTGCCCCGGATGGTGCTTTTCACGCCTTCCACCGAACGCTCGCCCACAAATCGGCCCGTAAGCGCCTCCCCGGCATAGGCAAAACCGTCCGAGAAGTAACTGAAGAACATGAGCAGTTTCATCAGGATGGCGCTCACCGCCAGCATCACGTCCCCGTATCGCGCACTGATTACCGTAAAGCCGATATATACCGCAATCATCCCCAGCGACCGCAGGAACAGGTCGCGGTTCAATGTGAAGAACCGTCCGTTTTTGCTAATTGCCTTAGAATCAGTCAGTTCCATATTTTCCTCCGGGTCATTTTGCCTGGAGGACATTGTGTAATTCGTTGGGCCAGAGCGCTTTAACGAAAACGCCTGGAAATGATAGCGGTGCCTGGCTGCCAGGGCGCAGTAGGTGAACCCGGCCCATTGGGCGATGACGGTGCCCAGGGCGATGCCGGGGAAGCCCAGGGCGGGGAGGGGACCCGGGCCGAAAGCCAGCACCACGGAAAGCAGGATGTTGAGGCCGTTCACCAGCAGGTCCGCGGTCATGGGCCGGACGGAATCCTGCAGGCCGATGAACCAGCCCTTGAAAGCGAAGAGCGACAGCGTTGCCGGCGCCGCCCAGATGCGGATGTAGAAGTACCGCGTGGCCAGTTCCCGCACCTCGGGGCTGCAATCCACCACCAGGAAGGCCAGCTGCACTACCACCCACTGCAATACCAGCAGGGCCACGCCGGATATCAGCGCTATCCGCAGCGCCCGCCGAAGGATACCCCCCGTGTCGTCGCCTCGCCCATAGGCCTGGGCCGTAAGGCCACCAGTGCCAACGCGCAGGAAGCCGAAGTTCCAGTAGAGCAAATCGAACAGCATGGCGCCCACGGTGATGCCGCCGATGAGGGCGGCGGAGGAAGTGCCCGGCAGATGCCCGGCCACAGCCATGTCCACCATGCCCACCAGGGGGACGGTAATGTTGGCCAGGATGCTGGGAATGGCCAGGCGGAGTATTTCCCGATGGAGTTTCATCGGAATTTCTTATCCTCTTCCAACATACCCAGATAGGAGTTGTAGCGCTCCGGGGAGATGATTCCGGCGTCTACGGCGTCCTTGACGGCGCAGCCGGGTTCGTGGGTATGGGTGCAGGGGGTGAAACGGCAGCCTGCCGATGCCTTGAGCATTTCCGGGAAGTATTTGGCAATCTCCTCCTTCTCCACATCCACCAGGCCGAAGCCGCGGATGCCGGGGGAGTCAATCACATAGCCGCCGGAGGTCAGGGGATACATCTCATAGAGGGAGGTGGTGTGCTTGCCCTGCAGATGGGCCGTGGAGATGGCTCCTATCTTGGGATCCAGGGAAGGGTCCAGGGCCTTGATGAGTGACGATTTTCCCACGCCGGACTCTCCGGAAAACAGGTTCACCTTCCCTTTGCAGGCCTCCAGGATGGCGTCGATGCCTTCTCCGGTATGAACGGAAGTCTCAATCACCGGGTAGCCGGCGCCTTCGTAGATGGCCTTGAAGTGCGCGATTTCATCGGCCGCCAATTCCCGGTACATATCCGTCTTGGACAGCACGATGGTGGCGGGGATGCCGTAGAGTTCGCAGGTGACCAGGATCCGGTCCAGGAAGGGGAGTTTTACCTCCGGGAAAAAGAGGGAGACCACCAGGTAGGCGCGGTCCACGTTGGCGGCGATGATGTGTGCCTGACGGGACAGGTTGGTGCTGCGGCGGATGACATAGTTGCGGCGGGGGAGAATCTCCGTGATGACGCAGGAGCCGTCCTCTTCCCGGGCATAGCAGACCCGGTCTCCCACGGCGATGGGATTGGTGATGGAACTCTCCTTGAGCCGGATCTTACCGCGCAGCACGGCCGGAAAAACCTCCCATTCCGGGAGGGCGCTCAGCAGGTAGTGACTGCCTGCGTTTTTGACTACGGTGGCGGTGGGTTTATCCATTCGTCGCAAAATCTGCTCTGTTCGTGCTACAAAGATAGCGCATTGTTTTGTAAATCCTTTCCCAATGCGTAAATTTGTTTACTAACACTATTGCTATGACAACCAACATTCAACTGCAGTATCATACAGAATGGGGCGAGACCATCCAGCTCCGTCTGGGCAAGCGCCGTATCCCCATGGAATATTCCTACGGAGGCCTGTGGCAGATCATGCTCACCGGCCGGGATATCCACGACGGAGACGTTTTCACTTTCGAGATTGTCCGGGACGGCAAGGTGGTCAAGCGCGAATGGCGGGAACACCATTTCAAGGCTCCGTCGGCCCAGAAAAATATCATCGTGCGCTCCCGCTGGATGGACAGGCCGTCCAATTCGGCCTTCTATTCATCGGCCTTCAGCGACGTCATCTTCCGCCGCCCGGACGGTGCCTCTTTCCGGAACCAGCGCTACGAAGGACCGGATCTGGGCAATGTGTGCATCCGCATTCCCGCCGCCGAGGTCCGCAGCAACGAGGCCGTGGGCCTGGTGGGCTCCAGCAAGGAAATGGGCAGCTGGAAAAAGGTGAAACTGCTCTCCGACGCCAGCTTCCCCTGGTGGTTCATCACCATGGATATCACGGAGCCCATGGAGTATAAGTTCGTGATTGTGGACACCAGGACCAAGGCCATCAAGATGTGGGAGGAAGGCCCCAACCATTTCTTCGGCGAGGTCCCGCCCAAGGATACGCAGCTCATCATTGCCGATCTGCAGCCGCAGTTCCCCACGCGGCCCTGGAGGGGCGCCGGCGTGGCCGTGCCCGTGTTCTCCCTCAAGACGGAGGAGAGTTTCGGCGTGGGTGAATTCAACGACATCAAGCGCCTGGTGGACTGGGCGGTGAAGGCGGGTCAGAACGTGATCCAGTTGCTGCCCATCAATGACACCACCATGACCCGCAGCTGGCGGGATTCCTACCCCTACAATGCGGTGAGCTCCTTCGCCCTGCATCCGCAGTTTATCCATCTGCCTGCCGCCGGCGTGCGCCAGGATGCCTCTTACAAGGCTATGAAGGAGCATCTGGAATCCCTTCCGGCCGTAGACTACGAAGCTGTGAACGGCACCAAGATGGAATATCTCCACAAGCTTTTCGAAGGTGCCAAGGGCAAGGCTGTCCTGGCATCCAAGGAGTACCAGGACTTTGTTCAGGCCAATCCCTGGCTTCTGCCTTATGCCGTTTTCTGCGTGCTAAGGGACATGAACGGAACGCCCGATTTCAGCCAGTGGAAACAGCTGGGCGTGTATCAGCCCAAGAAGGTACAGGCCTTTGCCGAAGCACACCGGAAAGAGGTGGATTTCTACTGCTACGTGCAGTTCCTGCTGGACCAGCAGCTGCGGGAAGCCGTGGACTATGCCCATCTGCACGGCGTGGCCCTGAAGGGAGACCTTCCCATCGGCGTGAGCCGCTGCAGTGCCGATGCCTGGCAGTTCCCCAACCTGTTCCACATGGACAGCCAGGCCGGTGCACCGCCGGATGCCTTCGCTGCAGACGGTCAGAACTGGGGCTTCCCCACCTACAACTGGGAAGAGATGGCCAAAGACAATTACGCCTGGTGGCGCGCCCGTATGGGCAAGATGGCGCAGTACTTCGACGCCTTCCGCATAGACCATATCCTGGGCTTCTTCCGCATCTGGGAGATTCCCATCCCTCACGAGAGCGGCCTCATGGGCCATTTCAGCCCCGCTTTGCCGTATTCGGAAGAAGATCTTCGCAACCAGGGATTCGACCCTCACGCGGGCGTTGGAACGGATGTCCTCTTTGTGGAGGATCCGCGTCGTCCGGGCTGGTGGCACCCGCGTATTTCCGGCAACCTGACGGCCCATTATGCCATCCTTTCCCCGGAACTGCAGCATCGCTATAATCAGCTTTCCGAGGAATTCTTCTGGCGCCGTCACAACGAGTTCTGGCGGGAATCGGCCATGAAGAAACTGCCGGCCCTGCTGCGCTCGACGGGTATGCTGGCCTGTGGTGAAGACCTGGGTATGATCCCGGCCTGTGTGTCTTCCGTGATGGAGGAACTGAACATCCTGAGCCTGGAAATCCAGCGTATGCCCAAGGACCCCAAGGATGCCTTCGGCTATCCGGACCGCTATCCTTACTGGAGCGTATGCGCCACGGGTACGCACGATACCTCGCCGCTGCGCGCATGGTGGGAAGAGGACCGCGCCCTCACCCAGCGCTATTTCAACGGCGTTCTGGGTTGCGAAGGGGATGCCCCTTACTTCTGCGAGCCCTGGGTGGCCGACCTCATCGTGGCCCAGCACATGAAGTCCCCGGCCATGCTGGCCATCCTGCCCCTGCAGGACTGGCTGGCTACCGACGGCGAAGTGCGCTATTCCGGCAACCCTGCCGACGAACGCATCAACGTTCCGGCCATTCCCCGCTATTACTGGCGTTACCGCATGCACTGCACGCTGGAGAGCCTCATCGCCGATGACAAGCTGAACAACCATCTGCGCACGCTGGTGGAGGCATCGGCCCGCAATCAATAGAGAATGGAAAACGACTGGAAAGCACGCCTGGGAGTGGTCTATTCCACCAACCCGGACTTTCAATATCAGACGCAGCAGGAGGAAGAGGCCGAAACCCTTCCTCCTGCCAAGCAGCGTCTCATCGTGGGCATCGACCGGCGCAACCGCGGCGGCAAGCAGGTGACCCTGATTACCGGTTTCGTGGGTACGGCCGATGACCTGAAGGAGCTGGGCCGGGTGCTCAAGACCAAACTTGGCGTGGGCGGCAGCGCAAAAGACGGAGAAATTACCATTCAGGGTGATTTCCGGGACAAAGTGGTATCTATTTTGCAGGGCTTGGGCTACAACGCCAAAAGAGGGAATTAATGCTGCTTCAAGCGCTTTTCAAATCCGGTCAGTTACTGCTGGAAGACACACCTGTGAACGAGGTCGCAGAACCTGCGACGGGGATGCCCGTTTTGTTCACCGTCCTGGTGCTGGCGTTCATGCTGGCGGCCATCCTGTTCCTTCCCCGGTTCCTGAGCATCGCTCCGCTGCTCTTCGACAGCCTGTTCCGGGCGCGCGGCAGTGTTTCCCTGGAAACCAGCGTACGCGCCAGCAACGACCGTCGTCTGATTGCCGCCGTCCTGCTCATTCCCGCCGCACTGCTCACTTACCGTTACCGGATTTATGACGCTGCTTTCCTGCGGGATCTCAGTGAAGGCTGGCGGCTGCTGGCCGTCATGGGGGTCATCTTCGCCTTTGCTCTTTTGCGTCTGGCTATATACAATATCCTGAAACCCCGACGCAACAATGACTTTTACCGCCTGGCGCGCCGTACATCCTACACTTATTTCATTCTCCTGATTATCCTGGCGCTGGTAAGTGTGGGAATTTTATCACTTTTCGGGTGCGATGACGATCTGGTGCGCAAGGTTTTACTTATAGAAATTATTCTTCTCTATCTTAGCTTTTTGGTGCGTCGTGCGCAAATTTTAGCATTATCTTGCAATCCTTTGCGAACTTTTTTGTACCTTTGCGCCCTCGAAGTAATCCCCACTTCGGCGTTGGTAGTTTCGGCAATCTTACTGTAGAGAAGAGAAGAAAGAAAAATGAGCATCCAGAAGATTTTGGTTTCCCAGAACGCACCGCGCGTTCTAACTCAATATGAGACGGTTACGGAGAAGTTTGGCGCCCAGTTCCAGTTTACTCCTTTTTTCAGAATAGAACCTCTGACTTCCCGTGAATTCCGCGCCCAGCGCATCAATTTCCTGGATTACACGGCAATCGTCTTTTCCTCCCGCCACGTCATTGACGCGTTTTTCGCGCTGGCCGAGGAACTGCGGGTGAAGATTCCCGAGACCATGAAGTACTTCTGCACCACGGAAGCTGTGGCTATGTATCTGCAGAAGCACATCGTGTACCGCAAGCGCAAGATCTTCTTCGGCAACGGTACCCCGGAAAGCGTGATCACCCTCATCGGCCCCAAGCACAAGGGAGAGAAATTCCTCATCACCATGACGGAAGGCTCCTCCGTGGACGCCCTGGCTTCCCTGTTCCGGGATCGTAAGCTGGAGTTTGCCACCGGCGTGTTCGTGAAGCCCGTGAGCAATGACCTCAAGGACCTGGATATCAAGTCTTTCGATATGATTGTCTTCTACAATCCGGCCGATGTCAAGTCCCTCCAGGAGAATTTCCCCGACTTCCAGCAGGGCGATGTGAAGATGGTCTCCTACGGCCGTTCCATCGTGCGCGCCATGGAGGAAGCCGGCCTGCGCATAGACGTGAAGGCTCCCTCTCCGGAAGCCCCTTCCGTGGCCCGCGCCATTGAACTCTATCTGGAAAGCCTCAAGTAATGGCCGATGAAACCCTTCCCAAGAGCGAACGTCTGTGCGGCGCCACTGCCGTGGCAGACCTCTTCGAGCACGGGAAAGGCGTAACCGAGGGCTGTTTCCGCTGCAAATACCTCGTACGGGCCGATGACGGTCCCTCCCGCCTGGTGGTCTCCGTCCCCAAGCGGCATTTCAAACGCGCCGTCAAACGCAATCTCCTCAAGCGCCGTATCCGGGAAAGCTACCGCAGGCAGAAAGACCTGCTGGGCGCCGGCGTGGACGTGCTGTTTATCTACACCCTCCGTGAGGTCCTCCCTTACGAGACCATTTATGCCGATATGACCGCTGCCCTCACCGCCATCGCCAGTGCATCGGCTTCCACCCGTGGCGCGGATATGTCTGACACAGAGTAAGTTACACGTTTACGGGTGCACGGGCAAGTGCACCCCAATTGCAGTAAGTTGTTAATAATGAGTAAGTTCGGTGACACGACCAAAAAAGTGTTAATCTTTCCTGCAGTGGTGTTGATCAAATTTTACCAGATTTGTATCAGCCCTTTCACGCCGCCAACCTGCCGATTCACCCCCACTTGCTCCCAGTATGCCCTGGAGGCCTTCCGCAAGCATGGGCCCTTCAAGGGACTCTACCTCACCGTAAGACGCCTCCTCCGCTGCCATCCTTGGGGCGGAAGTGGCTATGATCCTGTGCCGTAATGCCTAAAAAAGAGAAAATACAGGAAATGTTCGACGGGATTGCCCCGTCTTACGACCGTTTGAATCACATGATGTCCCTGAATGTGGATAAGCTGTGGCGCAGGCACGCCCTTAAGGAGATAGTGGACGGAACGCCGCAGCAGATTCTGGATGTGGCTTGCGGAACGGGGGACAGCACCATTTCCATTGCCAAAGCGGCCGGTTCCGGTTCCAAGGTGACGGGTGTGGATATTTCCAAGGGGATGATGGCGCTGGTGATGGAAAAAGCCGCCCACGAGGGTGTACATGACCGCATTCATCTGCAGGTGGCCGACGGCGAAAACCTGCCGTTCGAAGAAGGCTCCTTCCACCGGGTAACCTGTGCCTTTGGTATCCGTAACTTTGAGCACAAGGAGAAGGGCCTGGCGGAGTTCCATCGGGTTCTCAAACCCGGCGGCAAGGCCGTTATCCTGGAACTGTCCGTGCCGCAGAACAAGACCGTCCGGTGGTTCTATGACCTCTATTTTATGCACATGCTACCTTGGATCGGCGGTAAGGTGTCCGGAGACAAAGCGGCCTATCAGTACCTTCCCGCATCGGTGCACGCTTTCCCGTCCCCGGTGGTGTTTGGCACCATGATGCAGGAAGCCGGTTTCCGCCACGTGCGTTTCAAAACCTTCACCCTGGGTCTCTGCCGCATGTACGTGGGCGAAAAGTAATGTCCTCCTAAAACATTACGGATTTCTCCTAAAAAAAATAGGAGTTTTAAAAATTATGTTTTATCTTTGCCACAGAAACGCTGGAAAAGATGAAACAGAAACTTACGGCAAAAGAGGAAATGCTCATGAACATCTTCTGGGAACACGGAAGTATGTTCATCCGGGATTTAATCAATTATTTACCGGAGCCCAAGCCGCACTACAATACGGTGGCCACTCTGGTCAAGTTCCTGGAAGAGAAGGGGTTCCTGGAGCGGGAGCCCATGGCCAACTCGTTCCGCTACAAGGTGAAAACCACCGAGCGGCAGTACCGGGGCAGCACGGTTTCCGACGTAGTGGCCCAGTACTACAACAATTCCTATACTTCCCTGGTATCCCAGTTTGTGGAGGAAGACAAGATAGATCTGGAGGAGCTCAAGGCCCTCATTGCCACCATCGAAAGCAAGAAAGTATGACCGCATTCCTATTATATATGTTACGCAGCGGGCTGTACCTGGGCGTGTTCTATGCGTTTTACCTGCTGGTAATGCGCCGTACCACGTTCTTCCGGTTTAACCGCCTGGCCCTGCTGCTGGGATCGGCTCTGTGCGCCCTGCTTCCGCTGCTTCGGGTTCGTTCGGCGCCGCTGGTGGCAGCCGCCGGACCGCTTTCCATCATCGGCACGGGGAATACAGCCCCGGCCGAAACCGCGACTTCCTTTTCCTGGAGCGCGCTGCTTCTGGCCCTGTACATAGCCGGTGCGTGCGCGGTGGCGGGACACACGTTCATCAGCGCCATGCTGCTGCACCGGAAGGTGGCCAGCGGCACAAAAACCCGCATCCAGGGCTTCAAAACCGTGATTCTTGCCGATGACATTCCTTCCTTCACTTTTGGGAAGACTATCTTCATCGGCCGCAGGGACCTGGAGGAGAACCCCGCCATCTTTGCCCACGAGACCCAGCACGTCACGTGCCTGCATTACCTGGACCTCTTCCTGTTCCGCGCCGTCCAGATCCTCTGGTGGTGGAATCCGCTGGTGTGGATTGCACGGACGGAACTGGGCCTCCTGCATGAATATGAGGCCGATGAAGGCGTTATTCAAAAAGGCATCGATGCAACCCAATATCAACTGCTACTTGTGCGAAAAGCCGTAGGGGAACAGCGCTTTTCCCTCTCCAGCGGCTTCCAGCACGCCCAACTTAAAAACCGTATTGAAATGATGCTCAAACCCACTACCTGCGGCCGGATGCGCCTGGCGTACCTGGCTCTTATCCCCGTGCTGGCCGTACTTGTATACGCCTGCAATTCTCCCAAGAAAAACAAGGCTGCCGCCCCGGCCGAGGCCGAAGAGATTGCCGCCCCGGCTCCGGAGGCCGAGACTTACCAGGTGACGGTAACGGACGAACCCGTTCCTTTCGATATTATTGAGGTAAAGCCCGGCTTCAACGGCGGCGACGCCAACGAATTTGCCAAATGGGTGAACGCCCATCTGAACTATCCGGATGCCGCCAAGAAGGCAGGTGTCCAGGGCCGTGTGCTCCTGCAGTTCACGGTGAATGCGGACGGTTCCATGTCCGATGTGAAAGTTTTGAAAGGCGTAAGCCCGGAACTGGACGAAGAGTCTGTTCGCATCGTGAGCAGCTGTCCCGTCAAGTGGACGCCCGGCATGCAGGACGGCAAGCCCGTTCCGGTTACCTTCAACTTCCCCATTGTCTACCAGCTCAAGTGAGAAGGCTTTTCCTGCTGATGACGGTGATGGTCTGCGTTCCGCTGGGGGCGCAGACCGTTCATCGTGATTCCGTCATCGCCCAGGCCCGTTATCTCAAAAGCATTTACCGGACCGACGAAGCTATAGAAGCCTTGGAGGCCCTGGTGAAGCCGGGCCTGCCCGACGAGGAAGTGCTTGCCGAACTGGCCGATTGCCACTTCCAGAGCGGAGATTACGAGAGTGCCGCGGGCACGTACTTTATGCTGGCCTCTCTGAAGCCGGACAACATCCTCTACAGGATCCGGCAGATGCAACTTTACGCGCGCCTGAAAGCCTGGCCGCAAAGCATCCAGGCCGGCCGGGAGGTGCTGCGGATGGACTCCATTCCGGCGGTGCTGAGCTCCGTGGGGGATTCCTTCCGCCAGCTGGAGGAGGCCGATTCGGCCCTCTGGTACTATCGGCGCTCCCTGGCGCTGAAGCCGATAAACGCCTCCGTAGTATCCAAGGCCTTCGACGTCCTTTTGCGCAGGGAGGCCTACGACGAAGCCATCGCCCTCACGGACAGTTATCTGCAGGCCGATCCCGACAACCCGGTGGTAGCTCCGCTCCAGGGCCTGGCCCTCTACCGGAAAGGAGATTACCAGGCAGCGGCCGGTGTGTTCCAGCGCCAGCTGGACCTTGGGAACGACACGTATTCCATCCATTACTACCTGGGCCAGAGCTATTGGCACACGGACCGTCCTTACCGGGCCCATCCGGAACTGCAGGCCGCCTGGCAGATAGATTCCAGTGACGTAAACCTGGCTTTTACCCTGGCCGCCGTGGATATAGAACTGATGCTTCCCTTCCAGGACTACAGCAAGGTGTGGCTGGACAAGGCCTGGGAGATGTCCCAGCCGGACTATGCCCTCTGGTCCCGCATCCAGCAGCAGTACGGTCTGGGGTATTATCGGCTGGAGAACGATTATGCCAAGGCCATCCCGTATTACAAGGAGGCCTACCGGTACAACCCCAAGTTTATATCGGCCCTCTCCACCATCGGCTACTGCTATGAGTGCCTGAATGACTATACGCAAGCCCTGGAGTGGTATGAGAAGTATTTGAAGCAGGCCGAACCCGGCTCCAAGGGGTACGAACAAGTAGCCTCCAGGATTAATCACCTGAAGGCCGAAGCGTTTATGCAATAACCGTTGGCTGTATGTAAAAGAAAATTAGTATCTTTGCGTTACTAAAACCAAACCTAATGCAAGACTTGACCATTGTTCCCGTACAGGGGAAACGAATGCTGCGGCAGTTTATCCAGTTCCCGCTGGACCTCTATAAAGACTGTGACAAATGGGTGCCTGCCTTCGAGGACGACGAATACAAGTCCCTGGGCAATGAAAACCCCTCCCTGGCTTTCTGTGACCGGGAATTGTACCTGGCTTTAAGGGACAATAAAGTAGTGGGCCGCGTGGCCGCCATCATCAACCATAACGCCAACAAAAAGTGGGGAGAAGAAGTGGTGCGCTTCGGCTGGATAGACTTCATCGAAGACTTCGAGGTGGCCAAAGCGCTCATAGACAAGGTGATTGAGTGGGGCAAGGTGCGCGGTGCACAGAAGGTCAAGGGCCCGCTGGGTTTCACCGATATGGACCGCGAAGGCCTGCTGGTAGAAGGCTTTGAAAAAGAAAGCCCTTTCACCGTTATCTACAATTATCCTTATTACGGCGAATACCTGGAGCGCATGGGCTTCACCAAGGATACGGACTGGACGCAGCGTGTCATTGAATTCTCCGACACCCTGCCGCCCATGATGCAGTATGCCGACCTTGTGGAAAAGCGTTACGGCGTACACCTGTACCGGGCTTCCACCCTCAAGAAGATGGCCCGTCGCGGCCGGGAGATGTTCCATGTGCTGAACGACGCCTTCGCCGGCCTGTATGAATACAGCAAGCTCACCGAGGAGCAGATTGACGGTTATGTGAACCAGTACGTTCCCGTGCTGAACAAGGATATGGTGGCGTTTGTGGTGAATGACAAGGACGAACTGGTGGGCTTTACCGTGACCATGCCGCATATCTCCTCGGGCGTGCGCAAGGCCAAGGGCAAGATTCTGCCTTTTGGCTGGATCCACATCCTGCCGCAGCTCAACCCCAAGCGGAACCACATGGCCGAAGGCCTCCTTATCGGCGTTCTGCCGGAATATCAGGCAAAAGGTGCGGCTCTGCTCATGTTCAAGTACCTGCACGAGAACTATATTAAATTGGGCATCAAGCAGCTGCTGCTGAACCCCCAGCTGGAAGACAATCACAAGGTACAGACCCTGTTCGGAGACTATAATCCGCAGCCTTACCAGCGTCGCCGCTCCTACGTAAAGGAACTGTAAGCAAATCGTATTGCTTACATACGAATGCAACCTGTAACGCACTTTTGCTGGGAAACCGCGTTACAGGTTGCAGAACTCGAGGTAGGAACGTCTTATGCCTTGGCTTTTACCACTGCATCGCACACTTCACCTACCGTGACGGGCACGGGGGCGCCGTCGGGGAAGTGCATGCCGAATTTCTCTTCGGCCGCCAGGGAGAGCAGCAGCATGGTGAGGGAATCGATACCGAGTTCCCGCACCAGTTCTGTCTGGAATCCAACGTTGGTGAGGTCCGTGTTGGGACGGATGACGCCGATAATCTCTTTCAGGCCGTCAAATACTTCTTCCCGGGTCATACGCGTGCCACTTTCATGCTGCCGGTGCGCTTGAAGTCTTCCGTGCGCACGGTCACTTTACGGATGTGGTGGGTAGAAGGCAGGGTGGCGTTGATCTTGTCCACCAGGGCGTTCATGTAGGCCACTACCTCTTCCCAAGGCTTGCCGTCGAAGGCGGGCATGAAGGGCAGCACCTCCACGGCGATGATGCCTTCGTCTTCCTTCACCATGGCGTCGCGGACGCAAGGATCGGCGTAGAAGGGCTCTTCCAGGCTTTCGGGGCTCACGTTCTCACCGTTGGAGAGGATGATGAGGTTCTTGATGCGGCCGGTGATGTACAGGAAGCCTTCTTCGTCGAAGCGGCAGAGGTCTCCGGTGCGCAGCCAGCCGTCGGGGGTGAGGGCCTCGGCCGTCTTCTCGGGATCCTTGTAGTAGCCGGAGAACACGTTGTCACCCTTGACCCACAGTTCGCCGTCCACCAGCTTGGTCTCCTGGCCGGGATAGATGCGGCCGATGGAAGTGGGCTTGCGCACGGCGTCGGCGTTGGCCGATGTGAGGTTGGCGGTTTCCGTGAGGCCATAGCCGAAGCAGAATTCCACACCCAGTTTGGTGAAGATGTCCACCAGGCGCGGAGGTACGTTGGCAGCGCCGGAGATGATCATGCGCAGGCTGCCGCCCAGGAACTGGGGACCGTACATTTTCACGAGACCGCTCAGGATGTCGCAGATGCCCGGGACAATCACCAGGAGGGTGGGCTTGATGGCGGGCAGCTTGCCGATGGTGGCCTTCATATCTTCGGCCGTGAAGAGCAGGTTGCCGGTGTAGAAGCAGCCGGCGGTGCCGGCGATGGCGCCGAACACGTGGCTCAGGGGCAGAAGGGCGATATAGCGGTGCTGGCCGATGACCTTGCCCGGCTTGAAGATGGCGTTGTAGTTACCGCGCATGAGGGCACGGTGGCTGAGGACGGCACCCTTGGGAGCGCCGGTGGTACCGCCGGTGAAGAAGATGGCGGCGGGGCTTTCGGGGTCGATTTCGGCCACGGGAGCCTCATTGTCGGCCAGGCTGGCGGCGGGGAGCACCTTGGTGCCCTGGATCTTGGCGGTCTGGGGCATGAATTCTTCGCGTACGAAGATGGCGGCGATGTCAAACTTCATGCAGCAGCCCACCACGGCCATTTCCGGCAGCATGGACGGGAACATCATGGCCACGTAACCGGCGCTGGTGATGGCCAGATACAGCTCGATGGCATCCTGGCTGTTGCGGTCCCATACGGCGATGTGGGCACCCTTGGGCAGGCCCAGGCCATTGATGAAAGCACGGCGGCGGGCTACCCGCTGTCCCAGCTCTTTATAAGTAATGGTATTCACCGTGTCGGACAGGGCCGGCATATCGGCATATTCCTTTGTGAACCAGTCTACGAACTGCCCCATGGTAGGGAGATAGGGGATTCTCTCAAACTCCTCCTTGGGGAGCATGCTGTGGAAATACTCTTGGTTGGTCATTATAATTAAGGTTTAGATTTTTCAAAACATACAAAGATACAAAACATTTTTCAAAAATGCGTATCTTTGCAGTCTATGGACAAGAAGACATTCAACAAGTGGAACTGGATAGTGGCCCTGGCCGTGCTGGTCATCTCATCGGCCACCTATCTTTCCACGATAGAGCCTACCGCGTCGTTCTGGGACTGCGGGGAATTCATCGCATCGTCGTACAAGCTGGAAGTGGGACACCCCCCGGGAAACCCGGTGTTCCAGCTCATCGCCCGCTTTTTCACCATCCCCTTTGACGCCGCGCACGCCGCTGTGGCCGTCAATGCCATGAACGCCCTCCTGAGCGCGCTTACCATCTTCTTCCTGTATTTCACCATCGTCTTCTTTGCCAAGCGTGTGGTGAAGAATCCCGTCGCCATTCTGGGTGCAGGCGCCGTGGGCGCCCTGGCCTACTGCTTCTCGGATACGTTCTGGTTCAGCGCCGTGGAGGGAGAGGTATATGCCATGAGTTCGCTGTTTACGGCGCTGGTCTTCTGGGCCATGTGCCGGTGGTACGAGACCGCCGACGAACCCCACGCCAACCGCTGGATTGTGCTCATCGCCTTCCTGATGGGCCTCAGTATCGGCGTGCACCTGCTCAACCTCCTTACCATTCCGGCGTTCGTATTCATGTACTACTACCGGAAGAACGAGGACAAGACGCTGCCGTTCGGGAAACTGGTGGGGATCTTTGCCATCGGCGTGGTGATTGAATTCCTGCTGGTGTACCTGTTCATCCCGTACCTGCCCAAGCTGGCGGCCTTCTTCGACCGCATCTTCGTGAACGGATTCGGCCTGCCGTACAACAGCGGCGCCGTCTTCTTCCTGGTGGGGCTGCTGGCCCTGTGCTTCTGGCTGCTGTTCAAGACGCTCAAGAGCGGAAAGGTGTTCTGGAACACCGTGGTCCTGTGCGTGACCACCCTGGTGATAGGTTTCTCCCTCTTCTCCATCGTGATCATCCGCTCCAGCGTGAAGACGCCCACCAACGAGTATCAGCCCGATAACCCGTACACGCTGGTGCGTTACCTCAGCCGTGAACAGTACGGCAGCACGCCGCTGGTCTACGGCCAGTACTTCGACGCTCCCTATGACCTGAAGCAGGACAAATACTGGGCTCCGCTGGACGGCAAGTACATCCGCGCCACGGCTCCCGCCGACGCCGACTACCTCCCGGAAGGGAAGATGCTGTTCCCGCGCATGTGGTCGTCGGCCGACCCCCGCTACATAGAATTCTATGAGCAGTACACGCACGGCAAGGGCACTCGCATCAAGGGTACCAAGTACCGCAAGCCCACTTTCGGGGCCAATATGTCCTATTTCTTCGACTATCAGCTGAACTGGATGTACTGGCGCTACTTTATGTGGAACTTCGTGGGACGCCAGAACGAGATCCATTCCCCGCTGCCGGGCAATGTCTTCTACGGTAACTGGGAAAGCGGAATCGGTTTTCTGGACGCCATCCGCCTGGGAGACCAGAGCGACGCTCCTTCCACTTTGGCCGACAACAAGGGTAAGAATCACTACTTCTTCCTGCCGCTGCTGCTGGGCCTGCTGGGGCTGGTGTTCCAGTTCGACAAAGACAAACGCGGCAGCTGGCTGGTGTTCCTGATGTTCTTCATGACGGGCATTGCCATTGTGCTGTACCTGAACCAGCCGCCTTATCAGGTGCGCGAGCGCGACTACGCGTACGCGGGTTCGTTCTATATGTTCGCCATCTGGATAGGCCTGGGCGTAGCGGCCATCTATCAGTGGATTGCCGACGCCGCTCAGGAGAAGGTTTCCCAGCCCGTGCTGGCGGGGGGCGTATCGGCCCTCTGTCTCCTGGTGCCCGTGCTGATGGCCGCCCAGAACTGGGACGACCACGACCGCTCCCACCGCTATACCGCCCCGGAGATGGCCTACAATTACCTGAATTCCGTGGGCCCTAACGGCATGTTGGTGACGCACGGGGACAACGATACCTTCCCGCTGTGGTATGCTCAGGAAATTGACGGCGTACGCACCGACGTCCGCGTGGTGAACACCTCCCTGCTGGGCACCGACTGGTACATAGACCAGATGAAATGGGCCTGCAACGAGAGCGCCCCGCTGCCGCTCACGGTGCCCGCCAGCCAGTACCTGTACGGAACCAACGAGTTCGTGTACATCGCCTACGACGACGGCTCACCCATGCTGCTGTCCGACGTAATGGACGTGTTCCGGGATCCCAAGATGAAGGTGACGCTGGAAAGCGGCCAGAAACTGGATTTCATCTGCGCCCGCAACGTGGTGATCCCCGTGGATAAGGAGAACTGCCTCAAATACGGCATTGTGCCGGAGAAGTTTGCCGATGAAATCCCGGAGGCCATCATGCTCACCATGTCCAAGGACAAGAACTACATCACCAAGCCGGAACTCTTCCTGTTGGACCTGCTGTCCAACTACAAGTGGGACCGTCCGCTGAACTTGCTGAATATGGGCGGAGACCTGAACGTGGGCATCAAGGATTACCTGATGTACGACGGTTACTCCTACCGCTTCACGCCCATCAAGAACAAGATTGGCTCTACAGATGCCGGCAAGGTGGACGCCCTGGAACTGTATGACAAGATGAAGACCGTGTACAAGTGGGACGCCCTCAAACGCACGGACTACTTTGTGGACTACCAGAACATCTATACCTTCTTAGGCGTTCTTTCCCAGCGCCAACTGTTCCTGACGGTGGCCAACGCGCTCATCGACGCTGGAGAAGCGGACAAGGCCGTGGAGATGCTGGACCTGTGCCAGGAGAATTTCCCGGAAGAGAATTTCCCGCTGGAATCCATCCCGCTGGGCTTCACCGGCAACGACTATATGGTGGCCCAGATTATCGAGGACTACTATTACCTGGGTGAGGATGAGAAAGCCCGCTCCCTGGCCACCCGCATGGGTGAAGAACTGATGATCACCGCCGGTTTCTACCTGGAGTGGGGCCGCCTGGGAGAGGCCGAGTTCGAGGCCGCCAGCCGCGTGCTCCTGTACATCGCCGATGTGTGCAAGCAGTACGGCGACAAAGACCTGGCCGACGCCATGATTGACGGCCTGGAGGCCATGATTCACCACCTGGCCGGCACCGATTACGCCCTCGAGCGGGACGATACGCTGAATGTTGCGGAGTAAGGTTACCGTTTCAGCCGCACGTAGATACTGAGCGGCAGCACCTTGTCAAAGGAATCGTTGAAAGCCAGTTCCCCGGAAGCCATTTCGCGGAACTGGCTTTTAAATGCTTCTCTCACCACGGTTTCTCCCAGAGCGGCGCTATAGCCGTTAGAGTAGAGGTTCAGGACCATAAAGGCGTCACGGTCGTTCAGGATGGCCGCCACGTTCTGCAGCAGGCCGAAGAGAAGTTCGTCCAGTTTCCACTTTTCACCGTCGGGGCCGTGGCCGTAGGCCGGCGGGTCCAGGATGATGCCGTCGTACTTGTTACCGCGCTTGGCCTCGCGCTTGGCAAATTTCAAGGCGTCTTCCACCACCCAGCGGATGCCGTCCAGGCCGCTGCGTTCCATATTCTCGCGGGCCCAGGTGACCACCTGGCGCACGGAGTCCAGGTGGGTGACATCGGCCCCGGCGCACTTGGCGGCCAGGGAGGCGCCTCCGGTGTAGGCGAAGAGGTTGAGCACCTTGGGTGCGGGCAGGCCGTTGGCCTTGTGGATGCGCACCAGGCGGCTGGTTTCCTTATAGATAAATTCCCAGTTGGGGGCCTGCTCCGGGAACACGCCCACGTGCTTGAAGGAGGTTAGGCCCAGGCGCAGGGCGATGTGGAGATCGCTGGCGGCATGGGTTTCCGGATCCGGCTGGCCGTTGTAGGCGATGCCCCACTGGTCGTCCATCTTTTTGGACTTGTTCCAGGTACCGCTGTCCTCCTTGCCGGCTTTGCCGAAGCCCGCGCCGGGCACGAAGGTGACGTGGCTCAGGCGCTTCCAGTCGGCTTCCGGCATGGACGGCGTCCACAGGGCCTTGGGTTCGGGCCTGCGCAGCACGTACTTGCCAAAGCGCTCCAGCTTTTCCCCGTTTCCGGAGTCCAGCAGCTCATAGTCTTTCCAGTAACTTGCAGGGAATTCGACAGCCATACCTTTTGAATTTTTTACAAAGATAACTATCTTTGCGGACTGGACAACAAATTTAATTCATTATACTTATGCAACAGTTCATCGACAAGTACGATTTCAAAGGCAAGAAAGCCATCGTTCGCGTAGACTTCAACGTTCCGCTCAACGAAAACTTCGAAATCACGGACGACACCCGTATCCGCCGTGCCATGCCCACCCTCAAGAAGGTGCTGGCCGAAGGTGGTTCCCTCATCATCATGTCCCACCTGGGCCGTCCCAAGAAGGTAGATCCCAAGTTCTCCCTCAAGCACATTGTGGGCCGCGTGAGCGAATGCCTGGGCGTTCCCGTCCAGTTCGCCGATGACTGCCAGAAGGCAAAGGCCCAGGCCGATGCCCTGAAGCCCGGTGAAGTTCTCCTGCTTGAAAACCTGCGTTACTACGCCGAGGAAGAAGGCAAACCCCGCGGCCTGGCCGAAGACGCTTCCGACGAAGAGAAGAAGGCCGCCAAGGCTGCCGTGAAGGCTTCCCAGAAGGAATTCGTGAAGACCCTGGCCAGCTACGCCGACTGCTACATCAACGACGCATTCGGTACGGCTCACCGCGCCCACGGTTCCACCGCCCTCATCGCCGAGTACTTCCCCAACGACAAGATGTTCGGCTACCTGATGGAAGGCGAGATCAAGGCCATTGACAACGTGCTGAAGAACGCCAAGCGCCCTCTCACCGCTATCATCGGCGGCTCCAAGGTCAGCTCCAAGCTCGCCGTTCTGAAGAACCTGGTTGGCAAGGTGGACAACCTCATCATCGGCGGCGGTATGGGCTATACCTTCATCAAGGCCCAGGGCGGCCATATCGGCAACTCCCTGCACGAGGACGACCTCATTCCCGACGCTCTCGAGATCATGAAGGAAGCCAAGGAGAAGGGTGTGAACCTGTCCCTGAGCGTGGCCA
>JAFWPA010000052.1 GCA_017509685.1 Bacteroidales bacterium
CAGCCAGCCTGGCGACAAGACCGCCAGCATCACACTGTACCGCTACGTTGCCCGCTTTGAGATCGAGAAGATTACGGCGGACTTCGACAGTGCAGACCTGATGAATTCCGACGTTATCGTCAAGGGAATCGTGTGGACTAATGTGGCCAATGCCCTCAGGCCCTTACAGTACTTTCCATCGCCCAATACCGTGGAAAGCGGAGGCCCTGTTTTTGGCAGCCGGTCGACCTATTTCCCCGAACAGGAGTTCGGAAATATGGAGTACCCGGACGGCTACCGTTACTACCAGGCCAACGAGAACCATCACGGCTGGGTATCGCTGCAGGAGAACTACAACCTGGCCCAGTATGGGGCTACAGGTGCGCTGGCGGCTGATTTCCCCTACATCTACAATAATAATTGGAAGCTTGAGAAAGACGTGCTGAACGTGGATGCACCCGGGTATATGCGGGATGCGACTACACACTTCTTTTCCGGAGAAACCGGGCGCGTATGCTCTTCCACCAACCCCTCCCAGAGCCACGTGCTCAACGTGAACAAGGAGTTCTACATTTTCCCTATCAGCCGGAACAGCTATGCCACTTCCATGTGCAGCAACTTTGACGGGCAGGACGACAGCATCAAGATGGTGATAGTGGTGGAAATCAACGGCAAGACCTACTACTATCCCTATCGTGCCCTGTATGTCCAGCCGAATTCGCGCTATCTGGTCCACAATATTACCCTCAAGGGCATCGGCAGCGAGTACAGCAACTTCTACGTAAAGAAGTTCTCCACCACGCTGGGACCGATGAGCGTCGGACAGTGGCAGGAGCTGGAGGTAGACAACATCGACATGGGCTACAAGGACTATGACGGCAATGAAATCTATTAGGCCTATGAGAAGATTCTTCACTGCGTTCAGAATGACAATCTGGATGTTCCTGCCGGTGCTGGTGGCGTTGGCAGGATGTGAGCCGGAGCCCCTCCCCGTATCCTTCGGAGTGGAAAGCGGCGGGCAGGAGGTTACTACTTTCGACTTCGGCGTGATGAGCTATGAGGGCCCTTCGACCAAGGCCTATGCGGCCGATGTGGAAGACGGTCTGGTGGACCGCATCGATATCTTTATGTACGACGGCAGCGGAAACATTTACGGTCACAAGGTCATTGGGGAATATGGCGGCGGGGCGCTGGACCTTAACAGCGTCACGTTCCGGGACTCCGATGGCAACGGCGTCGTGCGTTCCTACCTCTTCATCGCCAATCTAGACCCGGACAGCGCCCAGTACATCGGTTATCTGGACAGGGTGGATATGAACCGGTACCCGGAGACCTTCATCCCCTGGAGCGCCGGGAATGCCCGGGTGAACTACCCGCTAATGGCGGCAACGGCCAAAGTCACCTTCGGTAGCACAACCAGCGTCAGCGTAAGCCTGATGCGCTATATGTCCAAGTTCGAGATTGGGACCGTGACGGCGCAATTCTGGGGAACACCGGACCAGTATCGCAATGTCTATCTGCAGAATATCGTCTTTGCCAATGCCTGGGACATCGTCCGCGTCTGTCAGTCCAAGCCGCAGAATTTCACCGGCCAGCCCACCGACATCTTCGGCCCCACAGGATGGTCCAGCGGCGCCTTCGGGAATCCGGAAAAGAACTACTACATGGCCAATTATTTCCTGAGCCAGGATGAATGGAGCGCATACGGTATGACTTATGCCGATATGCACGGGACCTACAACCAGGGCACCTGGGGCGGCAAGGGCAAGCTCAATCAGGACTATAACTACCTGTACAACGACAACTGGAAGCATCCCAAGCACAGTATCAACTTGACGGCCCCGGCTTCACTTGTCGCCCTTTCGCAGCAGACCTGGGACACCAATGCCTACCTGCCGCAGAATGCCGGGAAACTGTGCGATGAGTACGATGGCTCCCTGGGTCCATTCAGCGTAAACAGGGCCTTCTACACCCTTCCCACTAAGTTCAACGCATGGTTCACCGAGCCCACCTACGGCGATGAATCCCAGAACAACGAACTTCGCCTGGTGCTGGCCGTGAAGATCAACGGCACGCTGTACTTCTACTCCAAGATGATTACCGGCCTGAATCCGAACATGTGCTATAAGATTAACAACATCACCCTTGCCGGAGAGCCATCAGAGTATCCAAACACTTGGATACGGGGTGGTCAGGTCACGAAAGCAGCTTCGAATGAAGAACGCTGGACTGTCCACGGCAACGTGGCCGAAATAGATAACCTGGTGCTATGAGAAGGAGAATAATGATGGGAATACTGGGGCTGGTGGCCCTGGTTTCCTGCTCGGTCAAGGAAGACCGCGGTGACTGCCCATGCTGGCTCACGGTGGAGGCCGACAATACCGTCTCCGTGAATGGATGGTTCGGCACCCGCAGCCTCTTCAAAGTGAATGGCGGCTTTATCGACAAAAAGGTTCCGCGCGGACTTGTGGACGTGGTGGCGAACATCGGGAGCTTCTCCGCCCCGGAGGGACAGCAGATGGACAGCCTGTTTGCCAGAAGAATCCCGGTGGATACGGACGGAGAAAGCGCTTTTGCCCGCGTGACCCTCTGCAAGAACTTCGCGACGATTGAACTGGATTTCAAGGATGAGGATGATGGCCGTACTGTTTATGACCTGCTGGCGACGGGAACCGTCTCGGGCGCGGACGCCCGCACGCTGGAACCGGTGAAAGGGCCATTCAGCTGTGTTCCGGAGCCTGTCACTGACGGCCGGGGTTATGCATTCCGAGTCCCGCGCCAGAAAGACGAGTCATTGCGGCTGGAACTCTCAAACAACGGCAGCCCTGTCGAGACCATCGACCTTGGCTACCTGATTGCCAAGACCGGTTTTGACTGGAAGGCTGAAAGTCTTGGAGACATCGCCATTCTATGCGACCTCCCCGCGCACACCTTCACCATTACCGTCAAGGATTGGGATGGTCCTGTGATCTTCAACATTACGATTTAGGAACACCTAAACCTAAAGGTTTTTTTCATAAGTATTAAACAGTTAAACTACTGGAGCGGACGCCTGCGAAGGTCTCCGCTTTCTTTATGTTGTCAATAAAACCCGGGCCCGGGCGTGGTTCAAATCAGCTGTTAGCTTTTAGCGTCAGGACTGTCAACGTCCATCAACCTTTCCATGTATCTCCGCTGGAGGTCATATTCCTCGGAGATTTCGATACCCGCTTTGTCAAGCAGGGAACGGGTTGCGTCCCAGGTATCTTTTTCAGAGCAGAGCGAGGCGATATCGACGATAAGTTCTTCGAGCGTTTCCTCGTATTCCTTCTGTCCTTTGGCTTGTTCCTTTGTTTGGAAAGGAATGGCTTCCAACAGAAGCAGGGCATGATTGAGAGTCCTGATGATTGTCACACCGCGGCTATGGATGTGGTTCAAAATGGTTTGTTCGTTCATAATCAATTCAATTATTGTTGTTCGAGTTAGCATGATAGAACAACCGCCGACGGTTTTGACAAGCGCGGCCCTCACAGGAGGACGCGTCTCAGTGGGTCCGCGTTTCCGCGACGGACTGCTTCAGTCCGTGGCGGACAATAATTTCAACCAGAGAGTAGATGTCCCATAGGCATCAGGTTTTTAGTGTTACACATGTTGGCCGGTCCATATACGAAGAGCTGGCGTACATCACTGCAGACCAGCTCTTACTTGACTCTGTGGTTGCATTGTGATGTTCTATTGCTAACTCTTCATCAATTTGAACCAGGTGCAAAGTTACGGCGCATATGTGCCAACTTTTGTCATTTGACCAAAAATCGACATAAACTCTCGCAAGGGGCGTTATTTCAACGATTTACGAAACCCGATTGGCGGAATCAAAGAAAATGTTTAAATTTGCCCTTGCAAACAGACGAAAACACATAGTTTAGACATAAACGGCGTTTACCGTATTGGACCATAACCGAGAAATCTAGCACATTTTGAAACGAGCGGTCCGGACGTTAAATGCCTGCATCCTTAGGAGGATGCAGGCGAAACGGACTTATAAGCTC
>JAFWPA010000053.1 GCA_017509685.1 Bacteroidales bacterium
GAAGATGGGCAAGGATGACGAGGTGATTGTCCTGGTGGCCAATGATGGCGAGCCTATACCGGTATCTGCCCAAGAGCAAATCTTTATTCCGTTCTACACCACCAAAAAGGAAGGTTCCGGTATCGGCCTAAGCATCTCCCGCCAGATCATGCGGCAGCACAACGGCACCATCGACCTGCTGCGCAGCGATGTGAACCAGACGGTATTTGAGCTCATATTCCGCTAAAAAAGGCGAAAAAGTTGCTCATTTCGGAAACTTTTGCTATTTTTGCATCAAAGAGATTACGATATGAAGACAAAGTTCACACCTTCTTCGGATTCCAATCTTCTGGGCAGTACTATCCAGGCCGTCCGGAAGAATAAGGGCATTACCCAGGAGGAACTCGGGCGACGGGTTGGCTTAGGGAAAAGCAGTATCAGCAAGATTGAGAAGGGCTTGACGCACATCTCGGCCGAAGATGCGGCTATCCTGTTGGAAGCGATGGGAGAACAGTTGGTGCTTTCCGCCTCCGGCATTGACGAGAGCGCCGCTACCAAGGAACAGAAAACGAAGTTCATCACGACGGGTGTTTCCTGGTTTGCCGAAGAGAATAAGATTACTTTCGCCAAGGCCTACCAGTTCCTTCTGCTTTACAAGGGAATTGATTTCCTGGAGAGCAGCTTCCGCTATGAGCAGACACTTCCCCGCACTGTCGTGCTGCAGGATTTGTCCCGCGTTTGCGCCAATAACGGAGGACGTTTATGAGATTGCTGCACGGCTCAAACGTGGAGGTCCGGAAACCGGATCTGAAAGAATGCCATTCCAAGAATGACTTTGGACGGGGCTTCTATCTTACACCCAGTTGGAATAGGGCCTGGGAGATGGGCAAGCGCCGCGTCAGCATCCAGCAAAAGGGAGAGATTACCGTAAATGCCTTCAATTTCAACTTGAAGAAAGCGAAAGAGGCGGGGCTGAATGTGGCTTCCTATCCGGGTTTCAGTGTTGAGTGGGCCCGTTTTGTGATCCGCAACCGGGACGAGGAGTTTTTCCACCACAATTACGACATTGTGATTGGACCGGTAGCCGATGCCATCTTGGATCAGGAAATCTTCCGTTTCAAGCGCGAGTATCCCAAGACGTATTTGGAAGACGGCCCCCTGCGGATTTTTATTGACCGGGTCAATCAATTTGGAAGCAGCTATACCCAGTACTGCTTCTGCACTGACAAAGCATTGAATGAATTAAAGAAGATTTGATATGAGCGAAACAACTATCCGCATTGACACCCTTCTGGCCGACCTGAGTGCATATCTGGTGGCCAGATATGGAATGACGCCCCGTGATGCGACGGGGCTTGTGATGCAGTCACCCGTTGCCGAGCAGTTGCGGGAAGAAAATTCTTCACTCCTGAATTTCAGCGTAGAACAGCTGGCCGCCCAGATGATTTAGGCTGCGGAAAGGACAGAGTGTAAAGTTGGAAAGTGTAAAGTTCTTTACAGGGCTTTACACTTTTTTTGCACCCAAACAAAATCGGAAATGACTGATAAACAGCACATTAATTAGTTTGGCACGGCAAGTGCTCAATTCTGGCACGGTGATAAATCATTGTATGATGAAGACACGACTTTACATATTCGTTTTTGTGGCGGCGATGGGGCTTTCGGCCGCGGTGGCCGGAGCCCAGGAGCCGCAGGATGGAGTGGCCGAGGGGGCCAGGCTGATGACACTCCGGGACTGTATGGAGTATGCCATTTCCAACTCCACCAAGATCCGGATTCAGCAGGCGGCCATCGGGGATGCGCAGATTGACCGGCGGGATGCCGCCCTGGCGCTATTTACCCCGCAGATCAACGCTCAGACCGTTGCGTACTACAATTTCGGCCGTAACATTGACCCGGAGACCAATACGTATATCCAGACCACGTCGTTCCACAACAGCTACGGCGTTTCTGCGGGCTACGACCTCTTCGACGGTTTCAAGGCGGTGAACAATTACAAAATCTCCAAAACCGGCCTTCTCATTGCCCAGTCGCAGGAAAAACAGGTGGAGGCCGATATTTGCCTGGCGGTGATGGAGGCCTATTACAACGTGGTGTACTACAAGCGCCTCACCGATGTGCATGAGGAGCAGGTGGCAACGGCGGAATCGGCCTTGAAAAAGGCCAAGCGCCAGGAAGAGTTGGGCCAGAAAGGTCACGCCGATGTGATTCAGATGGAGGCCGACCTGGCCGACCGTCAGTACGACCTCACCAATACTTATAATATGTATGTGAGCCAGAAAATGACCCTTGCCGACCTGATGTTTTGGCCTGTGGATGAGGAGCTTATCATCGATACATCAATGCCTGTGTGGCAGATTGAGCCGGTGGCTGCGGAGTCTGTCGTAGACTTCGCCCTGGACCACAATCCTGGCGTGAATGTGGCCTCCTGGAAAGAGCTCAACGCCCGGCGGGAACTCACCACCGCCAAATGGCAGTTGATGCCTTCCATCGGCCTGTATGGAGGGTGGAATACCAATTATTTTACCTATCCGAACCAGCCCACGGCGGCCTTTGGCACCCAGTTCCGCAACAATATGGGTGAATATGTGCAGTTGTCCCTGAGTATTCCCATTTGGGACCGGTTGGCCAAGGCTTCCCGCATTTCCAAGAAACGCCACGCCTTGGACAAGGCCACGGCCGAGCTGGACCAGAAGCGCCGGGATGTAGAGAGCGAGGTACGCCGTGCCGTCCAGGACCGCGACGGAGCGGCCACTGCCTATCAGCAAGCGCAGCGCAAGGCCGAAGTCCAGGCCGAGGCCTACACGCTGAACCTGAAGAAACTGGAGCAGGGCCTCATCTCCCCGCTGGAGTTCCAGACGGCCAACAACAACTACCTCAAGGCCCAGGCCGATGAGATGAACAGCCTGTTCAAGTATCTCATCAAGCAGGCGGTGGTCCGCTACTACAATGGTGTTGAATACGTAAATCAGTAAGAAACTATGGATAAGATCATCGAGAAGAAAACGGGTTGGCGCGTAGCGTTCACCAAAAAGGCTCTGCCCTGGTGGCTGGGAGCGCTGCTGCTGGTGTTTGTGATTTACCTGATAGCAAGGCCGAATAACAAGACCCTGCGCGTGGATAAGGACACTGTGACCATCTCCAATGCCATGAAAGGTGAATTCAACGACTATATCCGTATCAGCGGTCGCGTGCAGCCGATGACGACCATCCAGCTGAGCCCGCAGGAAGGCGGCATCGTAGAGAAGATTCTCATCGAGGAAGGCTCACCGGTGAAGGCTGGCGATGCCATCCTAATCCTGAATAACGACAACCTGGACCTGCAGATCTTGAATTCTGAGGCTGAATTGGCGGAGAAGGAGAACATCCTGAGAAACACCCAGATCCAGATGGAGCAGCAGAAGCTGGACGTGCGTCAGAACGTGCTGGAGTACGGCATGCAGGTGGACCGCCTGAGGCGCGCATACGAGCAGCAGAAGGCCCTCTACGAGGATAAGCTCATCGCCAAAGAGGAATATCTGAAGGCCGAAGAAGACTACAAGCTGGCCAAGCAGAAATACGACCTGATGGCCGAACGCTCCAAGCAGGACAGCCTCTACCGCGGCACCCAGATCGACCGCATGGAGGAGTCGCTGGAAAACATGCTCTTGAACATGTCGATGATCCGC
>JAFWPA010000054.1 GCA_017509685.1 Bacteroidales bacterium
GTGGGCGTCACCTTCACGGACACCTGGGCCGTGAGGCTCTGGGTGAAACCCTGCAGCTGGCGGATGTTGCCCGGCCAGCGGTACTCTTCCAGCATATGGATGGCGTCGGGGCGAAGCGATATCTTGCACATGCCGTTCACCTCCGAGAAGTCCGATGTGAACTTGCGGAACAGCAGATAGATGTCTCCTTTGCGCTCCCGCAGCGGGGGAATGCGGATCTGGGCGGCCGACAGACGGAAATAGAGGTCTTCGCGGAACTTGCCGCGCTTTACGGCCTCGTACAGGTGTACGTTGGTGGCCGCCACCACGCGGACGTCCGTGTGTTCAACCTTGTTGGAACCCACCTTGCGGTATTCCCCGCTTTGCAGCACGCGCAGTAGCAGGGCCTGGGACTCCAACGGCAGTTCGGCGATTTCGTCCAGGAAGAGGGTGCCGCCGTCGGCCTCCTCAAAATAGCCTTTGCGGTTGTCTACGGCGCCGGTGAAAGAACCTCTCACGTGGCCGAAGAGCTCGCTGTTCACCAGCTCCTTGGGCAGGGCGCCGCAGTTGACCACGAAGAAACTTCCCTGCTTGCGGGGACTGAACTGATGGATGATGCGGGCGAAATTCTCCTTGCCCACGCCGCTTTCTCCCTGAATGAGAACGCTGAGGCCGGTGGGGGCGAACTTCACCGCCGTCTCCAGAGCGTCGTTGAGCACGGGGTCGTTGCCGATGATGTCGTATTTATTCTTTAAGGCTTGCAGGTCCATAGTCGTGCAAATTTACGAAAAATTATGTATATTTGTAGTTGCAGTGAAACAATAACCTTACTATACAGTATGAAAAAATCATTGATGTACGTGGCTGCAGCGGTTCTTACCATTGCCTGCGCCTCCCCCGAAAAGATGGCCAAGATGGCCGAAAACGTGAAAGCCGAATGCAATCCCGCCGTTCTGGAAGTGGTTGCCGGTTCCATTGACGCCAGCGTTTCCGTCACCTATCCCAAGGATTACTTCAATCCCAACGTGATTGTGGAAGTAACCCCCGTGATTGTGTACGAAGGCGGCGAGGCCGCTATGAAGCCCTTCAAGTATCAGGGCGAAAAAGTGAAGGACAACTATAAAGTAGTATCCAAGGCCGGCCAGACCGTGACCGAGAAGGTGCACTTCGACTATGTGGAAGGGATGGAAAAGAGCTACCTGGAGTTGCGCGGCAAGGTGATTGCCGGCAAAAAGACCGTGGCCCTGCCGTCCAAGAAGGTGGCCGACGGCGCCAACACCACCTATATGCTGGTGAAGCGCGCCGGCAACCTGGCCTATAAGAAGGACAACTACCAGGATGTCATCTCCACCTCTACCGAGGGCCAGATCAAGTACCTGGTGAACAGCTCCGACGTCCGCAATTCAGAGCTCAAGGGCCAGTCCGTGAAGGACTTCCTGGCCGCCCTGGATGCCGTCTCCGCCGATGAAAGAAGTACCGTCACCAGCACTGAAATCGTGGCCTACGCTTCTCCCGAAGGCTCCGAGAAACTGAACAACAACTTGTCTGACAACCGTTCCAACAGCGCCAACAAGGCCTGGCAGAAGCTTACCAAGGGCAAGGATGCCGCCGATCCCACCGTGCGCAGCGTGGGTGAAGACTGGGAAGGCTTCAAACAGCTGGTAGAGGAAAGCGACCTGGAGGACAAGCAGCTCATCCTGCGCGTCCTGTCCATGTACAGCGACCCCGCCGTGCGTGAGAACGAAATCCGCAACATGTCCCAGGTGTACACTGCCCTCAAGGGTGAAGTGCTCCCGGAACTGCGCCGTGCCCGCCTCATCGCCAACGTGGAAACCAAGAACTACACAAACGAGGAACTGGTTGAACTGCTGGCCAACAACGACTCTGTGCTGGATGAAGAAGCTCTCCTGCGTGTGGCTTCCGTAGTGAAGGATCCCGCCCAGAAGGAAAGCATCTACCAGAAGGCCATCGAGCGCTTCGACAGCGACCGCGCCCAGTACAACCTGGCCGTCCTGTACCTGGAGCAGGGCAAGGACGCCAAGGCCGAGGCCGGCCTGGCCGAGGTCAAGAGCGTGGACGGTGACGTCCTCAACGCCCAGGGCGTGCTGGCTCTCCATAAGGAAGACCTCAAGACCGCCGAAGACTGCTTCCGCAAGGCCGGCACCCCGGAGGCCAAGGCCAACCTGGGCACCGTGCTCATCCTCATCGGTCAGTACGAGGAAGCCGCCCGCGTCCTGGAGAAACCCCTGGGCTGCTGCCACAACAGCGTCCTGGCCCTCATCCTCACGGACCAGCTGGACAAGGCCCTGAAGACCGCCCACTGCGGAGACCCCAAGGTTTGGTACCTCAAGGCCATCATCGCTGCCCGTCAGGGTAAGGCCGACGATGTGAAGAAGAACCTGGAGAAGGCCTTCAGGAAGCCCGAACTGAAAGAACGCGCCGCCCGCGACATCGAGTTTGCCGGTTACGAATTCTAAGACGTGAAGACGGAAGTTTTACTGGACATCATCTTCTGTGCAGTCCTTCTGCCGGGGATGATGTTCCTTTTCCCCACAGGCGAATGGCTCATGTGGCAGCCGGACTATGTCCTGGGCTACATGCTTTGGCTCTATGGCGTGTGGACCCTGAGCCGTCTGGTCCTGGGTCCCGCGCTGTACCAGCGGGGCTGGGTGAGCAAAGTCACGGTGGTAGGCGCCCTCTTCCTCATGGTGGTGGTCACCTTCCTCATGACCCTCACGCCGGTAAACTTCCCCAACGACACCAGCGCCCGCGTGGGCGCCATGCTTCCGCATGTGCGTGCCATGTGGGTGCTTTTCCTCTTCGTCAACACCTATGCCTTTACGGTGGGCATCCTGGCGGCCCGCTTCAACGAGCTAAGCGCCATGAAAGCGGCGCAGGCGGCCCATGCCGCCGCCACCGAAGCCCTGGAGATGAAGCGCTCGCAGGCCGAGGAAGTGGCCGGCGAGGAAATCCAGATCAAGGCCGACTATAAGGTGATTCACCTGCCCCTGTCGGCCATCAAGTACATCGAGGGCCGCAACAACTACGCCTGTTTCCACCTGGACCACCGGGACGACGTCGTTTCCCAGATTGCCCTCAAGAGCGTGATGGA
>JAFWPA010000055.1 GCA_017509685.1 Bacteroidales bacterium
CGCACTATCCGTAATAGTCTGCGCATAGGATGTATCAAATGCTAATCGGTGCTACCTGACAATACCCGATGGCAACTATTACTATACAAAGGTAAGAAAAAGGCCGAGATTATGAAACTCTGGAGCGATAAAAATCGACAGATTTCCATAAAAGGCGATAAAAGTAGACAAAATGGGAAGATTCAACGTAGAAGCATTCAACATTCCGTTAGAGAAAGTAGCGGAGGCCCTTGGGATGCGAAAGGGCGGAGCAAAGGGGATGTGGTACTCGCCGTTCAGGGATGAAAAAGAAGCGTCCCTCCATATCGACAACACCAAGAACCTGTGGTATGACCACGGCGCAGGTGTCGGCGGCACCAATGTACAGTTGGTGATGATGGTCAGCCATTGCGGCAAGAGAGAGGCCTATGAGTTTCTGGAGAAGATAGACCCGTCCATCGCACGACAGACGGAAACTGTGCTCAAACCGACTGCCAGTAAAAGTACCATCAAGCAGGTCCGCGACATTCGGTCTTACTATCTTACCAGCTATCTGGCAAAGCGGAAGATTCCGCTGGAATTGGCAAAGCAGTATCTGAAGGAAGTCATTGTGTACAACCCGGGGAAGGACATGCACTTCACGCTGGTCGGATTTCCGAACAACTCCGGGGCATTCGCCTTGACATCTCCTTCCGGCTTCAAGTCCACGAACAAAGCGGACATCTCTACCTTTAATATAGAGGGACAGCTTTCCGAAAAGCCCTCGGCAAAGTCGGTGGCCATCTTTGAAGGTTACTTCGATTTCCTGTCCTGGCAGGTAATGCAGTCCAGCAAGAAGCCTTCCTGCGACGTGGTTGTATTAAATTCGGTCAACAACATCCACAAGGCGGTGGAGTACATTGCCGCCCACGATAAGGCACTCTGTTTCCTGGACAATGATCCGGCCGGGCAGGAGTGCTGCAGGAAGGTAGAAGACCTGATGCAGGGGCGCGAAGTTATCGATATGTCCGACCTCTACGGAGAATACAAGGACATCAATGAAATGCTGCAAGCCTCCAGGGGCTACACGGCGGATATGTCAATCGAACAAGAAATATAGAGCTATGACGGATGAACACTTCGACAAATTCCTTAGTTCTCTGGATAAACTTGCCGGAGAGATTCGTGATATAAGGACAAATATGGCATTCTCCAAGGATGTCTATACGAATCAAGAGTTCATGAAACTCTTTGACATCTCTTCGGCAACAGCCAAGAAGTGGCGAGACTCCGGTTTACTTGGTTACTCACAAATCGGAGATACTTATCTATATAGAAAGGTGGACATTGAGGAATTCCTCCTCGCAATCCACCATTCTCCTTATGCCGCGCGCAGGCCAATCAAAGGTCGCGGATAAACTTTGTCTCTGACTCAACCGTTTCTTTGAGAAACTCTGCATAGGTGCGCTGAGTTGATGCGATGGTAGAATGCCCCAGCAACTTTGACAGCAGGAACAGGGACATTCCCCGGTTGATGGCCATCACGGCGAACGAGTGCCGGGCTACGTGCATGGTCAAGGGGAACGGGAAACGGAGCGTCATTCGGGCAACGTTCAGCGAGGTGTTGAACGTCTTATCTTTTGAATTCCTGTCCATGAACAGGCGCTTTTGGTCTGTGAGGTCATAATCCTCCGGAAGAAGGTCGAAGACGAACTTTTTGTTCCTGTCATAGCCCTTCCATCGTTCCAATATCTCCATTGCAGATTTCCCGAGCACGGGAAGCACATCAGGCAGCCTCTTGGTCTTGAACTGCACTTTCTTGATGACCTTTGCGTCCCAATCGATATGCTTCCATTCCAGGGTCATAATATCCGATAGTCGCAGTCCACAGGCGTAATAAGCAAAAAAGAACATATCCAGAATTTCCGCTGACCGCTTATTCTTGCACTTACTCTGGTAATCCTTCAACTGCTCTAGCTGCTCCTGAGTGAGATAGCGGACATGCTCAACGACAGTCTCTTCCATATCTGGCTTGTATTCGGTTTCGTGAGTTTCCAGATAGTTGTCCACAATGGGGGCCGCCAACTTTGTGTCGATAATCCCGTAGGCTACAGCTTGCTTGATGGCGACATATAGAGGAACCAATGTCTTGTTGATGGCCTCCTTGCTGGTATTCTTGAGGACCGTGAACCGATACTGGATGTATTCGTCGAACACATCAGCCCGGAGATCCTTCAATGCAAACTTGGGCGTCTTGCGCCAATGAATCAAGAAGGTCTCAAACTGCTCAATGATCTTCTGCTTGTTATACCACATCGAGTAGCCGTACTCCTTCTTTCCATACTTGAGGTCATTGACTTTTTTGCAGTACTCCACGAAACTGGTATTCTTGGTTACAACTTGCGTTGGCGACTGGTCTGGAAGGTCTCCTTCGTTGGTAGGATCGCCACCATTCAGGATGAAGTTGAGCACAGTTTTGTTGATGACCCCATCATAAGCCAGAAGTTTTTCATTGATTTCACAACGAAATTTGTCCAAGTCGGCATTGATTTGCGCTGCCTGTGGATAAGAATTCTTCACCTTGCCGGCAACTTCGTCCCAAGCGGAAGGAGGAATATTGATGCCTGTGGAACGCTTTACATAGCCATCCATATGAAAACGGAGCTGGATGGATGACTCGCCATTGGCGTTGACTCTGTTCAGAAGAACAAATTTCCCGGAGGGGATTCGAGGTTTTACTTTACCCATAATTAAAAACGTCTAAAAACAAACTATTACCGTTACAAAGTTGTGTCTGTTTTTGTGTCTGTTTTTGTGTACGTTTTTAATTCGACAGGATGCGATAGAATGCGATAAAATGCGATTGGGCACGATCCGTGAAAATCGTACCCAATCGGCGTAAGTTGCTTATTTTCAGGTAGTTAAGCCCCTAATATTCTTCCTCATTCCACATGAAGTCTTCCTTGGTGGGGTAGTCCGGCCAGATGTCTTCGATGGATTCGTAGATTTCGGCGTTGTCGTCGTCCAGTTCTTCCAGGTTCTCAATCACTTCGTCGGGGGCGCAGGTGCGGGTGGCGTAGTCAATGAGTTCTTCTTTGGTGGCAGGCCACGGAGCGTCGTCCAGGCTGCTGGCTAGTTCAAGTGTCCAAAACATAGTTTTTATCTCTTTTTTCGTTAAAAATCAGGTTATTAAAGCATTTGGCTTTCCTACGGGGCTGCAAAGATAGACAAAAAAATGATATAATGTATTTTTTTCGTTAACTTTGCATTCCTTTTCTAACTTATTGCTACAAAGAACAGACCATGGCATACAGGAAAATAGAGGAATACGACGAAAAAACCACGCAGGAAATTGCGGGGCACATCAAGGCCATCCTGGGTCTCCTGGGAGAGGACGTGGAACGTGAAGGCCTTCTCAAAACCCCGGAGCGCGTGGCCAAGGCCATGCAGTTCCTTACCCAGGGGTATTTCCAGAACGGGGAAACCATCGTGAAGAGCGCCCTATTCCAGGAGCCGTATAACCATATGGTCATTGTCAAGGACATCGAACTGTTCTCCCTGTGCGAGCACCACATGCTGCCCTTCATCGGCAAAGCCCACGTAGCCTATATCCCCAAGGGGGAGATTACGGGTCTGAGCAAGATTGCCCGCGTGGTGGAAACCTATGCCCGCCGCCTGCAGGTTCAAGAACGCCTCACGGAACAGATCCGGGACTGCATCCAGGATTCCCTTCATCCGCTGGGCGTTGCCGTGGTCATCGAAGCCATGCACACCTGCATGTCCATGCGCGGCGTACAAAAATCCAACGCCATCACCACCACATCGGCCTTCTCCGGTATCTTCCTCAAGAGCGACAAAACGCGCAACGAGTTCCTGCAGCTCATAGAAAAATAAAGGCTTGGCAAATCGCCAAGCCTTTCGTTTTATTTCAGCAGCTCGTAGCTTCGGGCGATGAAGTCGGCCAGGGCTTTGCCTTTGAGCATGCCGTTGGCCAGGAGGGCCAGGTCTACGATCTGGTGCAGGGATTCGTTGCCGGAGGCGAAGGCTTCCACATCGGCCCGGTGGGCTTTGCGGACGGCCTCGCGGGCTTCGCGTGCCTGCTCCTTCTCTGCGTCGGAGGCGTCGGCGGGGGCTTCGGCGGGGAGTTCGGCCTGCGGGGCAACATCGGCCTGCTTGTCGGCCCAAATCTTGGCCACCACGGGGTGCTCCATGTTCACGGTGATGTTGTAGCTTTCCGGGAGGGAACCGTAGAAGTTCATGCCGCCGCCCAGGGCGCTCATTTCGCGGTAACGGCGCATGAATTCGTTCTGGGTGATGAGGATGGGGGCCGATGTTTCGCCCAGGTTGTCTCCCGTCACAAAATAGTCGTTTCCTTCGGGCAGCACGGCCTTGAAGAGGTTCTCCAGGTCATAGCGCTCGTCTTCCTTCATCTCCAGCTTTACGCGTTCCTCTTTGGGAATGAGGTTCTCCACAGCGTCGGAGTCCACGCGGGCGAAACGGGTGTCCGTGAGCTTCTGCTCCAGCAGATTCACATAGTGGGAATCCAGTTCGCAGTCCATCAGGAGGACGTCGTAGCCCTTGTCTTTGGCGGCCTGGATGAAGGCGTACTGGTCTTCCAGCTTGGTGGCGTAGAGGTAGACCTTCTTCTTGTCTTTGTCGGTCTGGTTGTCCTTGACGGCTGTTTCGTACTCTTCCAGGCTGAAGTATTTACCGTCCGTGTTCTTGAGGAGGGCGAACTTGAGGGCGCGCTCGCAGAACTTTTCGTCGGAGAGCATGCCGTACTCGATGAAGAGTTTGAGGTTGTCCCATTTCTCTTCCAACTGGGCGCGCTCGTTCTTGAAGATGCCTTCCAGGCGGTCGGCCACTTTCTTGGTGATGTAGGTGGAAATCTTCTTGACGGCGGCGTCGCTCTGCAGATAGGAACGGGAAACGTTGAGCGGGATGTCCGGGGAGTCGATGACACCGTGCAGCAGGGTCATGAATTCCGGCACGATGTTGTCTACGTGGTCCGTCACGAACATCTGATTGCAGTAGAGGGAAATCTTGTTACGCTCTATGGCCACGCGGTCCTTCAGCTTGGGGAAATAGAGGATACCCGTTAGGTTGAACGGGTAGTCCACGTTCAGGTGTATGTAGAACAGCGGTTCCTCGTTCATGGGGAACAGGGTGCGGTAGAAGTTCTGGTAGTCCTCGTCCTTGAGGTCGGCGGGAGCCTTGGTCCACAGGGGTTCCGTGGAGTTGATGATCTTGTCCTTGTCCGTGTCCACGTACTTGCCGTCCTTCCATTCCTGCTCCTTGCCGAAGACAATGGGAACGGGCATGAACTTGCAGTACTTGTTCAGGAGGGCTTCGATGCGGCTCTTCTCGGCGTACTCCTTGGAATCGTCGTCCAGGTAGAGGGTGATGACAGTGCCACGGCCGGCCTTGTCAATCTCTTCCATCTCATAGGACGGGGAGCCGTCGCAGGTCCACTTCACGCCCTTGGCGCCTTCCTTCCATGACAGCGTCTCGATGGTCACCTTCTTTGCCACCATAAAGGCGCTGTAGAAGCCCAGGCCAAAGTGGCCGATGATATTCTGGATCTGGTCCTTGTACTTCTCCAGGAACTCGCCGGCCGATGAGAAGGCAATCTGGTTGATGTACTTGTCTACCTCCTCCTCGGTCATGCCGATGCCCTCGTCGATGATCTTGAGGGTCTTCTTCTTCTCGTCCAGTTCGATGCGCACCTTGAGGTCTCCCAGTTCCTCCTTGCAGTCTCCGGAAGCGGCCAGGGCCTTCATCTTCTGGGTGGCATCCACGGCGTTGGCCACCAGTTCCCGCAGGAAAATCTCGTGGTCGGAATACAGGAATTGCTTGATGACCGGGAATATGTTCTCGGTGGTTACTCCAATTTGTCCTTTGTTAGCCATAATATATAGTAGTATTAAAAATCAAAAACCGGCCCTTTGTGAGGGTCGGTTCTGAATACTCAAATTACAAGCCAAAGAGGCTCTGCTGACAATTTGGCAGATTACTTGTACAGGAAGCGGCGGATGGACATCTTCGGGGTCTTTTCGAAGGGTTTGTCCATGAGTTCCACCTTGGCAATCTGGCTGTAGCCCGGAAGCTGGCGGTTGGCACCCAGACGGATGTTCTCCGGAATCTCGGCCTTGGCTTCGCTGTCCAGGAGGGCCTTGGCGATAGCTTGCTCATCCAGGAATACCAGGGCGACCAGTTTGCCGCCGCGGTCCACAACTACGGATTCCATCACGAAAGGCTGGTTGTTCACCACCGCCTCCAGTTCTTCCGGATAGATGTTCTGGCCGGAAGGACCCAGGATCATGTTCTTGGAGCGGCCACGGATGAAGATGTTGCCATCGGCATCAATGATACCCAGGTCGCCGGTGCGCAGCCAGCCGTCGTCGGTGAAGGCGTTGGCCGTGGCTTCCTCGTTCTTGTAGTAGCCAATGGTGATGTTCTCGCCGCGGGCCTGGATTTCACCCACCACGTGCTGGGGGTCATCGGAGTCGATGCGGACCTCGGCCACATCCACGGCCTTGCCGCAGGAACCGGCCACGTACTTGGTCCAATGCTCATAGGCCAGCAGCGGGCAGGCCTCGGTCATGCCGTAACCCACCAGGTAAGGGAACTTGATTTTCTTGAACAGACGCTCTACTTCGGGGTTGAGAGCAGCGCCGCCCATGATGAACTCCTGCACATTGCCGCCGAATGCCTGCACCAGGCCGTCTTTCACCTTCTTGTAGATGATAGTGTTCAGGCCGGGAATCTTGGTGAGAATCTTGATGAACGGCTTGTCCAGCGTGGGCTTTACCTTGGATTTGTAAATCTTCTCCATCACCAGCGGAACGGTGATGAGGAGGTAAGGCTTCACTTCGGCGAAGGCCTTGAGCAGCGTGGCCGGGGTAGGGGCCTTGCCCATCCAGTAGATAGAGGTGCCGTTGCTCAGGGGATAGAGGAATTCGATGACCAGGCCGTACATATGGGCCATGGGCAGCATGGAAACCATCTTGTCGCCGGCGGGTACGTGGCGCTGGCTGTAGTCCACGTTGGCGCTGAAGTTGCGGTAGGTAAGCATCACGCCCTTCGGGTCTCCGGTAGAGCCCGAGGTGTAGTTGATGGTGGAAAGGTCGTCCCAGTTGTCGGTGGGGAAGACCACGTCTTCGGGACCGAAGCCCTTGGGATACTTCTTGGCGAAGAGCTCATCCAGGTTGTCTACGGCCTCCTGGATCTTGGGATCCCGGCAGAAGAGGATTTTCCAGGTGTCTACGTCGAAGGCTACCTTGAGGGCGGGCATCTTCTCCGGATCCATCTTGGCCCAGCGGGCGGCGTTGGTGAACAGGGCGATGCTGTCGCTGTGGTTCACCAGGCCCATCACGCTTTCCGGGGTGAAATCGGCCAGGATGGGGACGATGACAGTCTCGTAGGTGTTGACGGCGAGGTATGCGAAGCCCCACTTGGCGCCGTTGTTGGCGCAGAGGGCAATTTTATCTCCTTTCTTGAATCCGGCTTTCTCGAACACAATGTGGAAGCGGGCGATGTCCGTTGCCATCTGGGCATAGGTGAAGGAGTCGCCTCCGATTGTGTTCAGGGCAGGTTTGTCCCAGAATTTCCGGGTGGCGTCCTGCAAACGCTGCAGATAATGCGGATACTTGGTTTCCATAAGTTGGCTTTAAGGTTTGTACTATCATACAAAGATAGCAATTTTCCGGGAAAAAACCTGCACGGGCATATACAAATCTCTTTTGCAACCGGCAACGCACTTTTCCCGGTTTTGCGCGTTACACGTTACACCGATATGTAAGCGGCAACGCACTTTTCCGCGAAAAGTGCGTTATACGTTGCCGTTAGTGCGATTAGAGTAGCAGGATTAGAAGCCTGCGGGATAGTTCATGGTGATGCAGTGGAGGCCGCCGTGACCCGAAAGCAGGGCGCGGCAGTCTATTACCTCCACCTTACGACCGGGGAAAGCGGAACGAAGCTGGTCCGCAGCCACCTTGTCAAGGGCAGAACCGGCACCGGGCATAAGGACTGCACCGTTTACAATGAGGAAATTGGCATAGGATGCCGGAAGACGGTAGTCCTCCAGGTATAGGGGTTCCGGCAGCGGCAGCGGGACCAGACGATAGGGCTTCCCTGCCAGAGTGCGGAAACTGCGAAGTTGCTCCTCCATGGCCTGCAGGGGCGCATAATTCTCATCGTCAGGATTGTCACAGCACGTGTAGGCGATGGTGTCCGGACTGCAGAAACGCGCCAGGATGTCCACGTGACTGTCTGTGTCGTCTCCGGCAATCCCACCATGATCCAGCCATAAAATGCGTTTGAGACCGAAAGCCTGGCTGAGCCGTTCCTCAATTTCTTTTTGAGACAGGTATTCGTTGCGATTCAGGGACAGCAGGCATTCAGATGTGGCCATAAGCGTGCCACAGCCATCCGTATCAATGGATCCGCCTTCCAGAACGAAGGGCCGCATATCCACATACTTTACATCCGGCGCCCAGACGCCTTTCGTATAGATAATACGTGTAATCTGATTGTCCAGGTCACTGCCAAACTTCAGGCCCCAGCCATTGAAGACAAAATCCAGAATATGCTTCTCCCCGTGGTTTCCCACAATGGAGATGGCGCCGTGATCCCGGGCCCATGTGTCGTTGAGAGGGCACTCTACCAAACGGACATTATTACCGGGAATGTATTGGCGGTTTGCCATATCGGCAAGACATTCGGCTTTGTCACGACACACTATGAGCAGCGGCTCATACCGCGAAATGGCCTGTGCCACCTGCACATAGCAGTCCAGCACGTGGGGGAGGTCGTACCACTCCGTGTCACAGTGCGGCCAGGTAAGCTGTACGAAGCCTTGGGGCTCCCATTCGGCAGGAAGACGCATCATTTCCCAAATCTTTTCAACAGCACATCGTATGCATCGATGCGGCGGTCGCGGAGGAAGGGCCAGCCGCGGCGGACGTATTCGCACTGCTCCATGTCTATTTCAACCACGTGGACGCCTTCTTCGGCCTTTTCGAATTCGGTAAGGAGTTCGCCCTGGGCGCCGGTGGCGAAGGAGTGACCCCAGAAGTCAATGCCGGTGGAGTGGCCGGTGGGATCCGGCTCCACGCCCGTACGGTTCACGGTGATGACGGGGAGGCCGTTGGCAACGGAGTGACCGCGCTGGACCAACTGCCAGGCCTGGCGCTGCTGCGCCTGCTCCCAGTCGGGGTCCGTGGGCACGCCGCCGATGGCGGTGGGGTAAATGAGCATTTCGGCCCCGTTCAGGGCCATGGCACGGGCGGCTTCCGGGTACCACTGGTCCCAGCAGACCAGCACGCCTAATGTGCCGACAGAGGTCTTGATGGGCTGGAAACCCAGGTCTCCGGGCGTGAAGTAGAATTTCTCATAGAAGAGGGGATCGTCCGGGATGTGCATCTTGCGGTATTTGCCGGCAATGCTGCCATCGGCCTCGATGACTACGGCCGTGTTATGGTAGATGCCGGGGGTGCGGCGCTCGAAAAGCGACAGTACAATCACCACGCCCAGTTCCTTGGCCAGGGCGCCGAAGCTTTCCGTGGACGGACCGGGGATGGGTTCGGCCAGATCACACAGTTTGGCGTTTTCTTCCTGGCAGAAGTACAGGCTGTTGTGCAGTTCCTGCAGGACCACCAGCTGTGCCCCCTGTGCAGCGGCTTCGCGGATATAGCCCTGCAGGCGGGCGATATTGCCGGGGATGTCGGCGGTGCAGTGCTGCTGCACCATACCTATGCGTAATTTTCTCATTACCTGTAGCGGCTAAATTGACGTAATTCGTTGTCGGCCTTGATTTTGTCTATGATGGCGCAAACCAGGCGGAAGGTGCGGCTGTCCTTGGTGTAGGAAGCCGGTGTGATGAAGTTTACGCGTCCCTGCCGGAGGAGCTTCTGCGCCACGGCCTTTTTGTTGGGACGGGAAGGGTCGAATACCGCGATGGCGTTACCGCCGAACATGGAGACCAGCTTCATCGAAGGCACATCCGTCTCTCCGTCTCCAAAGTAAATCATATTGGTGAAGGGGATGCGCTTGGCTTCATCGGCCAGGGACTCATTCACCTTCTCTGCATCGCGGGAAGAGAAGATGCCTTTTTGAATCTTGAACAGGTACTGTGTTTTGGCGGTGAAGTCCACGGCAATGCCGGGCCATTCGGCTTCCCCGTTGGCGTCGTAGATGAAACTGCCGGCGAAAACGTGCTTGAAAGCGCTGGCAATGGGAGAACCCTCGATGATTTCCGTAAGACCGGAGGAATTGATATAGTGCTCGATGATGACGCCGTGCTCCCGGCCGTACTGGTTCACGTTCCGGAACCATTCCCGCACGCCTTCATACAGTTTGACGTCCTTGCCGTAACGGCGGAAATCTTCCCGGGTGAGCTTGATGCCGTTCTTCCGGGCCTCGTCAAACATCAACTTCATGTATGCCAGAATGTTGGATGCATCCTGACCTACGGCAATCTGGTTGCTCTTCTCCCAGAATTCCTCCGGCGTCTGGCCGATGGCCTGGATAAAGCCGAACTCCTGCATGTTGCCGGGAGACAACGTGCCGTCGAAGTCGTAGATGAGTCCTATGATGGGTTTTCTTCTCATTCTTCTTAATCTTTCAACTTGCAAAGGTACAAAAAAAAGAGACATCCCCGAAGGAATGTCCCTTGAATGACAGGTAAGGTAAACTTACTTGACCTCGATGGTGACCACGCGGTTCTTGGCAGCGCCGTTGAACAGCTGGACGGTGGCACCGTGAGCGGCGCACTCGATGTTGGACTCGTTGGCACCGGCCTTCTTGAGGAGGTCTACCACGGTCTTTACACGCTGCTCGGAGAGTTGCTGGTTGCGCTTGGCGCTACCGGTCTGCTTGTCAGCGTAACCGTTGACCAGGAGCTTGGTGTCGGCGTTGACCACGTTGTTGGTGAAGTACTCCAGGTGAGCCTTTTCACGCTCGGACAGCTTGGCGGAACCGCAGTCGAAGTAGAGGGTGATAGGGGAACCGGGCTTCACGTCAACAGCGGTGAAGGTGCCGTTCTCGTACAGGTAAGTCTGGCCGTTGACCAGCTGGCGGTAAGGGGCCAGGGTTCTCTCCAGGTTGGCAGCCTTGTCCTTGAGGGCGGCGTTCTCCTTCTCCAGGGCAGCCAGCTTTTCCTCGAGGTCGTTGTACTGCTCCACGGTGAAGGGAACAGGAACGATTTCCGGAGCGATGGTGCTGTGGCGGTCGAAGGTGGTGCGGCCCAGGTTGAAGGCCAGACCCACGGTAGCGGACGGGAACACGGCGAAGCGGCCACCGTTGGCGGTGTAGGCGTGTGCCTTGCTCACGAGCATCTGGAGATCCAGGGTGAGGTTAATTCTTTCGGTCACCTTGAACACGTTCAGGAGGCCGGCGCCGGCAGCGTACTCGTTGCTGATTTTGTCGTTCTTGGCAAAGAGGTTGCGGCTGTTGGAGATGTGCAGGACACCCATGCCGATGTAGGGGCTGATCTCATAGAAGCGGTCGCTCTTGTAGCCCCAGAAGGTGTTGATCAGGTTCCAGAGGATGTCTCCGTGGAAATAGTGGAAGCCGTAAGGAGTACCGGCGTTGATGTCCTGTACTTCGAAGGGCTGCTTGCTGTTGTTCCACAGGCCGTGCCAGCCCAGACGTGCGCCCACGAAGGGAGTCCACCATTTGCCGAAGGTTACATCCACGGCCATGCCCAGGTTACCCCAGGAGCTGGGGGAGAGGGGATGCAGCACGGTGGCGTTGATACCGGCACCCACGCCGATGAAGGTGTTGTCGAAGGCCTTGTTGGTCTCGTAGGCACCACGGACAATCTTGCCGTTCTCGTCGCGGTTGGTTTCCTGAGCGCTGGCGTTCAGGGAGAAGAGGAGACTTGCAGCTGCAAGGGCTCCCAGAATCATTTTGATACCTTTCATAGTATAATTAACAGATTTTACTTTCTAATTCACAAATATAGCGAATTAAATCGTAATAACAAAAAAGCACCTCCGAAGAGATGCTTTTTTAGGATGAATGGTCAAAAAACTTACTTGACCTCGATGGTGACCACGCGGTTCTTGGCAGCGCCGTTGAACAGCTGGACGGTAGCACCGTGAGCGGCGCACTCGATGTTGGCCTCGTTGGCACCAGCCTTCTTGAGGAGGTCCACAACAGCCTTTACGCGCTGCTCGGAGAGCTGCTGGTTGCGCTTGGCGGTACCGGTCTGCTTATCGGCGTAACCGTTGACCAGGAGCTTGGTGTCGGCGTTGACCACGTTGTCGGTGAAGTACTCGAGGTGAGCTTTTTCACGAGCGGACAGCTTGGCGGAGCCGCAGTCAAAGTAGAGGGTGATAGGAGCACCGGCCTTCACGTCAACAGCGGTGAAGGTACCGTTCTCGTACAGATAGGTCTGACCGTTCACGAGGTTCTTGTAAGGAGCGAGCTCGTTCTCCAGAGCAGCCACATTGACCTTGAGGGCGGCATTCACCTACTCCAGGGCGGCCACCTAGTCGGCGAGGGCGTTGTACTGTTCGGTGGTGAAAGGAACAGGGATCACAACAGGAGTGATGGAGCTGTGACGGTTGAAGTTGGTCTTGCCCAGGTTGAAGGCTACACCCACGGTAGCGGAAACGGGAATCTCGAAGCGACCGATGGGCTTTGCAGGATTCACATCCCACCAACCGGCCTTACCAACCATGGCGCGGAAGTCCAGGAGGAGGCTGATGCGGTTGCTCAGGTAGAGCTTGTTCAGGATACCGGCACCGGCAATCCAGTTGTTATATTTGCTCATGGTGCGGGCATAACCGGCGGAAATGTAAGGGAGGATGTTCCAGAAACGGGTCTCTTTGTAACCGCCGAAAGTGTCCAGCATGCTCCAGAGGAGGTCTACGGTGAGGAAGTGCTGGCGGGGAGCGTTAAAGTTGAATTTTCCACCGTTCACGTTGTTGGACCAGCCGTGATAGTTGATACGGGCACCGATGAACGGAGTCCACATCTTACCGAAGCCCAGGTCTACGGCGAAACCGCCAGGAAGCTGAGCGAAAGGAATAGTACCGCCATTGGCGAGGTTGAGACCGGCATTGTAACCAATACCCAGGCTGATGAACGTGTTGTCCAGGGCTTTGTTGGTCTCATAAGCACCGCGAACGACCTTACCGTTTTCGTCGCGATTGGCATTCTCCTGAGCGTTGGCGCTCACGGAGAAAAGGAGGCTTGCAGCTGCAAGGGCTCCAAGAAGCATTTTGATACCTTTCATAATTAATTATGACTAAAAATTAATACTTTCAAATTGTGTTACAGGCACAATACACCCAATAATCGATGCAAATGTAGGGATTTTATTTTACTTGTCAAAATTTCCCGGAATATATTTTTAATTTTTTTTGAAAAATGGTAAAATCAGTCCTTCCAGACCTTCAGGTACTGTTCCAGGGCCCACATTTCGTCGCGGAATTTGGCCGCTGCGGTGAAATCCAGGTCGGCTGCGGCCTTCTGCATTTTGCGCTTGGCTTCGGCAGCGGCCTTCTCAACCTGCTCGCGGGACATCGCGCGGATGACGGGATCCTGGAGCACGGCTGCCAGGTCGGCCACCACGTAGCCGTCCACATAGGCCGATGTCCCTTCGCGGCGGGCGTCGTGCCCCAGGCCCACGGAGACGTCGCCCTTCCCCAGTTCGGAGGCGGAGGGCACATATTCCGGCGCCGATACGCTGTCCCGGGCGCTCACGTGGCCGGTGACGGAGTTCTTGAGGACCGGGTTCAGGAAGCCGCTCACGTGGGTGGTGTCCTCTCCGGAGCGCACCAGTTCGGCCATCAGTGCGTTGGAATGCACCTGCACCTGCCTGGGCGTGATGCCGTGCAGCTTGTTGTATTCCTGCTGCTTGGCGCGGCGCCGGGCCGTCTCCCGGATGGTCTCGTCCATGCTCTGGGTGATGGTATCGGCATACATGATGACCAGTCCGTTGATGTTGCGGGCGGCGCGGCCGGCGGTCTGGGTGAGGGCGCGTCCGCTGCGCAGGAAGCCCTCCTTGTCGGCGTCCAGGATGGCCACCAGGGACACCGTAGGGATGTCCAGGCCTTCGCGCAGGAGATTCACGCCGATGAGCACGTCGAAAAGGCCGTTCTTGAAATCCTCGATGATTTCCACGCGCTCGGCGGTGTCCACGTCGGAGTGGATGTAGCGGCAGCGCACGCCGTTCCGGGTGAAGTAGCTGTCCAGTTCTTCGGCCATCCGCTTGGTGAGAGTGGTTACCAGCACGCGTTCGTCCTTTTCGGCCCGGATACGGATTTCCTCCATCAGGTCGTCCACCTGGTTCTTGGTAGGGCGCACCTCGATGGGTGGGTCCAGCAGGCCCGTGGGGCGCACAATCTGCTCTACCACCAGGCCCTCGGACTTCTCCAGCTCATAATCGGCCGGGGTGGCGCTCACGTACACCGTCTGGCCGGTCACGGCCTCGAATTCCTCGAAGGTGAGGGGACGGTTGTCGCTGGCGGCGGGCAGGCGGAAGCCGTATTCCACCAGCGTCTCCTTGCGGGAATGGTCCCCACCGTACATGGCGCGGATCTGCGGCAGGGTCACGTGGCTCTCGTCGATGAACACCAGGAAGTCGTCGGGGAAGTAGTCGATGAGGGTGAACGGGCGCTGGCCGGGTTTGCGGCCGTCGAAATAACGGGAGTAGTTCTCCACGCCGGGGCAGTAGCCCATCTCCTTAATCATCTCTATGTCGTATTCCACGCGCTGCTTCAGGCGTTTGGCTTCCAGGAATTTGCCGATGGACTCGAAATACTCCACCTGCTTCACCAGGTCCTCCTGGATCTGGCTCACCGCCTTGGCGCCCTTCTCCTTGGAGGTGACGAAGTTCTTGGCGGGGTACAGGTCAATTTTCTCCAGCTCCTCGAAGACGGCCCCGCTTACGGGGTCGATGAGGGCGATGCGGTCCACCTCGTCTCCGAAGAATTCGATGCGGGCGGCGTAATCGGCCCCTCCCAGGAAGATATCCACGGTATCTCCGCGCACGCGGAAGCTGCCGCGCTTGAAATCCGTCTCGGTGCGGTAGTACAGGGCGTCCACTATCTTGTACAGCAGGCGCGTCATGGACATTTGCTCGCCCCGCCGCACGGTGACCGTCTGGTCGTGGAAGTCGTCGGGGTTGCCGATACCGTAGAGGCAGCTCACGGAGGAAATCACAATCACGTCCCTTCTGCCGCTCATCAGGGCCGATGCCGCGCTCACGCGCAGTTCGTCAATCTTGTCGTTGATGGACAGGTCCTTTTCTATATAGGTGTCGGTGCTGGGGATGTAGGCCTCCGGCTGATAGTAATCGTAGTAGGATACGAAGTACTCCACCGCATTGTCCGGGAAGAACGCCTTGAATTCTCCGTACAGCTGCGCCGCCAGGGTCTTGTTGTGGCTCAGGATAAGGGCCGGCCGCTGCAGGCGCTGGATTACGTTGGCCATGGTAAACGTCTTGCCGGAGCCCGTCACGCCCAGGAGCGTAACGTCCTTCACGCCCTGGGAAAGGGCGTTGCACAGCTGGTCAATGGCCTCGGGCTGGTCCCCGGAGGGCTGATAGGAGGAGTTCAGTCTGAATTGCATGGCGGTTCTAGGACCTCGTTACCTTGAGGATGTGTTTGGCCACCCTTAACTGGGACAGCACCTTGTCCAGCTCCAGGTTGGAGGGGACGGAGAGCTTGAGGGTAATCTCGTGGGTGCCGTTGCGGGGGATGTCCGTGACGGTGAAGGAGCGCACGGAAGCCTTGAACTGGCCGATGATCTCCAGCATCCGGCTGATGGCGCTCTCTTCGTCGGTGATTACCTTGACGGTGACCTGGAAACTGCCGCTGGAGGGACTGTCGGCCCATTTCACCTTTTGGATGCGGTAGGGATACAGGTCCAGCAGACGGGCGGCGTTGGGGCAGGTGATGCGGTGGATCTTGATGCCTTCCTCGCGGGTGACGAACCCGAAGACGTCGTCTCCGAACACCGGATTGCAGCATTTGGCCATCTTGTATTCGATGCCCTTCACGTTCTTGGCGTTCAGGACCAGGATGTCGTCCTTGCTCTCATAGTGCCGCTGGGCTTTGGCCGATGCCTGCACGGCCTCGGCGGCCTCTACGGACTGCGCGTGCCGCTGCTCCTCTCCCAGGATGTAGTCCTTGATGCTGTTCACGTCCAAGGTGCCTTCTCCCACCGCGGCGTAGAAGCCCGTGAGGGAAGGGTATCCCATCTTGGTGCGGAACTCCGTGAGCATGGCGTCGGGCAGCTCCAGCTTCCAGTTCTTGAGGCGGCGCTCCAGCAGTTCCTTGCCGTCTATGGCGCGGGCCTGTTCCAGGACGGCCATCGCCTGCTTGATCTTGGCGCGGGCCTTGGACGTGACCACCCAGTTCATCCAGTCCTGCGTGGGATGCTGGTTCTTGGCGGTGAGAATCTCCACCACGTCTCCGGTGCTCAGTTTCTCCTTGATGGAGACGGCCTTTCCGTTCACCCTGGCGCCCACGCAGTGCGCGCCGATGTTGGTGTGGATGCCGAAGGCGAAGTCTAGCACCGTGGCGCCCGCGCTCAGGATGCGCAGTTCGCCCGTGGGGGTGAACACGAAAATCTCCTTGGAGGGTGGCTGGGGCAGGTCTTCGGTATTCTCGTGGGGATGTTCCAGGGCATAGCGGACCGACGTAAGCCAGTTGGCCATGGTCTCTTCCCGCTTGATGCCCTTGTAGGACCAGTGGGATGCAAAACCGTTTTCGGCGATGTCGTCCATCCGCTGCGTGCGGATCTGTACTTCTATATAGGCACCGTCCTTGTTCTTGACGGTGATGTGCAGGCTTTCGTAGCCGTTGGGCTTGGGGTTGGTGACCCAGTCGCGCAGGCGCTTGGTATCGGGCTCGTATTCTTCGGTCACGAAGGAGTACACGCGCCAGCACAGGTCTTTTTCCAGCTGGTGGTTCTCTCCGTCGCACTCGATGACGAAGCGCATGGCAAAGACGTCGTACACGCCCTCGAAAGGCACTTTCTGCTTCTGCATCTTCTGCCAGATGGAGTAGGCGGCCTTGGTGCGCACCTTCAGCTTGTACTGGATGCCCTCGGCGTCCAGCCGGGACTTGAGGGGCTCGATGAATTCGGCCATCAGTTTTTCCCGGTCCTTCTCACCGGCCTTGAGCTTGTTGGTGATGAGGCGGTATTCCTCCGGCTGGGCATATTTGAGGTAGATGTCCTCCATTTCCTGCTTCATGTTGTACAGACCCAGCTGGTGCGCCAGGGGAATGTACAGCAGGAGGGTTTCCAGGATTTTTCCGTCCCGGCTGGCCTTGGGGAACATCTTCAGATTGCGCATCACCTCCAGGCGGTCGGCCAGCTTGAGCACCGTCACGCGGGGGTCGGCCGAATACTGGATGATGAGTTTCTTGTAATTCTCGGCCTCCAGACGCGTGTCCTTGGGCTTGATGGTGGCAATCTTGTTGAGGCCGTCTACCAGGGTGCAGATGGCCCCGCCCCACTCGGCTTCCTTCACCTCCAGGCCGCCCATCCGGCTGGCCTCGTGCAGGTACACCGCCGCAATACATTCTTCCGGCAGGCCGATTTCCTGGTCCACGATGGCGGCCACGGCATCCGGATGGCCGATGAAGGGGGTGCCGTCGTGGCGGGTGAAGTCCTTGAGGGCTTCGGCCGCCGCGGCGCGGGCTTTCTCTATGAGGGGAGTGGTGGTCATAGGCGTTTTATTGATTACGCTGGCGCTGGGTGAGGGCTTTCTGGAAGGCGCGGGCGTTGGCCAGGTGTTCCGCGTAGGTGGCGGCAAAGCGGTGGCTGCCGTTGAAGGAAGGGTCTGCGCAGAAGTAGAGGTAGTTGTGGCTCTCCGGGTGCAGTACGGCCTCCAGGCAGGTCTTGGGCGGGCAGGAGATGGGTCCCGGGGGCAGGCCGAAATACTTATAGGTATTATAGGGGGAGTCCACCTCCAGGTGTGCCCTGAGGATGCGCCGGGGCTCGTAGTCGAAGCAGAAGGCCACGGTAGGGTCGGCCTGCAGTTTCATGCCGGTGCGCAGGCGGTTCAGGTACACGCCGGCGATAGTGGGCTGCTCCGGTACGTATTTGCTTTCCCCGTCCACGATGGAAGCCAGGGTGGCGACATCCACCGGGGTCATTCCCTGCGCATGGGCGGCGTCCATCCGTTCGGGGGTCCACCAGGCGTCACGTTCCTTGGCAAAACGGTCGAAAATCTCCCGCACCGATGCCGTCCACACCATCTGGTACGTATCCGGGATGACCATGGTGAACAGCAGGGCCTTGTTTACGCCGTAATTGATGATGGAGTCTTCGCAGAAGATGAAGGAGGCCACTTCGGCCGAATCCACCAGCATCTGGGCGCCAATCTTGCGGGCCAGGACGCCGGGTGTGCGGATGGAACCCGAAAGGGTGAGGTTCACCGGCGTCTGCCAGCCTTTTTCCAGCATGCGTTTGACGTAGATGCTGGTGCAGGTGGGGTCTATGCGGTAATGGCCCACCCGGGGGTTTTCCAGCTTCTGGAATACGCGCTTGAGGCTGGCGGGTTTGCGCACCTGTCCGCCGGCCAGGATGCTGTCCCTGATGCTTTGGGCGTCCATCCAGGGATAGACATAGAGGTCCGTCTGGCCCTCGAAGTTGGGAACCTTCCGGTCATACCACATCTGATAAGCCTTGATGCCGGCCACCGTAAGGGCGGCCAGTATCAGGGCTGCGATGATCCAGAATACGCGACGCTTTTTCATGGGCTAACGCAGTTTGAGTTCGTCTCCTTCCCGCAGCGTCACGGGATAGGAGAGCCGGTTCCTTCTGAGGACGGCCTTCTCCTTCACGGCAAAGCGCTGGCAGATGGCGTGGAAATCTTCGCCGTCCTTCTCTACGATATACATGTCCAGGCCCACCTGGGCCTTGTTTTTCTTGGATGCCAGGTACACGATGGTGCCGGGCAGGAGCTCCGTGTCTTCCTTGAGGTCGTTGAAACGCAGGATTTCGCTCTTGAACAGCTGGTGCTCCTTGGCAAGCGAGGCATAGGTCTGGCCCTTGGAGGCATAGATGAACGGAACGCCGTTCACGGAATACAGCGGGGTGTCCAGGTTGAAACTGAATTCCTCCGAGATGGGAACGTCCACGCCGGTGCGGGCCGGGCGCACCACCACGGGTTCTTCAATCTTGTGCGGAGGGTCGGGGAGTTTGCTGCCTTTCAGGGCGCCCTTTTTGTCATACTTGGCCAGGTCGTAATCCTCTATGTACTTGATGAGCTTGGCGGGGTATTTGGGGTCGGTGGCGTAACCGGCTTTCTTGAGGCCGTAGGCCCAGCCCTTGTAATCCGTGGGCCGGAGGTCGAAGAGGAACTTGTAGCGGTCCCGGTAGCGCAGGAAGTCGGAGTGGTCCCGGAAGCTGTCTTCGGCCTTTTTATATACGCGGAAGCATTCTCCCTTCCTGTCGTCGTCCATGTACATGCGCTTGCCGGTCCAGTCCTTGTGGCACTTGATACCAAAGTGGTTGTTGCCCTGGGTGGCCAGTTTGGACAGGCCGGAACCCGATTCCAGCAGGCCCTGGGCCAGGGTGATACTGGCCGGCACGCCGCTACGCTGCATTTCCTTGACGGCGATGGGCGCGTACTTCTGAATATATTTTTCCTGCGGGGTCTGTGCGGCGGCCGTCAGGCAAATAAGCGCCAGCAGCACAGCAGCTATCTTCTTCATAACAGGCATCTTTACTACAAGATGCTAAGATAAGAAGAAATTTTCAAATATCGTAAATTTCGCCGTCGGATGTGGCGTAGGTTTCGGGGAAAACGGTGCGGCATTCGGCCTGGTAGGCCCGGATATCGTCGTTCCGGGAAGAATAATGGCCGATAAGGAGTTTTCCCACGCCGGCCTCCCGGGCCAGCTGTGCGGCCTGCAGGGTGGTGGAGTGACCTCTCTGGGCGCCCTGGGCGGCCAGCTCCTGCAGGTAGGTAGACTCGTGATAGAGGACGGTGGTGCCCCGGACCCATTCGGCCTCCTGCGGGAAGGGGGCGGTGTCCGAGCAATAGGCATAGCTGCGGGGCGCATAGGGCTTGTAGGCGGCGGCCGCCAGGGCAATCACGGTACCGTCGGCCCGCACCACGTCTTCCCCGCGCTTGAGAGTGCCGATTTCGGTGAGACTGAGTCCGTATCGGCCGATAGCCTCCTTGTCCACGTTGAACAGGGGCTCTTTCTCCAGGAAACGGAAGCCGAAGGTCTCAATGCCGTGATTCAGCGGGAAGGCTTCCACCCGCAGGCTCTTGGTCTCCAGGATGGTCTCCGGCTCCTTCATCTTCAGGGGCGTATAGCGGATTTCGTAGGCGATGCCGTCTCCGTAATAGCTGAGGAAGAATTTGAGGATGGGGCCGAAGTTCACGGGCGCGAAGATGTTCAGCGGCGTCTGGCGGCCTTTCATCCCAAGGGTGGAAAGCAGGCCGAAGATCCCGAAGACGTGGTCCCCGTGAATGTGGGACAGGAAGATGGAATCCAGTTTCATCATGGACACCTTGTGCTGCACCATGGCGTACTGGGTTCCTTCTCCGCAGTCAATAAGGAACAAGCGCCCGTGCACTTGCAGTGCCTGGGCGCTTTGGTTCCGGCCCCTTACGGGCATGGCCGAAGCCGTGCCCAATAAGGTGACCTTAAATATATGGGGTGAATTACTCACCCTTTTCCAGCTGCTCCTTCAGGGCGGCCAGGGCAGAGATGTCACCGAGGGTGGTCTTCTCTACATTGCTCTGGACCTTCTTGATGGCCTTCTTGGCGCTTTCAGCTTCGGCGCTTTCGCGGGCCACCTTGGCTTCCTGATAGGTGCGGACGTGGGAGACGCGCACGGTGCGGGTGCTGCGGCGCAGGTCAACGACCTTCACGGGCAGGGTTTCACCCACCAGGGCGTTCTTGCCGTCTTCCTTCACCAGCTCGCGGTTGAAGGCGGTAACCTCGGTGCCGTCGGCCAGGGTGAGGGTGGTGTTCTTGTCACCGATCACGCTCACGGTAGCGTCTACAACGGTACCCACAGGGTACTTGGCCTCGAGCTCGTCCCAAGGGTTGGGGGTGAGCTGCTTGTGACCCAGGCTCAGCTTGTGGCTGTTCTCGTCGAAGTCCAGGATCACGACGTCGATCACGTCACCGCTCTGAACCATCTCGGCGGGATGCTTGATCTTGTTCCAGGAGAGGTCGGAGATGTGGATGAGACCTTCAACACCGTCCTCCAGCTCTGCGAACACACCGAAGTTGGTGATGTTGCGAACGGTAGCCTTGTGCTGGGAACCCACGGGATACTTCTCGCGGATGCTCTCCCAAGGGTTGGCGGTGAGCTGCTTGATGCCCAGGGACATCTTGCGGGCCTCGCGGTCCAGGGTGAGGATGACAGCCTCTACCTCGTCGCCCATCTTCAGGAATTCCTGAGCGCTGTGCAGACGGGGGCTCCAGCTCATTTCGCTCACGTGTACCAGGCCTTCCACGCCGGGTTCCACCTCTACGAAGGCACCGTAGTCGGCCACGGCCACTACCTTACCCTTCACGGTGTCACCCACCTTAAGGTCGGCGCTCAGGGCCTCCCAAGGATGGGCGGTGAGCTGCTTCAGACCCAGGGCGATGCGCTTCTGCTGTTCGTTGAAGTCCAGAACGACCACGTTGATCTTCTGGTCCAGGGCAACCACCTCTTCCGGATGGGAGATGCGGCCCCAGCTGAGGTCGGTGATGTGGATGAGACCGTCCACGCCGCC
>JAFWPA010000056.1 GCA_017509685.1 Bacteroidales bacterium
ATGGGATTCTGACGTCTTTTCAAAAAAAGAAAGCAATGAATAATCATCTATCGAAGCCCTACTTAGAATACTGTAATTTTCATAATAATGAAACCAGTCTGAATCTGCAAAATAAAAAACGCAAAAACCAGATATTAAAATAAAGAACCATGTAACCTGAAAATCCTGTTTTGTAGAATTGGTGCGAATCGATTTTTTCACCTCATTCTTTACACGCAAAGCATACATAAAACATATTGAGTAGATAAATATGCTAATGAAACTTAAAAAAGGCGTTGGAAAATCAAGTTTTGATAAGTAGTCTAACATAAATTTAAGTCAATATATTAATAAATTAGACTTGAATCTTTCATGAGTGATTCTTGGATGATTTCCAAATCCTATCTAGAACAGGAGAAATATACCTTGATACCCAGTATAAATTTTTATTGTCGTGCCCATCTACAACACACAAGTTATCAATAAAATTAAATGTGTGCAATGATAATCCATAATGTTTTTTTTGTTGAGGATAGAGGCGACAAATTTCACGTTCTGTTATTATTCCATCTGAATCAAACGACAACTCATAAAAAATAGTACATGTTCCATATCCTCCTTCACAACTTTGAGCCGGTCTTATAATACGTGATTTATCTATAAATATTTGTCCAGCACCTCTTTCTTCATTTAAAGTATTCTTTATTGTTTGAAACAGTTCAAATTTTTCATTAAGCGTTTTTGAACGATATATTTGCAATTCTCTTGTTTCTGACATATCACCATTGATACGTTGAACACCCATCGCGTAATAGAAGTTTTCAATCTTAACAATTTGGACATCTACAAGAGGTTTATCTATTATAACATTATAAGGAATTAAGCTTCTTCTATTCTCATCAAACTCATATAATATCACTTTTCCCGACTGATAATTTTCAGGACACAAATATATCACATCCATATCTCTGAATATATAAGGAAAGGACAGATGTGTATCAATATCCCAGATTGGGATTACTTCATGAAGCAAATACTTATCACCCAATTTATGCACGTCAAGTAATGAAATACGGCCTTTTTTATTTTCATAGACATATTCCTCTACTAACAATTTTATCCCTTTGTCATCCTTTCTCAGCAGAAAAGGGTCAGCAAACCACCCGTTTTTATAACCATTGGTTTTTATCCAAATCACCTTTGGCGATAGTGTTTTTTTTGATAAAACATCATCTATTTCCGATACGAAAAAACCGACTTGGTATTTAATATCAGAAAAGAAATTTACAATATTTATAAGAGTTTGTTTCATTGATTTATTAAGTATGCATCCAATGTTTTTGCTCGTTTAGTCACGTCTGGAATTTTCATATAATCCCCATATAATTGCCTTAGATATTCTTCATACTTTTCTGGACCATAAAACTTGGTATCCTCAAAATCATATAGCCTTGGATGTCCATAAATACTATAGTCCATATTTTGTTTACTATATTTATAATGACTTTGCATTGAACATAAATTATTTGAAGTCTTATCACCATTATACTTTCGCATAGCAGATGTTCTCATTTTTACCAAAAAACGTAGAGGTACAAATTTTAAGAAGACCTTTAAAGCTATTTTGATTATTTTCTTAGAAAAAGAGCTTGATTCACCCAATTTATATAATTTCAAATTACAGAGTTCATTATAAATACGAATTTGTTTGGCTTGTTTGTTTTGTTTAGATTTGCTAGAAGGAACTCTATCAAGGGGAAAAATGTCTATGTAGGCATTTTTACAATTTCTCAAATGGTTCTGTGCTGGCCAATCAAGATATGTACCTGGGATGCAGACCCTCATCAAAGAAAGCCCGAAGTCTATATCTGTTTGGTAGTCTTGTAGGAAAAGTCCCAACTCTGTTCCTTTTGTTTTAAAAAGACCACGAAACTTCTCGTAATTATCTCTTGTCATAGCAATATCTATATCATCATCCCAAGGAATAAACCCCCCATGCCTAATTGATCCTAACAACGTACCTGCTATTATATAATACTCAATATTATTATCAACGCAGAAGGTATGAATAGTCTTCATTGTTTTTAGAATAATAGCTTGCAACTCTTTTAATTCTAATTTTCTGTATTTACTTGTATCAATCATTCTTGTATTTTTTTATGTAATACTTATTAATTTTCCCCATAATAAGAAAAACAATTTTATGCAAAATCCCAACATTCTTGTATTCTCGGAACAAGAAACGTTCTATTACAGAATATGAACAATGCAATTGCATGAAAGCAAATACCCGTTGCCAGAAATCTTTATTCTGACAATGATTGTAGGCAAAATTATATGTTATTGGATCACCTATTGACAATTTACTTGTTTCAACAGAATTTTTTATTTTAGAAAAAATATCCTCACCCTTTGATGAATTAATGTAAATTAATGAATACCCCTTTTGAAAATCAGTGACATTTTCATAGCCCCACATATCGCCGAGGGTTAAATCAGATGTTCGCTCTGAACGCGCAAATTTGCATTCGTAGCAACTATCCCGGAAAGTTATGTATTTTAAGAAACCACAATAATAAGGAAACTGAGATTCAACACCTCTTTCTATCTTAAGCTGACCGTCTTTTAAATATGATATTTTATAATTACGTAAACGATTACTACTTTTTTCCCGAAATGAGAAATCGACAACCTGACACTTGTTTTTTCTTTCAAACTCTTTTATTGACTGATTAAATAAAGACTGGCTTGGAACTCCGTGACAAATAAAGTCAACCAGAAGAAGGTATTCGTCATTCTTTCCATTTAAATAATTTCTAATTGCCTGTGTCTGACAAGGCGTTCCAACAAACATTGTTAGTAACTGACTATCAACATCTTTCTTAATCTTTTTAAATACACCCTGTAAATTGCTTTGAATGTATTTAGATTTTGATTGTCTAATTAGCTGATCGTAGTTCTCAGCTCGAAGATGCCTCAACTGCAAGTCTTCATCAAAAGCGGCACCATAAACTACTCCACCTTTTGATAAGATATATTTGGCAAGTAGAAGCATAATTGAGCCCGAAGATCCAATTTCTCTTTCTACGTCATCTTTATTATAAGCACAATGAACAGAAAGTGGATTGTGTAACTTTGGTGTAGTTATAATCGGGCAGACGCGCTCACAAAGCCCACAATTCACGCATGTAGGTTTGTCGATTTCGGGAATCACAAACCCTCGCTTGTTTTCAATAATTCTAATACACTGTTTAGGGCATACATCTACACAAGCATAACACCCAGAGCAGTGAGAAGAGAAATCAAAAGATATCATTTAATCCGCTCTCTCAACATTGAAGAACTAATACCTTCTGTATGGGAAAGGTATTCTATTCTTGCTCCATAATGAGCAAATTCCTCCTCATACCTTTTATAAAGATCAGTTCCTTGCCAATCACTTCCATGAAACATAACATCAAAATGGCGTTGCTTAAGAAACGCTAATTTATCCATTGTCGTTTGTGGCACAACTTCATCAACATAACGAATGGCTGCAACAATAGCCGCACGTTGATCGTATGGAATGACTGGCTTTTTATGCTTATAAGATTCCACACATTCATCTGTACTGACTCCGACGATTAGATAATCACATTTTTCTTTCGCTCGGCGTAAAATATTTAAATGCCCTATATGAAAAAGGTCAAAAACACCTGTTGTATAACCTATTATTTTATTATCCATTTTTAATTTTGAAATTTTTATACTAATTATTGTTTCTGTTTTTCTTTAACTTACTTGAAAGAAAAGTCATCAACTGGACTCTCTCTGATTTCGACAAACCAATTAATACAACTGATCCTATGATAATAAACCATGAAATAACTACTGCGAGAATAATTTCAACTAATCCATCACAATTTATTTGTTTATTTATAAAATAGCATATAATAAAACTAATTACTGCAACAGATACTGTTGGTAATATTACTGTTTTCAAGTAAAAACGAATACTTATGTCTACAAGACGTTTCCACATAATCAAACGTATTGACTGTGCAATTATCTCCAAACACAGACTAACCAACAGCGCATATGAAGGGTTATTATAAAACAAACAAATAATATAAGCACATGGTATTACTAATATTTTAACTGTACTTACAACAATTTGAAACCACTTAATATTACCATGGGCATACACTGCCATTGCTATTGGAGATGCGAATGTTTCTACAAGTCCAGTTAAAAGAACAATAATAGTAAACTCTGCTGTGTAAGCAGGAACATTACTAGCACCCAACCATAAGTTTAAAATAGAATCTATCGACAATATTATTGGAAGCGCCAAAAGCCACATTATAAAGAAAGATATCTTTGAACCATAAAAAGTTATAAACCGATATCTTTCCATGTCGCCTTCAGCATACGATTGCATTAATTGCGGTTGAAATGCAGTCTGAAAATTATAAATCAATGAATTAACACCATTTAACACTTGCATTGAAATACCTCTAGCGGCATTTACCACAACATCAAAGAACAGGTTAAGAACTATATTGATACCTTGGCTTTTTGCTATTGAAGAAAATGACCCAAAAAGGTTCCAACCAGAGAAAGAAGCCATTACTGTAACAATATCCTTGTCCCATATGGGTTTTAATGAAAGTTCCTTCCATTTTTTCATCACATAAATAGCATTCATAAAAAGAATGCAAAATGCTGACAAGGAAAGTAATGAAGCATATAACACTAATCTATCGCTACTACTATACTTTACTATAAAACATATAAGCAACAAAAGAAAAGCTTCTATTATACCTTGTATAGAAAAGAAATTCATCTTTTCTTTAGATATAATTACTGAACTAAACGGTGCTAGGAAAATTTTAAAAACAAACGACAAAACTGCAAACTGATATACATATAAAGCTGCTTGTTCTCTTCCTGGAGGAATATTTAATTTGGTAGTAACAAACCATAAACCAATTGTTTCACCGAGAAGAAGAAATAGTAAAGACAATAGCAATTGAATAGTAAGTGAGCATTGGAATATTTTATTAAATAATAATCTATCATCCTTACCAAGTGCGTTACTCAAGAATCTCTGAATTGAATTGATCATTGATGCATTAAGGAAAGAAAACATTGTGACAAATCCAGCCACAACATTATTCAAACCAAAATCTGCCTGTCCCAGTGCAGATAATAAAATTCTTGATGTATAAAGAGAAACAAATAAAATTATCGTTGATCTTAAATATAAGAACAGAGTATTTTTTACGATTCTCTTATTAGATGCTTTGTTATCCATTTGAAATTTATCACTCTTCAATAAAATGGATCCTACAAAAAAACTATAGTCTGGTTGTCAATATTCTATCAATACAATCATGTAATGAATTCGTCCAATATGGTATACTCATTCCGAAAAGCGTTTTAATTCTTGTTTTATCAAGAACAGAATATGAAGGCCGCTTCACAGGACTTGGAAATTCGTCACTATGACAAGGCAACACCTCGCAAGCCCCGTGAGTTCCAAAGGTTCCAACTGTTTCAGGAGTTTCAAGTTTAACAGCAATCTGCTGTATCATTTTAGTAAAGTCATACCATGAACATACACCCTCATTCGAAAAGTGGTAAATACCAGTTTTTGAATAGTTCCAAGTTTCATGTTTCAGGTTCCACTCTTTTTTGTAGTCTTCGATTATCGCCAAGATTGCATTTGCCAAATCGTAAGCATAGGTTGGTGTTCCTGTCTGGTCAAAGACTACTTTCAGTTGTGGTTTGATTGCAGTCAAGTTCAGCATAGTCTTCACAAAGTTCTTTCCGAACTCAGAATACAACCAAGCTGTACGTAGAATTACATAATTGCATCCTGTGGCCTGTATTTTTTGCTCACCATGCAATTTAGTCAGACCATAAACACCTGTTGGCGTTCCTTTTTGCTCTTCCTTGCAAGGGGTATTGTAAGGATCGCCTCCAAAAACATAATCGGTACTAATATGAACCAATAGACCGTTAACTTCCTTCATGGCTATTGCCAAATTATCAGGAGCTTTCGCATTCAGCAACTCAACTAAATCATATTCCTCCGGATCTTCCGCTCCATCTACATTGGTCCAAGCTGCACAGTTTACAATCACCTTAACATCATTCTCCTGCACCATCTCTCGAATGGCATCAAGATTGGTGATGTCAAGTTTTGTTGTAGAAGTATCTACATCTTTACCTGCCAGTTTGTGAAGCATCTCAATGGATTCTGGATGCTCGTCGCAAACGTCTGTAAAAATGTATTTGTCCTTTGAGCCTTTGGACACAATGCGCATTTCATTGCCCAACTGTCCATTAGCTCCTGTTACAAGAATAGTCATAATCTAAAATTCGTCTATTTTACCTGCACCATTCTTCTCAAACTCATCAGCCATCTTCATCAGGTACTGGCCATATTGGTTCTTGAGCATAGGCTTGGCTAACTCACGCATCTTGTCCGTTGTAATCCATCCTTTGCGAAGTGCGATGCCTTCCAAGCAGGCAACTTTCAAACCTTGACGCTTCTCGATGGTCTCAATGTAGTTGGTGGCTTCCGTAAGTGAATCATGCGTACCTGTATCAAGCCAAGCAAAGCCACGGCCAAGGGTTTGAACTTTAAGCTCACCATCTTTCAAGAACTCCTGGTTCACAGTGGTGATTTCCAGTTCACCACGAGCAGAAGGTTTGATGTGCTTAGCAACATCAACCACCTTGTTAGGATAGAAGTAAAGACCCACCACGGCATAATTGCTCTTAGGCTCTTTGGGTTTCTCTTCTATGCTCAGGCAATTGCCCTCTTTATCGAATTCTGCTACACCATAACGCTCAGGATCGTTCACCCAATAGCCAAAGACTGTTGCTTTTTTATCTTCATCCGCTGTGCGTACTGACTCCTTCAGTAATGCACTAAATCCTGCACCATGGAAGATATTGTCACCCAGCACCAAGCAAGCGGAATCATTGCCAATGAATTTCTCGCCAATGATGAATGCCTGAGCCAATCCGTCTGGTGAGGGCTGCTCAGCATACTGAAAGTTTACGCCATAATCAGAGCCATCACCTAACAATCGCTTGAAGCCGGGGAGATCATAAGGAGTAGAGATGATAAGTATATCCTTGATACCAGCAAGCATAAGCACACTGATAGGATAATAAACCATTGGTTTATCATAAATGGGCAGCAACTGCTTGCTAACGCCCTTGGTTATGGGATAAAGGCGGGTTCCGGAGCCGCCTGCGAGAACGATGCCTTTCATGTCGTAAATTGAAAGTTGAGAATTGACAATTGAAAATTAATAGAGCGAGGCATTGATATCAAATGGAGAATCAAAGTCTTTAAGCATTGCATGCTTTGTGTCTTTCTCAGACAACAAAGCCTTATCTGTAGGAATGCGCCAATCAATGCCCAGGCTATCATCTATGATGCTGATGCCTCCATCTGATTCAGGATGGTAGAACTCGTCGCATTTGTACTGGAATACGGCTGTTTCGCTTAGCACGGCAAAACCGTGTGCGAAGCCTCTGGGTACAAAGAATTGACGGTGGTTATCCTCAGTCAGTTCTACAGCCACATGCTGGCCGTAAGTAGGGCTCCCCTTGCGAATGTCAACAGCCACATCCAAGACAGCACCCTTCACGCAACGAACCAGCTTGCTCTGAGTAAAAGGAGGGCGCTGGAAATGAAGCCCGCGCATTACGCCATAGCTGGACATAGATTCATTGTCCTGCACAAAGTTGATGGTATGCCCCAAAATCGGAGCCGCTTTCTCATCAAACTCCCTTTGTGAGAAGCTCTCAAAGAAATAGCCACGTGCATCACCAAAAACCTTTGGCTCTATGATGAGTACTCCATCTATTGCTGTTTTTATGACGTTCATATATGATTGTTAAAATGTTAACTTGTTAATTGTTAATTCGATTTGTTTGTGCGGCCACAGGCCGCTCTAAAAGTCTTACAGCCGGATGGGCGCGTTGACAACCATTGGCTGTACCGCTTTCCCTGCGGAAGGCTCTTTTGCGGACTTGTTCCGCAAATGTGCCTGGAGCTGGGTTAGTTCACTTCGTAACGGTCAGCTGCTTCTCCGTTAAGTGCACGTACAATGCGTGAGCAGGCCTTTCCATCACCGTAGGGGTTCACGGCTTTGCTCATCTTTTCGTATGCTACTGGATCATCAAGCAAAGTACTTACCTCACTTACAATGAGGTCGTGATTGGTACCAACCAGATGCACTGTGCCGCTCTTGAGTGCTTCGGGGCGCTCTGTAGTATCGCGCATCACGAGAACGGGCTTACCCAAGCCAGGGGCTTCTTCCTGAATACCACCCGAGTCTGTGAGCACCACGGTGCTCTTCTCCATCAGGTACACAAACTCCAAGTACTGGAGGGGTTCAATGAAGAAGAAGTTCGGACGCGTCAAGTCCTCGCCAAACACTTCATGAATGGGCTTGCGCACATTGGGGTTCAAGTGCATGGGATAGACAAAGTCCACATCGGGATACTTCTCGCTGAGATCTTTCATTGCTGTTACCATGCTGATGAAGCCGTCACCGAAATTTTCTCTTCTGTGGCCTGTAATCAATACCAACTTACGGCTTACGGGCTTACCGCTTAAACGACTGATGTCGTAACCTGCATTCTTCAGTACATTGACTTGCTCGTTAGCTAAACCCTTATCGGTCTTAAGCTTATCCACCACCATATGGAGGGCGTCAATAACGGTATTACCTGTGACGAAGATCTGACCGTGGGCCTTTTCTTCCTGCAGGTTCTTCTCGCTGAGTGGTGTGGGGGCAAAGTCGTAAGTGGCAATGCGGCCAGTAATCTGGCGGTTCATCTCCTCGGGCCAGGGGCTGTAGATGTTGTGGGTACGCAAGCCTGCCTCTACGTGACCAACAGGAATCTGCTGGTAGAAGGCTGCCAGTGCAGCAGCTGTGCTGGTGGTGGTATCACCGTGAACGAGTACTACATCTGGCTTGCACTCCTTGAACACATCGCGCATACCTGTGAGCACACGTGCAGTGACATCATAGAGGTCCTGTCCCTGTTTCATGATGTTCAGGTCGTAATCGGGCTTCACATCAAAGATGGTGAGCACCTGGTCCAGCATCTCACGGTGCTGACCGGTTACACACACTATAGTCTCAAACTCTGTAGGGTGCTTCTGGAACTCCTTCACCAGCGGGCACATCTTAATAGCCTCCGGTCGTGTTCCAAACACTAACATTACTTTCTTTGCCATATATAACGTTATTGCTTTATTACCTTATTTTATTTTTACCTTATTTTATTGTCTCTCTCACACGCCCATCGACCTTGGTTCGTCGAACTCACTACGAAGGCACTACGAAGGGAGAAGGCTCCTATTTGTAATACGACTTATACCACTCCGCGAACTTTCGCAGGCCCTCTCTGAGCGTAATCTTGGGTGTGAAGCCAAAGTCGCGCTCCAGGGCGGTGGCGTCGGCATAGGTAGTAGGCACATCGCCGGGCTGCATAGGCACCAGTTTTTTGTGCGCCTTGAAGTCATAATCCTGCGGCAACACGCCTGCCCTTAGGAGCTCCTCCTGCAGGATGTTCACAAAGTCCAGCAGGTTCTCGGGCTGACCGCCACCAATGTTGTACACGGCGTACGGCGGAATAGGCAGGCCATCCTCACCTTTCTTGCGCTCAGGAGCGCCCTGCATCACGCGCACAATGCCTTCCACAATATCATCCACATAGGTAAAGTCCCTACGGCAGTTACCGAAGTTATAGATCTGGATGGTTTCTCCCTTGAGCAGTTTGTTGGTGAAACCAAAGTACGCCATATCGGGACGGCCGGCAGGACCGTACACGGTGAAGAAGCGCAGGCCCGTGGTGGGAATGTTGTACAGTTTGCTATAGCAGTGAGCAAAGAGTTCGTTGCTCTTTTTGGTAGCTGCATACAGGGATACCGGATTGTCCACCCGGTCATCGGTGCTGAACGGCACTTTCTTGTTGCCACCGTAGACGCTTGAGCTGCTGGCATACACCAGATGCTCCACAGGATTGTGTCGGCAGGCCTCCAGTATGTTGTAGAAGCCAATCATATTGGACTGGATGTAGGCATCCGGATTCTCAATGCTATAGCGCACACCCGCCTGAGCAGCCAGGTTCACTACTACGTCAAACTGATTCTCTTCGAAGAGTTTGTCAATCAGGGCCTTATCGGCCAAATCACCCTTCACAAAGCTATAGCTGATAGCCTCCGGCTGTGCCGCCTCAATCACTTTCAGGCGGTATTCCTTCAGGCTAGGATCGTAGTAATTGTTCAGGTTATCCAGCCCCACGATGGTGCCACTTTTGAGGTCCTTGAAGAGCCTCAACACCAGGTTGCTGCCAATAAAACCGGCAGAACCCGTTACCAGTATTTTCTTTCCGTTCAGGTCAATTCTTTCCATACTTTTCTACTGCCTCATAATACGTATCAAGACTACCAATATCAAAGCGCCCTGCGCTCATCGGCCAGGCGTGCATGGTGGTGTGTTCCACCATATAGTGTGCAAGATTGCCGGGAGCGTCCTTGCCGCAGCCGTTTTCTACACTGTGACGAACCAAGTCCAGGTCCTTTTTCAGGTAGATATAGAATGGCGGCACGGCCCAGGTAGATTTGGGAACCTGCGGCTTCTCTTCCATGTTGAGCACCTTCATATTGTCATCCACCACAATCACGCCCGTGCGCTGGAGTTTCTCAATGGAAGGCTGCTGGTGACACATAATGCAGCTAGTTCCCTTTTCCTTTGCAAAGTCCACAAACTCCTGGAAGCTGAAGAATAGCAGGTTGTCGGCAGCTACTACCAGAAGGTCGTCATCGAGGTGGAGTTTGTCCATTGCGAAGAGTAGGTCACAGACTGCTCCAAGGCGTGTTTCGTTGGTGAAGGTGTTGTCGTTCACCACCGTGATGGGCTTGGTAAAATGCTGCTTTTCTGCCCAGAACTGGAAGATATTCGCAAACCTACCATTGGAGATAATGATGTGCTCATCAATCTCCGGAATCTTGTCAATATCGTCCAGCATACGCCCCAGAATGGTGTTATTCCCAATCTGCAGCAAAGGCTTGGGGAAGTCCTTGGTGAGTTCCCCCAGACGCGTTGCATATCCGGCTGCTATTACAATGTTCTTCATTCCTGTACGAATCTGGCTCCGTCATCTGACTTACAGAAATACACCTTGAAGGAGTTCTTGTATTGCGGGAACTGGGCAAGGTACTTTTCTGTAATTTCTTTTTCTATGCTTTCCTTCTTAGCGGGGTCCACCAGGGCAATGCAAGCGCCTTTGAATCCTGCACCGCTGAAGCGGCCACCATAGATGCCGTCCGTTGTGAGCATAGCATTGTAGATGGCTATTAACTCTGGACTACCGCACTCGTAGTTGTGGATGCTGCTTTCGCAGCTTGCTTTGCTCAGGCTGCCAAACCATTCCAGGTTTCCCGTCTCCCAAGCGGTGATGCCTTCACGTACCCGTTTATGTTCACTGAAGAAGTGCTCGGCACGGCGTGCAAACCGAGGCGGCATTTCATCTCTGTGGCGGCGGAACATACTTTCGCTCACGTCACGGAGGAACGTCTTGTTCTGCTCCTTCAGCGGGATGTTCTCATAGGCCTGTACAAGCCAGGTGGCAGTCTTGCATTCCGCTACACGCAGGTTATAGTCACTGCTCATCAGGCTGCGGGTAAGGCCACTGAAGAAGATACCCAGTTCAAAGTCCGGCATATTTGCGGCCTTTGGAATAAGACGGTACTCATTGCTCTCGCAGTCCAGCATCAGCAGGTGACCTTTCTTGCCCAGCGCGATACAAGCCTGGTCCAGAAGGCCATTGTTCAGTCCTATATACTCACGCTCCGCGTCACTGGCTATCTTCATCACCTCGAAGGGCTCCAGCGTGATGTTGTTGGCTTTGGCGAAAGCCATCACATAGGCTATCAACACGGCTGCACTGGATGACAATCCACCAACAGGAATGCTTCCTTTAATAGACCCATTTATGCCATTGGAGAGCTTGAAGCGTTTTTGCAACGCGAACTTGGCACCACGGGCGTAGTCACCCCAGTCACCTTGTTTCACCAGTGCCGGCGTGGCAATGTCAAACTCCACATGGCCGGTGAAGGTCTCACTGTCCAATACTACCTTGCTGTCTTCGCGCACGTCGAAGTACAAGTCGACTCCTTTATCAATGGCAAAGCCGGTCACCAGACCATGCTGATGATCTACGTGTGCGCCCAACGGACAGACTCTATAGGGGGAGAAAATGTGGTACTGCATTAATCCCGTTTGAAAATATCTCTGGTGTAGACCTTGCCAGCAACGTCGTCAAGGCAGTTGTCGTAGCGGTTGGCGATGATGGCATGGGACTGGGCCTTGAACTTGGCCAGATCGTTGACTACCTCGCTGCCAAAGAACGTGGTGCCGTCTTCCAGCGTGGGCTCGTAAATGATGACTTTTGCGCCCTTGGCCTTGATGCGTTTCATAATACCTTGGATGGCGCTCTGGCGGAAATTGTCGGAGTTGGACTTCATGGTGAGGCGGAAAACACCCACCACCACCTCGTGCTCTTTAGTGGAGTCGTAAGTGCTATTTGCGCTATAGTATCCAGCCTTGGCCAGTACTTGGTCTGCAATGTAGTCTTTTCTGGTGCGGTTGCTGTCTACAATGGCCTTAATCAGATTTTCGGGCACATCGTTGAAGTTGGCCAAGAGCTGCTTAGTGTCCTTGGGCAGGCAGTAGCCGCCGTAACCGAAGGAAGGGTTGTTATAGTGAGAACCTATTCTGGGGTCAAGGCAAACACCGTCAATGATGGCTTGCGTGTTCAGTTACTTCATCTCAGCATAGGTATCCAGCTCGTTGAAGTAACTTACGCGAAGCGCCAGATAGGTATTGGCAAACAGCTTCACGGCCTCGGCCTCGGTGGAGCCCATAAATAGCACGGGAACGTCCTCCTTAATGGCTCCCTCGGCAATAATCTTGGCGAAAGTATGGGCGGCTTCCTCCAGCGTAGGGTCGTCGAAGCCAACGATAATACGGGACGGATACAGGTTATCGTACAGGGCCTTGGATTCCCGCAGGAACTCCGGGGCGAAGATGATGTTGGGAACTACCACCTTCATCTTGCCGTCGGCCTGACGCTCCCTATAGCTGAACTTCTCGCGCACGTTGGCGGTGTATCCCACCGGCACGGTGGACTTGATCACCATCACGGCATTGGGGTTCACTTCCAGCACCAACTCAATGACCTCCTCCACATGGGTGGTATCGAAGAAGTTCTTCTTGGGGTCATAGTTGGTGGGGGCGGCAATCACCACAAAGTCTGCATCCTTGTAGGCTGCTTTTCCGTCCAGCGTAGCCACCAGATTCAGCGGCTTTTCGGCCAGATATTTCTCTATGTACTCGTCCTGGATGGGAGAAATCTTCTTGTTGATCTTCTCCACTTTCTCGGGAATCACGTCCACGGCCACCACCTGGTTCTTCTGCGCCAGAAGGGTGGCAATGCTCAAGCCTACATAGCCGGTACCGGCAACTGCAATTTTCATTTTATCTTGGTATTTGTTTTATCTATATTTCTTTTTGTTCCTTTGTATGGACAATCTGGGCGGGATTGACCGGAGGGATTATCGGCCTGGGGTAGTGCGCAGATATCGGCTGGCGTATTTGGCGTTGTCGGTGCGACGGCGGGATTGACGGGGGTGGGTAGGGGATTATCGGCCGGGCATTAGGATTTTTCGCCCGGATTGATTATATTTGTGCATGTGCGCGTTGTGACGGGCACTGCCGTCGACCGGCCCCTGCTGGATAGCGGGAATGGGTGGAGCATTAGCGACTTTGCGGCGGGGGAATCGTTCCTCCCAATATGCTTGTGGAGGAATAGAAGATTTTGTGTTTGCCGGTGAGGAGATAAAGAATGGTTTTAGATAAGAAGATACTGGACGAGCTGACGGCCAAGGCCAAGGAGAACCCGAGAAGGGCCAGTGGCATAGCCTGAAGTGCCTGGAGAGCGGAACGGTGCTGTTAGAGGCGAGGGATGGGGGGTATGAACCCATCGGCCCGGAGGATATCTTGGAGTAGGGGATTGCGAAGGGGGCATCGGCCTATCTGCGCGTGAACGAGAACTTCCATCAGTCGCTGGAAGATAAGTGTCATCGGATGCTGAATGCAGTGGAGCCAGGGACTGTGGTAGCTATTCATCGGCGCGTGGCGAAGGATGAGTGTTTTGTTGTGCTGCGAGGCAAGGTTGGAGTGACTACTCATGATGATGATGGGGCTGTTATAGGGGATGTGGTGTTGAGGGAAGAGAGTGGTAACTATGGGGTGGACCATTTGTGCCGCATGAGGTGGATGGGATTTTTGATGTTGAAAAGAAATGATAAGGAGTATTTTAAAAGGGGTATGGCAGTTTTGCTCATACCTCTTTGTGCCGCAGAGAAGACCAAAAGAAGAGATTTGAAATGCTGTAGAAGTTATGATCACATTAAAGGATTTGAATGATATCGCGGAAAACAAGATTAAGAATGATGCGCAGAAAGCAATCATCCGGTCGAGTTTTCCTCCGCATATAGCAGAAAGGATGTGTGCCGCTATAGATGGGCAAGAAAGGTTTGAGCACTTCGTGCGGTTATTGAATGAGTATAACGAGTGGATGGCGCAGCAGCAGATGCAACAGGCGGCGGTGATGGAGTTTTTGAGGGGATATAAGGGGTAACAGCTGCGGGCGGATGGTTGTGGTTGTTTATGCGTTAAATAGAAAATAATAAACAATGTCATTTAGAATAGCAGGCATAAAGATCCTTCGTGACTGTAAACCATACGTCAGAAAAATACTGAAAGAGAATGAAGTATTTCTTTTCTCTTCCAGATATTATGAAGACCCCTGGAACGAGTTGACCTTGTCCTTAAACAGGGAAGTCATGGGGAATCTATATTATCAGACGCTGTATGATATCCAAAGGGATTCAGGTACGCTTGAGGTATCTGTAAATGCTATTGTGGGACAGAATGGAGACGGGAAAAGCACTCTGTTGGAAGTGATGCTTCGAGTTCTGAATAATTTTGCGTATTCACGAGGATTCCTGGAAGATCAAGCGACGTTGAAATTCGTAGATGGGGTCAATGCTATTCTGTATTATGAAATCGACTCAGTGATTTATGCCATCAAATGCTTAGATAAAGAAGTGACGTGGTATAAGAATGGCGAACCGATAGTCACTCTAGAGGGGACAGATAAACAGAAGAAAAGATATATCAAAGAGAATTTTGTTCCTGATCTGTTCTACACTATGGTTATCAACTATTCCCTTTATGCATATACCCCTGCTTCTTTGGGGAATGCTACTGGCGAGGGCTATTGGATAGACGGGTTGTTTCACAAGAATGATTCCTATCAAACGCCTGTTGTCTTAAATCCTATGAGGACAAAAGGGAGTATTGATATTATCCGAGAGGAATACTTGTCGAAGCAACGTTTGATGTCCATTTTTGTAAGCAGTGACGGGGATGAGAAAGAAAGGATGGTGAGCAATAATGAGAAAGCTGTTGGATATGCCTTCTCATTAGAGAGAAAGTAAGTTCCTGAAAAAGACACTACATCAGTATTTCCTCGATACATTTCAGGATGAATTGATATGGGAGGACATGAAACCGTACGAATACCCAAATGAAAAAATTCCCGGTGAGATAATAGAGAGATTTAAGGATTTTTGGGGCTCTTTTCAATTTGAACTGGCAGGGAATCCGAACTTAGTAAAAGAGTGTAGGATAATCCTCTCTAACCGAAGGAGGGCAAGGAAAACAGATCTGCGAAAGTACCTGACCCTGTTCAATAATACGGTTTATCCTATCAATAACAAAGCATCCAAGAAAAGACAAGGTGGATTCGGAAGAGAGTTTGGAATGTTGGTGAATAGCAGGAATGGGGAACTCTATATGTTGAATTATAGACAGTTCTATCGTTTGATGCTTGTTTTCCTTATTTGGCGCGCGCTTACTGAATCAGATAAGTTCGCAATGAAAGGGGCGCGACTGAATGATGCGCTTAATGATACAAGTAACCCCAGGAATGCTGCAATGCTATATTTGGTATATAAGTTTATTTCTATAGCTGAAACTTACCAAGGGTTCTGTAATGCATATTATCTGACAGAGGAGAAATTTACACCTCTGATTAGAGAATGGCCTAACAGGGATGCATTGGGTACCATCAAACAGGACTTGGAACTGATTATGCGGACAGATGACTACCGCACATTAAAGTTTAAACAGACCGTCAACTATCTGAGGCAGGGCAAGGATTATTATGGTGCAGAAGTCAGTAACTTACAAGGTATCAACTATGGTTATTTCTTGTCTTTTGACAATATGAATAACCAGATGAAGGGCATCTCACTTAAGGAAATCCAGTGGCGTTTGCCTTGTCCTATTTTTGAAGGGGACATCATACTGAATGATGGGAAGGATAATTATCCTTTGGATACACTTAGTTCAGGAATGATACAACGTCTGAACACTGTGGGTTCTTTAGTCTATCATCTGAGAAACTTGGATGACGATCAAGAAGGGGAAGGGATGGTGGCCTACGAACAAGTATGCGTAGTTTTAGAAGAGGTAGAGTTGTATTATCACCCTGAATATCAGAAGAGCTATCTGAATTACCTTCTTGAACAGATATCTAGATCAGGTATAAGCCGGTTGAAGAGTGTGAATCTGGTCTTCGTGACACACTCTCCATTTATCCTTTCAGACATCACAAAGAACGATATTCTTTGTCTGGAAAATGGGAAACAGGCAGAAGTGGAGTTAAAGACCTTCGGGGCCAATATTCATGATTTGCTGCGTCATCCATTTTTTATGAAGAAAGGCACCATCGGCGACTTTGCACAGAAAGTAATTAATGAGATTATTGTATCCTTATCAATCTATGATGCTATCAGGAAGTCAGGTAATAGGCTGTTTGATATTAGACGGTTCAAGGAAGATAATCCTGAACTTGTTGAGTCTATGGGATTCCTGCCTCTAGAAGTGGATGGTAATCTTAGTATGATGGATTTTGAGGTACAGTATTCACAGCGAACCATAATGGAGGCTATCTCTTTATTAGATGAGCCAATCATCAAGGATGCCCTGCAAAGAGAGTATAAAAGAATATTCAGTTAGGGATGTGGCATTTAGATACTCCTAAGGCAGATACCTTGAACTGGTACAAGGGCAAGTACCTTGGTGATATAGCGCAGGCAATTACGGACTCTCCTTTAAAAAAGTCTGTTAAGGCCCTGTTAATGCCAAATGGAAGTAAAGATATTCTTGAGCAACTGCTAATTGCTCCTCCTCAGGATTTGTATCCACTGAACAAACGGCTTGAAAGTGATATTAAGAAATTAGGCAACTATACAACTTCTAAAAAGAAGATATTCAAGGCTTTTGACTATAATGGGCGCATTTCCAGCAATAAAGAGGCTGCTTATGAATTGGCAAAAAAGATAGGAACACGTACTTGTGTATATTGTAATCGGATTTATTCCTTCACAATTGAGGACGGAAATGGCAATACGGTGGCAAGACCCGACTTTGATCATTGGCTTCCGAAAGATAAGCATCCGTTGCTATCAATGAGTTTCTACAATTTGATACCGTCTTGCCCGATTTGCAATCGGAGTATTAAATTGAGAAAAGACTTTGAATACGGGAAACACGTCCATCCGTATCAATCGGAAGTAGAAAGACAATTCAAATTTCAATACGAGCCGCAACCTGGAGCGAAGTGGAAACTTAAAGTTGCAGACTGTTCCCCAGAAGAGGATGCAACTGCTAAACTGTTGAAGACTGAGGATGTTTATACCCCTTATGCGAACAGCGAGGTAAAGGATATACTGGAGTTCGCTTACAAGAATACGCCAGAATATCTGGTTGAGTTGAGAGATACGGTGATGAAGGCATTTGGTAATAGCATCTCCAAAGAACAGGCATATCGTATGGTTTTTGGAACAGAGTTACGAGCATCTTTATTCTTGGACCGACCATTGAGCAAAATGAAAAGGGATGTGCTAATGCAGCTGCAGGAGGCATTAGGGATTCAGTTAATTGAATTTGAATAGTTTTTATGACACAAGACGAATTGTGGCAAATGAAATACCAGGAGGTGGTTGCGTTTATTGAGACCAATAAGCGGAATCCCAGCAAGCATAGTGATGAAGAGAGGGGACGGTATTTGAATTGGATGAAACATAATAGGAAGTTGTATGCAGCAGGGGAGATGAAACCAGAACGTGTTGAGGCATTCAAGAAGTTGGTAGAGTTGAGTGAGAGGTATAGGAGGAAAAATCAATATGAGTGAACCAGGTGGCTGTTAATGAACTATTGCTTAAATAATAATACATATAGATATGTTGCATGATAATGAAACAGATAAAGATTTTTTAGGCTTTATAGTACATGAACAACTGATACGTAGGGTCGTAACAGATGATGCAAACCTGCCCGTTACATTCGGTCTTTTTGGAGACTGGGGAAGCGGGAAATCCAGTATTCTTAAAATACTCAAAAAAGAACTGGAGAGTGAACCGTATAAGAAAGATACTATCGTTGTTTACTTTGACGGTTGGGTCTTTGAGGGCTATGATGATGCAAAATCTGCATTGATGCAAGAGATTACGACCCAACTTGTTGACCATAAATCACTGGCAGAGGAAGTAAAGGGCAATGTAAAAGAAAAAGCGAAGAAGGTATTCAAGTCCATCAAATGGCTTCGTGCGTTAAAGTGGGGAGCTACGAACCTTGTCATCCCTGGAGTAGCAGCTTATGCCACGGGAGGCTTTTCGTTGATCCCATTCCTGTTGGGTAAATTACGTGAAAATAAGGACAGTCTAATTGAGAAAGTAACAGGGGATGATGGCGAGAAATTCTTGGAGGATATATTAAAAACAAGCCCGGCAGAGCCTGATTATAGCTCAATCAGAGAATTCCGGGACGGTTTTTCGGAATTGATAGAGGCCACTGGAAAGAAGCGCTTAGTAGTACTTATAGACGATTTAGACAGGTGCAGTCCGCAACGTATTGTTGAGAATCTGGAAGCCATAAAGTTGTTTCTCAATGTAGAAAAGACGGCATTTGTTATTGCGGCAGATGAGGCTATCATCACAGATGCGGTGCTCTCTGTCTATACGAAATCTTTAGAGAACAGGTCTCTAGAAGAAAAGAAGAGTTTGGGCAAAGACTATCTGGAGAAGTTAATACAAGTCCCATATAATCTTCCCAGGTTATCTACGATGGAAGTAGAGACATATATCAATATGCTTCTTTGCAAGTCTTGTCTGAATGAAGAACAATTTGAAGAACTCAGGCTAAAATTTCAGGCATTTGTAGCAGAGAACAAGAACGGTATCTTTGACTGGCAGAAGATCTCGCCTCTAATTCAGGACGAAGAGATAAAGAATAAGGTTTATCCTCTGGCCAATTTCATGGCACCAGTGTCAGATATCATCGCAAGCAGTATGGCCGGGAACCCGCGCCTTATTAAGCGATTCTTGAATGCATACGAACTGCGAACAAATCTACTGGAGGTTGGCGGACTTGCAGACCAAAAGACCAAACTGGCACTCCTGAAACTGATGGTTATTGAGAGAACAGATGATAAATTGTTTGAGCAGTTATATGGCTGGCAAGAGAATCAGGAAGATAATCACATTGAGAGATTAGAAGCCCTAGCTGAAGATGCTAACGCCAAGTACGACGATGACATCAAGGCATGGAATACCCCTTATATGAGGAATTTGATGGCACAGTACCCCAAATTCAGCGAAGTGGATATGAAGACCTTGTTCTGGGCGACACGTGCAACTTATGGAAGTACTATGACGGGTCTTTCATTGACATCCCAGACCGTCAGGGATTTGATAAATGCAACACTCTCTGATGTAACTACCGATAATATGCTTGAGAACAATTTTCTTCCTCAAATCAAGGAGTTGCACGGCGGGGACTATAATGATTTCTTTAGGCTGTTGGACAAGAAGATATTGTCCGAGCCTACTAAGAAGAATGGGTATAACGTTTATTTTTACTGTATAAAGGGAGAACTGTCTAACTCTTTTGCATCTCTCAAGTCACTATTGAACAAAGTATCGATTGAAGACATCCCTGGATCTTTGGGTGCAAAATTCAAAGAAATTAAGGCAAAATACCCCAATGACAAAAAGTTTCAAGATTTATTCAAAGGCGATACAGAAATATCCAGAGCTATGAAGTAATATGGGAACATCACAAAAATACAAAGCATCCGTTTCCGGTCAACCGAACTGGGGCAAGATGACAGCTGCACTAATGAGCCTGGCTGCCAGCGAGGCAAAAGACGAGGAGCTTGCACAGAAGGAATCTGAACTGGAGCAAGAAGAGGCGAAAGAGGAAGAGATACCGGAGGTCCCAAAACAGTTGCCTCAACCCCAGATTATCCCAACCGTACCCCTTCCGAGGAAGAGAAATGACATAGAGAGACGACGGAAGAGACTCAATATTCAGTTGGACAATAATTTACGTAAGTCAGTCTCCCATGCGGTAAGAGCTGCGGGTGGGAAAAAGGCAGTAACGTCTGGGCGGTCTTTAGCTTTTGGTTATAGCGGTGTTGCGACAATCAGCAATTTTGTCGATAATATTGTCAGGATTGTAGAGGTCGGTTTAGATAGCTGGTTGGATGAACATGGTAAAGGGAGTCTGAAAGATAAAACTCCGCAAGAAGTTGTCACAACCATCCTTGAATACTCAAAAGACACTTTAAACACCATGGACAGTACTGCGGCAGGAAGTGCGCTTGAGTCCTTGAATGAGATGCTAAAGGAAAGGTTGGGAGACGATGTCTCAAAGTTCAACGACAAACTAACGGACTTATTGGTGCCCGGAGAATTGATTGAATTCATAGACATGTTCTTTGCAGACTACATCTATGGACACTTGTCAAGTACGGTGTATGAGAAATTGCAAAGGAAATACGGACTCGAAAAGGCTATCCGTGTGATGGAGAAGATCAGAGACCAGATTAGAGAAGATGTAAAGGCTTTACCCGATAAACATCATGCATCCTCTATTGACTGGAAAGGGCAAGAAGGGCATGATTTCATGGAGAATGAGTTTAACAGAGTAATAAGCATATACGTACCCGATGAGAATAACAATTGACCAATATGCACTGAATGGATACCGACTGAAAATAGGCTCTCATTCAGATACGTGCATTGACACCAGTGTCAATATAGATATGTCTGTCTTGTCTTTTTTTGAGGGCAAGATTCCGTCATACTTGATTGATTTGTTCTATCTGTCAACCGTCGTCTATGGTATAGACAGGGCTGTGAGCAGGCATATATATTCCATTGATGGATGGTCGAGGGAACTGAATGTAACGATGAAGTTGCAACATTCAGAACTCTTCAAAGCCAATAAAGACCTCATTGATAGAATGCTCTCTTTCCTAACTGGTGACATTTGGACGATTGATTATGAGCATGTAGATATGCCTGCAATGCGAGTCGCAGACTTGCCGGAGATGGATGGGGATTATGGACAGGTAAACCTTTTTTCTGGAGGCATGGACTCTTTCATAGGGGCTATCGATTATCTTGCAGCACCGCATCAAGGAAAACTCTGTCTTATCTCGCATTATGACCATAAGATGAAAGGTCCATTGGAGGACCAGAATAATGCACTCGATGCGCTTGGAACTTATGCTGGTGATTTCTATCATCTACCTTCTGTTGCGGTATTCCCGATTACGTCTAACGAGAAGACATGCCGCTCAAGGTCGTTTGTCTTTATTGCAATAGCCTCTTTAGTGGCCTCCTATAAACAGATTAAGATAGTTGTCCCAGAAAATGGCTCAGTCTCATTAAACTTTCCTCTTTCTCCTTCAAGAAGAGCTGCTTGTAGCACCAGGACAACACATGTGCTTTTTGTAAATCAGTTGAAAGAACTGTTGGCATCGCTAGGCTCACCAACTATCATAGAAAATCCATACGAGTTTGAAACAAAGGGAGCAATGGTGCGCCATTGTAAGAATCGGGATTTGTTGTTGGTTACAGTGAATAAGACCAATTCTTGCGGTAAGAGGAATATGAGGCAGCACATGACGAACACTACTGCCAGCCATTGTGGTAGATGTATGCCATGCATGTATCGGAGAGCATCTTTGACAGGGTATCGGGATTTAACAACTTATGGAGACACATTGGGACAGTTGTTCCAAGATAGGGGAGAACGCTCAGACGATTTCTTTGCTATGATCAATTATCTACGTACCAACATGATGGATGATGACATTCGCAGAGAATTGAGAATTGCTGGCCTTGGCAGATTAGACACATTTGAACAATACGTTCAGTTGGTTAAGGACACAAGAGCGGAACTGAAAGCGATGATAATGGCTCAAGATAATTGTGATGAGGTGAAACGATATGTTGGTCTGATATGATAATCGATTCTCATTGTCATTTTGACATGATGCCAAATCCAGAGGTATATATACGCCAAAAGGAGATAATGGGGGATATTGTCATTGGTGTGACAAACCTGCCTAGCCATTTCAAAATGGGGTATACTCAATTAAATGGATTCAAGCATATCAGACTGGCTTTAGGGCTCCACCCGTTGCTTGCCGCAGGGAATAAGAATGAACTTCTTTTGTTTAAGCATCTTATTGATAAAACTTCATATATTGGTGAGATAGGCCTAGATTTTTCTCGAGAGGGTTATGCCACTAAAGATGATCAGCTTGCGGTGCTTAGCGAAGTGTTGTCTGCTATACGTGACAAAAAGAAGATAGTCAGTGTACATTCCCGCAAGGCAGAGAAAGAATTACTGGCTTTGCTTTGTGAGTATGAGATAGAAAATGTTGTTTTCCACTGGTATAGTGGGCCTATCGGTCTAATACCTGCCATCTTGGAGCAAGGTTACTATTTCTCCGTTAACGAAGCAATGTGCTTGTCAAAGAATGGTAGGGCCATTATTGAAAAAATACCACGGGAAAGGGTGTTGACTGAAACAGATGCTCCGTACAATGAAAGGACTGACATTCGAGTAGTTTTGAAACAGTTGAACATGACGGAACAAGATGTTTATAACAATTTTAAAAGACTTTTAGCTGGCCTAAAATAACGGGCGCGAGGCTTAGGCAGGCGGTGCTGACGCCCAGCGGCTGCACGGCCTGCGCGGGGAGCTGGAGGCTCTGCGGCGCGAAAGCGACGCTGTGCCGGAAACGGGGGTGATAATATATTTGATTGACAGGACAAATCATCTAGTATGAACCAATCAAATCGCATAAAACAGCAAACGGAAGATAAAGACGGGAGCATTGTAATCACAATACGGAAATACAATGCTATCTCGTGTTTATTCCATTCTCTTTTCGGACTTTTGATGCTTGGGCTATTGTTTGGTGGTATTGCGTTTCTTGTTAAGGGTAAGACCATTGTGGCTATAGTCGCATTTGTCATGTGTGTCTTCCTCTGGGCGGCCGCATGGCTGAACGCCAATGATTCTCTTAAAAAGCGAGTTTATCCCACAGCTCTCCTTGGGCACTTGAAAGCTCAAAACCCGGAAATGCCGGAGCCTGTTATTGCTCGTTTCTACCCAAGCGGGGATTATATTGAATGCTTGGAACGGAATGGGGCGGTGCGACGATACTCCGTTGAGTTTGTGATGGAGAAACCGCCGCTGTATGTGGTCAGGATTCACACTTGGCCGGAGGCGGGGAATTGACGAAGCAAATGAACAGGAGTTCAAGGTATTTAGCAAAATGGATTTTTCCCGTATATTAACCCAACTTGACCTAACAAATCAGGCCATTGCCGACAATAATCACGACAATGCCGAGGATTTCGGGAAATGCCTGTGTGATGTTTACGAAGAAGACTTCAATTTGGAGTCGGAAAAGGACTTTACTCCTGAAGTGGCAAGAATCCAATTCGATGTCTTGAAGACGATATTGGATATTCATATTATGCGGGGTGATCCTTTGGATATCTCTATTAGAGCGGGCCAGCTATGGAAAAGATACAAGGAAACCAGGGAGCATTTTCCGCAATGGGCAGATAAAGATTGGGAGCCAATCGATGATATTATTTATCGAAGTTATCTGGCCACAAATGATTTTTACTATCGAGAAACCATAGGGAGCATTCCACCTAAGCAGCTAAGAACTCCCGAATGCCGTTGCCTGCTATGTGGAAAGAGCAAGGCGAACAAGACTGGTTCTCATATGGTTCCGCACTTGTTGATAGGAGACGTCTTCTCGTATGACGGCAGTACGGACAGAGAAAAGGTTGTTGCTGAAGAATCTAGTTTGGCTGGAGGTGAAAAGTCCCGATACTTCGGTCACGAAGTGTATGACGATACTGTTCAGAACCTGATGGGACGGAGTTTTACCGACGAAGAGATTGAAAAAGAGATAGCCAAGAAAAATATCCTAACACGGGATTACTACTTCTGTGAGGAGTGTGAAAAGCGGTTTGGCGTGATTGAATCCTATTATGCGGAGATCCTAAGTGGTCTAATTAAGGATTATCCGCCTCAAATTCCTTACCTGTTCTGGCTCTCGGTCGCATGGCGAATGTCTATTGGCGGGATGGGCTTCAAAATGGATGAAGCTCACGATGAAAAACTCCGTTCTATCCTTGATAAATGCTTGGCTTTAAAGAGGGACGACATAGTTGTTCAACAAAGCAAACTTGGGTATTGTGCCTACTTGATCGGTAAGGCTGAAAATACGCGGGATGAGACGCTGGGTATTCTGGCTTTTCACACACCAACTAAGCCCTATATGGCATTGATAGGGAAAAGGCTGTTCCGTTTGTTTACTAGTAAATCTACGGCTATCTCATTTTGTAAGCGAAATGGTTGGGCGGTTGATGAGTTGAACTTTGGAGATGCTCCTGAAAAAGTTGGAGCTCTTTCGTTTTTGGATTTCTGGTTCGCAAAGAGAGCCATTCTTGATGCAAATTGGGAGGATGAGAGAAACATATGGAATTTGGGGGCTGAACGGAATAAGACCGTGGCCCGATATGAAGCCGGGAATGGAGAGGAAGATCAAGGCTTTCCGAACTGGCTGAATACAACCAACGACCGTATCATGATGGAACCCCGAGCGATAAGGAAGATTCGGGAATGGATTGAGGCGCACTCGGGGGATTATACTATTGAGGAATTGTGCTCGGGTACTGGATATACGCCGGAAGAGATATATAACTTCCTGCACTACTGGGAAGGAAAGAATAAGGAGATAGAAGAGAAGCAGAAGAGGACGCAAAGAATTGCGCCTTTTCTGGAGGAGCTGTTAGAGAAGTTGTGATAGGAAAGGCAGAGTGGGCGCACGCCCTCGTGGGAGGCAAAGGCACATGGTGCTGCCGTCAGGCTGCACGATGTGCGCGGGGAGCGAAGTAATGTGCCGCGTGACAACGCGGCTCTTTACGAAGCGGGGGGGGGGATATCGGCAACAATAATACAGCATAAGAGCAAAGGTAAATCGGCATTATGAATTGAACGCCCATGAATTATCAATGTGGAACGCAAGCCCCGCAAATGCCCTGTGTGCGGCGGGGAGATCGTCGACATCATCTACGGAACTGGCGACATGACGGAGCCAGAGTTCCTGCTGGAATATCGTCGTGAGGGTATCCTGGGCGGGGACAACATTCCTCGTCGGCCACCCATCTGGGCATGCGCCTGCGGCTGCAAGCGGTTTAGGAAGGTGAACCCCGACGGAACGGACGCTCCCGTGAAGGTGAAAATGCTGAAGAACATCCGCAAGCGGCCGCTGACTATCATTGAGTTCACGACCGCGAACGTGGAGGAGGCTGTGATTGCGCGCCGGTTTGACGATATCCATCATTACCGGATATACATTACCACGGAATACGGAGAGAGGGAAACGCTGCGCGTGAGCGCACTGGACGAACGCGACGCCAGGGACGAGGCCGTGGTGCTGGTACTGGAAGGACGGTTTGGGCTGAGAGGGACGCGGTGCGTGGAGATGACTCTTAAAAAAGAATAAAGTTTGCAAAGGAATGCAATAAAAGTGAGAGAGAATCGTTAATTTTGTAGAATGAACATAGAGTATGATGTACTATAGGCGCAAAATACTTTTGGCAATGATTGAGACATTCGGAGGACGGATGTTTCCAATCAGTTTGCAGAAGGCCCTGTTCTTGTTTACCCGGGAACAGGACAAGGAGAGTCGTGCCTATAGCTTTGTGCCATATAAGTATGGCTGCTTCTCGTTTAACGCGAGTCACGACATTAATGTGTTGGAGAAGACCGGTTATTTAAGCATCAAGGATAAAGAGATCTTCGTCACAAATCCTGGGAACTATGCCTTTGAGTTGAACCTGTTTGACTCCGGCATCTTGCAAGGGATATATGACAAGTATAAGGACTTTACAGACGACGACTTCATTGACTATACCTACAAGATGTTCCCGTATTATGCCATTAATAGTGAGATTGCGCATAAACACCTGAATGAGCAACAACTGGAAGAGGTACGGCAGAAGGATCACAGAAAGACATTAACGAATCATACGCTGTACACGATTGGCTATGAAGGTCGTTCGCTGGAAGAGTATCTGAACATACTGTTGATAAGGGGAGTACGTGTGTTGTGCGATGTGCGGAAGAATGCCTATAGCCAAAAGTACGGATTCTCAAAGGCACAACTGCAACCTGCTTGCGAGGGTGTGGGGATTAAGTATATACACATACCTGAACTGGGTATTGAGTCGGGACTGAGGCAGGAACTGTATACGCAGGCAGACTATGACTTGCTGTTTGACAAATACAGGAAAACGGTGCTGACAAGGAGCGACGAGTACCTTGATAGGATTGTGAACTTGATAGAAAGCGACGAACGGGTAGCATTGACCTGCTTTGAGAAGAACGTAGAGCAATGCCACAGGACGCAGATAGCAAGGAAGATAATGAGCCGTGAGGGAATAACGTTCGACTTTAAGGAGTTGTAATATGGCTGTTGAGAGAGTATTAATGACGGTAAAAACTTACCCTCATATTTCGCAAAAATATGTAGAGTTAGTATGCACAGCTGGCTTTCGTGAAGACGGTTCATGGATTCGTATATACCCGATACCATTTAGGCAACTTGAACAATATGCTCAGTTTTCAAAATATGATTGGATAGAGATTGACTTGGTTAAGAATCCAAAGGATTTTCGTCCCGAGAGCTACCGTCCCGTAAGCCTAGATACTCCCATTAAAGTTGTTGGTCACCTCGATACAAAGAATGGGTGGGCGGCTCGGAAAGATATTGTTTTGCGTGATGTTTATACTGACATGGGGAAGTTACTTGCGGATTGTAAAGCAACGAACAAGTCACTTGCAGTTTTAAAAGCTAATATCACTGGTTTTGTTATCAAACCAGTCGACCGCGAGTGGGATGAGAAGAAAATGGAAGCTGTAAGAGCAAGCCAAAATCAGTTGGATCTATTTGAGGAGAAAAAAGATTTTGAGGTGGTGAAAAAACTGCCATACGAGTTCTCGTATAAGTTTACTACGGATGACGGGAAACCGCACACGCTAATGATCGAGGACTGGGAAATAGGAACCTTATATTGGAAATGCCTAAAGGACCATGGTTTTAATGAAGAGATAGCTTGTCAAAAAGTCAAGGAAATGTACTTTGACAATTTAGTGGGGAAGCGTGACTTGTACCTCTTCATGGGGACACATAAGGAGCAACAGCAATTGAATAGGCCCCAGCCATTTGTGGTGATTGGTACATTCTATCCCCCTAAACAGAAGGACGACGGGCAACTGACGCTTTTTTGAGAAAAGGATTATAGCGGGCATGAATCTCCTTGAAGAATTCGGCCCGTTATTGTTTAAATATATTACAGTACTGTTAGACCGCAAAACAGTAAGTTGCAACACCTGATTGCCATCGAAAAATGAACATATGATATCAATCGACACTGGCTTCTCTCCCGATGAAATGTATCGGATGCTTTACACGCCTTTTGAAACGGGGTGCCCAGTTCAACTTCGCACGTTAACCGACGAGCAAGTTGAACAGATTCCGTTTATGCATCAGGTTCTATATCTGATGAATATGTTGTCGGCCGGAGAGTTAAAGCTGACAGCAAAAGGGTATATCCCTCCCAAGATTGTAGAGGACCTGTATATGATGGGGACGCGGAGCTGGAATACGGATTGGTTCAAGCAGAAAAGTGAGCCTAAAACGGAAGAAATTAAGGTGCTTCGAGTTGTGCTCAAAGAGTGCGGCTTGATAAAAATCCGTTTGGGGAAGATGTCACTTACGGCTAAAGGGCAGAAGCTTATTGGTAGTAGGAATGAACTGCTACGTTCGGTGATACTCTTCTTGATGCAAAATTACAACACCGGCTGGCTGGATCTTCACGAAGATATGGAGGTGGGTAATGTAGGGCGGTTGTACTCACTATGGCTCCTGCATCGTTATGGTGATGTGTGGCGGCATACAGATTTCTATACAGCAGAGTATGCCAAGGCGTTTCCGATGATGGATGATTACAGTGCCTATGGCTATCGGGTATTCAATCGGCTATTCCATCTGATTGGCCTGTGCGAGGTGAATGAACGGCCGGAGGACCGTGGCCCGGGTTTTGGCAGAAAGGTGCTCAAAACCAGTGTTTTGGATATGATGTTTGAGTTTGCAGAGCCGGAGGATAACCTTACGCGATGAATTAATCGGCCTTAATAAAAGTAATATGACCCAATCCGAACTCTGGCTCACCAAATGGCAAGAAGCCATCGACTTCTTGGAAACCAACCACCGCAAACCGTCCAAGTTTGTGCCGGAGGAGCGCAATATGCGGTCCTGGTGGAAGCACAACAAGAAGCTGATGAATGCAGGGGAGTTGAAGCCGGAGCGGGTGGAGTTGTTTGAGAGGCTGTTGGAGTTGGGGGAGAAGTACAAGCACGTGAATCAGTATCAATAGATATGGTTGTTGAAAAAGACTGGCAAAAGAGGTGTTTCCATGAAATAACTCCATTGGAATACAACTACAAAAGCGGCTTCTTTTTATCTCCGTCAGTATGATCCTCCCTGTTGGGCATGATGTCAGTGAGTTTCACTATGTGTTTCCAGTCATCGCCCAGGTCATAGATGAACGTGAAAGTGTCGCCTGGAAGTTTAAGCAAGTCCCCGAGCGTATACTGGAATGAATCTCGCTGCGGGAAATCTTCCATCGGCTCAGGATCCTCGCCACCGGCCATGCGTGTGAAATAGGTGATGCCGCCAAACCGGATTTCCTTCAGATGAAATCCTTTCCATCCCATAGCCAGCATCAAAACCTCCTGGACATAGCCCAAGTTCATGTTCTCGGGTATGTGGAGACTCCGCTTGATAGGGACGGGCGAACCCATAAGTTCCATTTCCAAAGCAAATATAGCCGGTTTTTCCCCGGTTGTGCAGAAGAGTGGGGAATCAATTTATCGGTCAATTAAATGGTCAATTAAATGGTCAATTAAACGATAGCCAGAAAGAGACCTTTGAGTTTATAAAGGCTCACGAGGGTTATAATACAACTAAAATAGCGGACGACCTTGGCAAACCATTCAGAACCATTGTTAAGCATATAAATGTGCTTCTTGAATTGAATATGATAGAGCGTCGTGGTAGTAAGAAAACCGGTGGGTATTATGTGAAGTGAGATGAGGGCTGGTGCTTAGGCATCGGCCCTTTGTTGTCGGCCATCCAGAAATAAGATTTGAGGATTTTGAGAAAATCGATAATGGCTGAATATCTAAGATAACCTCAATAATTAGGGATTATCAGGGAAGACAGGTGTTTTATAAAATTGCAAGAATTGCAAAAATATTAAATGAAAGCGGTGGATTATGAAAAGCTACGGCTAATGTGAAGATTGGCCGTTTTTTTGAACTTGAGGCTGGCGTAAGAAGTAAATATCCCTGCTTGGAGAAATCCGGGCAGGGATATTTGTGTTATTTGAGGCCGTCAATCTGGGGCAGGCCGCCGAGCTTGTTGTTGAGATAGGCTCGTTGTAATGACCGCATCTTGTTGACTCCGTTCTTGGAAATAAGCGGATAGAGCAAGGAATTGCCATCCTCGCGTTTATCCATAAGCCAGAAACTATCTTTGCGCAGATAATCATCAACGGCTGTAAACAATGGGTCGTAGTGCGTTGTCATGATTAGCTGACTGCGAGATGGTACCTTTAGGTAACTCTGTATCATGTATTTTAATAACAATGGGTGCATGGAGGTCTCTATTTCGTCGATAGGAAGCAGTTTGTTGTTTTGTTCAGCTACGTAGAGAGCCGTTTCGATGCCCATAGACCTTAATGTACCATCACTTTGGCTACTTTTGGGCAAAGTGTAGGTTTCTTTACCTCTTATATTATTAACCGATACCATAAAGTCGGTTTTGAAGCCGTTAGGCATCTTGGGGTCTTTGGTGAGTTTGCTCGCATTCTCTTCGGAAAGACGACCAGATGATTTCATGAACTGGATCATCTCTGGTGTCAGGGGCATGTAATCCTTCTCGACTGCCATATCCTCGATGTTAAGGCCGATATTGTGGCTGAATTCCAATAGATGGGCTTTGGTCTCGGGATTCTCGAGCATTTTGCGTTCTGCATAGTTGAACATCTGCTGGCCCAAGTCGATGACCGGTAGGGTATGGTTAATCATCCAATCGCGGACATCGTCAATTTCGCCAAGATTGCAGTTGACTGCTTTACGAGCGGCAAAAAGCGACATGTTCTTCAGACATTTTACCGTTAGCTCGTCTTTTACAGCCGTGGGAACCTTAATAAGCGATGGATTGAACTTGATAGCCGTGTTTCCTCCAACCAATTCTCGATGTAGAAGCAGAGATGGTTGGTTGCTGTTATATGCCAACAGCTTTTCTGACAGTACCTCTTTAGGTGTGATAACAAGTTGATAAACGTATTTTTTGTCGTTGACGTAGAGTTTTAGCTCAAACTCGGTGGGTTGAGTCGGCGTGTCAACGTCGAGAGCAAAAGGTAAAACACTGGTTGGAACGTCCTGGTCATCGGTTTTGCGATTCCAAAACCAAAAGAGGTATTCGAATGCCTCAAGGAGGTTTGACTTGCCGCAGGCGTTAGCGCCATAAATAATTGCTATGCGTGAGAGGCGAGTGCCGTCGTTCATGGTAACCAAGAGTGAGTCCTGTCTGAAATCGTCTTTTGAAGCCTCGAAACTGAGCACGGTATCCTCTTTGAACGACAAGAAGTTCTTGATACGTAATTCACTAACCATATGTAATATTCTTAAATTTGGGTGCGAAGGTAGCAAAAAATGCCGAATTAGCCATTGTTTTGTGTTAAATTTTGGGTTTTATTGGCAGAATCTGGACAGATTGTGTCATTTTGTCACAAGGATTTGACGGTGGCGACAGTATGTGACAGTACAATTTGTCAGTTAGGGCGAAAATTGCTCTGGTGGTGCCCTTGCTGTGATTTAAGTGGTGTTTTGGGACATAATGCGACGTTTTGGCGATTAAAATTCTGGTTATTCGCTCTTCCTTTCTGCAAATTGGCATAGGCTTTGCCGTAATTATGGAAAGAACTTTATAATTATAAATTAATGAGTAAAATTAAGAGCTTTTCGGTCGGCAATGGAGATATGTTCTACATCCGGCACAACACAGACAACTTCACAACTATTGACTGTTGCCTTTCAGATGATGTCAAGGATGACATCCTGGACGAAATTCAGATTGAGTCAACAGGTAAGGGTATCAGTCGTTTTATATCAACACACCCTGATGATGATCATATCAAGGGACTTGTTGACTATGACAACAGATTTGGTATTCTTAACTTCTATCGTGTAAACAATAGTACCACGAAGAACGGTACTGAAACAGAAGACTTTAAAAGATACAAAAAGCTGCGTGATGATAGTCATAAAAGTTTTGAACTTAAAAAGGGGTGTAAGCGTAAATGGATGAATTTATCAGATGAGGAGCGTAAGGGTGCTGGTTTGTCTTGTTTATGGCCGATAACCGATAATGAACTGTATAAGAGTGCTCTTGATACAGCTGCTGACGGAGGAAGCCCTAATAATATTTCTCCAGCTATCAGGTATAGCGTGGGTGACTTCTCTTTCCTTTGGATGGGAGATATGGAAACAGACATGCAGGAGGAATTTGACAGTAAAGTGACTAATGAGCATACAACTGTTGTGTTTGCGCCGCATCATGGCAGAAAGAGTGGTCATATTCCTTCGACCTTGATGGAGAAGTTGACCCCGAAGCTGGTTATAGTAGGCGAGGCACCCAGTAGTGAGTTAGATTACTATGCTGGCTATAACACCATAACCCAAAATACGGCCGGAGACATCCTGTTTGAGACAAACGGTGACTATCTGGATATATTCGTATCAAAGCAGGGGTACAGTAAGACTGATGGAATGGTGTCAAATAGTAACCACGGAGAACACTCCGGTATGAAGTATTTAGGTAGTGTTAAGGAAGGTTGAGCCTATGATGGATAAGTACATAAGAGTAGCAAGGGTATATCCGGCTGTAATAGGGATGCTACCCACATGCATATTGTTGGCAATGTGTATGGGGGAGTGGTTCCCGCAGTATGAGGCAGTGGCTGGAAATGTGAAGTGGGTAGTATGTCTGGTTGGCGGTACAGCTCTGGCGAGTATGGCTGTCGGCTATCTGGTAAGGGAATTGTTTAAGGAGACGTCGAAATGGCTTTTTCAGTATCAGATGTTCAAGAAGGACGAAACCGAGATGCCTACGACGAAGATGCTGCTTTGGCAGAATGCTGCCATTTCGCCTGCATACCATAAGGTGATTGCTGCTAAGGTGAAAGCTGAGTTTGGAATAAAGATGCCTACGGCTGAAGAGGAAAAGGCAGATCTTGACTTGGCCAAGAAGACGATAGCGGAGGCGGTAAATCAGATAAGACAGAATTGCCGAGGTGACGAGATACTGAGGCAATACAACATTGAGTTTGGTTTCTGCCGCAACTATCTGGGAGCAGGCGTATGGAGTATTCTATTTATATTATGTATCGGCGTGGCCAATATATTTTGCAGCTGGTTGCCGTGGTGGGCAATTGGCATAGCATTGGGTGTTCAAGTGCTATTGATGTTGGCTTGTTATCTGTTGTTGGAGGCCAGGGGCGAAACGTATGCTAAGTACCTATTTGCCACCTTTACAGGGAAAAAGTAAGATGACGCGAATAATATACATTTCAGAGATGGGTTTTCCGCTAAAGTTGGATAAGATACAGGTGTAGGGGTTAATCCTCCGGTGTCTATAACGTCCAAAGCTGTTCAGCGGGAATGAAGAAAATATTTCGGATTTCCCGCTGATTTTTTGTGAAAGTTGGATAAGATACAGTTGAAGGGGCAATGCTCCGGAGACAAAAACAAAATATAAACTGTTTGTCCAGGTGACCCAAAATCATAAAGATAATGTACATCCTGCCGGAAAACCAGCGGTCACCCTATCGGACCAGAGGAATCACCTGTAATAGTTACTTTGCCTGTGGTTGGCATTGAATCATTGGCCAGTGTCATTCGGCGGAGGGCTTTTAGCGCGGCCTGACAATCAGCCCGGGAACTGGTGGTAGGGGATTAAGGTAATCTGAACTATTCGATGTCGTCGAGAACAAGATTGCAAATGAGGCGAAAAAAGTTATTAAAGCAAAGGCGACCTTCGGGCCGCCTTTGTCGTGTCTAAAAGGACCATGCTCGCAATTCAAGACAGGGAGGAAAGTATACGAACATGTTCGGTAGAAAAATAGTGATTGATTTGCGTGATAATAGAAAAATAGTTATCTTTGCGTTCGGTTAGTGTGAAGGAATCAACCTATCAATATTTATTCTACTTTAACCATTTATGAAAACCACAAAAAATTATGAACTAGTAGAATTATTGAAACAAAATGGTTGGAAACACGTTAGACCACGTGGTGATCATCACATCTTCAAAAAAGAAGGTGCAACCAGACCAATCGTTGTTCCCGGGAATAGGAACGACGACCTCGCTGAGGGTACATTGAATTCCATCCTTAGAGCTGCGGGATTGAAATAGCAGCTTATACTTGATGCATAAAAAATGAAATTACAAGCGGTAATCGAAAAGGCGGAGGGTAATTACTCCGCCTATATCGAGGGGCTTGATGGTGTGGTGGCTTCAGGAGTATCGATGGAACAAATAAAGAAGAATCTGGTCGATGCTCTTGGCGTCTATGTTGACACATGTTTAGAAATGGGTTGTCAAGTCCCTTTGGATTTGGTAAAAGGTAATTATGAGATTGCTTTTAGAACTGACACGGAGAGCTTCTTGAACCTTTATACTGGTATTTTTTCCAAATCTGGATTGGAAAAGTTGACTGGTATTAATCAGAAGCAGTTGTGGCATTACGCTAATGGCAAGTCGAATCCCAGACAGGAGCAAATCCAAAAGATTGAGAGTGCTTTGCATCGTTTAGGTGAAGAATTAATATCGCTTCATTTCTAATTATTATAAATATTATAAACAGCGAGGCCTTTTTTGTGGCGTGGATTATCGGCCTGCCATAAGGATCTATCGGCAGGATTGATTATATTTGAATGATGATCACTGTTATCGGCCGCCCCTTGGCTGGATGATAGGGTGGAGAATGACACAAGACGAACGCTGGTACAATCAATGGAAAGAGATTATGGTCTTTATGGAAGCCAACAAACGGCGTCCATCGAAGTTCGTGGATGAAGAGAGGGGAATGAGGAACTGGTGTAAGCATCAGCAAAAGTTGATGAATGCGGGGGAGTTGCGGGAGGACAGGGTGGAGATGTTTAGGGAGTTGTTGGAAGTGGGGGAGAAGGTGAGGAGGGTGAATCAGTATCAGTAAACCATATTGCGCTAGATATGGCATGTGTGGGCTGATGCCGGTGGGTATCGGCCTATTTTTATGTTAGCGGGTGTGGCAAAACTTGGAGAAATAAAAATAAATCACTAAATTTGCCACACTAATGAGAAAGTTATGAAAGGAGAAACACTAAAGCTTTTAAGAGACGCAAACCATTTCAGGCAGGAAGATATCGCTGATTATCTGGGAATTAAGCGCTCAACTTACTCAAATTATGAGACGGGTGATCGCGAAGCTCCTTGGACTGTTCTTGAGAAACTGGCAAACCTGTATGGCTGTGATCAGTATGATCTGGAAAGTGAGAATCAGGATGTGTTGCAGGGTGTGATTGCGTGCGCATTCCGGGTGGACTCGATGTCTGTTGAGGACATGAAACAAGTTGCCGCATTTAAGCAACTTGTGATGAATTATGTGAAAATGAAGAAGATCGCACAGAGATGAGAAGGTTGTCAGAGTTTGATGCAGAACTGTTGGCTGTACGTTTTCGAAATATGCTTCATTTGCCTCAAGATGCACCTCTTAATGTAAAGGAGGTGCTGGAGCAATTGGGTATATTAACAGTATTCAGGCCGTTGTCAGATGGGTCCTATGGGATGTCTATCAAAACAAAAGACGGATTGCGTTTTATGTTGGTGAGCAGTAATTCTACTATAGGCCGCCAACATTTTACCATTGCCCATGAATTGTATCATTTGTATTTTGATGAGAAGCCCACACCTCATATGTGTGGAGTAGATGGAAAGTCTCCTCTTGAACAATCGGCAGATATGTTTGCATCCAATTTGCTTCTTCCGCGAGTCGGGCTTCTTGCCATGCTACCTGAATCATACTCAGAGATAAAACAACTGGATATTGCCACCATTGTTAAGATGGAGCAAAGGTTTCAAGTCTCAAGACGTGCGCTGCTGTATCGGCTAAGGAGGTTGGCCATTATTAATGAAGAGCAATTACAAACACTTCTGTCAGCGCCTATTAGAGACGTGGCAATGCGTCGCGGATATGATACGTCTGTTTATGAGAAGGGTAATGATGGCCTTATAATTGGTGATTACAAGTCTTTGGCAACAGATATTTTTGAAAAAGGGCTTATATCAGAGGGACACTATAATGAATTGCTAAACTCTCTGATAAATGCCTGATAAGATTCAGATAGTTTTGGATGCTGACGTGATTATCCACTTTTCTCAAGGTGGATACTTACATTTGCTTCCCAAAGTGATTCCGGATTGTTCTTTTGTGGTGTTGAGTATTGTTAGGAATGAATTAAGGCCCGATACGAAGAATGAACTGGACAATCACATTACCTTTCTGAAGAACATTTCGCTTATTGATTATAACCCTGTTGGTGAAGAGCGGCGCGAATTTGCTCGATTGACTTCTTTATCGGGATTGTGTTTGGGTAAAGGAGAAAGTGCATGTATGACCTACGCCCGTTTCCACAATAACGTTGTGGGAAGTAGTAATTTGAAGGACATAAAGGATTACTGCTCTGAATTTGATATAGCATACTTGACCACTTGGGATTTCCTGTATTATGCATATAAGGCTGGCCTTATGACAAAAGACGAAGTCTATAGTTTTGTGCTTAAGGTTAGAGAGGCTGGTAGCATCCTGCCGGACAATGATTTGGAAACTTATTATTGTGATGTGTTCTGATGCAAACTCTGAATTCTGGGAACAAGAACAACAATTAGTGTTTTATTGATAATTTGAGGTGGAACTGCAAGGTTTTGTTTACATACTGACCAACAAGAGTAATACGGTCTTGTATACTGGGGTGACGAGAAACCTGCAGAGGAGGATTGCGGAGCATAAACTGCATTTGAATCAAGGGTTCACGAAGAAGTATAATACGGATAAGCTGGTGTATTATGAACTCTTTGACCGATTAGATGATGCGATTCATAGGGAGAAGCAACTGAAGAAGTGGCATAGGGACTGGAAGGAGAAGATCATTAGTGATTTCAATCCAGAGTGGAGGGATTTGACGGAGGATATCGGGGTTGATGAGGAGTATATACAGGCAGTGAAGGAAGCGTATGAGTGTGGGATATATAAGGCGGGGGATTAGTACGTTCTATATGGAGATCCCGGCTCAAAGGCCGGGATGAGGGGAAGGGTAGATTAGGACGTTTTATATGGAGATCGCGGGTCAAAGCCCGCGATGAGGGGGAATCGGCCCCGGGTATGGCGGAGTAGCTGGCGACAGCCAGCGACGAGGGGAAAACGAACAAGCCTGGTATTAGGATTTCTCGCGGGGAATGACTACCTTTGGCGCTGAAACAGAAGGATAAGTTATGATTAGATATATCGTACGTTTTATATCGGCCCTTGTGATGGTGGTGGGCTTGACGGGATGTGTCAGGTTTGTGCAGCCGTCTAAGATTTGCGGGACGTGGCGGGCCATTCACGAGGACTGGACCATCCTGGATAATGGCGTAAAGACGAATGTGTCCTATGACTATGGCAGAACTCCCACGGATGAGTCGGTGTTCATGCGATTATCCAAGGCGGGTTTTGATTCCATCTTTGCAACCACCGAGACAAAATCCTTGACGCTGGTCTACTCTGACCGCTTTTCCGCCATTGATCCGGGGACTTCCCAGCGAATTCCCACGCAAAAATCCGTGACGTGGAGCAAGGGGAAACTTGCCGGTTCCGGTGATGAAGTCTGGAAGGTGAATACTTTCCAGGATAACCGGATGGAGGTCTCTTACAACAGCGGCGTGATAACCCAGGACGGCGGCGGCGAACTCCAGCGGATTGGGAGTTTTGTGCTGGTGAGGCAGTAGAAATATCGAAATGTAAAAAACTTTCCGTATCTTTGTAATCCTATCCTAAATTGATTGTTTGATGTCAAGACCTGAGCTTGTTAAGAAACTGTCCAACTGGTATTTCAGTAAGCGCGTGCTGCCTTACTGGGTGATTATGATGTCCGACGCCGCCATTGTCTTTGCGTGCGCCGTATTCACCTACTGGATTAGCAGTAATTCCCAGATTACATACGAGCATCACCAGACCGTGTTTTTCTCGGCCTTGCTGTATGCCATTATTAGCTTTATAGGCGCCCGCATTTTCCGTACCTATTCCGGTGTGCTGCGCTATTCCAGCTTTGTGGACCTGCTTAAACTCACCTATGCCAACGGTGTTTCGCTGGCCATTTCCCTGGGCATTTGCCTGCTGGGACGTTGGCAGGGGATAGAGCTCATCAGCGCCATTTCGCCTGCAAAGACCGTTGTCACTTTCCTGATGGCTACGGCGTTCATGTGGGGCCTGCGCATTATGGTGAAGGTTCTGTTTGATGTGGCCAACCAAGACAACCGCGCCATCAACGTGCTCATCTATGGTGCCATGACGGGAGGTATCGGCATGGCCAAATATATCCGGATGCAAACTCCGCCGCAGTTCAAGCTCAAGGGCTTTATCTCCCACTCCCAGAAGATCAGCGGAATGCGTCTGATGGGGATGCGGGTGTATCCCCTGGACGCAGACTTTGCCACCATCATCAAAAAAGACCACATTGAAGGCCTTCTGGTGAGCCCCATGCGCGTGGATGAATTCCGCCAGAACCAGCAGATTCAGGACGTGTTTATCAGCGCCGGCTGCAAGATCTTTATGGCGCACGACGCCAAGGAAGCCAGCATCCGTCAGGGCGAAATCCTGGAGGCCGATGCCGAGAACATCCATATGAAGGAAGTGAGCGTGGAGGACCTTCTTCCCCGCAGCGAGATTCGCGTAGATATGAAGTCCGTGGGCGAGCAGCTCACCGGCAAACGCGTGCTCATCACCGGTGCGGCGGGCTCCATCGGCTCGGAGATTGTGCGTCAGGTGGCGGCGTTCAAGCCTGCCAAGATGATGCTTATCGACCAGGCCGAAACGCCCCAGCACGACATCCGCCTGATGATGGCCAAGCAGTTCCCGGACGTTCCCTGCGAGGTGGTGGTGTGCAGCATTGACCGCCGCACCCGTATGGAGTATATGTTCCGCAAGTTCCAGCCGGAATACGTGTTCCACGCCGCCGCGTACAAGCACGTGCCCATGATGGAGGACAACCCCTCTGAGGCCGTGATGAACAATATTTACGGCACCAAGATCATTGCAGACCTTAGCGTGGAAGTAGGTGTGAAGAAATTCGTGATGATTTCCACGGACAAGGCGGTGAATCCCACCAATGTGATGGGCTGCAGCAAGCGTATCTGCGAGATTTACGTCCAGAGCCTGGACCGCAAGCTGAAGATGGAGGCCATGGAGAAGTACAAGGAACAGGTGAAGGGCAAAGGCAAGGGAGAGAAGGCCAAACCGGAATATACCCAGTTTGTGACTACCCGTTTTGGTAACGTCTTGGGCTCTAATGGCTCTGTGATTCCGCTCTTCAAGGAGCAGATCAAGAACGGCGGCCCCGTCACCGTGACGGATGAGAACATCGTGCGTTTCTTCATGCTCATCCCCGAGGCTTGTAAGCTGGTGCTGGAAGCTGGTACCAAGGGTAACGGCGGTGAAATCTTCGTCTTCGACATGGGTGCTCCCGTGAAGATTGCAGACCTTGCCAAGCGCATGATCGCCCTCTCCGGCGCCAAGAACGTCAAGATTGAATACACCGGCCTCCGTGAAGGCGAAAAACTCTACGAGGAAGTGCTCAACGAGCTCGAGGGCACCAAACCCACTTTCCACGAGAAGATCCGTATTGCCCAGGTTCGCGAATACGACTACGAAGAAGTTTGCAAGGACATCGACGAACTGGTGGAAATCTCCAAGAAGTTCGACGATATGGCCACCGTGCGCAAGATGAAGGAGATTGTGCCCGAATACAAGTCCAACAACTCCGTCTACGAGAAACTGGACGCCGAAATCTCCTCGAGGGGGGGGGTATGAATAAATAAACCCCGATGAAAATCTCCATTGCAGGCACCGGCTACGTTGGAATGAGCATTGCCACCCTGTTGGCGCAGCGCCATCAGGTGACGGCCGTGGACGTGGTGCCGCAGCGCGTGGAAATGGTGAACCGCAGGCAGTCGCCCATCCAGGACGACTACATTGAGGATTACCTGGCCAATAAGCCCCTGGATTTGAAGGCCACGCTGGACCCCGAGGAGGGCTACCGGGACGCGGATTTCGTGGTCATCGCCGCCCCTACCAATTACGACCCAGCTCTCAATTTCTTCGACACCAGCCACGTGGAGGAGGTCATTGACGCGGTGCTCCGGGTGAATCCCGCCGCGGTGATGGTCATCAAGAGCACGGTCCCCGTGGGCTACACCGCCTCCCTTGCGCGCAAGTATCCCGCCGGCCGCTTCCTCTTCTCCCCGGAATTCCTCCGCGAAAGCAAGGCCCTGTACGACAACCTGTATCCCAGCCGGATCATCGTGGGGTACCCTGCCGTCACCCCCGGCCCGACCGAGGGTCTCAAATCGGCCGCCGAATCCTTCGCCTCCCTGTTGAAGGAAGCCGCCCTCAACGACCCCGCCGTGCTGCTCATGGGCACCACCGAGGCGGAAGCCGTCAAGCTCTTCGCCAACACCTTCCTGGCCCTCCGTATCAGCTACTTCAACGAGCTGGACACCTACGCCGAGGTCCGCGGCCTTGACACCCGCGCCATCATCGAGGGTGTGGGGCTGGACCCCCGCATCGGCACGCACTACAACAACCCGTCCTTCGGCTACGGCGGCTACTGCCTCCCCAAGGACACCAAGCAGCTCCTGGCCAACTTCAACGACGTTCCCGAAGACCTCATCCGCGCCATCGTCGAAAGCAACCGCACCCGTAAGGACTACATTGCCGATGCTGTCCTCCGCCGCGCCGGCTACTACCAGGGCAGCAGCCCCTACGACGCCTCCCGGGAGCAGACATGCATCATCGGCGTGTACCGCCTCACCATGAAGGCCGGCTCCGACAACTTCCGCCAAAGCGCCATCCAGGGCATCATGAAACGCATCAAAGCCAAAGGCGCCCAGGTCATTGTCTACGAACCCTCCCTGCCCGACGGCTCCACCTTCTTCGGCTCCCTGGTTGTCAACGACCTCGCTCGCTTTAAATCCCTGTCCCGCACCATCATCGCCAACCGCTACGACCCCTGCCTTGACGACGTCAAGGACAAGGTGTATACGCGGGATATCTTTATGAGGGATTAGGGTTTTACCCCTTATTATCGTAGAAATACTTCCACAAAGGAGCCGCCATCAGTGCCTGGAGAATCTGGTTGTTCTCCAGCAGTTCCCGCACGAAGGATGCGGGCTTCAGGTACACGTCGATGTCTTCGGTGGCGTCCAGGCTCTGGCCGGCGACTTTGCGCACGCCGGTGGCCAGGAAGCTGTGGGCCATATTGGTGCAGGTGGCGGGGTTTGGGGAGAGCACCATCCATTCCTGCCAGGTGCCGCCGGCATAGCCGGTTTCTTCCAGAAGTTCCCGCTGGGCTGCCTGCAGGGGCGTTTCTCCGGCTTCGATGACACCGCAGGGGAGTTCGTAGCAGGTATTTCCCAGCGCGTGCCGGTATTGCCTTTCCAGCACAAAGTCACCGTCTTCGGTGATGGCGATGATGTTCACCCAGTCCGGGTATTCCAGGACGTAGTATTCGTTGTTGATGCGTCCGTCGGGCAGTTGCGCTACGTCCCTGCGGGCGGTGAGCCACGGCCGCCGGATCAGGTATTCAGTTTCCAGAATGGTCCACTTCTTTTCCTCTGTGATGGTGTTTTTCATAAGGTCAGGCAATTGAACACACAAAATTACAAATAATTATTATCTTTGTGTGATAACATAAGAATTTGATATGCAGAATTTTGAATATTATACTCCTACGCGGCTGATTTTCGGCAAGGGTGTTATAGGGAAGCTCCCCGAAGTACTTGGTGCTTACGGTCATAAAGTGCTCCTCACTTATGGTGGGGGAAGTATCAAGAAGATTGGCTTGTATGACAAGGTTTTAGCGTTGCTGGCCGGTTTTGAAATCACCGAACTTCCTGGCATCCAGCCCAATCCGAAGTACGACCCTTCCGTGCTGGAGGGCGTGCGGCTGTGCAAGGAGAAAGGAATTGAGGTCATTCTTTCCGTGGGCGGTGGCTCCGTGCTGGACTGCTCCAAGGCCATTGCGGCGGGGGCGTGCTACGACGGCGACCCGTGGGACCTTATCTCCTATAAGGTGAAGGCGCAGAAGGCGCTTCCCATCGTGGACATTCTCACCCTGGCAGCCACGGGTAGCGAATACGACTGCGGCGGCGTAATCTCCCGGCCGGAGACCAACGATAAAATCGGCTACATTGACCCGCTCCTCTTCCCGGTAGCCTCCTTCCTGGACCCCACCTACACCTTCACGGTGAACGCGTGGCAGACGGCCGCCGGCATCGCCGATGCCATGAACCACATCCTGGAACAGTACTTCTGCGAAGACGCCACGCTCATGAACGACGGCTTCTGCGAAGCCGGCCTCAAGAGCCTGATGGTCAACGGCAAAGCCTGCCTGGAGAACCCTTCGGACTACAAGGCGCGCGCGGAAATGATGTTCGTGTGTACCCTCGCGTGCAACAACATCATGTCCCTGGGCAACAGCGGCAGCGGCTGGCCCATGCACGGCATCGAGCACGCCCTCTCCGGCTACTACGACATCACCCACGGCGTAGGCCTTGCCATCATCACCCCCCGCTGGATGAAGCATATCCTTTCTGCTCGCACGCTTCCTAGGTTCGTGAAATACGGCGTGAATGTGTTTGGCATTGATCCTTCTCTCCCTGGGATGGAAATTGCCTTGCAGGCCATCACCGCCACCTACGACTTCTTTGCGAGCCTCGGCATCCCCATGCACCTGCAGGACGTCGGCATCGGCCCCGACCGCATCCCCGAAATGGCCCACCACGTCGCCGTGAACGAAGGTCTGGAAAACGCCTATGTTCCCCTGACAGAGCAAGATATCGCAGCGATTCTCACTGCTTCGCTGTAGCTTATCTTCCGGGCTTGGGCCGCAGGCCCGGCACCGACCCACGAATAAGTATATGCCGCCCGTATACTTTCGGGCAGGTGACGACCTTGCCCTCCTCGCCAACACTGAAGTGTGGGTCACTTTAACGCAGGCGCACTGTTGAATGCCGGAACGGCCTACAACATGTGTGCAACACGCAGGCACCTAGGCTGGCGACTTGCCCAAGGTGTAACGAGCGTTGCACCTACCTTCGCGAAGCACCCAATGTGCGTGAGCCGGCGCAATATACGCCCTGCGCCGGCTGAAGCGGTCTGCCCTTTAGGCACCGCTGCCCCTCACAACCAAGAGGGGCAGCTACGGCCAACCATTTTCCGGGCTCGATGGAACGGCCCAGAAAATGGCTGCCCGTTGCCTCCTTTGTGATCGGCTAATTCACCGTCATTCCCGGCTTGACCGGGAATCTCAGTGTTTAGAGCAAGCACCTGGGTGGCTGGAGCAGGCTCCGTGGCTAACCGGCGCAGGCTTACTCCCTAACCGGCGCCGGGACCCCCTCTGACTGGTGCTGGCTTGATTTCATGGTGGGTGCCAGCGCCGCTAGAACGCACAGAATGCAGATTCCCGTGGCAGGCACTGGCCCTCTTTTTAAGCCGGCGCCGTTCGTGCTGGGAACCTGCCCCGCTTACCAGGGGAACCTGCGCCAGAAGGTACAATTCAGCCGCAAGGACCTTCTTGATAGTTGTATCAAAGAAATTTTGAATTGAATTTTCGATTCATTACATTTGCATTGCTTATGAAAAAGAAAGAGAAAGCGAATATGGGAACTCGTTCCGTCTTCGATAAAATAATCGAGGACAAGAGAGCTATTGCCCAAAGCATTCGGAACGGGGTGCGTAAGGAAACAATAGAGAAGGAGAGAGATGTTCGCTTTGCTACACCCGTATAAGTACACCCTTACCGTAGAAGGCAGATATCATTTTACAACGGAAAGCGGCATCGAGTACTTTGCTTACTTTCTGGATTTGTCTGACTACAGTCCCGGTTTATACACATTCAACTTCGAAAGAAAGGAACTTCCCAAGGACGATGAGAAGAAAGCTCCTGGGTGCAACGTACTGGATACAATCTGTCAAATCCTGTCGGACTTCTTCCAACAAAAGACGAACGCAATGCTGTTCGTATGTGACTCCACAGACGGAAGGGCTGAAGGCCGCCGCCGCTTGTTCTCCAGGAAGTTCAATTCCGTCAATGATGGCTCTTTTGAGAAGATTGACAGAGACGGTAGGACTGCCTACTATTCTGTGTACTCATCCCTAATATATCGTAAAGACAATCCCAACAAAGACGATCTTCTGGCTGCATTCGAACAGATCTGTGCGGATTCTTTAATTGTGGAATAGTGTTTTTTCATCTCCGTTATTCTTTGCAATCCTTGCAAAGATTTGCACACCTCCAGAAAATTGTTAATAGGATTATTCTATTGATTTACAAATCATTGCAAACCTTGCAAAGATTTGCAGAGACCTCTAATCGGCCGTACCTTTGCAGAAAAAAAGTGAGCGTATGAGCAAAGGTCAACAGTGGATCAATGAAGAGGGAACGTTTTATCCGGTAGGCGGAGACACCCGGTTGCTATCGTCGCCGGGGGATGGGATTTTCGTTGTGGCGGAGTCTTCCAGCCCGATGATGATGAGGATTGGACTTCGTCGGATTGCAGACCGGTTCGAGTTCGATTTCAAAATCTATGAACTGGGGACGGAACCGATGATCCGCCTAATTAAAAAGACTTGGGAATCGGCTCCATTCGTTGAGGGAGGGAAGAACCTGGGCGTTATATTTAATGGTATCAAAGGTACGGGAAAGACGTTATCGGCCAAGCTTTTGTGCAATGCCATCGGCCTGCCGGTCGTCATTGTGCAAAACAATTTCAAGGGTTTGCTCCCTTTCCTTCAGTCACTCAATTTCGAGTGCGTGGTGTTTATCGACGAGGCGGAGAAAACGTTTAAGAGAGGGGAGGACGATGATATCCTGCTTAGGCTGATTGATGGGGTTTACAATGCCAAGCGTCGGCTGTATGTGCTTACCACTAATCAGTTGACGCTGAATGAAAACCTTCTTGGCCGGCCGGGACGAATTCGTTATCGCTTTGAATTTTCGAATCTGCTGCCGCAGGCGATCGAGGAGTACCTGTACGATAATCTTCTGCCGGAATATGCCGGCCAGCGGGAGAGAATTTTAGAGCAGATTGATCTGCTGGAGATTTCGACCATTGACATTTTGAAGGCGCTGGTGGATGAGGTAAACATCCACGGGCAGTTACCGGATACGCCTTGCCTCAATATTCCTACGGCTAAATTTGTGTACGACATCCTGGAGTTCTACTATATAGAGAACTATGATTCCAAAGCAGAGGTGCTTGATTTCATAAGGCCAAAGATGAAGGAGGGCGGATATGCGACTTTGAAAGACTGGCTTGACAAATGGAAATCCGAGGATGGCGAGAAGGATGCGGAAGTGCTTTTGAATGAAGAATTTGAGTATGTGACAACGGCTAAGATGACTTCATCCTCATCGGCACTCTGGAGAGACGCGGCAACTTCGCTCGGCACGATTGTCCGGGAACCGGATGCTGACGGCTTCTTTGTCCTGCACCCGCAGTATGGGGACTCCGACCGCCTGTGTGTCTTGCTCAAACGGCGGGACTCCCCGTCGCTATACAGGGGGATGCTGGTGTAGCTAAGAATCTTTAGTTTTGCGAAAAACAAGCCCTGCGCAGCATGAAGGCTTAAGTTCCTACTTGAGTGGATTAGTAGTGCTGGTGGGGCTTTTTTATGCCCAAATCAATAATATCAATAAAAACCTTGATAATTATAAAATATCAAAGAAAACATTGATATTTCTTGTTACACTTAGCCGAACAGCAGCCTGTAGGCATTGGCCTTTTTCTCCAGTGGCAGGGGATAGGCGCGGGAGGTGGAAGGCATGCGCCAGAAGCGAAGGGGGCGGCTGGCGACCCGCACGTCGATAAACCCTCCTACGGGCGGGATGTCGCAGCTAAGGGCATCGGCAGCGAGGCTGGAGGCCTTCTCGCCGGTGGTGACGAGCGCTCGGCAATCCGGAATCTGGGCCAGCAAGGCCGGGATGTCGGTGGGGGTGACTACCTCCAGGAAGGCGTCGGAGGCATTGTCCTTGAGCCGGCGCACTTCGGTGGCGGTGTCGTAGAACGCCAGACCTTCCTTTTCGCAGAAGGCCCTGATGGCAGTCTCGTCAAAACGCTTCTCGCCCGGGATGCAAAAATGAGCCTTGTCTCCAAAATAGATGAGCCCCATAATCCGCCAGAAATCGTTGATCCAGTTGGGGTAATAGAATGGCATGCACCACCGATGCAGCTGGGGCGGAAAACTGCCCAGAAATAGGATCCGCGCTCCGTACGGGAGAAATGGCTGGAATGGATGTCGTTCTGTGTTCATCCTTCAAATATACATTATTTACTGAAAACGGACAATGGCCCCCTCTTGCAAAACCCGCAGCAAGGGCTTATATTTGTACCCATGGAAGTCACCAATCTGCTGGACATACACACCCGCGAGGCGCTGTACGCGTGGTACTTGGAGCATCACGCGACAGCAAAGGATTTCTGGCTGCGGGTGAATAGGGCATCGGCCGACTGCCCCGGCGTGATCCGCTACGTGAACGCCGTGGAAGTGGCGCTGTGCTTCGGCTGGATCGACAGTACCATGAAGCGTATCGACGACGGCAAACCCATCCAGCACTTCACCCCGCGGCGGAAGGGCAGCAACTGGTGCGAGCAAAACCTCGTTCGCTGCCGCCGCCTGGTGCGGCTAGGTGAAATGACCCCCGCCGGCCTGGCCGTGGCACCTTCGCTGGACCCCTCGCTCTTCGTCTTCGAGGACTGGATTATGAACGCTCTCCGGGCCGATAAACAAGCCTGGCAACACTTCCAGTCCTTCCCGGACAACTACCGCCGCATCAAAGTAGACCGCATCCAACACTACTACCACACCGCCCGCGAGGACTACGCCCAGCATCTCCTGGCCAAATTCATCCAAGACTGCCACAACGGCAAACTCCAGCCCGGCTGGAGCGACTTCGGCCGTCTGGAGGAGTAGGGAGGAAGATGAATCGGATGGTGCTTCCCTTGTATATCCCCCAACAATTCCGTACTTTTGTAATGCCTATGAAAAAGCTCATCCTCCTCATATTCGCCTTCCTGGCGTGCGCCCTGACCGCCAACGCGCAATTTTTCGAGGGCTTCAGCGTGGAGTCCTACAAGATTACGCGCGTGTGGCCTACCAGTTTCCGATCGGTGCGCGGCGACGTGAAGACGGTGGTGAGCAACACCGGGGACGAGCGCACTCTCAGCGGGCTAACGGCCACGGTGTACCGCAACGGCGTGCCATTCGCCTACGGCCGCGGAGATGACAAAACCGTATGGGTCGGCCGCCATCAATATCTCCTGAAAGGGTACGCGAAGCTGGCCGAGAACGTCACCACCTGGCAAGCCATCAAAGCCGCCCTCGCGTTCAAGGCCGAAGAATATACCCTGGATTTCAACCTCACCATCACCCATCCGGACGGAAAGGTGGATTACGTGGTGCGCAAAGGCGTCCCGCTCAGCAATTATCTGAAGCGTCGGCGCTAAGAGGCAACTTGTACACGTTGGTCTGATGCGGCCGGAACCCCAACGCCTGATACAACTGATTGGCCGCCACCCGTGAAGGCCGTGACGTCAGGCACACCTCGATGGGCGCGAGCCCCTTCGCATAGCCGATGATATGCTCCATCAACTTCCGCCCGATACCCCTTCCCCGGGCCGATGGACTCACCACCACATCCTCCACGCCCCCCTTGAGCCCCAGCGGATGCCTGGTAAGGCAAAGCGACGCGCAGCCGATGATATGCCCCTCCTCCACCGCCGCAAAAAAGTGCGTTGTCTCGCAGGCCACAGCCGCCTGCAGCACCTCCGCCGTCACCGGCACCGTAGGATCCAACACTTCCATCAGCGCCAACAACTCCTCCACCTGGGAGGCAGTCAAAGTATGCAATTCAACGATTTCCATACTACAAAAATACACATTTATTTTTGATATATTTTGTATCTTTGCAGTATTAATAACTAACTAATAACGAATATTTTATGAAAAGATATGTCCTGCTGATGGCCTGCGCGGCAATGATTGCGGCCTGCCAAACACCCACAGAAGAGGAAAATCAGGAAGATCCCACGCCCGTCCCGGAGGAGGAAGTGACGGAAACCCAAATCCCCGAAGAAGGCGGTACCGTAACGGAAGGAGACATCTCGGTGGATATCCCGCAGGGAACGTTCACGGGCGGTGGGGCCATTGCTGTGGTTCCGACGACGCAGGGAAGCACGCTGGGAGCAGGGGAGGAGATGTCGGACTACTACCAAATCACCCTGAGCCAGGCTACCAACGAGGAAATAGCCGTTTCCGTGAAGGCCGATGAAGGCGCGCCGGGAACGGGCGTCCTGGTGCAGGCCAAGGGCTGGGCACGCCACAAGGACGGCCTTCAGCCGGCGAATACCTTGCTGGAATCCCAGTATCAGAACGGGGCTTACAAGGCCATTATACCCGCCATAGAGTCGGACTCCGAAGAGCCCATCACGCTCACCATTGGCGTGGCGCGGGATTATGCCGCAGGTTCGGCACCGGCACAAACCAAAGCGGAGGATAAAAAGGAATTCACCACGGAGAACGGCGTTACCTACAAGCTTTCCTGGATTGGCAACGGCGGCGCCTATGAGGAGAAAATCCTAAATAAGGTGCGTCCCTATGTGAACGAAGCCCTCGTGAAGGTGGAGGACCTGGGCTTCCGCATTCCCAGCGGTACAGTGATCCCTATCCAGCTTAGTGAAACCGACGACTGGGGCAACTTTGTGCAGCACAACCACATCAACTCATGGAGCCATGTGGAACTGAGCGCCGCCAAATTCAGCCGCATTGATTCTTACGATGACCTAGACCTGATGGAACTCCGCAAAACCCTCATCCATGAGCTCATGCACTATTACTGCGCCATCGGCTACGAAAGAAGAAAGGCCGAATCGGTGGTGATCGAGGGCGTGAACGGCAGCATCTGGACGGTGATGGACGAGGCCGCCGGCTCCTGGAGCGAGAAGATGAGCGGGGATGGGGAAATCGGCCTCAACAGCGTGGTAAGCACTTATGTGCAGGATTTCTGTGCCTCTTTCTTCCCGCCGGAACTGGACCTGTACGTGAGCCAGTCCCACGGTTATGCCATGGGCCTTTTCATGCAATACATTTCCAAACGGGTGAAGAGCGACCTGGTGGTGGAGAAGATGTACAAAAAGCGCTACGACCTCTTCAATTGGGGATTCTACGTCAATCGGCCCAGCCTGAAGGATGTCTTCGAGCAAACCCTCAAGGAGGAGTACAAGATAGACTTTTTCAACACGGACGCCTATGCCGAGTTTGCCGATTCCCTCCTGCAAGGCGCCATCGACTCCCGTATACATGCTGGCCAGTTGTGCCCCAAGGCCAAGTCGCTCAAAATGGGGAATAACAACTTCACCCAGGACATCTACGACTGGGGATTCCGCGTCTACAGGCTGGGCTTGGATGCCTCTGTCACCGATGTTGAGAACAAGATGGTATATGTGTCGGAGGAATGCGACGCCGTGGAAACCTATCTGATTATTGAGCAGAAAGGCGTGTGGCAGCGCACTCCCATCCGGAAAATGGAAGGAAAGTTTGCGGCTTCGGATCTGGTGCGTTCTGGCGGGAAAGCCGTTTATGTGATGTCGATGAACAAAGTCCAGGGCAAACTGGCCGAAGGGAAAAGCAACCCCGGCAAGCTTACGCTGCGGATAGAAGACCCGGAGCCCAAACTGGAAATTCTCACCGACGGGCTGCATTTTGACGTGGGAGGAGGAACGCAGTACATCGATTTTAATACGAACTGCAACAATATTACTGTGAGCAAGGAGAATTTGCCCTGGATTATCCGTGCCCAGCAAGTTGGAGACCAGATAGAGGTTGTGGCCAACTTTAACCAGAACGAAGAGCCCAACGAGGGCAAACTGGTCATCCGAGCCAGCAATTCCAAGGGCTCTGTGGAAAAGGAAGTTACGCTTCTGCAGGACGGACAGATTACCATCCGCCAGCGCCAGTATTGGGGCGTGTACGTGCGCCTGTGGCACGTGCCGCGGGTCTCTTCCAAAGGAAGGAACATCGACGATGACGATCTCATGCTGCCATATAGCAAAAACAACAAGATGGTGCCGGTGTACTGTGTGGCCGAAGTTGCCGACAGCGTGATGACGGTGTTCTCCGAAGGTTCGTACCCGAGGGAAAGCAGCAATACCGTTATGGGATATACCACCCAGACCCATCTGGAAACCGAGTACGAGATTCAACTAACCGTGGATCTTCGGAAGGCCGAGGAGAAACTGGTTGGCGGCCACGTAAGCTGGAGGGACTGGGACTACACGGAAATGTATGACCAGGAAGGGAAATTAGTAAGTACGAACGCTTCCGCCCATTCCATTTCCTTCCGTCTGGAAAATATGCCTTTCAAGTACATGGGGTACCGGATGGACTGGTTGTCGGACGAATACGGCCACAACGAGTGCGACCGTATGTTGGGCACCAAGAACGTAAAGGACAAGGACGGGATTACCTATTCTACCGGCCATTATATCAAAGATTATGTAGAACTCTTCGAGAACCGATCCTATTGGGACGGCAGCACTTCCATCATGTTGCGGGACGAAAAAGAGGGAGATTGGGAAATCAGCATCGGCCTGTATGGAAAAGATCAGGGTAATTTCATTCCCTGGGGAACCCCCGAAGATGAGATTCCGGAGGAAGAAAACCAGGAATGAAAATATTTTATTATCTTTGCAAGATAAAACAAGACTTAAACCTGTAATAAGATATGGGACTTTTACATGCAAGACTGGCCAAGTATGACCTTCCGCAGAAGATGATGGAGAAGGGCATCTATCCTTATTTCCGCCAGATAACCAGCAAGCAGGGGACCGAGGTGACCATGGACGGTCACAAGATTATGATGTTCGGTTCCAATGCATATACCGGTCTTACCGGAGACGAACGTGTAATCAACGCCGGCATCGAGGCCCTTAAGAAATATGGTTCCGGTTGCGCCGGAAGCCGTTTCCTGAACGGAACGCTGGACATTCACGTCCAGCTGGAGAAGGAACTGGCCGCCTTTGTGGGCAAGGACGAGGCCCTGGTGTTCAGTACCGGCTTCACCGTGAACAGCGGTGTCATTCCCCAGCTCCTCACCAAGGACGATTTCATCATCTGCGATGACCGTGACCACGCTTCCATCGTGGACGGCCGCCGCCTTAGCTTCGCCAAGGGCCTGCACTACAAGCACAACGACATGAAGGACCTGGAGCGCTGCCTGCGCCGCTGCCCCAAGAACTCCGTGAAGCTCATCGTGGTGGACGGCGTGTTCTCCATGGAAGGAGACCTGGCCAAGCTGCCGGATATCGTGGAGCTCAAGCACAAGTACGACAACGTATATATTATGGTAGACGAGGCCCACGGCCTGGGTGTCTTCGGACGGCAGGGCCGCGGCGTGTGCGACCACTTCGGCCTCACCAATGACGTTGACCTCATCATGGGCACGTTCTCCAAGAGCCTGGCTGCCATCGGCGGTTTCATCGCGGCGGATAAGGTGATTATCAACTGGCTGCGTCACACCGCCCGTACTTATATCTTCCAGGCGTCGGATACGCCCGCTGCTACGGCATCAGCCCTGGAGGCCCTTCATATCATCCAGAAGGAGCCGGAGCGCATCACCAACCTCTGGGACGTGACCAACTACGCCCTGCGCCGCTTCAAGGAAGCCGGCTTCGAGATTGGCGAGACCGAGAGCCCCATCATCCCGCTGTACGTGCGTGACCTGGAGAAGACCTTCATCGTCACCAAGCGTGCCTTCGACGAAGGCGTGTTCATCAACAGCGTGATTCCCCCGGCATGCGCCCCGCAGGATACCCTCATCCGTTTCTCCCTGATGGCCACCCATACCCGCGCTCAGGTAGACCGCGCCGTGGAGGCCCTCACCAAGGTGTTCAAGGAAGAAGGAATTATCAGGTAAACCCCATAGAACCTATGAAAAAACTATTCGCCCTGGCGGCCTTGCTCATGAGCATCTCCGCCTTCGCTCAGGACCCTGTTACCAAGTACCTGGAAGGCCGTTTCGGCGGTCCCGACTCTCAGACCTTCATTCCTAAGGGCTACCATGCCCTGGGCATCAAGGGCGGCTTCCGCAGCTTCAACGCCGTGGGAGACGACGAAACCAACACCGGTTACGCCCTGCTGTCCCTGCTGAATATCGGCAACGGCCAGCTGAAGATCTGGAACGTGTCTCCCAGCTATTCCTGGTTCATCGCCAATGACCTGTCCCTGGGCTTTGCCCTCAATTACAACGGTTATGTGGCCGATACGGATATCCGCCTGGACGTCCGCGATATTGTGAATTCCACTTCCGAAAGCCTGAATTTGCTTATTTCCAGCCGTACCTTGACGCACCATGCCTTTGGTGCATCTGTGGTTCTGCGTAAGTATATGCCCCTGTTTGGCAGCAAGCGCCTGGCCATCTTCGGAGAAGGCCGTCTGCAGGGTTCCTACGGCTTCACCACCAACGTCCCGCGGGATATCAAGGACTTCAACCGGGAACGTGTGTCCGGCGTTATCGGCGTAGCCCTCAAGGCCGGCGGCGGACTGGCTTTCAAGATGGGGGACAACGCCCTTACCGTGAGCATTCCGCTCTTCGGCATCAGCTATAGCTATACGCTGCAGGACAGAACCACCACCAAGAACTTGACGGATGAGAATGGAAATGTAGTGGGTACCGAAACCATGAAGAGCCGTACCCACATGTCCAGTTTCAACGCAGCACGCAATCTGGACCTGCTGGGAATCCAGATTGGTTTTACCCGTTACATCGAGCCTAAGAGGAAGTAAGCTTTCTCTACGTCGTCGGCGGCAACCACCAGGGATATGGAGAGTTCTTCACCGCCCTGGGCCGATGCGATGATGTTGATGCCCGCCGCACCCAGTTTGCCGAAGACGGCGCCGGAAGTGCCGGGGAGGTTGCGCATCTTGGAACCAAATACAGTGACGATACCAACGGCCTGATTGGCCACCACAACGTCGTCCAGCGGCAGCAGGGGGTTCTCTTTGAAGAGCCCCTTGATGGCTTCCTGGGCGTTGAGCTGGTCCTCTTCGCGCACGGCGAAGGAAATACTGTATTCAGAAGAGGTCTGGGCAATGAAACGCACGTTCACGCCGGCCCCTGCCAGGCAGGAGAAAATGGCGCCGGACATGCCCACGCGGCCCAGCAGGCCCGTTCCGTACACGGTGATGAGGGCCAGGTCTTTGTCGGCCAGCACCGCTGTCTGGTGGGCCGATCCCGTAGAGATGAGGGTGCCGGGGAAGGAATCGTCGGCGATATCTTTCACCAGGATGGGGATGCCGGCGTTCTTCGCAGGCCAGATGGCCGATGAAGAGAAGGGCGCCTTGGCCGATGCGCAGTAGTGCGCGGCTTCGTCGTAGGTCATGGCGCCGATGCCGTTGACCCCGTGGTCCTCGATATGGAATTCAATGGAGGAGGCCTTCAGGACCTCTGCGATGAGGGTGGCCATAAGGTGGGCGCCGTCCTTGCCCACGCGCACGATGTAGCCGGTGTCCAGACGGCCGTAACCGCCGGAGATGATGACGGGCTTGGGAACATCGGCACAACGGGCCTGGATCTGATGGCGGCTGGCCTGCCAGTCGAAGTGCTGGTCTCCGTGCGCATCCGTGCGGCACAGCATGATTTCCGTGCCGTCGATGAAGGTGGCGTTCACGTGGGCGTTCACCGCCTGGGCGCACATACGGGCGCACTTGGCCATCACGTAATCCTCTACGGCATAAGGGGAAGTTTGCACGTACATGCCTTCCCGCAGGTAGGTGGCGATGGATTCCACGGTGTTCTGCACAGCCTGCTGATAGGCCTCCTGGTCCGACATCTCCAGGAAATAGGCCTGGATGAGCGCGAGTTCGTCGTCGGCCTGCTTTTTCTCCTGCAGGGTCTTGCGGATGGCTTCCCGGAACAGCGCTTCAATCTTGCGCTGCGGCCGCACCACGGCCACGGTTTCTTCATTGATGAGGCTGGCAATCTTGCCCAGCGACTGCTGCTTTAGCACGAAAGACTTTACAATCATAGCAAATTCTCCTTTAGGTCTCACAAAATTAGCGAAAAATTCGTAACTTTGAAAGTTATTACAAAGAAACCTATGGAAGAGCGTAAACTCAACTTTATTGAAGAGATTATTGAAAAGGACCTCGCCGAGGGAAAAGTGGATTCCATCATGACCCGTTTCCCGCCGGAGCCCAACGGCTACCTGCACCTGGGACACGCCAAGAGTATCTGCCTCAACTTCGGCCTGGCACAGAAGTACGGCGGTAAAACCAACCTGCGCTACGACGACACTAACCCCACCAAGGAAGACACCGAATACGTGGATTCCATCAAGGAAGACATCCAGTGGCTGGGCTTCCAGTGGGAGAAGGAGCTGTATGCCAGCGACTACTTCGACCAGCTTTACGAGTGGGCCGAAGACCTCATCAAGCGCGGCCTGGCCTATGTGGACGACCAGACGCAGGAGGAAATCCGCGTGAACCGCGGCACCGTGGACAAGCCCGGCACCCCCAGCCCCTGGCGGGACCGCTCCGTGGAGGAAAACCTGAAGCTCTTCCGGGAAATGAAGGCCGGCAAGTATGCCGAGGGTGAGAAGGTGCTGCGCGCCAAGATTGACATGGCGCATCCCAATATGATGTTCCGGGACCCGCTACTGTACCGCATCAAGTTCGCGCATCATCACCGCACCGGGGACAAGTGGTGCATCTACCCCATGTACGACTACACCCACGGCCAGTGCGACTCCATCGAGCACATCACGCACTCCATCTGCACGCTGGAGTTCGACGTGCACAGGCCCCTGTACGACTGGTTTATCCAGACGCTGGGCATCTATCCTTCCCATCAGTACGAGTTTGCCCGCCTGAACCTCACCTACACGCTCATGAGTAAGCGTAAGCTGCTGGAACTGGTGCAGAAAGGCTTGGTGAGCGGCTGGGACGACCCCCGTATGCCCACGCTGTGCGGTGTGCGCCGCCGCGGCTATACCGCCAAGGCCCTGCGCATGTTCTGCGACAAGATTGGCGTTAGCAAGCGAGACCAGCTCATGGACATCCAGCTGCTGGAATGGTGTGTGCGCCAGGACTTGAACGAGCGTTCCAACCGCTACATGGTGGTCCAGGATCCCGTGAAGCTCACCATTACCAACTGGCCCGAAGGCAAGGTGGAATGGTTCGACTGCCCGCTGAATCCCGCCGATCCCGAAGGCGCCAAGCGCAAGGTTCCCTTCACCGGAGACCTGCTCATCGAGCGCGCCGACTTCATGGAGGACGCTCCCGCCAAGTTCTTCCGCCTGAAGCCCGGCGGGGAAGTGCGCCTGAAGTATACCTATATAGTCAAGTGCAACGAGGTTATCAAGAACGATGCTGGAGAGGTTGTAGAGCTCAAGTGCACCTACGATCCTTCCACCGAATACCGTCCCGTGAAGGGCACCATCCACTGGGTGAGCGCCGCGCACGCCAAGGAACTGGAACTGCGCAACTATGACCGCCTCTTCACGCTGGCCGATATGTCCCAGGTCCCCGAAGACAAGGACTACAAGGACTTCCTGAACCCCGAATCCCTGGTGATGGCCAAGGGCTGGGCCGAACCCGCCCTGCTGGAAGACGCTTCCGGTATTGCCGTTCAGTTCGAGCGCACGGGCTATTATATTATGGATAAGGACTCCACGCCGGAACATCCCGTGTTCAACAAGACTACTGCGCTGAAAGACTCTTACAAACCTGAGTAAAGCAATAAGCCCTCGGTTTTAGAACCGGGGGCTTACTGTATCCGTTTTGTGGTTTCGTTCTAACTGTTTGATACACAATAAATTTTGATATACGCTGATACTCAAGCACTTACGCCATTGGCTAAAATGACCAACTTCTCCCCAAACTGAACGGGCACGTTTTTGCGGGTTTTCGTGCCCGATGAGTTCTCCGACCTTCCTCGAAGGGCAACGGGCAACCATTTTCTGGGCCCTTCCATGGTGCCCGGAAAATGGTTGCCCCGTAGCCGCCCCTCTTGGTATTGAGGGGCGGCGGTGCCTGGGGGCAAATTGCCTGAGCCGGCGCAGGGCGTATATTGCGCCGGCTCCTTGTGGCCCTGGCGATAATTGGCTGATACACAATACTTTTCCGAATTTTCTTTAGCCCAAATAGCCTAAAGAAAATCTATAGAAATATTGATACTCAAGCACTTACGCCATGGACTGTGCAAGGTTGCCCTATGCCCTTCGGGCCGGTACGGGCCTGACGGCCCTATCCCTCCCGGGCGCAGCGCTGCGCGCCTGCTTCGGGCCCCACCCGTTCACATAGACACGGGCGTCTATGCCGCCCGAAGGGCACAGGGCAACCTTTGCCCCAGGCTTGCCTGTTACAAAGATTATTTCTAACTTTGTACAATTATGGCGGATAAGCCGGTAATATCGGAGAATAGTAGAAGGATCGCACGCAATACGGTCCTTCTGTATTTCCGTATGGGGGTGATGATGGTGATTGGCCTGTTCACCTACCGCATCATCCTGCGGGCGCTGGGCGTCACGGATTACGGCGTGTACAGCGCGGTGGGCGGGGTGGTGACCCTGTTCATGCTGGTGATGAATACGGTGGCGGGTGCCATCAGCCGGTACATTACGGTGGGGCTGGGGAAGGGAGATCCGCAGCGGCTCAAGGTGATTTTCGGGACGTCGCTGGTGGTGATGGCGGCCTTCTGTCTGGCCATCGCTCTGCTCACGGAAACCGTGGGCCTGTGGTACCTGAATCACAAGATGGTAATCCCGCTGGAGCGGATGGGGGCGGCGGCCGTGGTGCTGCATACGTCCCTTCTGGTGCTCATTATCAACCTGATGAGCATTCCCTTCACGGCCGATATCAACGCGCACGAGCACATGGGCGCCTATGCCTGGATTTCCATCCTGGAGGCCGTCCTGAAGCTGGCGGTGGCGGCGGTGGTGTGGTTTGCATCGGCCGACAAACTGGTGGTGTATGCCTGGATGCTGGTGGCGGTGGCCCTGGTGTCCCGCGCGGCGTACGCAGCCTATGCGCTGCGGAAGTTCCCCGAGTCCCGCGGCCCCTGGAAGGCCGAAAAGGCCCTGGTGCGGGAGATGGGCGTCTTCGCCGGCTGGAACTTCATGGGCAGCGGCGCGTACATGCTGAACACGCAGGGTATCAACCAGCTCATGAATCTTTTCTTCGGCGTGGGCATGAACGCCGCCAGGGGAGTGGCCGACAAGGTGGAGCAGGTAGTGCGTCAGTTCGCCACCAACATTGCACTGGCGCTGAATCCGGCCCTCACCAAGGCCTACGTGTCGGACAATAAGGAATATGCCTTTGACCTGGTGTGCAAGGGCTCCAAATACTATTTCTGGGTGCTGTGGGTACTGTTTGTGCCCTTCTTCACGGACGCTGATACCATCCTGCGCCTGTGGCTGGGGGAGGTACCCCCGGAGGCAGCCTTCTTTACCAAACTCACTCTCCTGTGCTTCGTGGTGGACTTCACGCCCGCCACGTTGAACGTGCTGGTGCAGGCCAGCGGCCGCATCAAGCGCTACTACCTGTGGACCAGCCTGGTGGCCAGCCTGGCTTTCCCCATTACGTATGTGTCCTACAAACTGGGTGCGGCGGCCTGGACAGGGTATGCGGCTTTCTTCGGCATCTACCTGGTCAAGACCGTGGTGATGATTTGGGTAGCCCATCAGGAGGCCGGCCTGCCCATCGATAAATACTGGAAGGAAGGCCTGTGGCCCGCCCTTTGTCCCGGCCTGATGACCTTGCTCACCATCTCCTTCATCCCGGGCCTGTTTCCGGCCGAGTGGTGGCGCTTTTTGGTATCGGCCGCCCTGGGTACGGTTGTAATGGCGGTGGCGGTATGGAACTACGGCCTCACCAAGGGGGAAAAGGCCTATGCCCTTTCTAAACTGAAACGCGTATGAATACGAAAATCCTCTATCTCCTGGTAAGCGGTCCGGCCGATGTTTATATGGAACAGGCCTATGTGAGCGCGTACAGCGCGGCCCGGCTGAACCCCGACGCTTCGCTGGTGCTCCTTACGGACACCGCTACGGATAACGGCTGGCTCAAGGAGAATCCGCTGTCCGCGGCGTTCAAAGCCCTCTTCTCGGAGATTGTGGTGGCGCCGCTGGACCCGGAGCTTCCGGCCATGCAGCGGTCCCGGCTGCTGAAAACCGGCATGCGGGAGTACGTGAAGGGAGATTTCCTGTTCATTGACGCCGATACCCTGGTGCAGCGCCCGCTGGCCGGCATCGACGACTTCCAGCCCGCACTGGCCGCCGTGCCGGATTTGCACAGCACTTTCGCGGAGCATCCGCACCGGCGGGCTACCCTGAATATGTGCAAGAAACTGCGCTACGACGCCTCAGAGGACGATTATTACTTCAACAGCGGCGTGCTGCTGGTGCGGGATACGCCCGGCAACCACAGTTTCTTCAAACAGTGGCAGAAGAACTACCTGGCCGGTTACAAGAAGGGAATCCGGCCGGACCAGCCTTCCCTGGCCAAGACCAACGAAAACAAGTATATCACCCGCATGCCGGACGCCTGGAACTGCGAGGTGCAGAACGGCGTACGCTATTTGAAGGACGCTTTCATCATCCATTATATGGTAACGAACATTAGCGCCGGCCAGCTGGACAGGCTGTATCTGCTGAACGACCCCGAAGTGATGCTGCGCATGCGCCACGCCGGGCAGATGACCAACGAAATCCTGGAGGTGGTGAAGGATCCCTTCAAGGGCTATGCACCTGTTACCCAGGTGTTTGCGGGGAAGGAAATCTTCTTCTTCCGCACGCGCCGTTACCGCTGGATGCGGGGCCGTTACCTGAACGGAAAACGCTCCTTCCTGGAGTTCCTGCTCAAAGTGAGAGACCATCTGACCAAAAAGAAATAAGATGCCTGCAGTTACTGTAATCATCCCCAGTTACAACCTGGGACAATATATAGGGGAGACGCTCCAGAGCGTCAAGGACCAGACCTACAAGGACTGGGAATGCCTCATCGTAGAGAACGGCTCTACCGACAACTCCAAGGAGGTGATCCGGGAGTTTGCGTCGGTGGACGGCCGGTTCAAACTGATTCCGCTGCTCAACAACATTGGTGTGGCGGCGGCCCGCAACCTGGCCATGCAGCGCAGTCTGGGCAAGTATTTGCTGTTCCTGGACGCCGACGACCTCATTGACCCCAAGTATATGGAAGCGGCCGTCACCGCCCTGGAGGAAGACCCTTCCGTGACGGTGGTGTATGCCCAGGCCGACCGTTTCGGGGCCGAAAAAGAGTGGGATCTCCCGCCTTTTGACATGGGTACCATGCTGGCCAGCAACTGCCTGTATATCAGTTGTTTCTTCCGCAAGCGGGAGTACGACTTGTACTACGGCGGCGGCTTTGACACGGCGTTTGTGAACGGCTACGAGGACTGGGATTTCTGGCTGAGTTTCTTCGAGAGCCTGCCGGAAGAACCCAACGTGCTGCAGTTGCCGGAGGTCTATTTCCATTACCGCACCCGCCAGGATTCCCGCAATAAAGGGGTCTCCGACGAAGTCCTCAAGGAGATTCGCCGCATGTTGTGGGAAAAGCATAAGGCGCTGTATTCCAAATACTTCTGTGACCCTACCTTGACCGTTGAGTACCGCCGGATGGAACGTGCCTTCCGCAAGGCCTCCAAGTCCCTGGGCTGGCAACTGCGCTCGGGGGTGAAAGAACTCCTGAAGAAGTGATGAAGCGCGTTCTGGTCATAGTAGTCACCCACAACGGGATGCACTGGCTGGAGAGGTGCCTCTCCTCTGTGTATGCCGATGCCGACCTCTATGTCTGGGACAACGACTCTACGGACGGAAGCGCGGATTTTGTGCAGGCTAATTACCCCGCCGCCAAGCTCATTAGGAGCGCCGAAAATTTAGGATTTTCTATTCCGAATAATAAGGGTATGCAGTATGCCCTGGACAAGGGCTATGACTTTGCTTACCTCCTGAATCAGGACGCCTGGCTGGAGGCCGATGCTCTGGGGAAACTGGTGGCTGCTGCCGATGCCAATCCGGCGTTGGGGCTGTTGAGTCCGTTACAGATGACGGATGGCTATCAGTCGTTGGATAAGAACTTTAACAAGTATTACCATAAGAAGGAAATCAAGTTCGTAATGGCGGCCCACTGGCTCATTCCGGCTAGTGCTCTCCGCCGTGTGGGGCTGTTCAACGAGGAACTTTTCCCGTTGTGGGGGCAGGATGACGACTGGTGTCAGCGTTTGGACTATTACGGACTGAAAATCGGCGTAATTCCTGAGGCGCGTGCGGTGCATGACAGGGCGTACCGGAAGGAGGAAAAGGAGACGCTGGTAAGGCGCAATTATTACACTGGAAGCCTGGTGCGGTTGGTTGATTGCCGCCGGCCCCTGTGGGAAAGATTTTTATTCGTGATCTGCTTCACCTGTGTGAAGGCGGTGAAGTATGCTAGCCTGCTGCCTTTCAAGTACTTGGGCGTTATCATCGGCCAGCTGCCCCTGGTCAAAAATCACCGGAAAGGCATTCGTTCACGTGCGTAGAGCGCGCATTTACTTGCGCGTGTGAAAAAAATTGCGTATCTTTGTTTGATTTTTACACCAAACAAGGAATTATGGCAATTGCTGATATACTGAAATCCATCTTCGGTTCCAAGACCGACCGGGATATGAAGGCCATCCAGCCTGTCCTGGACCAGATATTGAAAATTTACCCGGACATAGACCGGCTTTCCAACGACGAACTCCGCGCCCGTAGCCAGGCACTGAAGGAGCAGATTGCCGCCGTTGAAAAGCCCTTCGAAGACCGCATCGCAGAAATCAAGCTGGAGCTTGAGAAAGATATTCCCGTTTCCCAGAAAGAGACCCTGGCCGGCGAGAGCGACAAACTGGTGAAAGACGAGGACGAAGCCATCGAGGTGGTTCTGAACCAGATTCTCCCGGAGGCTTTCGCCATCATGAAGAGCACCGCCCGCCGTTTCGCCCAGAGCGAAAGCGTGGAGGTCACCGCCACCGACTTCGACCGCAAGCTGGCCGCCGAGGCCCGCGACTTCGTGAATATCGACGGTGACAAGGCCGTGTGGCACAATCACTGGATGGCCGGCGGCAACGAGATCACCTGGGATATGGTGCACTATGACGTGCAGCTTATCGGCGGCATTGTGCTGAACGGCGGCGTCAAGACCAACAAGGAGCAGCGCGGTATGATTGCCGAAATGGCAACCGGTGAAGGTAAGACCCTGGTGGCCACCCTGCCCGTATTCCTCAACGCCCTCGCGGGCAAGGGCGTGCACGTGGTTACCGTGAACGACTACCTGGCCAAGCGTGACTCCGAGTGGATGGGCCCCCTGTACATGTTCCACGGCCTGTCCGTGGACTGCATCGACAAGCATCAGCCCAACTCCGACTCCCGCCGCAGGGCCTACAACTGTGACATCACTTTCGGCACCAACAACGAGTTCGGCTTCGACTATCTGCGAGACAACATGTGCGCCCGCATGACGGACCTGGTGCAGCGCAAGCACCACTACGCCATTGTGGACGAGGTGGACTCCGTGCTCATCGACGACGCCCGTACCCCGCTCATCATCTCCGGCCCCATGGAAAAGGCCAGCGGTGATGAACAGTTCATGGAATATCGGCCCTTCGTGGAAAACCTGTACAACAAGCAGCGCGCCCTCATCAACACCACCCTCAACGAATCCAAGAAGCTCATCGCCGCCGGCGACGAGGCCGAGGGAGGCAAGCTGCTGTACCGCTGCTACAAGGGTCTGCCCAAATACCAGCCCCTCATCAAGTTCCTGAGCGAACCCGGCATGAAGGCCCTGATGCAGAAGACCGAGGCCTATTACATGCAGGACAACGAGCGCGAAATGCCAGTGGTCACCGACGAACTGTACTTCGTGATCAACGAGGTGCTGAATTCGGTGGATATGACGGACAAGGGCCACGATACCCTGGCCAGCAGCGTGTCCGATCCCAACTTCTTCGTGCTCCCGGATATGGGCAGCGTGATTGCCGAGATTACCAACGACACTTCGCTCACCCCGCAGGAAAAGGCCGAAAAGAAGGACGCCCTTATGGAGGACTTCTCCCTCAAGAGCGAGCGCGTACACACCGTGATCCAGCTCCTGAAGGCCTACGCCATGTTCACCAAGGACGTGGATTACGTGATTGTGGAGGAACATGACAACCAGGGCAATCCCATCCCCAAGGTGAAGATTGTGGACGAATCTACCGGCCGTATCATGGAAGGCCGCCGCTGGAGCGACGGTTTGCACCAGGCCGTGGAAGCCAAGGAAAACGTGAAGGTGGAAGCCGCCACGCAGACCTTCGCCACCATCACTCTGCAGAACTACTTCCGCATGTACCACAAGCTGGCCGGTATGACCGGTACCGCCGAAACGGAAGCCGGCGAGTTCTGGGACATCTACAAACTGGACGTGGTGGTGATTCCCACCAACCGTCCCGTGATCCGCGACGACCAGAACGACGTCATCTACAAGACCAAGAAAGCCAAATTCAACGCCGTGATAGACAAAGTGGTGGAACTCTCCGACGCCGGACGCCCGGTGCTGGTGGGCACCACCGACGTGGAAACCAGCGAACTGCTGGCCCGCATGATGAAGCTGCGCGGCATCAAGGCCGATGTCCTGAACGCCAAGGAGCACGCCCGTGAGGCGGAGATCGTGGCCAAGGCCGGCCTCAAGGGCCACGTGACCATCGCTACCAACATGGCAGGCCGTGGTACCGATATCAAGCTGTCCCCGGAGGTGAAGGAGGCCGGCGGCCTTGCCATCATCGGCACCACCCGCCACGACTCCCGTCGCGTGGACCGTCAGCTCCGCGGCCGTGCCGGCCGTCAGGGAGACCCGGGTTCCTCCTGCTTCTACATCTCCCTGGAAGACGACCTCATGCGTAAGTTCGGCAGCGAACGCATCGCCGGCATCGTGGACAAGCTGGGAATGGAAGAGAACGAGGCCCTGGAGAGCTCTATGCTGTCCAAAGCCATTGAAAATGCACAGAAGAAGGTGGAAGAGAACCACTTCGGCTGGCGCAAACGCACCTTGGAATACGACGACGTCATGAACTACCAGCGTGAAGCCGTGTACTCCCGCCGCCGCAACGCCCTTTCCGGCGAACGCATCGAGATCGACGTCCAGAACATGATGGAGGACACCGCCATCCTGCTGGCCCAGCGCAGCGAGGGAATGAGCTTCGAGGAATTCGAGGAGATGGTCATCGGCCGTCTTTCCATCGACCTGGGCTTCGACGCCGACTTCTACGCCAGCGCCAAGCCGCGTGAGGTGGCTGCCAAACTGGCCGAGCATATGAAGGAGGTCTACGACCGCCGTATGAACACCATGATCGAGAAGGTGAATCCCGTGATCAAGACGGTGTTCGAGAAGCAGGGGAGCATGTACGAGAACATTGCCATCCCCATCACCAACGGCAAGAAGCAGCTGAACCTGAGCGTGAACCTGCAGAAAGCCTATGAAACCGAGAGCCGGGAGATTGCCAAGGCCTTAAGCCGTAACATCATCCTGTTCTATATCGACGACTACTGGAAGCAGCATCTGCGCGATATGGACGACCTTCGCCAGAGCGTGCAGAACGCCGCCTATGAGCAGAAAGACCCGCTGGTGGTGTACAAGCTGGAAAGCTACAACCTGTTCACCGAGATGCTGGAGAAACTGAACGAGGAAGTGCTGGCGTTCCTGCTGCGCGCCTTCATCCCGCTGCGGGATGCCTCCGACGCCCGGGAAGCGCGTCCGGCCACCCAGCCCAACCGCAACCTGAAGCAGATGCACGCCACGGATCCTTCCCAGCTGTCTACCAACGCCGAACAGCGCAGCCGCATGCCTGTGCGCGTGGACAAGCAGGTGGGCCGCAACGACCCCTGCCCCTGCGGCAGCGGCCTCAAATTCAAGAACTGCCACGGAAAGGGCCAAGTTTAACAGCTAATTCTAATTTTTAAAGCCAATACATGTATGGACAACAATGTTAATCTGAACGAAGTGAGCCGCATTTCTTCCGGCACTTCCTTCAAAGGCGAAATCACCTGCACCGGTGACATTCGCGTGGACGGCAAGTTCGACGGAACCCTCAATTCCAAAGGCCGCCTTGTGGCAGGCGAAAAGGCCGTGATAAACGGCGACGTCATCTGCCAGAACGTAGACTTCAGCGGCAGAATGGACAAGGGTACTTTCTATGTGGCCGACACCCTCACCCTGAAGGGCGGCTGCTCCGTGACCGGAGACCTGCGCTACAAACGCCTGCAGGTGGACCTGGACGCCAAGATTACCGGTACGCTTAGCGTACTGAAAGACAATGAGTTTGCAAAGGCCGCCGAAAAGCCGATAGAAAAAGCCGAGAAGAGCGATGATACTGGGAAAGAAGAATAACGTTTCCGAGGAAACAGTAAAAAACGAACACACGATTATGGCAACAAATCCTATTCCCTCCAACAACATGAACGACGTGAACCGCATTGCACTGGGCACCAAGCTGGTCGGTGACTTTGCCAGTTCAAACGATATCCGCATCGACGGCGACTTCGAAGGCCGTCTGTACTGCGCCGGCCGCCTGGTGGTCGGTGAAAAGGCCATTCTCAAAGGCGACTTCTACTGCACCGACATTGACTTCTGCGGTACCATGAAGGGCGGTAACATCTATGCCAAGGAAACCCTTTCCCTCAAGTCTGGCTGTGCCATTGAAGGCAACTTGTACTTCCAGCGCTTCCAGGTGGAACTGGATTCCCGCTTCACCGGCGCCTGTAAGGTGATCGGCGAGGCCGAATTCAACAAGGTTTCCGCTCCGGTATCCGCCATGTTGAAATAGTTGACTTAAAAAGGTAGTGTATATGAAAAAACTTCAGTTGATTCTAGCATCGGCACTGGCCTTTGTGGCCGTGTCCTGCGTGCTGGATCCCATCCCGGCCGATGTGGAGGTCGTCGAAGGACCCGACGTATTCTCCAAGGCTGTGCCCGACGGTTATTATGCCGTGGCTAATGTGACCGTCCCGCTGGCCACCCGCACCATCTACATCGAGTACCGTGGTGCCAACGGCCAGACGAACGTCGTGGCCCAGGAGGTGGAACCCAAGATGATCAACCCCACCGACGGCAAGCAGGCCGAACCCTTCGGCGTGGTGAGCGTGGTGCTTCAGAGCAAGACGCCCAGCCAGGTGAGCATCTACTACAAGCCCAAGGAGGCCCAGACCAAGGCCGGCTCCGAGGACGTGAAGGAGCCCATCGTGGACAACCTTCCCCTGGACAAGGTTTCCAGTGGTGCGTTCGGCAAGACCCGCTATGTGATGATGGCCTGGGATTACGGTTGGGAAAACAAGGAAGTGAGCCTGTATCACTATGAGAATGTGCCCACATACCCCGCCGACGTAGTGGTGTACGACGAAGCACACAACCATACGCTCCGCTACGTTTATGTGTACACTAGTGGCGTACGCACCGAAGGTTATGTGCTGGACGAGGCCTACACCATTGAAGATCACATGGTTACGGGTGTTAAGTACAACTACTGCCCCGGTTGCACTCACTGCGAGTACTGCATGCCCTGGGGCTGCTCCTGCGGCTGCGGCGGCTGGGATTCCAACGGCCAGCCCATCCTGAATCCCAACCCGGACTTTGTGCCCAACGGCAACAAGGTGCAGGAGTATGTGGCCGGCGGTGCCAGCACCGAGGCCCCCGAGGTTCCCGAAGAAACGATTATGGTGGAGCTTGGCAACGGCCTTTTCCCGGAACCCGCCACCTATGTGACCACCGACGGTGACTTCACCAACTATCACTCCAGCGGCGTTGTGATGTTCGACGACACCTGGCCCGAACTTCCCCATGTTGGCACGCAGGGTCAGTTTATCACCGACTACAACGATGTGGTGGTGGACTATGACATTGAAGCCGTTACCGTTTCCGACGACCGCCTTAAGAGCGAAGGCTGGCGCGAGCAAGTGAAGGTGGTGCTGCACCTGCGTGCTCTGGGCAGCACCAGCATTTACCGCGTGGGTATGTCCCTGGACAACTTCAACACGGATTATGTACAGTCCGTGAGCGAGTACAAGACGCTGGACAGCTGGCAGAACGAACATGGCCAGCTGCCCGAATGGGCCCGTAGCCAGCGTTTCCAGGAGAATTCCATCCACTACGACGCTGTTTCCGGTACCGAGTTCACCCGCAACACCAACCGTCCGGCCGTGGAGATTGGCAAACTGCAGGCTTTCAACGGAGAGGCTTTCCTGAACAATACCTGGCCCAAGGCCGCCGGCAAGCACGTGTACGTGTATAAGAATGGCAGCCAGCAGGTAGAACACGTGATGAACCCCGGTCTCAAGGTCTGGGAAGGCTGGCCTGCCGCCAAGGAGGAACAGTATCTGCCTGCTCTTAAGGATGTTACTGTCCCCGAGGACCTGGCCAAGATGCAGAGCCACGGTTTCTACAACACGGCTCCCGGTTATGTGAACGTAGCTGGCGGTCTGTACACCTACACCGTCATTTACCATATGAAGCCCCGCGCCGAAATGGATCCCGTGGAACGCGCCGCCGCCAAGCAGAACATGATCGAGGCCGTGATGAACAACATGGCACAGAACTTCTTTGCCGTGAAGAAGGATTTCACGCCCATCGGCCTCAAGGGCTATCAGCCCCTGGACTACAAGACCAAGGACAACCACGTCTACGCTCAGGAGTATGAGAAGCGCCTGAACCAGAACCTGGATCACCTGAATCCCGATATCCCCTTCGTGGGCAGCAACGGGCAGATCTGGGCCTTCAAGTGCCCGACGCTCACCCGTCACCTGTGGGAGCGTATGTACTTCTCCAACGCGTATCCTCACTTTGTGGAGTGGATCCAGTCCAATGGCGCCCAGGCCAAGGACTGGTACAAGACGGACGTAGATTATACGTACCTCACCTGCGAATGGTAAATTGGTGAGTCGAAGGTCCTAGGCGCTCTGCAGAGCGCCGGCCGGAGGCCCGGGGGTTTTTAAGGGGGCAGAGCCCCCTAAGATAAATGAAATTGCGTAAGCCCTGAGTGATGGAATACTACGTACTATCACGGTACGCGTACTGGAAGTATTATCTCCTGATCCTGTATTACCGGCTGGCCGAATACCCGCCGGTAGTACGGGTTTGGGCGGTATTCTCCACCATCAGCATGATTCTGCTGATAGCCATCGTCATTGGAAACATGGTCCGGTCGGTCCGTACGGCGGCCGATTCTTACGCCATCGCCCACAACCGGGAAAAGTATTGGGAGAAGATAAAGGAAGTGGCGCTGTCGGTCCGTGTCTGGGAGCCCCTGGAAATATCGGCCCTGCTGGAACTTCCCAAGAACTTCAAGATGCACGAGCGCTCCCACCGGAGGTACGTGCCCATGCTCATCGACATGTACCGCCAGTACGGGCCACAGATGAACAAAATCAACTGGCAGCGCGTGCTGCAGGTACTGAAGATGCCCATCTACTTCGAGGAACAGGTGCGCTCGCGCAATACGCGCAAGCGCATTGTGGCTTTTAAGAATGTGGCCGACATGGACGCCAACCTGAAGGAAGCCGTGGCCTCCCGATACCTCTTTACCAAGGACCGTAAGCTGCAGAACAATGCCCGTCTGCACGCGGCCCGCTTCGGCACCTCCTATCCTTTCAAGGTGCTGCTGGAAGACCCCAACCTGGTATTCACCGACGAACTGGTGGTGAAGTTCCACAACGTGCTCATGTACCGCCAGGAGAACGGGATGTCCATGCCCAACTTCATCCACTGGTGCAACCGTACGCCCCTGAACGAGGAACTGCGCATCTTCGCCATCAACGAAATTCGCCTGTTCAACCGCCGGGAAGACTGCGCGGAAATGCTCTCGATGCTCATCAACAGCCGCGACGAGCGTTTCTCCTGCGCCCTCATCAAGGCGCTGGGCGCTATGGAATACGTTCCTGCCGAAAAGGAATTCATCCGCCGGTACCTGAGCGCCTCCTATGCAGAGCGCCAGGAACTGGCCGAAGCCCTGGGTGCCATCAATTCCGGCAATCCCGAGGTGCTGCACTTCCTGGAAGAGGACTTCATGCAGACCACGGACTACGTGACCCGCATGATGCTCCTGCGCGTGATTCACGACTACGGCAAACTGGGCCTAAAGGCGTACAATCGCCTCAAGAAGGAATCTCCCCGGGAGTTCTCCATCTACTTCGAGCATATTGAGTGTGACCTGATAGACAGTAGGAAATATGCCTGAGTGGGTTTACAATGGTTTCAGTATCTTTGTGGTGGTGTACTCCACGTTGGTGATATCCAGTTATATCGCCTTCGCCATCCTGGCTTTCTTCGAGCACAGGAAGCACTACACCTACCACGACGACGACTATACCATCGGGGAGCTGAAAAAGAGCCCTTACACCCCCGGCGTATCTATTGTGGCACCGGCCTACAACGAAGAGAAGACCGTGATCACCAACGTGAAGTCCCTGCTGAGCCTGGACTATCCGGACTTTGAGGTGGTCATTGTGAACGACGGTTCCAAGGACAAGACGCTGGAACTGCTCATCGAGAACTTCGACCTGGTGAAGGTGCCGTATGCCTATGTAGAGAAAATCAAGACCAAGCCTTTCAAGGGCCTGTACAAGACCAAGAGCGACAACCCTTCGTTCAAGCGCCTCACGGTGGTGGACAAGGTGAACGGCGGTACCAAGGCCGATGCTTCCAACGCCGGCGTGAACGTGGTGTCCAACAAGTTCTTCATCTGCACCGACGTGGACTGCGTGCTGGACAAGAACGCCCTGTATCGCATGATCTGGCCCACCATGGCCTCCACACGCCGCGTGATTGCCGTGAGCGCCACCATGCGTATGAGCAACGGCTGCATTGTGGAAGAAGGCAAGATGGTGGAGACACATCCGCCGCACGACATGATTCCGCTGTTCCAGGACCTGGAGTACACGCGTTCCTTCCTCATCGGCAAAACTGCCCTCAGCCGTATCAACGCCATGCAGAACGTGAGCGGCGGCTTTGGTATGTTCGACAGGGAAGTGGTGATCAAGGCAGGCGGCTACGACGGCGACTCCTTCGCCGAGGATATGGATATGGTGGCCCGTATGATCCGCTACATGTGCGATTCCGGCGAAGAATACCGCGTGGTCCAGATTCCCGAAACCTGCTGCTGGACGGAAGGCCCGCCCAACTTCCGGGTGCTCAACCGTCAGCGCATGCGCTGGGGCCGCGGCCTTTTCCAGTTCTTCACGGTGCACCGCGATATGGTATGGAACCGGAACTACCGCCAGTACGGTATGCTCACGCTGCCGTACATCCTCATTTTCGAGCTTACGGCTCCCGTGATTGAGTTTATGGGCTACATTATGGTGATTTCCCTGCTGGTCCAGTGGGCCATCAACTGGAACACCATCTGGGTGGCCTTCCTGGGCCTGTACATCTTTGCCCAGCTGCTCACGGCACTCATTATCTCTTACGACGTATGGGTAGGAACCTCCTTCAAGAAGCGCACGGACTATCTCTGGTTTGTGCTGGCCTCGCTGCTGGAGCCTTTCTACTACCATCCTATCAATGTATTCTTCAGCCTGCGCGGTTACGTGAAGCAAATCCTGGGTACCCAGATGGTCTGGGGTAACATGACCCGTAAAGGTGTGCAGAGCGCTCCCAAACAGACGGCTCCGGGCCTGGCCGGTTCTACCGACGCCGCCAGTGCCGCCGCCTCCGTGGCCAGCGTAAAATCGGCTGTGGCCGAAACAGAAAAGAAAGCCGATGCGTAAGTTCCTGCTGCTCATAGCGACCTTGTTGCTGGCGGCGTCCTTTGCGGCGGCGCAGCCTCCCCGGACCTCTACGTCCGGGCGGAGCTCGTCATCATCGGCTAAAGATACCGGAAACGGGCTGTTCAAGCGCCGGCAACCCCCGTCCTACTATGTGGACCAGGTGACCAATCTGTTCTCCCAGCACCGCTGGGCCAAGGGTAAGGAACTCCTGGACGAGAGTCTGGATATGTATCCCGACGAACCCATGCTGCATTACCTGGCCGGCCGTTACTGGTGGAACGGTAAGAATTACGACAGAGCACGTTACCATCTGGTGAAGGCCTGTCAGCTGAATTATCACTTCGTAGATGCGAAGACCCTGCTGGTGAGCATCGAGGAAATCACCGGCAACTATTCCAGCGCCATCTGCTATGTGAACGAGCTGCTGGAAGTGAACCCCTACTGGAAGGGTCTGTGGCTGCGGAAAGTAGACCTCTATAAAAAGATGGGCAACTTCGAGGAAGCCAATGCGCTCCTGAAGCGTCTGTCCCAGATTTATCCCTCCGACGCCTCCATCACCGGCGACTACTTCGACGTGCTGGAATCGGCCTATCAGCAGGCGCGCCTGGACGGTGACCTGAACGCCACCGAGGCTGCCCTGAAGGAGATTGTGCGCATTACGCCGGCCGATGTGGACTACCAGATGGCCTATTCCAACCTGCTCATCCGTGAAGGCCGCACAGGAGACGCGCTGGACAACCTGGCCCACGCCATCAACGCCTCTCCCGGCAATGTGGCGCTCATCAGCAAGGCCACGGAAATCATGCTGGCCGAGGGCAAGACCGCCGGCGCCATAGCGCTGGCCCGTACCCAGTGGGAAGAGTACAAGCGGCCGGAACTGAAACAGCTGTACGACCAGGTGATGGCCGAAAGCGCCCGTATGCAGGACCAGTCGGACCCTTATTCCATGTATTCCAGCGTGTACAAGACCTCGCACAGCTACGAGTCCTTGCAGTACCTGCTCTCCCATTCCGTGATGAAGGGTTATTATGAGGATGCCCTCTTCTACATTGCCGAGGCCCGTCGCGCCCGGGGAGACAGTCCCCGCTGGTATGCGATGGAATACGAAGTGTATGATCGGATGGGCCGGAGCGACAGCGCTTCCAAGGTGCTGGACGAAGCCCTGTCCAAGTATCCGGACAATTACGACCTTAGCGTGGCGGCCTGCCGCCAGCGCCTGAAAGAGGCCAGCGACTTGATGGGAGAAAGCGCTTATGCCCAGGCCATTCCGCTGCTGGAATACGTGCGCAAGCGTGCCGTAGACCCGGATCAGAAGGCCCTGGCCGTGCGCCGGCTGGCCGTGTGCTACCGGGAGACCAACCAGGGAGACCTGGCCGTCCAGATGCTGCGGGAGCGCCTCAGGACAGACCCCGAATACCAGGTGACGGTGGATTACGCCGCGCTGCTGGTGAAGCAGGGCAAGCAGGAAGCCGCTTTGCAGGCCCTGGAAGCCTCTTACCGGGATACCCGGGATTCGGTGGCCGTGCTGGCGCTGGGCAACGCTTACAAGGAGACTGCTATCACTTATTTGCGCGACCGCCTCTCCAGCGGCGCCGTGAAGGGCCTGCAGGGCATCACGGACATGATGCTGGAGATTGACGAAACCGACTATTGGGGCCTTCGCTTCTCCCTGCGCACCGCGGAAGACCCGCTGCCGTATGCGATGCGGGGCATCCGCCTGTATCCCGACGACCTCACGTTCCCCATCAAGGCCGCCACGGAGCTGGCCGAAAGGGGACAGCAGGAGCGTGCGCTGAACATCCTCCGCGCCTATCTGGAGGATTTCCCGGCCGATGACGATCTCCAGCGCGTATATGCCGGTATCTCCAACCAGGTGGCCACCCGCCTGTATAAGGCTAAGGATTACGACCGGGCGGAATCCGTGCTGGATTCGGCCCTGGCCGTACGTCCCACGGATCCCGAGGTGCGCTATGCCCGTGGTCTCATCTATGAAAAGAAGCATCAGTGGGATTCGGCCTATGTGTTCCAGAGCAAGTACACACCTTCTGTACTGGAAGAAGGGGAGTACAAGGCCCGGATGAACACCCTGCGCGCCCGTACGCTGCACAACAGCGTGGATGCGGGCGTGGACCTGTTCCGTTTCACAGACAACCAGCATATGATGGGCCTGGCCAGCATTGGCTATTCCCACAGCTGGTCCCATGACGCTTTGGAGCTGCGCCTGAACTACACCGGCCGCGACGCCGACTACGACGGCGACGAGAATATGTACAACTCCGTGGGCGGTCAGGGTCTGCAGCTGCAGGGTAGCTGGAGCCACGACTTCGAGAATATCGTCACCATGAAGGCCACATCGGCCCTGGCCAACGCCTATTTCCCGCGCTGGACGGTGGACGTGGATTTCTCCTGGCACTTGCCCAAGGACTGGGACCTGGATACCGGCGTGAACTACCGCTTCATGCGGGACGGCTCCTCCATGTATTCGGGCGGCGTGGGCCTGTACAAGACCTTTGGCCACTTCTATGCCGGCGCCCGGGGAACGGTGGGTGCGCTGCACGACATCTTCTTCTTCAACGCGCTGGGCCGGTTCCGCTTCTATCCCGTAGAGGGAGGACGTTCCTACATCGAAGCCCAGGGCGGCGCCGGTACGGCTCCGGAACTCACGTTCCTTAATTATTATTACAGTTCCGGTATCTACAACCGGCTCAATTCCTTCGTGTCCCTCACCGGGCAGTGGGCGGTTACCTACAACCTGGCCCTGCAGCTGTCGGGCACCTGGAACACCATTTACGACCAGCGCACCGCTGTCATTTACCGTAATATGTTACTCGTCCATGTCTCCGTTGCGATTTATTTCTAGTCTGGCGATTGGCTTGCTGGTCACGCTGTCCTGCGGTTCCTTTTCCGTGGGACGCCCTGCCAAGGTCCAGTATTACATCTGCCCCGAAATGCCCGGGCGCACGCTGGACACCAAGATGGCCGACTATCTGGCGGAGCACCTCCAGAACCGCACTCCGCGTGTGGTGCTGGACGATTCGGGCATAGAAGTGATGGTGCACGTGGGACCGGACGTGGACGGCGATTTCGCCTACAAGCACGATTCCCAGGGGTATTATCTGGCCGCCAAGGACGAACGCACCTTCATCTGGCTGGCCTACCAGTTCATCAAGATGGCGGGGAAGCAGGATCCGGAAATCGTGACCGACGACCTTCCTCCGCTGCTGCTCAGCGGCCGGGACACGGTGGTTACGTTCCCGTTCGAATACCGGGACCTGTACATGCCCACCAACCAGAACCCGGACATGACCTACCTGCTGGCCCTCAATAACCTGGAATACGACTGGGGCATCTGGGGACACAACCTGTCCCGCGTGCTGGGTTCCAACGGTGATATGACCTTCGGCTACCAGAACATGGACCAGGAGATGCTGGCCCGTACCGCGGGTCTGGCTCACCCCAACCAGTTCTGCTTCTCGTCTGACAAGTTGCTGGAACTCACCTCCCAGTACATCCTGGACAACTACGGGGACGGGGAGTCCACGCCTTTCCGGATTACCATCGGCCCCAACGACAACAGCATCGTGTGCATGTGCCGGCGCTGTGAGATTGCGGGGAATACGTCCACCAATGCCACTCCGGCCGTGACGGCTTTCGTGGAGCGGCTGGCGGCCCGTTTCCCCAAGCACGAGTTTTTCATTCCGGGCTATTCCACCACGTCCAGCCTGCCGGACCATCATCTGCCGGACAATGTGGGGGTGTTCCTGTCGGCCATCGACTACCCGCGTGCGTGGAACAACGACGACGCGCCGGAGAGCCGGGCTTTCTTCAAGCTGCTGGAGGACTGGAAGGGCATTACGGACCACGTGTACATCTGGGACTATGTGTGTAACTTCGACGACTATCTGTCGCCGTACCCCATCCTGTATGTGATGCAGAACCGGTTCCGGCAGTACCGGAAGAGGGGAGTGAAGGGCATTTTCCTCAATGGCAGCGGCTATTTCTACTCCCTGCAGCAGGAAATGTACTCATTCCTGTTGGCGCATCTCCTGATTAATCCCGATATGGATATCCGCCGGGTGGTGGAGGAATACTACAAGGACGCCATGCCGCACGTGGGCTCCTTCTATGCCTCTACCGTGATGGCCATCGAGGAAAGGGCCCGGCGGTCGGGCTCTGAACTTCCGCTGTACGGAGGTATGGAGGAAGCCCTGAAGACGTATCTTTCGGAGCGTGAATTCCGTGAATTCTATTCCGTGTTCCTGCGCGCGAACTCCATGGAAATGACGCACCGGGAGCGCGTGCTGTATGAAAAGACGCGTCAGTTCCTCTCCTTCACCTTCCTGGAGATGTGCCGTATAAACGGCCTCAAACCCGGCGGATTCGCCGAACTGGTGGGTGACGAGTGGGTGGTGAAGCCGGAGGTGTGGTCGGCCGTGGAGGACCTGAAGCTGATGACCGACGAAGACGACCTGTACCTGCTCACCAACAACGAGTACACCGCGATGGACCATATGGACCGCGTGAACGAGAGCGGTGTCTATGTGGCCGATTATGAAAACGAGGTGGAACTGTGGCTCTTCGGCCAGCAGTGGAGCCAGGATTATCTGCTGCGGCAGCCGCTTCGCGTACACGCGGGGGACGAGGTTTTCACCACGCAGTACCTCACCGACGGCGTGGCGGGCATCTCCCAGAACTACCACTGGGGCTGGCAGATTTACCCGCAGGAGAACTTCTCCATTGACCTTCCCGTCGACGCCATCGCCGGCAAGACGGGCGAGATGAGCATCGGCTTCCTGAACAGCGAGCGTCACCGGATGGCTCCGCCGGCCTCCATCGACATTTATGCCGATGACCGCCTGGTGGCCACCCTGCGCCGCGAGGGACTGGGCTCTTACTTCGACGAAGGGGAGCGCGTCATCTTCAAGGGAAACGTGGGCTTCGGCCTGCCCAGAAAGGCCGAAATCCGGATGAGGGCCTCGTACTCCCGGAATTTTGCCATTGACGAAATCTTCTTCCGCTGATGAAACAACTTCTTCCCATACTGGCTTTTGTCCTGGTCCTGGCGGGCTGTACCGCCCGGGTCCAGTATACCACCGTGGAGATCAAGGACCCCATCCGGCACTACTATCCTATCCTGCAGGGGCAGGACCTGATGGTGCGGGTGCGGATGAACAACACCGGCAAGGTGCCGCTGGTGGTAAAGGATATCCAGCCTTCCTGCGGATGTATCGTGCTGGAAAGCGACCACGAGTTCGTGGTGCCGCCGGAACGCTCCATGTACGTAACGCTGCGCTACGATTCCCGCAAGAATGTGGGGAAGGTAGAGCATTCCGTTCGTTTCTGGGGCAATATTTCCCCGGAAGGGATGGCCGAGCTGCGCTTTGACGTGAACGTGGTGCCGGACGCCAACTTCCACCACGACTACGAGGAACTGTACGACAAAACCGAAAGTGCGCGAAAGCTGAAAGAATTCCTGGCGGGGCAGGATACCCGTGTTGGTTATTACGTAGATAGATAGTCTGTTGAAAAGTTTGTGTAAAAAAATATAGGGATAAAGTTTGTATTAAAAAAATTTAATATCTAACTTTGTCCGGTCATAAAGGCCTGAGGCGGAAGAAATTCATTTTAACCTTAATTATATTTATGACACAAAAACAGCAAGCTGTCTACGACGCCCGTGCTTTAGGCAAGGGCAAGATGCTTACCCTGGGGCTTCAGCACATGTTCGCCATGTTCGGAGCCACTGTCCTGGTCCCGGTGATTACCGGCCTGTCCATGAGTGCAACCCTTCTGTTCGCTGGTCTGGGTACACTCATTTTTCATTTCCTCACCAAGATGAAGGTACCGGCTTTCCTGGGCAGTTCCTTCGCCTTCCTGGGCGGCTACGCAGCCATCGTGGCCATGGGAAGCGAAATGGGACTCAGCGCCAAGGAATCATTGCCTTATGCCTGCATCGGAGTATTCTCGGCAGGCATTATTTATTTCATCCTGGCCGGACTTTTCGCCGCCTACGGTGCCCGCAAGGTGATGCGCTTCTTCCCGCCCATCGTGACGGGGCCCATCATTATTGCCATCGGCCTTACCCTGAGCGGCAGCGCCATCAACAACTGCAACAGCAACTGGTGGATTGCCCTGCTGGCCATGGCCATCATCATTTTCTGCAATGTCTGGGGCAGGGGAATGATTCGCATCATTCCCATCCTGCTGGGCGTGTTGGGGTCGTATCTGGTGGCCGCTTGCTTTGGACTGTGTGATTTCTCGGCCGTGAAGACCGCCGCCTGGGTGGGCGTTCCCTTCCACTGGGAGGATACCGCCTTCCATGTGTTCCAGAATCCCAACTGGGGCCTGGTGCTGAGCGCCATCATCGCTATCGTGCCCATTTCCCTGGCTACGATGATGGAGCATATCGGCGACATGTGCGCCATCTCTTCTACCACGGGCATCAATTATCTGGAGGATCCGGGCCTGCACCGCACCCTCATGGGAGACGGCCTGGCCACCATGCTGGCTTCCCTGTTCGGTGCTCCCGCCAACACCACTTACGGTGAGAATACGGGCGTGCTCAACCTCACCAAGGTGTATGACCCGCGCGTTATCCGCATCGCCGCCGTCTTCGCCATTATCCTCAGTTTCTGCCCCAAGTTCAGCGCTCTCATCGCCTGCATGCCGGCTTCGGTCATCGGCGGTGTCTCCCTCATCCTGTACGGTATGATTTCGGCCGTGGGCGTGCGCAATATCGTTGAGAATCAGGTAGATTTCACCAATAGCCGCAACGTGATTATCGCCGCGCTCATCCTGGTGCTGGCTATCGGCATCAGCTACAGCATCGGCTCCATCGACCTGGGCTTCACCAAACTTTCCGGCCTTGCCGTGGCGGCCCTGGTGGGCGTCATTCTCAACGCCGTCTTGCCGGGCAAGGACTACGAGTTCGGCTCCAACCCTCAAGGCGACAAAGCGGTGGACTTTGAAATGAACCCTTCTCTACGCAAATAGTCTTAAGCACCCGGCCCTGTACGAGCCGGGTGCACCATTTAAATAAACCATTCATAAACTACGTTTTATGTCTAAAAAACTCATTCTTACCTTAAGCATGGCCCTCGCGGGCTTCACTCTGGCATCGGCCCAGACCAACCTCCAGGTTTTCTACGATTTCGCTCCGGATCGTGGACATGTAACCACCACTCTCGAAGGCTTCTACAATGACAATTGGGGAAACACCTTCTTCTTCATCGACTATGACTACAAGGGTCTCAGTGCAGACAAGAAGAACATCACCCCTTCCAGCACTTACTTCGAGATTGCCCGTTGCTTCAACTTCTGGCAGAACGTGCCCGTTCTCAACGCTTTCAGCCTGCAGGTTGAATACAATGGCGGTCTGTTGCTGGGCAGCGCTCAGAACCCCATTGACGGTTCTTACACGGGCTATGGTATCAACCACTCTCTCCTGGCCGGTATCGACTATTTCATCCACAGCCAGGACTATAGGAACACCCTTAACCTGAAGGTGCTGTACAAGGCCATCCTGGGTGCTACCAGCAAAGTTCCTATGCAGTTCACCGTGGTTTGGGGCCTGCAGGATCTGTTCGGCCTCCAGGGTCTTCGCTTCAGCGGTTTTGCCGATTTCTGGTGGCAGGACCAGTTCCTCTTCCCTTGGGCCAACGATCCGGACAACGGTTATCGTGACTATACCAAAGGTGAGAACACATCCTTCACCATCATCTCCGAGCCTCAGCTCTGGTACAACGTGGGCCAGCACTTCGGCGTGAAGAACCTGAATGTGGGCGGCGAAGTGGAACTCAGCCTCAATTTCGGTACCTTGAAGGGTTTCCGCGTACGTCCTTGCGTCGGCGTCAAGTGGGTTTTCTAGTTAAATGATTTATAGAAGATTGCGTTATGAAACCTGCTTTTGAAAAGCTTTTTGGATTTGACAGCGCCAAGCACAACGTGCGCACGGAAATCCTGGCCGGTATTACCACCTTCCTCACCATGGCCTATATCCTGGCCGTGAACCCCGGTATCTTCAGCGCCCTTCCGGGCATGCCTGCCGGTTCTGTCTTTACCGCCACCGCCCTGGCTGCCATCATCGGCACGCTGGTGATGGCCCTGTATGCCAAGAAGCCGTTCGCCCTGGCCCCCGGTATGGGCCTGAACGCCTTCTTCGTGTACACCGTTTGCCTGGGTATGGGTTATACCTGGCAGTTCGCCCTTACCGCCGTCCTCCTGGAAGGCGTCCTCTTCATCATCCTCACTTTGACGAAGGTTCGTACGTGGCTTCTCAACGCCATCCCCGGCACCCTGAAGAAGGCTATCGGCGCGGGTATAGGCCTGTTCATCGCTTTCATCGGCATGCAGAACGCCGGCATTATCGTGAACAATGACGCTACGCTCGTCGGCCTGGGCAATATCACCGAAGGCACGGCCATGCTGGCCATGATCGGCCTGTTCATCACCGCCGGTCTGGTGATGGCGAAGGTCCGCGGCGGCATCCTCTGGGGCATCCTGGCCACCACCGCCCTGGGTCTGGTCATCAAGGATCCCACTACCGGCGAGGCTATCACCAAGCTCAACGGCTTTATCTCCATGCCGGCCAGCGTAGACCCTATCTTCTGCAAGTTCGAGTGGAGCCACGTGCTGTCCCTGGACATGCTGGTGGTCGTTTTCACCTTCCTGTTCATTGATATGTTCGATACCATGGGCACCATCATCGGCGTGCACCAGGGTGCTGGCCTCGTTCCCGACGACAAGCCGCGTGACTACGTTCCCGATATGGAGAAGATGTTCCTGGCCGACTCTGTGGCTACCGTTTGCGGCGCCTGCCTGGGTACTTCCACCACCACCACTTATGTGGAAAGCGCCTCTGGCGTAGGTGAGGGTGGCCGTACCGGTCTCACCGCCCTCTCCACGGCCGTTTGCTTCATCCTGGCCCTGTTCTTCAGCCCGCTGTTCCTGGCCATCCCCGGTGCTGCCACCGCTCCTGCCCTCATCGTGGTAGGTGTGATGATGATGCCTTCCATCAAGCGCATCCACTGGGACGACTACTGCAAAGCCATCCCTGCCTTCATCACCATCATCATGATGCCCCTGGCCTACAGCATCTCCGACGGTATCCTCCTGGGCGTCATCTCCTACGTCGCCTGCCATGCCGTCGCCGGCCGCTTCAAGGACATCTCCGTGACCATGTGGATCCTGGCCGTGCTGTTTGTGTGCAAGTATATATTTATCTAGTTGGTTGCTCGCGGCCGGTTTTGGTGCTGGCGCTAACTGATTGATATACAATACTTTTGTGAATTTTCTTTAGTCCGTTTGGGCTAAAGAAAATTTTTATATGCTCTGATACTCAATCACTTACGCCAGGGGCTAAAAAACCGCCCGTTTGTTCAAATGTTTTGCTGCAGGTTTAATTATTTGGAGGTGTATCATAAATAAGCTACTTTTGAGAAACTAAGACTAATAACCATTCTATTTTTTGTATGAGAAAAATCATGCTTTTAGCGGCAGCCCTGTGCTGCACCGTTTCCGTCTTTGCCCAGCCCAAGCTGCGTAAGGACAACATTGACGAGGTTCTCAAGGCCATGACCCTGGAGGAGAAAGCCACGCTGGTGGTGGGCTCCGGCTGGGGTTCCATGACGGCCGGCTCCATGACGGCCAGTGATGCCACGCTGGTTCCCGGCGCCGCCGGCACCACCCGCGCCATTCCCCGCCTGGGCATTCCCCAGACCGTGCTGGCCGATGGCCCTGCCGGTATCCGCATCGAGCCCATCAGCAAGGGCGACTCCCAGACCTACTACGCCACCGGTTTCCCCGTGGGCACCGTGCTGGCCAGCACCTGGAACACCGATCTGGTGAAGGAACTCACCACCGCCATGGGTGAAGAGGTGAAGGAATATGGGGCCGATGTCCTCCTGGCTCCCGGCCAGAACCTGCACCGCAACCCGCTGTGCGGCCGCAACTTCGAGTATTTCTCCGAAGACCCGCTGCTCTCCGGCAAGATGGCCGCCGCTTATGTGAACGGTATCCAGTCCAACGGCGTGGGCGTGAGCGCCAAGCACTTCGCCTTCAACGACCAGGAAACCAACCGTATGGAAAACGACGCCGTGGTGAATCCCCGCGCCGCCCGTGAACTGTACCTGAAGGGCTTCGAAATCATGGTGAAAGAGTCCGATCCCTGGACCATCATGAGCTCCTACAACAAGGTAAACGGCTCTTACACCCAGCAGAACCACGACCTCCTCACCACCATCCTTCGCGGTGAATGGGGCTTCAAGGGCATTGTGATGACCGACTGGGGCAACAAGAAAGGCACCGAGAACGCCGTCATCGCCGGCAACGACCTGATGGAACCCGGCATGGACAACGAAATCAAACGTGTCATCGAAGGTGTCCGCAGCGGTATCATTCCCATCCAGGACCTGGACCGCAACGTGCGTAAGCTCCTGGAATACATTGTGCGCACCCCCCGTTTCGCAGGTTACAAGTACTCCAATAAGCCGGATCTCACCGGACACGCCAAACTGGTTCGCGCCGCCACCCCCGAAGGCCTGGTCCTGCTGGAGAACAACGGCGTCCTGCCCCTCAAAGGCGTGAAGAAAGTGGCCCTCTACGGTGTTGGTTCCTATGATTTCATCGCCGGCGGCACCGGTTCCGGCAACGTGAACAAGGCCTATGTGCGCAACGTGGCCGAAGGTCTGCGCGAAAACGGCTTCGAGGTAAACGAGGGCATCGAGAACTGGTACAAACAGTACATCGCCCTTCAGAAGACCGAGATGGCCAACAATTCGGCCGGCGGACTGATGGCTATGCTGGGCAGCGCCGTCATTCCCGAAATGGAAGTGAACCGCAGCTACTTCGAAAAGATGGAGAAAGTGAGCGACATCGCCATCTTCACCATCTCCCGCAACGCCGGTGAAGGCGGAGACCGCAAAGCCGTCGACGGCGACTGGACCCTCAGCGGCATGGAGCGCCGTATGCTGCAGGAACTGGCCGACGTTTACCACGTGGCCGGCAAGCAGCTGGTAGTGGTCCTGAATATCGGCGGTGTCATCGAGACCGCTTCCTGGAAGCAGATTCCCGACGCCATCCTGCTGGCCTGGACGCCCGGTCAGGAAGGCGGATATGCCGTGGCCGATGTCCTCTCCGGTGCCGCCAACCCCTCCGGCAAACTCCCGATGACCTTCCCCGTGAACTACTTCGACATCCCTTCTTCCTTCAACTTCCCGTACAACTACAGCGGTGAAATGTCCCTGAATCCCTTCGGCGGCGGCAGCGATGATGATGCTTCCGGCCTGGCTGCCCTCTTCGGCTTCGGCGGTCCCCGCAAAAAAGCCAATGTGGACGAAACGCAGTACAAGGAAGGCATCTGGGTGGGCTATCGCTACTTCGCCACCGCCGGCAAGAAGGTTTCCTATCCCTTCGGCTATGGCCTTAGCTACACCACCTTCGCCTACAGCCAGCCTTCCGTGAAAGTGGCTGCCGATGGCACCCTCACCGCCACCATCACCGTGAAAAACACCGGCAAGGTAGCCGGCAAGGAAGCCGTCCAGCTGTACGTGAGCGCTCCCGCCGGCGGCCTCGTGAAACCCGCCTGCGAGCTCAAGGCCTTCGCCAAGACCCGCGAGCTGAAGCCCGGCGAGTCCCAGACCCTCACCATGAAGGTGTGCGCCTACACCCTGGCCTCCTTCAACGAGGAAACATCGGCCTGGGAAACCGCCTCGGGCAACTACACCGCCCACTTCGGCGCCTCCGTGGCCGACATCCGCGCCACCGCCCCCTTCAAGCTGGCCAAAGCCCAAAGCTGGCCCGTGAACCGCGTCCTGCTTCCCCAGGAACCCGTTCAGGAGATAGCCCTCTAACTTGCTGACTATCAGCACTAATAGAAATTCTCTTTAGCCCAAACGGACTAAAGAGAATTTTCATTATAGCTGAGTATCAATTAGTTAGCTCAACACCGCGCTAGCCCACATACTCCGACGGGGGTACGCCGAATTGTTTTTTGAAGGAGGTGGAGAAGTGGGAGAGGGTGTTGAAGCCAGTCATCCAGGCGATTTCGCTCATGTTGTGTTTGCCTTCCTTCAGTAAATCGGCGGCGCGGTTCAGTTTGTACCGTTTGAAGAACACGGAGGGGTTTTCGCCGGTGAGGCCTTTTACCTTGTAATAGAACTTGGTGCGGGAGATCTTCATCATTTCCGTCATGCGCACGATATCCAGGTCTGCGTTGGCCAGTTCTTTCTCCATGAGTTCGTAGAGTTCCTGCATGAAGGCGGCGTCGCGCGGGGACAGGGCTTCGGGAGCGATGTCCTCGGTGGTGGTGGCGGCACCCAGCTGGCGGCGCAGTTTGTCGCGGTTTTCCAGCAGGGATGTGATGAGGGCCTGGAGGTAGGCGGGCTGGAAGGGCTTGGTGACGTAGGCATCGGCCCCCTTGTGCAGGCCTTCTACCTGGCTCTCAACGGCCACTTTAGCGGTGACCAGCACCACGGGGATGTGGGACAGTTGGAGGTCTCCCTTGATGCGGGAGCAGAGCTCATAGCCGTCCATGCCGGGCATCACCACATCGGAAATCACCAGGTCCGGGACGTCCTCTTCCATGCCCTTGAGGGCGCTTTCGGCGTCAAAGTAGACGGAAACCTTGTACTGCGGTTTCAGTATCACCTTGAGGTAGTTGGCGATGTCGATGTCGTCGTCCACCACCGCGATGTGCTTCTTGGCGGCCTCTTCCTCGGGGTTGTCGGCAGATATGTCGGACGCCAGCTGATGCGACGGCAGCTGGGGAGTGGCCGATGTGCGCTCGTCCTCCGAATAGGACGCCTCGCTCACGGGGAGCACCAGGCTGAAGAGGGCGCCGCCTTCCGGACGGTTCCACGCCTTGATGTAGCCGTGGTGCAGGGTGGCCAGCGCTCGCGCATAGAACAGGCCGATACCGGAGCCCGCGGCCTTCTTCCCGGCTTCGGACTGGTAGAAGCGCTCGAAGATCTTCTCCAGCTGGTCCTCGTCGATGCCGGGGCCGCTGTCGGAGACGCTGATGCAGGCCCACTGGGTATCTTTGTCGGCCGATGTGAGGGGGAAGCGGGCGGCGGCATCGGCCCGGGTGATGACGTCGAAGCCCAGCGACACCTTGCCGCCGGAGGGCGTGAACTTGAGGGCGTTGGACAGGAGGTTCATCACCATCTTCTGCACTTTGTCGGCGTCCACCCACATCTCGTAAGGGTCTTCCAGGCCGTAGGTGTTCAGCTCTATCTTCTTGGAGTTGGCGTTGAAGTTGAACAGTTCGGCGATATCCCGCAGGGGCTCCACGATGTCCATCTTGGCCACTTTCATCTGCAGCTTGCTGTTGCCGATGCGGTTGAAGTCCAGCAGCTGGTTCACCAGCGACAGCATCCAGGTGGTGTTGCGGCGGATGATGTCCACCAGCTTGCGGTCTGTGCCCTGAACGCTCTCCGAATCGCTTAGCTGCTGCGCAGGGCCCGCAATCATGGTGAGCGGGGTGCGGAACTCATGCGCCACGTTGGAGAAGTAGTTCATCTGGATCCTGTTCAGCTCTTTTTCGGCCTGCTGGGCCTCTTCTGCGCGCTCCCGTTCCCGGCGTACCTGCCAGATGCGACGGGCGGCTTCCTTGCGCACACGCTGTACGTGGTGCACGAACGTGTACAGGATGCCCAGGACTATCAGCCCCAGGAAGCCCCAGAGGATCCAGGCCCACCAGCTGCGCTGCCACGGCGGCATTACGCGGATATCCAGGGCCGCTTCCGTGCCCGTAATGGAATGGCTGCCGTTGGCGATGCGCACGAGCAGTTTGTACCGGCCGGGCGGCACGTTGGAGAAATAGGCGTTGTGGCGGGTGTCGATGCGCACCCAGTCTTTGTCGAAGCCATCCAGCTTGTAGGCGTAACGGATTTGCTCGTACTCGCTGTAGTCCAGGGCGGCGAAGGAGATGTCAAAGGCGTTGTGGTTGTGGCGGATAACCACCTGGGGGTTGTCGATGAGCAGTTTGTCGATGGGGCCGTTCTCGCACGGCATCACCAGTTTGTTGTGGATGCTCAGGTTCTCGAACACCACAGGGACGGTGCGTCTGGCGGGGGCGTCCAGCGGGTTGAAACAGGTGAGCCCGTGGGTACCGCCGAAGACCAGGGTGCCGTCCGGCAGAATGCACGAGGCGCGCTCCGAGTACTGGTCTCCGCCGGTGCCATCGGCCTCCCAGTAATGGATGAAATTGCCGGTGGTGCGGTCCAGCTTGCACAGGCCGTTCATGGTGCTTACCCAGATATTGCCCTGCAGGTCTTCCTCGATGGAACAGATGTCCAGGCAGGGGAGACCCTCCATGAGCGTTTTCTTCTTGGTCTTTTCATTGCAAAAGATTAAGCCGTTGGAAATGGTGCCCAGCCACAGGTCTCCGGCGCTGTCTTTCACCAGCCGGCTGGGAATCATGACCGAACGGCGGATGGTGGCGGCCGCTTCTTCCGAAACAGGACGCTCCCGCACCTCCAGTGTATAGGTGTTCACTTCCATGGCGGGGTGGTTGTAGCAGGCGGCCATCAGCCGGCCGGCTTCCCGCATCAGGAGGTCCGGTACGTAGGTCCATTCCTGAGGGCCGGTGAGGCTTACGGTCTGCGTGCTGCGGGTGGTTTTGTCATAGCGGAACAGCGTGCTGCTGAAACCGCCCACCCAGATGTGCCCCTGGTCGTCCTCGGCGATGGAAAGGGGATTCTGGCAATAGAAGAAGTCCAGCTGGCGCAGGCGATGGCCGTCCCAGGAGCAGCGCACCACGCGCATCTTGTCGCTGAACAGCAGCCAAAGGTCTCCGGCGCTGTCACAGAACAGACGGGTGGCCCGGATATAACCCAGGTTGCTGTCCGGGATGAGGAAACTCACGTCTACCTGGCGCAGGGATTTATCGGCCAGCCTGTAGCACCACAGGCCGTCCATATAGGTGTTGATCCAGAGGTTGCCGTCCTTGTCCGTGCAAAGGGAGGTGACGGTCTTGTCCTTGAAGGCGTTCACCAGGGCCTTGTTCTCCCCAAACAGACCTTTAATATAATAGGAGGTGGCAAAGCCTTTGTCCATGGTGCCCATCCACAGGTTGCGGCGGCTGTCCTGGAAAAGGGTGCGCACTTCGGCGTCGGGGATGCTGTAGGGGAAGTCGTCGTCCCCTTGGAAGATTACCTTCTCCGGGTTCTTCTGATACAGGAAGAATCCTTTGCCGATGACGTTCATCAGCATGCGGTTGCCGTCTACGGGGAAGAGGATGTCCACGTCGCCGCCCATCAGCCGTTTCTCGGCGCGGATGGAAGAGGGGAGCGGGAGCCATTCCCCGGAGGAGATCTTCAGGATGGCCAGCCGGCCCATTCCGGAGAACCAGAGGCTGCCGTCGCGGGCATCGGCAATGTGAAAGGCCTGCAGGGGAAGCTGGCGGCTGGACAGCAGCTGCCAGTCCTTGGTGCTGTAGCAGTTGAGGGTGAAGCCGCCGCCGGTGATGACCCAGAGGTTGTCGTCGCGGTCCAGCAGCATGGAGGGCACGCCAAAGGCATTGAGTTCCCGGATAACGGGCCTTATCACGTCTTGGTCCGGTATATAACAATATAGGTTGGTATTGTTGGACAGGATGAGGCGGCCGGTGCGGGTTTGCAGGATGGTGCTCAGGTTGCGGTTGCCGTCTTCCACGGGTACGCGGTGGAAGTTGCCTTTGTCCGTGGTGAAGGCCACGCCGTTCATGGTGGCGATGCACAGCCGGCCGTCCTGCATGCTCAGGACGGCATTGATCTGGTTGTCCGGCAGACCCTGTTCGTCGTCCGTGGAGAAGAACTGCACGAATTCGTTACCGTCGAAGCGGTTGATGCCGCGCTGGGTGGCCATCCAGATATGGCCCAGCTTGTCCTCGGCGAAGGCGTTGACGTGCTGATTGGAAAGGCGGCCGGATAAAACCACGCTCCCTTCGGCGGGAGAGGGGACTTCCAGACCGTTATACTCACAGGCACTGAGGGTTAGAAGGCTCAGGCCAAGGATGAATAGTTTATACTTCATAGTACAAATATAATCATTTTGAACACCTAAAAAAACATTTGAAAATGTGAAAAAACTTGTGTAAACGAAAAAATCCATCTTTGCATCCGTAAACTGTGCACACGTAATGACACTAAAACCCAACTTGGCAATTGTTTCGGCCATCCTTCTCCTCACCGCTTGCGGACAACCCGCCCAGCGTGTCAGCAAGGAATGTGTCTCCGAGCTGGAGACATCGGCCAAAGCTTCCACCGTCAATACCCAGAGCGGCCCGGTATGCGGCTACATCGACGACGGCGTTTTCGTTTACAAAGGCATTCCCTACGGTCAGGCCCAACGCTTTATGGCCCCCACGGATCCCGAACCCTGGAAAGAGGTTAGGGCCAGCCGTTCCTACGGTCCGGTGGCTCCCCACGGAGACCGCATGGGCTGGCAGGACGACAACCAGGCTTTCACCATGCACTGGGACGACGGTTATCCCGGCGAGGACTGCCTGCGGGTGAACGTCTGGACTTCCCGCATCAAGGCCGATGTCAAGATGCCCGTTATGGTATGGCTGCACGGCGGCGGCTTCTCCGAGGGTTCCTCCCAGGAGCAGGCCGGCTACGACGGCACCAACCTGGCCCGTAACCACGGCGTGGTGGTGGTGTCCCTGAATCACCGGCTCAACGCCCTGGGCTTCCTGGACCTGAGCGCATACGGAGCAAAATACGCCCACAGCGGCAACGTGGGCATGATGGACATCGTGAAAGCCCTGGAATGGGTGAAGGCCAACATCGCCAACTTCGGCGGAGATCCTTCCAACGTCACCATCTTCGGACAGAGCGGCGGCGGCGGAAAGGTGAGCACCCTCATGGCCATGCCCAGCGCCAAGGGCCTCTTCCACAAGGCCATCGTTGAGAGCGGCTCCATCTTCAACCTGATGGATCCCAAATATTCCCGCCGCATCGGTGCCGCCACCGTGGCCAAGCTGGGGCTCAAGCCTTCCCAGATTGACCAGATGGCCGAAGTCCCTTACCCCCAGCTGCTGGCCGCCTATCGGGAGGCCGTGCAGCAGGTATCGGCCGAAGCCCGTCAGGACGGCGCCCTGCCCACCAACTTCCTGGACATGATCCTCTTCGGCCAGTGCCCTGTGGTGGACGGCGAGATCATTCCCTTCCAGCCCTCCACGCCGGAGGCCCTGGCCCTGTCCAAGGACGTCCCTACTATTATAGGTACGGTTTACCACGAATTCACCCGGGATCAGGAAGATCCTATCTTCAAGCCCCTGGCCCTGCAGCAGGCAGGGGACCGCACCGCCGCCGGCTGCGCTCCTGTGTACTTCTACCAGTTCACCTGGGAGAGCCCCGTGCTGGACGGCGCCCTGGGCAGCACCCACTGCATCGAAATCCCCTTCGTGTTTGACAACGTGCTCCGTCACCGCACCTTCACGGGCGGGGGAGAGGACGCCGTTCAGCTGGGCCACCGCGTGAGCAAGCTGTGGACCAGTTTTGCCAAAACCGGAAAACCCCAGGCCGAGGGAATGCCCGTATGGGAACCCTGGCCCAACTATATGAAAATCAATATAGAATCAACTATTCAATTAATCCATTAACCAATTAAAACTGATCACATGAGAAAATCTCTGCTGATGAAGATGACAACCCTGGCGTTGTCTCTCCTTGTGGGATGGTCCCTCGCTGCCCAACAGAAGGTGACCGTCTCCGGTGTAGTTGTTGACGATCAGAACGAGCCGATGATTGCGGCTGGTGTTGTCCAGAAGGGCACCACCAACGGCACCATCACCGATCTGGACGGTAACTTCACCCTCACGGTTCCGGCCGGTGCCGTTATCGAATTCTCTTCGGTGGGTTACATCACCGTAGAGCACGTGGCCACCAAGACCGAGACCATTACCATCAAGATGCTCACCGACACCCAGATGATCGAAGAGACCGTCGTGGTGGGTTACGGTGTCCAGAAGAAGTCCGACCTCACCGGTGCTATCTCCCAGGTGAAGAGCGAGGACATCGCCAACCGTACCATCACTTCTCCGGAAGCTGCCCTCCAGGGTAAGACCGCCGGTGTGCAGGCCTTCGCAAGTTCTGCCGCTCCTGGTGCTACCCCCGCTATCCGTGTGCGTGGTATCTCCTCCAACAACGATGCTAACCCGCTGTATGTTGTGGATGGCCGTATCACTTCTTCCATTTCCGGTATCGACCCTAACGATATCGAATCCATGGAAGTGCTGAAGGACGGTGCCTCCGCTGCTATCTACGGTGCCGAAGCCGGTAACGGTGTGGTGATGATCACCACCCGCCGCGGTAAGGGCGACGGTAAGATCAGCTACAGCTATCAGCTCTCTTCCCAGAGCCTTGGTAAGGTTCCTCAGGTGATGAACGCCGAGCAGTACCTCCAGTTCTACCTCGAAAAAGGTTCCTTCACCCTGAACGATGTTTACACCAAGTGGGACCAGAAGACCAACACCGACTGGGTGAAAGAGTCTTATGAGAATTCCTTCATGCACCACCACAACCTCACCTTCAGTGCCGGTAACGACCGCGGAAACCTCTATGTTTCCGGTTCCTACCTGAACAACGATGGTATGTTCGTGGGCAAGTCCGATGTGTACGAGCGTTTCACCGGTATGGTCAACGGTTCCTGGAAGTTCAAGAGCTGGCTGGAGGTTCAGACCAACAACCAGGTTGAATACTACAAGGTCCGCTCCATCTCCGAAGGTTCCGACTACGGTTCCGCCGTTCTGGCCGCCCTGCAGCTGGATCCTATGACCCTTCCTTATTATGAGGTAGGTCAGGAGCCCGACTTCATCAAGCAGTACATCAACGAAGGCAAGAGCCTTCTCGCCGACGAAAAGGGCCGCATCTACGGTATCTCCCAGTTCCTCGTATCCGAGAACGTGAACCCGCTGGTTCAGAGAGACCGCAGCTACTCCATCTCCAAGGGTTTCAACATCAACGGTTCCACCGCCATCAACCTGAAGCCCATCCAGAACCTCACCATCACCTCCCGTCTGGGTTATCGTCTCAGCGCCGGTGACAGCTATGGTTACAGCCACGACTACTTTGTGAACGACAGTTACGCTCACCAGTACTATATGAGCGTGAACGCCAGCTCCAGCAACAGCATCTACTACCAGTGGGAAAACTTCGTCAACTGGTTCCAGCAGTTCGGCAAGCACACCGTGACCGCCATGGCCGGTGTATCCTACAGCCAGAGCCGCAGCTACAGCGCCTCTGCCGGTGTGAGCGGTTCCGATGCCAACGGTGTCATTGACTTCGGTCTCAAGAGAGACGACCCTCTGTTCTACTACATCAGCCAGGCTACCCCTACCGCCACCAAGTCCGTGGGCGGTGGTGTTGAAAACTTCAGCCGCAAGTATTCCTACTTCGGCCGTATTGGTTGGAGCTACCTGAACAAGTACAACGTGCAGGCTACTCTCCGTGCCGATGCCGCTGACCTTTCCGTGCTGCCCAAGCCCATGCGCTGGGGTTACTTCCCGTCTGTGTCCGCCGGTTGGACCTTCTCCGAGGAGCCTTTCTTCGCTCCCATCAAGAGCGTGTTCAACTTCGCTAAACTGCGTCTGAGCTGGGGCCAGAACGGTTCCATCGCCGGTCTGGGCGGTTATTCCTATGCCAACGACATTTCCTCTACCGGTCAGTATCCTACCGGTCTGATGAATGCCGACGGTTCCTTCCAGTACATCATCGGCTACGCCCCCTCCGCTGCCGGTAACCAGGAGCTGAAGTGGGAAACCTCCGAGCAGTTCAACGTCGGTCTCGACCTCCGCTTCCTGCAGGATCGTCTGTCCGTCACCTTCGACTGGTTCGACAAGATGACCAAGGACCTGATTGTGACCGGTATCACCACCTCCACCATCGTGGGTATCGGCGCTTCCCCGCTGAACGCCGGTAATATCGACAACAAGGGTATCGAACTGGAAGTCCGCTGGAAAGACCAGGTTGGTGACTTCAACTATGGCATCAGCGCCAACTTCTCTACCCTGAAGAACACGGTGACCTACCTGCACCCCACTCTGAAGGACGGTATCGGCGGTACTAGCGTACGTAACTACGGCGCCGTCACCCGTTTCGAGAAAGGCTATCCCGCATGGCACCTCTATGGCTATGAATATGTAGGCGTTAACAAGGAAACCGGTGAAGCTCTCTTCAATCACTATATTCCTGAGACGGATGCCGACGGTAACGAAACCGGCAACTACATCCTGGACGCCGAACCCACCACTGCTCCCAGCGACAGCGACAGACGTCACCTGGGTTCCGGTATCCCTACCTATAACTATGGTCTCACCTTCAACGCCGGCTGGAAGGGCATCGACTTCCTGGTGTTCCTCACCGGTGCAGGCGGAAACAAGATCCTGAACGCCCTGTGCAACGTGGACTATCCTACCAACCGTCTCACCTTCCTCACGGAAAATCGCTGGACGGCCTCCAACCCCAACGGTACTACTCCTGCTGCCAAGGCTCCTAACTACACCCAGTATCTCGTATCCAGCGGTGTCGTATTCGATGCCAGCTACATGAAGATCAAGCAGATCCAGCTGGGTTACAGCTTCCCGAAGAATCTGCTCCGCAAGATTCTCCTCGACCAGCTGCGTCTCTACGTCTCCCTCGACGACTGGTTCACCTTCACCAAGTATCCGGGCTTCGATCCTGAAATCGTTGGCCAGGGTGCCAATATGGGCGTGGACAAGGGTAACTATCCTACCTCCAAGAAGGTTGTCTTCGGTGTTAACATCACTTTCTAATCTGACTGCCTTATGAAAACTAAATATATCGTACTTGCTTTTCTGACAGCCGTTCTCGCTCTTTCTTCCTGCTCCAAACTGCTGGATATCCCCCGTAAGGGCGTGATTGACTATGATACCTTCTACAAGACCGACGATGAGATCGAGTCTGCCAATATCACCCTGTACAGCGACGTACGTGGCTGGTACTACAATGTGATGCTGGTGAAGAACATCCTCTCCGACGACTACTTCTCCGGTGGTGCCGCCCGTGGTGACAACGCCCAGATGGATGCTCTCGGTGACTTCGCTTTCAACTCCGAGTCTGAGCAGATTGAAGGCTCCTTCAGCGGATACTATGGCCTGATCTATCACGCCAACGTAATCCTGGGTCACATTAACCCCGAGCAGAGCAAGGCTGCCGCCCGTGCCGTGGCCGAGGCTCACCTCTTCCGTGGCTGGGCTTACTTCGAACTCACCACCCTTTGGGGCAACCCGCCCATCGTGGACCACGAACTGGTTCCGTCCGAGTATGCCCAGGGTAACGGTTCCACCGAGGATCTGTGGAAACTGGTTGAAGATGATCTCACCTACGCCATCGAATCCGGTGTTCTGGCCGAAAAGTCCAGCCTGAACGACAACACCCAGTGGCGTGCGACCAAGCAGTATGCCCAGGCCCTCCTGGGTAAGGCTTACATCTGGATGGCCAGTGAGCTGAAAGACAACAGCTACTATGAGAAGGCTGCCGTTCAGCTGAATGCTGTGGTTAATTCCCAACTGTACGACCTCTTCACCGCTGCTCCTTACGGCGATATGCGTAACTCCGCGTACAAGATGAACTGCGAAAACCTGTTCGAAAGCATCCGTGTGAACGACCTGGACAACCAGTTCGACAACTTCGACTTCTACGGTGCTATGGTAGGTTGGCGTGCTTCTTCCGGTGAAATGACCATTCCTGAGGATGTTTGCGCCGCCGGTTGGGGCTTCATGATTCCTAATGAGGAACTTCTGGCTGCTTTCAACACTTGGGAAGGTGTTGACAGCTATCGTCGTACGCAGACCATCAAGACCTATGACGAGGTCAAGGCTATGGGTGTTCAGTGGAACATGCCCACCCTCAACTGCGGTCTCTATAACTGGAAGGGTCGCTTCCTCTCCGACGAAGTTGCTTACTACGGTATGATCAGCACCAAGAACCCTCTGTGGATGCGTTTCGCCGAGGTTCTCCTCCTGGGCGCCGAAGCTAACCTTCAGGCCGGTCATCCCGATGTGGCTCTTAAGTATATTAACCGTGTTCGCACCCGCGCCCAGCTGCCTGCTCTCAATGGCGTTACGCTGGACGATATCAAGAAGGAAAAGCGCTGCGAACTCTGCGGTGAAGGTGTCCGCTACCAGGATATCCTCCGTTGGGGCGACGCCTATGAACTCCTGAAGGATGCGGGTAAGGTTTATCCCGTGATGCAGCCCAATGGTACCTTCGAGTACGTTTCTACCGGCCGTTCCGTCTATGGTTTCAAGCAGGGTAAGCACGAGCATCTCCCTTATCCTTACACCGAGACCATGCTGAACAAGAACTGCAAGCAGAATCCCAACTATTAATAGATCCGAAACATGAAAAAAACATTATTATATGGTATGATGGCTGCGGCTTTGGCAATGGTCTCCTGCGTCAAGTCCGAGATGAAGCCGCTGGATCCGCAGAATCCCATCTTCCCTGAGGCTACCGTGGTCGATATGACCACCCTCACCGCTTCCGATGCTACCAAGGACGAGGAAGGCCGTCGTGTATTCACTCTGGATCTCACCGACGGAACCACTCCCATGCACCTGACACTAATCGGCAGCAAGTACTACCTCACCGCCAACCAGTATACGGAGGCCCTTGAGGCTGTGGCCAAGAACGGTAACTTCGTACTGGGTAAAACTACCATCGCCGGTAAGAATGTCAAGCAGGGTTACGTCAATGTAGATGTCCTGGAAGAACTTGAAACCGAGACCGGTTGCGAGAACACTTACAAGATTGCCGCTGTGGTCTTCATGGAGGACGGTACTCCTTTCAAGGCCAACTGGACTGGCAAGATTGCCTATGATAAGGATCCCGTTCTGGGTCCCCAGTTCCACTACACGGACACCATCGCTCAGGACTGCACCGACGCTGGCGGTACCCTTTATACGGACGTTGAGTCCCATACCCTGGTGCTCAATGACCTGGAAGGCAACTTCGCCGCCCAGATCAAGCTCATCCGCTCTGTAGGGGCCAAGGATCTGTCCGGTGAGTACACCGTGGCCGAATATGCCCACGAGGACTTCACTGCCGGCAACGGCTTTGACATGACTCCTTACGGCTGGCCCGTTGTGATTGGCTCTTACTATCTGGATGCCGATGGTAACAACGTTATCATCGAACCCGGTGCCAAGATCACCGTGACCAAGGCTGGCGAAGGCGGTTTCTACTCCATCGACGGTGACGGCTTCAGCTTCCTCTGCGCCCCCGAAGGCTACATCCCCGGTATCCTTATCTACGATTCCGTAGACACCGTGGCTCAGGACTGCACCGACGCTGAAGGCACCCTCTATGAGGATGTGGAATCCCACACCATCGTACTGACCAATGCCGAAGAAGCCACTGTGGCTCAGATTAAACTCGTCCGTGCCGTTGGCACCACCGACCTCACCGGTGTCTACACCGTGGCCGAGTATGCTCACGAGGACTTCACTGCCGGTAACGGCTTTGATATGACTCCTTACGGCTGGCCCGTCGTGATTGGTACCTACTACTATGACGAAGAAGGCAACGTGGTCATCGTGGAACCTGGTGAGACCATCACCGTGACTTCCGCCGGCCAGGATACCTACAAGTTCGAAGGCTCCACCGGCTGGACCTTCGTGGCCGTGGTCGAAGTTCCCACTCCCCAGCCCGGTCCTGGTGGCGATGATCCCGTTGAGGCTGCCCTCACCGACTTCCTGTCCCTGACCGACTATAGCGGCTGGGGTGTTAATCTCCTTGGCGTAGAGCTGGGTACTACCGGCTTCACCTATACTCCTGCTACCTGGACTACTCCTGCCGAGTATCCTGTGGATGGCGCTTATATCAAGTTAGAGGTTTATTCCGAGAATGGCACCGTCGCTGCCGGCACCTACACTCCCAGTGCCGATCCTAACGCATTGGTTGCCGGTGAGTTCAAGACCGGTTCCCAGAATGGCGGTACCACGCTCTTCGTAGTTAAGGATGGCTCTGCTACTCCTTACTATGTTGCCGACGGTACCGTGACTGTAGCCAAGGAAGGCGACGTCTACACCATCGCGGTAACTTCTACCACAGTGACTGCCACCTACGTGGGCAAGCTCTCCGCTGAAGCCGCTTCCGGCATCGTCATCGACGGTGACATGAGTGATTGGGCCGATATTGAGGGCGCTGTCAACGAAGAAGGTGCGGCTTATGCCGAGTTCAAGGTAACCAGCGATGCCGACAACATCTATTTCTACGCCCGCAGATCTTCTACCAAATTCGCCGATCTTTGGAATGGTGGTGGCTATCTGTATTTTGCCTTTGATACCGACAATGACGCAACAACCGGTACCGGTGAAATCTGGGGCAATGGTCCTTACGAGTGCATCTTCGTGATCTGGCCCTTCGCCGGTTCTTCCGCCGAACCTGCATTTGCTGCAAGCCCTCTGGGTGAAAGCCAGATGAAACCTTCCGGCAAACTTGACAATTATATCGCAGACGGTGTCTTCGATTCCGCTACGGGTGTTGAACTTGAGTTCTCCATTCCTCGCGCCGATATGCCTGCTCTCCCCGAAACGGAAATTTCCATTTTTTCCTGGGGTAACAAGAGCGGTGAGAGCATGAAGAACGTTCCTCTCAAGGTCACTCTGTAATGAAACGAATCCTTTATATTCTTGCGCTTGCACTGGGGGCCCTGGCCCTCAGTGCTTGCGGCAAGGATAACACCAACTCTGGTACTGACAAGCCGATAGACATTCTGGATATCCTTAATTCAGAAGACAAACTCTATCAGGACCTCACCATTACCAGCAAGAACATGGGCCAGAAGATGACTTATTCCGTCTGGCTGCCCAATGGTTATGACGAAACCAAGACTTATCCGTTCCTTTACCTGCTGCATGGTTATGAATCCGGTGACCAGGCCCACCTGGACCGCTACTGGGTTCAGAAAGGAAATGCCAATAAAATTGCCAGCGACTACGTGAAGAACGGCGGTGTTCCCATGATCATCGTAATGCCCAACGGCCTGTCTTCTTTCTACGTCGGCAACTATGAGACCTACTTCGAAGAAGAGCTCATTCCCTATGTAGAGAAGGCATTCGGCGGTAATGGCAAGCGCGCCATTGCCGGCCTGTCCATGGGCGGTTTCGGTACTACTTATCACGGCTTGAAATATCCTGCCAACTTCCTTTATGCCTATGCCATGAGTCCGGCCGTAATGGCCGATATGAAGAACTATGTGGATGCGCAGGCCGATAAGTCCGTCTTCCCCGGCTTCACCTTTGAGGTGGGCAACCAGGATACCACCGTGGACAATAACGCCACGCATGAACTGGCCGAATATATGAAGTCCCAGGGTCTCAACGTGGAGTACATCGCCCGCGACGGTATCCACTACTGGGATTTCTGGCAGGAGTGCCTTCCCAAGGCGCTGAAGAAAGTCGGCGAAGCTTTTAGCAAATAAAAACACAAAACACTGATAATGAAACGAATCCTTTCAATCGTAGCGATGACCCTGGCCTTTGCAGCTGCCCTGCAGGCCCAGGAACTCACCAACTTCTCCTTCTGGGGCCAGAAACCCATCGTTTCCCCGGAAATCCAGAACGACAGCGTGACCTTCCGCCTGAAGGCCGACTATGCCACCGTGGTCAAGCTCAGCGGCTCCTGGATGCCCAATCCCTGGGGCGGCACCATTGACATGGCCCGCGGCGAGAACAACGTGTGGAGCGTGAAGATTCCGCTTCCCGCCCCCGAAATCTACACCTATAACTTTGTAGTGGACGGTGTGGCCGTGAACGATCCCCAGAACGTTCTGGTCCAGCGTGACGGCACCCGTTATCTCCCTATGCTCCTGGTTCCCGGCGAGCGCACGGAGAACTACGGTGAGGCTGTGAAGCAGCACGGCACCGTTTCCCATCCCTGGTATCACAGCGAAATCCTGGGTATGGAGCGCCGCCTCACTGTTTACACTCCTTACGGTTACGAGCAGAACACCAAGAAGAAATATCCCGTTCTGTACCTCCTGCACGGCGCAGGCGGCGATGAGGAAGCCTGGACCTCCATGGGCCGTGCCGCCCAGATCCTGGACAACCTCATTGAGAAGGGTCTGGCCGAGCCTATGATTGTGGTGATGCCCAACGGCAACCCCGGTCAGGCTGCTGCCCGCACCCTCAACATTGCCGAAAAGCCTTACGACTGGCGCGATCCCGCCAACCGCGACGCTTATGTGAAGAGCCTGTGCACGGAAATCGTTCCTTTCATCGAAAAGAACTACCGCGCCATTGCCAAGCCTTCTTCCCGCGCTATCGCCGGTCTGTCTATGGGTGGCGGCCACACCATCAGCGCCTCCATCCTGTATCCGGAGATGTTTGACTACATTTGCCCCCTGTCCGCTGCCGGCAGCGCCACTCCCGAGCAGATTGCTGCCCTCAAGAAGGCTGGCGTGAAGCTCTACTTCCTGGCCTGCGGTAACACCGACTTCCTGTTCCAGGGCGCCGAAGAAATGCACGCCAAACTGGACGAGCAAGGCCTGGAGCACATCTACTTCGTCTCCGACGGTGGCCACGTGTGGTCCAACTGGCGCCTCTATCTGAACACCTTCGCCCAGAAACTCTTCAAGTAGAGCGGTATGAAACGGGTTATTACTTTAATGGCTGCTGCGGCTTTGGCCGTAAGCAGCCTTTTTGCTCAGGAACTCACCAATTTTGCCTTTGGCAACCGTGGGCCGCGCATCGTTTCTCCTGAGCTGAAGGACGGAAAGGTGACCTTCCGCCTCAATGCCAACTACGCTACCGTAGTGAAGCTTTCCGGTAACTGGATGCCCAATCCCTGGACCGACACCATTGACATGCAGAAAGGCGAGGGCGGTATCTGGGAAGTGACCGTGGATGCTCCCACTCCGGAGATTTATACCTATAACTTTATTGTGGACGGTGTGGCCGTGAATGACCCCCTGAACGATAAGGTGCAGCGTGACGGCAGCCGTTACCTGAACATGCTGTTCATCCCCGGTGAGCGTTCCGAGAACTACTACGAGGCCAAGCATCACGGCTCCGTGACCACCCGCTGGTACAACAGCCCCAGCCTGGGCTACAGCCGCCGTATGGTGGTGTACACCCCTTATGGGTATGAGAATTCCAAGACCAAACTGCCCGTGCTGTATCTGCTGCACGGTGGTGGCGGCGACGAAGAGGCCTGGACCTCCATGGGCCGTGCTGCCCAGATTCTGGACAACCTCATCGAAAAGGGCCTGGCCAAGCCGATGATTGTGGTGATGCCCAACGGCAACCCCAACCAGAAGGCAGCCGGCGTGCTGGGCATCGAAGCCGAACCCATGGACCGTCAGGATCCCAAGTGGCAGAATGCCTATGTAACCTCCCTGGTGAAGGAAATCATCCCTTTCATCGACAAGGAGTATCGTACCATTGCCAAGGCTTCGGGCCGCGCCATCGCCGGCCTGTCCATGGGCGGCGGCCATACCACATCGGCCACTATCCTGTTCCCCGGCACGTTTGACTACATCTGCCCCATGAGCTGCGGTATCCGCGAGAGCGACCACCTGGACGCCGACCTGCAGGGCATCAAGAAAGCCGGCTACAAGCTGTACTGGATTGGCTGCGGCACGGCCGATTTCGCCTGGCCCGGCACTGAAATCCTGGACCAGGCCCTTACCCGCAACGGTATGGACCACGTCCTCTTCGCCTCCGACGGCGGTCACGTATGGGCCAACTGGCGCCTGTACCTGAACACCTTCGCCCAGCTGCTCTTCAAGTAGTTGAGTGACAGATAGTTATGAATAATGGGGTGCACCGGCAGGTGCACCCCATTTCTTGTAAAACACAGATTATCAATTATTTGAAGATCAGCGGTACAAATTCGGAGAGATAGATTCTCCAGTTCTTCCAGATGTGACCGCCGTCGGTTTCCATGAAGGTGTAGGGGAACTTGTTGTCGTCCAGTTTCTTCATGAAGTCCTTGTTGGCCTGGAACAGGAAGTCCGTGTTGCCGCAGCCAATCCACAGGAGAGCGGGCTTCTTGGAGAAGTAAGTGGCCAGCTTCTTGTCAAAGTCCTGATAGATGGGGCTGATGGAAGGATCCGTTACCCCCACGGCGGCGCTGAACATACCGCTGTAGTTGAACAGATCGGGATAATTCAGAGACAGATACAGGGTGTGGAAACCGCCCATGGACAGGCCGCAGATAGCGCGGCTCTGCTTCTTGGCGATGGTGCGATAGCGGCTGTCCACGAACTTGACAATCTCCGGGAAAGCGGTCTCGAAGGTGCCTTCCATGGTCTTGGGCAGGCTCATGGTGGGGTTCACATAGCCATCGGCATTCTCCAGCGGGGCAGCCTCGCAGGCAATGTTGCCGTTGGTGAACACAACAATCATGGGCTTGGCCTCACCGCGGGCGATGAGGTTGTCCAGGATCTGGGTGGCGCGGCCCTGGGTGACCCAGGCGTCTTCGTCACCGCCGATGCCGTGCAGGACGTACAGCACAGGGTATTTGGCCTTGGAGGTCTCGTAACCGGCAGGGGTGTACACGGTGAGACGACGGTCGAAGCCGGCGGTCTCAGAGTGGTACCAAATCTTGGAAACGGTGCCGTGCGGAACCTTGTGGATGGCATAGAGGTCGCTGCGCTCGCCGGGAGCGGGAACCAGGAGCACGCTGGTGAGGCTGGCCACGTCACGGTTCACCCACATGTTGTGGGGGTCGATCTGCGAAACGCCGTCTACGCGGAAAGTGTAGTTGTACATGTCGGGGGCCACGGCAAAAGGAGTGGTGTATTCCCACACGCCGCCTTTGCCTTCCTTCAGTTCACCTACGCCGGGCATATCGGCCGTAAACTTCTGGCCGCCGAACTCCATCTCCACCTTCTGGGTGGGCAGGAAATCACCGGTGACTTCCACCTTCACGGCCTTGGGGGCCTGGAAACGGAAGGTGACGGTACCGTCGGCGTTGATGACGGGAGACTCCACGGAGGGGCCGCCCCACAGGGCCTGCTGGGCATTGGCAGAAAGGCCGATGGCCAGGGCTGCAATTACTACAAAAAGTTTCTTCATATCAGTTGTATTTTAGAATTGGTTGATCATCCAGTCCATGGGCGAACCCTCGGAGTAGTCGTCCAGGAGGGGTACCCAGCTGAAGTGGGCCATGAAGGGGGAGACACCCCAGGAGATGAGGTCTTCGTCGCTGTAGATGAGGACCTTGTCCTGCTTGGCGCCCATCCGCTCACGGGCGGCGCTGTAGGCGTAGGTGCTGGCCACCTTGCAAGTGTTGTCCGTGGCGGCGTGCACAAAGTACATGGGGAGCTTCACGAAAGCATCGATATCCATAGGGGAAAGGACCATGTTGTTGCCGTCCCACTTGTATACGCACTTGCCTTTCCAAACCTTTTCCACATCCTTGGAGTACTGGCCGGGATATTTCTCGTCCACCTTGTGGACGGGGACGATGGGATCCATGGCGCAGCAGGGGATAGCGGCCTTGAAGCGGTTTGCGAACTGCATCATAAAGCGCATGGTGCAGCCGCCGCCGGAGGAGGCGCCGGCGCAGAAGAGCCGGTTGCCGTCTACGGTACCATCGGCAATCAAAGTGTCGATGAAGGCCATCTGGAGGGCGTTGTTGCGGTCGATGAGCTCAATCTTCTCCGGATAGAGGGAGGCGCTGTAGGAGTAGTTGGGGTTGGCCAGGGCGAAGACCAGGGCGGCGCAGGGAACGCCCTGGGAAGCCAGGGACACCAGGCAGCGGTTGGCGGTGGCCACCGTCATCATATCCTTGTCGTATTCGCCGCCGCCAATCTGCCAAACCAGAAGGGGAACGTTCTTGATTACGTTGCCATCGGCGTCCTTGGGCAGGTGCAGCATATACTCGCGGGTGAGACCGGCGAAGCTGAACTCTCCGTGGATGCAGTCTTCCAGCACGGCGATGTGTTCATCGGCCACGTTGTCGGGCGTGACGTTGAGAGTAGAATCGGCCAGGCAGTGCAGTTCCCAGGGGACGCGCTTGAAGAATCCTTCCATCTTGCCGGCCTTGTTGAAGGGCTTGGCCTCGATGCGCAGGACGTTTCCTTGGGCCGATACGACGATTTCGTCGTCCTCATAGGGCTCGGAGGGTTTTCCCGTGGCGGCGTCGATGAAAGCGCCGGAGACGTTGTTCACCAGGTCGAAATCGGCGGCCGTGAGTCCCTTGATGGAACGGGGATTGGCCACGGTGATTTCAATGGCGTCTACCAGCACGCCGTAGTCGCCTACTTCGCTGAAGATTTCCACCTTCTCTACCTGAGCGGAAGGTTTGGGGCCGCAGGCTGCCACCAGCAGGGCGGCCCCGATAACCAATGCTTTTTTCATAGCTTAAATTGTAACGTCGGTGTTCAGGCGGATGTCGTCGGAGGCGCTTCCCACCAGAACTTGCAGTTTGCCGTGTTCCAGTTCCCAGGCGTTGCTTTCTTCATTCCAGTAGCGCAGTTCCTTCATGGGAACGTTCAGGGTGACCTTCTTGAGTTCGCCGGCCTTCAGGGATACGCGCTGGAAGGCCTTGAGTTCCTTGGCGGGCCATTCCACCTTGGATTCGGGACGGGCCACATAGACCTGCACCACTTCGTCGGCGGGCATGGAACCCTCGTTCTTCACGGTGAGGGATACCTGGACGTTCTCCTTGCTGGCCTGGGCCTTGACGTCGGAGTAGTCGAAGGTGACATAGGAGAGGCCGTGGCCGAAGGCGTACATGGGCTTCACTTCCTTGGTGTCGTACCAGCGGTAGCCTACATAGAAGCGCTCGGTGTACTTGGAAACGGGCTTGGGCAGGGAGGCGAGGAAGGCCTGGCGCTCTTCGTTGCTCATTTTCAGCACGTCGGGGCGGAACATAAGGCTGAAGAGGTCTCCGCCGGCGCCGTTGGGATCCGGGAAGTTACCCATGGCATAGGCGGGGGAGTCTTCCAGCTTGACGGGGAAGGTGAAGGGCAGTTTGCCGGAGGGGGCGATGTCGCCGAAGAGGACCTCGGCCAGGGCGGTGCCGCCCTCGGTGCCGTTCCACCAGCCCTGAACGATGGCAGGGGAGTTGGGCTCCAGTACCTGGAGATCGGTGGGACCGCCGCTGATGAGCACGGTGGCCAGGTTCTTATTGGCGGCGTAGAGGGCCTGGATCAGCTCTTCCTGTCCGCAGGGGAGCTTGATGTTCTTACGGTCACTGCCTTCGGTCTCAATGCTCTTGTTGGTGCCGCCGAAGAAGATCACAAGGTCTGCGTCTTTTGTCAGGGCTACAGCTTCGGCCACCAGCTTGGGATCGGCGGGTTCATCGTTGGAACGGGCCTCCAGCGGGGCCAGAGTGGCAGGTGCAGGTCCCCAACGGAACGAGATGGTCTTGTAGCCGGGGGCGTAAGTCACTTCCACGCCTTCGCCGGCACGCTTGCAGATGCCTTCCAGCGGGGTAACCTCGTAGAGGGCCTTCACGCCGGCGCCCATACCGCCGCTCTGGGTCTTGAGGACGGCATTCTGGCCGATGACGGCAATCTTTTTCACATCCTTGGCGATGGGCAGGATGCCTTGGTTCTTGAGGAGGACGATGCTCTTTTCGGCCACTTCCTTGGCAATCTGCTGGCTCTCGGGCTGGGAGGTCATCACGGTGTTGGCCACATCGGCCGGAACGGGCTGGATGGCGAAGCGTACGCGCAGGATCTGGCGCACTTTCTCATCTACCAGGTCCTCGGTGAGGGCGCCGGTGGCGATGGAGTCAATGACGGGCTGGCCCAGATAGTTGTCGCCGGTCATCTGGACGTTGAGGCCGTGGAGCATGGCACCCATGGTGCTGTGCGTGCCGCCCCAGTCGCTCACGGTGAAGCCTTTGAAGCCCCATTCGCCGCGGAGGATCTCGTTGAGGAGGTGCTCGTTTTCAGAGCAGTAGTCGCCGTTAACCTTGTTGTAGGCGGGCATCACGCTCATGGCGCCGCCTTCGATGATGGCGCGCTCGAAGGGCTTGAGGTAGATCTCACGCAGGGTGCGTTCGTCCAGCTGGGCGTCTACGCTGCCGCGGTTGGTCTCCTGGTTGTTCACGGCGAAGTGCTTGATACATACGGCGGTACCTTCGTCCTGGCAGCCCTTGGTGTATTTCAGGGCCAGGGCGGCGGAGAGGATGGGATCCTCACTCAGGTACTCATAGGTGCGGCCGCCCACAGGCAGACGCTGGATGTTCACGGCGGGGCCCAGGATCACGTCCTTGCCACGGAGACGGGCTTCCTTGCCCATACCGGTGCCGTACTTGTAGGCCAGTTCCTCGCTCCAGGTAGCGGCCAGGGCGCTGCCGGTGGGGAAGTAGGTGGCGCTGTCCAGGGTCCAGCCGGCGCTCATGAAGCCGTTGGGCTGGCCTTCTTCGCGGATGCCGAAGGGACCGTCGGCGTAGTTCATGTCGGCGATACCCAGGCGCTCCACGCCGGCCGATGACATGTTGGTCTTGCTGTGGAGCATGTTCACCTTCTCTTCCAGGGTCATCTGGGCGATGAGGTCGTTGATCTTCTTGTCATTGACGGTGAGCTTGTCCTGCGGGGACAGGGGACCGCTGCAGGCCGCTGCTGCCAGCACGGCCGATGCAAGGAATAATGCGATTTTCTTCATATGGTTTAGTGTTTATTTAAAGAGCGTGGGAGCGAGGGTCTGGAGGTCTGCGCGCCAGGTGGCCCAGCTGTGGCCTTCCTGTGCGTTCTCCATATAGTCGAACTTGAGACCGTCCTTTACCAGCTGGTTGCGGGTGTTCTCGCAGTTCTTGTAGGCGATGTCGGCGGGACCGCCCTGCGTGAAGACCAGCGCCTTGAACTGCTTGTTCATCTTGGCGGCGTTCTTCTTCACCTGCAGGCGCTCGCTTTCGGCGGCGGGATCCAGGCCGGGCATCAGGGAGGAGCTCAGTACCCAGACATAGGTGAACATGTCAATGTTGTTGAAAGCCACTTCCATGGTTTCCATACCGCCCATGGACAGACCGGCTACGGCGCGGTGCTTGGCATCGGTGTAAACATTGTAATTGGATTCGACGAAGGGGATGATGTCGGTGACCATATCCTGGGCGAACGGGGGAACCTCGTTGGGCACGTTGGTGACGGTGCCGTTGGGCATGACCACAATCATGGGAACCATCTTGCCTTCGGCCAGGAGGTTGTCCAGGATCCAGCCAGCGGCGCCTACGCCGGGCCAGGAGGCGTCATTGTCTCCGCCGCCGTGGATGAGGTACAGCACGGGGAGCTTGGCCTTGGATTTTTCATAGCCGGCGGGGGTCCAAACATGCATCCTGCGCATTTCGCCCAGGGTCTGGGACCAGTAGTAGCGCTGGGCTACGGCGCCGTGGGGGACGTCCTTGATGTAGCCGGGGCCTTTGGTGAACACGCTGGCCTGCTCTGCGCTGAGCGGGGCCTTGGGATCCTGTACCCGGGTGCCGTCTACGATGAAGGTGTAGCGGAAGCAGCCATCGGCCAGTCCTTCACAGACGCCCTTCCAAACGCCGTTGGGGGCTTCTTTGAAGATGACGGGTTTGTCCCAGGGGAGGTCTCCGGTAACGGCCACGGCGCGGGCCTTGGGAGCGTAAATCTGGAAGAGAACTTTGCCGTCGGGCAGTACGCGTACACTCTGGAGGGTGTCGTTGGGAGTGGGCTGACGGAACCAGCCCTGCGCACCGGCCTGCAGCGTGGCGGCCAGGAGCGCGACTAGGGTTAGGATCTTTTTCATTGAAGTTCAGTGTTTAGCGCAAAGATACGCTTTCTTTCGCGCGTGCGTTACTTGTAGGGTTCAAATGTTTTTCGCTTTGTTCAAAGGGTTTGCTTTTCCCGGGAAAATGCCTAACTTTGGGATAACCAATAACACTGAGATTATGAAACGTCTTTCCCTGGCGGCAGCGGTTCTGTTTTTGGCCCTGTCTGCAATGGCCCAGCAGGCCCTGGGTCCCGGTACCGGCCTCATTTCCCCGGAGATCAACCCGGACAACAGCGTTACTTTCCGTTATCATAACCCCAAGGCCAAAGTGGTACAGGTTACCGGCGACTTCCTGCCCACCCGTCCCATCGAGGTTGACTTCGGCGGGCGCAAGGTCATCTACGACGCCCCCGGCGTGGAGGACCTGAAGGAAGGGCCCGGCGGTGTGTGGGAGTATACATCGGCCCCGCTGGAAGGCGAACTCTATTCTTATAGCTTCCTGGTGGACGGAAAGAAGGTGATGGACCCTTCCAACGTGCATCAGAACAGGGATGTGGCCACCTGGACCAATATCTTCACCCTGAGTGCGAAGCCTGGCGACAAAGGCTGGTACTATGAGGTGCACAATGTGCCGCACGGCACGGTGGCCCATGTCTGGTACGACAGCCCTACCCTCAACAGCCAGCGCCGCATGACGGTTTATACCCCTGCCGGCTATGAAAGCAATAAGGAGCACTATCCGGTGCTGTATCTGCTGCACGGCAGCGGCGGCGATGAAGACGCCTGGTCCGATTTAGGCCGTACCGCCCAAATCATGGACAACCTCATCGCAGAAGGCAAGGCCAAACCCATGATTGTGGTGATGCCCAACGGAGTATGGTTCAACCAGGCCGCTCCTGGTGCCGCTGTGAACAACTTCCAGCCCACCATGGCCAACAGCCGCAGCCAGAGCACCATTGAAATCGAAGACAGCTTCCCGGATGTCATGAGCTTCGTAGAAAAGCACTACCGTGTGGCTAAGGGTTACCACAACACCGCCGTGGCAGGTCTCTCCATGGGCGGCCGTCAGAGCTGCATGCTGTCCCTGCACTATCCCGACACATTCGGTTATGTGGGCCTGTTCAGCGGCGTGGGCACCATCGAAGGCAACGAGCAAGGCTTCGCCAAGGTCTTCGCCTATGAGCCCAAGCTGTACTTCATGGCCTGCGGCAAGGCCGATGGCGTCATGGCCAACACCAAGCGTCTGAAGGAGTGGTTCGACTTCCAGGGCTTCCCTGCTACCCTGTACGAGAGCGAAGGCGGTCACATCTGGCGCAACTGGCGCGTGTACCTCACGGTCTTCGCCCAGAAGCTCTTCAAGGACACTCCCAAGAAGCAGAAAGCTGTCCGCATGAGCAGCAACCGCTCCAGTGATATGGAAGACTAGTTGTGCGCGTGGGCGTAAGAGATTGATTAATAGTACTTTAAGCAAATGACCCTAGGTTGTACTGCCCAGGGTTAATCGTTTAAATATTTGAAGCACAATTACTTACATCCACGCGACGCGCCAACAAGCACGGCGCTGACGGAAGCCCGCTACAGCACCGGGAGGAAGTGGTCCCAGATGAGCTGGATTTCCTGGCGCATGTTGGGGATGTGGGCGGTGGTCACGATGACGGCGTCCTGTTCCGGGAGCACCAGGATGTACTGGCCGTTGGCGCCGTCGGCGCGGAAGGCGCCGAAGCGGCAGCGCCACATCTGGTAGCCGTAGCCCTGCTCCCAGTCGTTGGTTTCGGGGTTGAAGTAGGCTTTGGCAGGGCCGTCGTGCAGTTCCGTCAGCATTTTTTCGTTCACGCCGGCATTCACGGAGGGCACCTGGTACTTGGACATTTCGGCCACCCAGTCGGCGGGAATTACCTGCTTGCCACGGAATTTGCCGCCGCCCAGCAGGCACAGGCCCATGCGGGCCAGGTCTTCGGTGTGCAGGTACAGGCCCCAGCCGCCGGTGTTGATGCCGACCGGGCTCTCCAGCCAGAAGGGCTTTTCAATGCCCAGGGGCTGCCACAGGCGAGTGTCCAGGTAGTCCACCACCTTCTGGCCCGTCACTTTCTGGACAGCGGCGCTGCACAGATAAGTGGCCAGGCTGTTGTAGCAATAGCAGGTGCCGGGCTGGTATTCGATGGGCCATTCCATAAACTCCTTCACCCAGTCTCCGTCCCCGCTGCGGATAGCGTAGGTGGGATCTGTGGCGTGGCCGGAATTCATGGTGAGGAGGTTGCGCAGGGTAACATCGGCCAGGAAGGGCTGCGGATTGGCGGGCACGCTCTCGGGGAACAGGTCCACGATTTTGTCGTCCAAGTGCAGGAGACCTTCTTCGATGGCGAAGCCCACGGCGGTGGCGGTGAACGTCTTGGAGACCGAGTTCATGATGTGCGCGGTGTCGGGGGCTATCTGCTTTTCGGCCAGCACTTTACCATGCTGGAGGACCATGATGCTGTGCAGGTCTTCGCTGCTGTCGGCTACGGCCTGGAGGTAAGCCTCGAAGGCCTGTGACAGATCGGCCGATGCCTGGGCGCGCGGAAGCGGATCGGAAGGCTGGCCGCACGCCACGCACAGGGCCAGGACGGGGAGGAGTATTCTTTTCATAACTTATTCAATGTCAAACAGTTCTTTGTAGGGCTTGGCGGCGTCGTAGGCAGGCCAGCCGGGGTTGCCGGTTTTGCAGAAGGAAGTCCAGGCGTCCAGCATACGCGCGCTCAGGGCACGGTCGGCGGCGGTGAAGGGGCGCCAGCTGCGCTCCAGGGTGCCGAAGACATACCAGAGTTCGGCCGAGTGGAAGGCCCCGGCGGCCGATGCCGGATGAGCCTCGTTGGTGGGCAGCTCACGAAGGAACTCGTACTCATAGACCGGGTATCCCATATTGTCCCGCAGCTCGCAGAACGTGTCTACAGCCTCGCCGCCCAGGCCGGCCATGTCGTCTTTATTATAGCCGATCATGATGGGAATCTTGGGCAGGGCATCGCTTAAAAAGGCCATTTCAAAGCTGTCGGTGACCACTTTCCTGTCATTGTGCGGGGCCAGCATCACGTAGTTGCCGCCAGCGGCCATGTACTTGCCCATCGCACCCAGGATCTCCTGGGAGGACGCCGCACGCATATCGGCCAGCGTGGGAAGACCGGCGCTGTCCATGATGGCCTTGCCCAGCTGATCATACTGCGCCTGGGTGCCTTCCGGCGTGAGGCCGCGCGTGGAGAGACCGCCGCCGCTCTGGATAATGGCACCGGCCATCAATTTCTGCGACAGGGGAGAGATGAGCAGCGTCTTCACGCTCATGGCGCCGGCGCTCTGGCCGAAGACGGTGATGCGGGAAGGGTCTCCGCCGAAGGCAGCAATGTTGTCGTACACCCACTGCAGCGCCGCAATCTGGTCCATGGTGCCGTAATTGCCGCTCTGGCCTTGCTCGGCCGTGAGTTCCGGGTGGGCCAGGAAGCCGAAGGTACCCAGCCGGTAGTTGATGGTGACCAGAATCACGTCGCGGGCAGCCCATTCGTCGCCGTCCATGGTCACTTCATAGCCATAGCCGTTCATATAGGCGCCGCCGTGAATCCAGAATGCCACGGGCAGTTTGGCTTTTTTTCCCAGGGCCTTGGTGGGAACCCAGATGTTCAGGGACAGGCAGTCTTCGTTTTCCTCGGGGGTGCCGTCCCAGTAGAACTCGTCTCCGTAGAAGGTGCCGGGCTTGTTGCCGGGCTGCGGGCAGATGGGGCTGAACTTGTCGCACACCATTACACCCTCCCAGGGCTCTACGGGCTGCGGGGCCTGCCAGCGTAGCGGGCCAACAGGCGCCTGGGCGTAGCGCACGCCCCGGAACACGGTAACGCCCTCTTTCTCGGAAGGAACGCCCTGGAGGCGGCCACCATTCACTTTAACAACGCCCGGCTGGGAGCATCCCACGCACAGGGCCAGGAGGAAAGGGTAAATTGCTTTCATATTAACTTATTGGTTATTAGCGCTTTTGTGTATTTTCTTTAGGCTGTTTGGCCTAAAGAAAAATATAAAGCTCGTTGATAATCAGTCTTTTACGGCGCTAGCATAGCGCTGGGTGCGGTCATCGGAGATGACGCCGCTCCAGTTGAGGCCGAAGCCGAAGTTCCAGGCGTTGCCGTCGGCGTCCAGCAGGGCACGCATGTCGTGGGGGACGTCCTCGCACTGCTCTTCCACGGTGCGCATATCGGCCGGCATCTGCATGGGGAGGAGGGCCGACGGTTCATACTTCCCGCTCACCAGGTCCAGCACCGCCTGGTTCTGCACGCCGAAGCGAAGGAGGATGGCGTCGGCGTAGGGCTCCAGCTCCGAGAGTACGGCCGGGCGGGAGAGGCTCACCGCCACCACCACGGGCTTATCACCCATGGCTTTGCGCGTGTTGATAACTAGGTCCAGATCGGCCTCGTTGTAGGTCTTCACGCTCTTCCCCTTGTAGGAACGGTTGGTGAAGGTCTCCTTGGGGTCTCCGCCGGCGATGGATTCCGCACGGGCGTACACCGCTTTGTAGGGCCGATACTGAAGGCTGATGGGCACGTAGCCGTTGCCTCCCTTCTGGCGGTCGGCCACATCATAGCCGCTGCCGGAAGAAGGCTCCTGGATGAGTACGAGGGCGAAATCGGCTTCCTCGGGGGTGTCGGCCCAGTCGTAGTATTTCTCGACCAGCGCGCGGTCGATGGGGTAGTCCCAATGCGCGGGGGCGCCCATGGACAGGCCGAACATGCCCGGCATCTGCGGGTAGAAGCGCTTGGGAACGTATACTTTGAGGCGTTCCTGCATGGGCAGGGCACCGTTATGGTTCTTGGTCAGGACCACGCTCTTCACTTGGGCCTCAAATCCCGCCTTCATGAATTCCGGATTGCCAACCACTTCCGTGGCGTTGGCGGGGCTGGTGTAGGGATTCTCGAACAGTCCGGTGCGGAAGGAGTTCATGAGAAGACGCGCGGCGCTGGCCTCGAAGCGCTCCCGGGCATACGCCTCTCCGAAATCACGCACAAACATCTGATAGGCCTCCAGCACGGGACCCTTGTCGTTGTTGCCGCCAAACTGGTCCACGCCGGAGAGCAGCACCTGATAGTGCCTTTCAGCCACGGTGAGGTTCTCCACGCCCCAGCACTTGCCGTCGAAGGACTCGATGGCCCGGTTGTCATAGGTGATGTTCCAGTCCGTGCACACAACACCGCTGTAGCCGTATTTGTCCCGGAGCAGCTCCTGGATCATCCAGTGGCTGTAGCTGTTGCCCACGTTTTTGCCGGAAGGGTCTTTGCCGTAAGATATAGTATAATAAGGCATTACAGCGCTGGCCATGCCCGTACCGTCCTGGAGGGCGAAGGCGCCGTCTACGAAGGGCTGCAGGTGCATGCCGAAGTTTTTGCCGGGATAAACGGCATATTTACCGTAATTGAAGTGGGCGTCACGGCCGCCTTCCTCGGGGCCGCCGGAGGGCCAGTGCTTGACCATGGCGTTCACGCTCTCGTTGCCCCAGCCGCCGTCACCGGTGGTCTGGAAGCCGTCTACATAGGCGCGGGCCATATCCCGGTCCAGGATGGGATTCTCGCCGAAAGTGCCGTTGAAGCGGCTCCAGCGGGGTTCCGTGGCCAGGTCTATCTGGGGACTGAGGGCCGTGGCGATGCCCAGGGCGCGGTATTCGCGGGAGGCGATGGAGCCGAACTCCTTCACCAGGGCAGGGTCAAAGGTGGCGGCCAGTCCCAGGGGAGTGGGCCACAGGGAGATCTGCCCGCCGGCGCCCATGTTGAATTCGGCCGTGGCGGCGGTCTCGTTGCGCGGGTCGGAAGAAATATTCACGGGAACGCCGTGTCCCATTCCCTCTACCAGGGCCTGCATCGCGTTGTTCCAGCGGGCGGCCACGGCGGGGCTCTCCACGCTGGTCACCAGCACGGCGCGCAGGTTGTCCTCCGTGAGGAACTTTTTCTGCTGCTCCGTGAGATCCCAGGCGTTATGATCCTCGCTGGCATAGCTGGCTGCGCCGAATCCGTACGCGCTGCCCGGCACCGCCTGATGGCTGCTGTACAGCATGAGGCCGGCGATTTCCTCAATGGAAAGCTGTGCGGCCAGGTCCTTGGCGCGCTCATCGGCCGGCAGGCGCCAGTCCTCGTACACGTCCAGCTGGCCGTTCCGGTTCAGGTCCTTGAAGGCAAAGCCCTTGTCCTCAAGGATGGGGGCCGATGTATACCCAAGCGTGGCGCCGCCTTTCTGGGTAATCACTTGGTAGCCGTCGGCTTCCGAAGACTGCCACTTGGGGCCGCAGGAGGCCACTGCCAGCAGCAGCAGGGGGAACAGGTATCTTTTCATTTCGGTATGGGTTATTTGTTTCGGTTGTATATCATGAACTTCCAGGTGACGCCCAGGTCGAAGTTGTTGATGTTGTCGTGGTTGTCCCGGAACCAGACGGCGTGGAGGCGCAGGTTTTCGTTGCCCAGGGGGAAGAATTCCACGCCGGCGCCGTAGTAGAAGTAGTCGTTGCCGGCGGGGAGGATGAGGTCGTAGCTCTCTCCGTTTTCATCAACGTTCTGGGCGTCGTTGCGCTCGTAGCCCACCTTGGTGCACAGGTTCCACTTGCCCAGGGTGAGGATGGCCTTGCCGATGAGGCTCCAGTCGCTGAGGAAGAAATGCTTCTGCTTGAACGAGGACCGGTTGATGAAGTCCACGTCCAGGGCCAGGGGGCCGATGAAGAAGCGGTTGCCCAGGGCAATCCAGTTCATCATCTGCTTGCGCTCGTCCTCTACGTAGTTGTAGCTCCAGGTGGTGTGCCACCAGGGCGTGAAGGAACCGTTCCAATATAAATTATAGGAATAGGCATTCTGCTTGGCCGGCGAAATGGGGGAGGGGCAGAACTGGAGGGTGATGTTCTGGCCTGGAACGGGGGTGAAGGTGGCGCTGACGCCAAAGGCATAATATTGATACCAGTTGTTTACGAAGGTGCCGTAATAGTATACGTCGATAGGGGCCGAGTCCACCTCGTAAGTGCCCACCAGGATGGCCTGTTTGCCCGCGGTGAAGGCCCATTTGGGCGTAGCCTGCCAGCGTAGCCACAGGAAATCCGTGGCGTTGAAGGGGTTCTGGTCGTCGATTTTCTTGTTCAGGCGCTGTCTCACGCGGAAAGTGAGCCGGTCGCTGATTTGCCCCAGGATATGGAAATTGAGGTAGTCTCCCTGGAAATGGCTGTTGTAGACGCCGTTGGTGAGATCCTCGTGAAAGGTGGCGCGGGTGTCAATGTAAATCTGGTCCACATGGACCTGGGCCTGCATCAGGGTGCAGGCAAGCAGGCTGGCGACAAGTATCAGCGTGCGTTTCATAGTTGGTTGGAAGGTTTCAGTGTTACGGTATGGTCGGCGAAGCGCACGGCTGCCTCCCGATGGGAGATGAACAGCATGGTCTTGTGCCCGTGATACTGCCGGTGCAGGTTCTCCAGCAGCTGTTTTTCGGTTTCGGGATCCAGGGCCGATGTGGATTCGTCCAGGATAAGCACCCCGCCGGGACGCAGCAGGGCGCGGGCGATGGCCACGCGCTGGGCCTGGCCTTCGGACAGGCCGCTGCCCGTTTCTCCGCAGGGCGTGTCCAGCCCTTCGGGGAGCTGGAAGACGAAGCCGGCCATGGCAGTGTCCAGTGCGGCGCGCATCTGCTCCTCCGAGGCGGCGGGGGCCGCCAGCAGGAGGTTGCTGCGGATGGTGCCGGACAGCAGGGAATTTCCCTGCGGGATGTACATGAAATTGCCCCTGAGTGCGCTCCCGGCAGGGAATCCGCCCACCGTGACGGAACCGTCGGTGGGTTTGAGCAGCCCCAGGATGAGGCGGATAAGAGTGCTCTTGCCGATTCCCGTAGGCCCCATGATTACCGTCATCTCCCCGGCGGGGAACTCGCAGGAGAAATCCTGCAGGACGGGTTGTTCGATGCCGGGATAAGCATAGGTGAGGTGCTGTACGCTGATGGCGGGGGCGCCTTCGATAAGGTGTTGTTCCTCCAGCGGTTCCAGCTCCAGCTCCTGCAGGTCCATCAGGCGCTCGATGGAGGTGAGGGCTTGGATGAAGGCGGGAATCTGCCGGCCGAATTCCGCGATGGGCCGCTGCACCTGGCCCACCAGCTGCAGGAAGGCTGTCATGGTACCGTAGGTGACGGTACCGGCGCAGATGCCGAAGATACCCCAGAGGAAGGCGGCGGCATGCCCGGCCTGGAAGCCGAAGAACATGAGCCCGCGGGCTACGGCGTTGTAGTTGAGGCGTTTGCGGGTAGAGGCTTCTACATCGGCCTGCAGCCAGCCGAATTTCTCCAGCACGCGTTCTACATTGGTGAGGGTGAGTACCAGCACGCGATGCTGAAGGCTTTCCTGCATCAGTTGCTGGAGTTCGCTTTCCCGGCTGCGGATAGAGGCCATGAGCTGGCGTAACTGCCTGAAAAACAGTTTGGAGCCGAAGACCGTAGAGAACATGAGGATGAGAAGCAGCCACAGCAGGTTGGGCGCCAGCAGCATCAGATAGATGCTGGCGGCCAGGAGCTGGATGGTGGTGAGCACCATGCCGGGCAGACGTTCGGTGATGAGCTCGGCCACCACGCGGATGTCTTCCTCCAGACGGTTCACGGTGTCCCCGGAGAGGAAACGCTCGCGGCCGTCCCATCGGCTCTTCATCACGTGCCCGAAGAGGTCCTTGCGCAAGATGTTCTGCGCCTTCACCAGGTTGTAGGAATCCCACCAGCCGGAGAAGATGATGCAGCCTAGCTGAAGGAGAAGGATGCCCAGGAAGATGCCGATAGCCGGCCCCAGCGGGTCCTTGCTGACGCCGGTGGCAATGTCCACCAGGTATTTGCTGGCCCAGACGAAGCCCAGGGAGGCCGCGATGCGCAGCAGGCCGATGCCCACGCTCACCGCCATCCGCCACCTTACCGGCGCGGACATCCCCCAAAGGGCCTTCATACAGGCGCTCAGCTTCTTCATCTTAGTCTTCTTCGGCTACGCCCTGCTCCAGCCAGATGGCCGTGAGCTTGTCTACGTCGGCGGCGGCGCGCTCTTCGGACACATCGTACTTGTCCAGCAGCAGCTGCACCAGGGTTTGCTTGGAGAACGTCTTGCCGGTCACTTCCTTCCACAGATAGGCGGCGCTCTCGTTCAGGGAAAGCATCTTATTGAAATTCACCTGTGCCAGGCCTTCGCCCACCACTACGTATTCTCCGCAGATCTGCCGGAGAATGAATCCTTCTTTAAGCTTCATATGATTCTTCTATAGATGGCTAAAATGTATCTTCTAAAAGGTTTCAGGCGCCGCCACCAAAGTCCGTTGCCGGGTTTCACCACGCGGGAGCCCCGTTCGATGGCTACTACGGTGCCCAGGACATCGGCCTTGGTGCAGGTTTCGGTGCCCGCCAGGTTGCCGTCTCCCATGAGGGTGAGCCGGTCTCCGTCCACGGCGATGAGCCGGTGCAGCACGTAGCGGGGAGCTATCACTACATCCCTCGCGCTATCTTTATTGAGGGGGCTCTGCCCCCTATTATCCCCCGAGGCCTCCGGCCATCCTTTTAGTCTCACCAATAGCATGTCTCCCACGGCCACATCGGGCAACTTTTTGAGCCGGACGCTGTCCCGCCCGCCGCGGATGAAAGGCAGCATGCTGCAGCCCAGCGGCTTCAGGGTGACCTCCCGCCCTTCGTTCATGAGGGCGGCGGCATCCTCCAGGAGCACTTCGTTGGCGACTACCTTCTTATCCATTGGCAACGGTGTTATGGCACAGGACGGCCGCTTCTTCGTTGGGCAGGCAGTCCAGGACGTAGCAGGGAACCGTGCGGGTGAGGCCTTCCAGGGTGTGGTGCCAGCCATCGGCCAGTCCCTCGAAAGGGCGGAAGCCCGACGCCGACGCCATGAGCGAAGCATAAGCCTCCAGCACGGGCAAGCGCTGGATCTTGTTGAACGGCGCCTGCCGGATGCGCACTACGGCGCCCACCGGGACGTCCTTGGCCTTGTAGCAAGGCGTTTTCCCGCTCCAGGGGCTGCCGTACACGCGGGCGCTGCCGTCGGGCATCAGGCGCAGGATGGGGTTGTCGTCGTTGAGCAGTTCGGTGCCGGGAATATGTTTGAGCCAGAGGCTGCTGTGGGTGCTTTTTCCGGTGCCGCTCTTGCCCAGGAACAGGTATCCTTTCCCTTCGTTCATCACCACGGAGGCGTGCATTTCCAACAGACCGCTGCGGGCCGATGAAAACGCGAACAGCAGCATCAGGGAGTTGTTTACCGCGAAGGCGTCATCGGCCCCGGTGAGGAGGAGCTGCGCGCTGGAAAAGTCCTCCGAGGCGCTCATCTCGCCCGCGACGGGCAGGCCGGGGAGGGGACGTACGCGGAAACGCCAGCCGCCGGTGCTGTAGCGGTCGATGGCGATGACCGGGAAGCCCGGACCGTCGTCGGTGGTGTAAAAAGACGTGGTGGGTATGAGGGGAAGGCTGTTCACCAACTTGAGGCTGAACAGCAGGGGAGCGTCCGTTTTAGTGGTGAGGAACGGCTCCAGATTGGACAGGGCGGGGATTTTCCCCTCCAGTTCAAAGCGATAGCCGGCCACTTGATATATATGTTTTTGCTCCATATGCGGTTAATTATACAAATCTATGCAAAATGGGGCAAAAAAAAAAGCCCTAGAGGGCTTTCTTTTTGTCAATGGCGTATTGGAACATATCCACCAGCTTTTCTACGGAGTGCCGGATATCGTACTGCTCCATCTCCTTGGCGTAAATGTGTCCCATTTCCCAACGCTCCTCGGGGTTGGCCAGCCAGTAGTCTATGCGCTGGGCCAGGGCCTCGGGGTTCTTTTCCGGGAAGCGGCTGCGGCGGTCCAGGGCGAATTGGGCGGTACCGGAGTAGGGACCTACGGCAATTACGGGCACAGCACCCTGCTGCAGGGCTTCCATGATGGAAAGGCCTTCCACCTCGATGGTGGCGCAGTGGGCGCAGAGATCGGCCTCGGCAGCCAGTTTCCTGAGGCCGTCACGGTCCAGGAATACAAACTGAGGCTCATATCCTACGATTCCTTCCTCATAAAGCTTGTGGGCCTTGCGCTTAATGCGCTTTGCGTCGGGACCGTTACCGGCAAAGATGAGCTGGATGCGCTTGGCATAAGTGCTGTATTGCATGGCTTCCAGCAGGGTGGACTGATCTTTTTCCTTGGAAAGCCGGCCAATGTAAACCACTCGGAGGGGACGGTTGGGGGCTTCGTAATCCTCCGGCATTTCCGTGGGGCGCGTGCATTCGTCGGTGATGACACCGTTGGAAATGAGGGCCAGGTTGGACTTGAAATGGTAGCGGCGGAGGCGGTCCAGCACATTCTCCGTGGGGCACTGGACGCAGGCACAGTGATTGAAGACCCAGTTGCGCCAGCAGCGGAGAAGGAAACGGTTAAACCCTTTCCATTTACGCAGGGGACCCAGGGAGTTGGTAACGTTCTCCGGATGCAGGTGATAGGTGGCCGTGATGGGCTTGCCCAACTTGTTGGCAATCTTGATGACCCTTATCTCCAGCACGAAGGCTTCTTCCAGGTGCACTACATCGGCCCAGCGGACGGCTTCCTCGATGATGCGGGGGTCGCTGGAGGCATAGCTGAAGCCCTGGGCCTCGATGATGGGCTGGAACAGGGGGAAGTGGAATTCCTTGAGCTGATAGTAGGGCTGAGGCTCCGGGGCATTCTTGTTGGGGCCCGACAGTACGCGTACCTCATGGCCCGCCTTTTCCAAGTACTGAACCGTGCGGCGGGCGCTGGCAGACATTCCGTTGCCTTGGATGTAGTAATTATTGATTACAAAGAGGATTTTCATTCTTGAATACTTTTTGAAGCATGTCTTTGTACTCCTGGCTCCAGCCTTCGGGCCAGTCGTGGGAGCCGGGGTATTTGCTGTAACTGTGCGGGAAGCCCTTCTTGTTCATCCAGTAATGCAGCTTGAGGGTGGAAGGCCGCATCATATCCCACTGGCTGGCATACAGGTAATAGCCATAAGGGGGATAATCCCTGTACTCGCGGGCCATCTTGGGATGCAGGCAGGAATAGAAGCGCCAGCGGTATCGGCCGGGCTTGCTGAGACCCAGCATATAGGGGGACATGGCGCCCACGTAACCAAATGTGCCGGGGAAATTGGCGGCCAGGTAAATGCTCTGGTATCCGCCCACGGAAAGACCGGCTATGGCGCGGTGCTTGCGGTCCGGGATGGTGCGGTACACGCTGTCCACATAGGCCACCACATCGCGTCTGAAGGCGCTTTCCACCTTTCCGTCCAGTTCCAGGATGCTTTCATAGGCGTCCTTGAAACGGGCGTTGTCATAGTCGTCGTCGTCGTCGTACTGGTTCACGTTGGGCATCACCACGATGCATTTTTCGGCCAGGCCTTCCCGCCAAAGGCTGTCGGTGCTCTGGTACACTTCACCGAAACGGATCCAGGCAGTCTCGTAGCCGCGGGCCCCGTGCAGCAGATAGAAGACGGGGTAGCTTTCCGTGTTATTATAGTAGTCCTTGGGCAGATATACAATCATGCGCCGCTGCGTGGGACCGGGGACGCTGCACGGATAATAATGCTCCTCCACGAGATTCTGGGGAACATATTCCTGCGGCCGGATGGCAGGACCAGCATGACTGCGCTCTTCACTTGCGAAGCGGATGACTCCGCAAGAGGAGAGCGCAATAAGGGTGGTTAAGAGAAGTAGAAGTTTAGGTTTCAAAACAATTATTCGGCTTCGGGGGCCATGGTGGTGTAGACGTTGGTCACGTCTTCATCATCTTCCAGCAGGCCGGTGAGCTTGTCCAGCGTGGCGCGCTGCTCGGGGGTAACCTCCTTCAGGTCCACGTTGGGGATTTGTTCGAAGCCGCCGGAGATAAGCTCGTATCCCTTCTCTTCGATGTACTTCTGGATTTGTCCGTAGGCGGTATAATCGGCGTAGATGGAGATTTCCACGGTCACGTTCTCGTCCTCGTCCTCCACTTCCTGACGGAAGACTTCCTCGGCGCCGAAGTCGATGAGCTCCAGCTCCAGTTCTTCGATATCGATGGGGGCGGCGGGGTTGTCCTTGATGCGGAACACGCACTTGTGGTCAAACATAAAGGCCACGCTGCCGCTGGTCTGGAGGGAACCGCCGCACTTGGTGAAGTAGCTGCGGACGTTGGCCACGGTGCGGGTGTTATTGTCCGTGGCGGCCTCTACCAGGTAAGCGATACCGAAGGGGCCGAATCCTTCGTAAACGATTTCTTTGAAGTCACCGGATTTGGCCTCGGTGGCCTTCTTGATGGCACGTTCGATGTTTTCCTTGGGCATCTGCTCGCTCTTGGCCTCGGCGATGAGGGCGCGAAGACGGGGGTTGCCAGTAACTTCGGCGCCGCCCTGCTTCACGGCGATGGTAATTTCCTTGCCCAGTTTGGTGAAGGTCTTGGCCATGTGGCCCCAACGCTTCATTTTCCGCTCTTTGCGGAATTCAAATGCTCTTCCCATATTATTCGGAGAATTCGATGCGGGTGATATACTTGTCAATTTCCATGGCCTCGGGGGCGTTGCCGTACTGGTCCTTGATGGTCTGGTAGAAGGAGAGGGCCTTCTTGGCGTCTCCGTTGGCCTCGGCGGCGATACCGGCCTTCAGGAGGTAGGCGGCGGCGAAAGCGTTGTCCACGGTGGCGGCGGCCTTCTCATAATAGCTGACGGCCTTGCCATAGTCTTCCAGCTCTACATAAGCGTCGCCGATGCAGGCCTGGGCGCGGGAGAGGAGGATGGCGTCTTCACCTTCATAATTCTTGAGGGTGGAGATGGCATCTTCGTAGGCGCCGGTCTGGAGCTGGCAGATACCGGTGTACAGGTAGATGGCCTCGCCGGCCTTGGAGCCGTACTGCTTGAGGAGATCGGCAAAACCAAGGTCGTTTTCGTCGCCGTTCAGGGCCAGCTCATATTCGCCGGCCTGGAACCATTGCTCGGCGCGCACCATCTGGTCCGTGGCCTGGGCCTTCTTGGGCTGCAGGTAGAAACGGTTGTAAGCCAGGATGCAGAGAGCAATCACGAGGACTGCACAAACGACAGTGTAGATGGTTTTTCCGTTCTCTTTGAAGAACAGTTCGGTCTTGGAGACGGCCTCAGCCATGTTCTGCTGACGCACTTCTTCTTCGGTTTTCGTAATCTTTGCCATATTGTAATTGTTTCTAATTAGCTTTTGAGCCCGCAAATTTACGAAAAATATTATATATTTGCAAAGCAAACGAAAAGCCCTGCGCCTTATGCCCCGCCTTAAGAAAACAGTCGTACAGGATTTCCGGAATATAGCGTTCCAGGAACTGTCTTTCAGCCCCAATGTGAACTGCATCAGCGGCAACAACGGGGAGGGGAAGACCAACCTGCTGGACGCCATCTATTACCTGTCCATGACCAAGAGCGCCTTCCCGGCACCGGACCGCTACAACTTCCGGTACGGGACGGAAGGGTTTGCCATCGGCGGTACCTATTTCATGGAAAACGGCACGGAATCCCGCTTTTCCATCCAGGTGAAGGAAGGGGAGAAGAAGCTGGTGCGGGACGATAAACCTTACACGCGTATGGGCGAGCACATTGGCGTGCTGCCCGTGGTGATGGTCTCGCCCGGGGATTCGGCCCTGGTGAGCGAGGCCGGGGAGGAGCGCCGCCGGCTTTCTAACGCTGTACTTTCCCAGATGGACCGGGAGTATCTGGCGGCCGTGCAGGCTTACAACCGCCTGCTGGCCCAGCGCAACAAGATGCTCAAGGACCTGGCGCCGGATCCGGCCCTGCTGGATGTGCTGGACAGCCGGATGGAAGCCCACGCCGTCAAGATTTTCGAGGGTCGCAAACAACTGGTGGCCAGCATGCAGCCGGTGGTGGCGTCGTATTATCAGCTTATTTCCGGGGGCGGGGAGAGCGTTTCCATTGAGTATAAATCTGATTTAGCAAGTGCTTCACTTACAGATGTTTTTCGGGCTCACCGGGAGCGTGACTTTCAGTTGAGATATACCTCGTCCGGTGTCCAGCGGGACGACTTCCTCTTCTCCATGGACGGCCATCCCATCCGCCGCGCCGGCTCCCAGGGCCAGCAGAAATCTTTCCTGGTTGCCCTCAAGTTCGCCCAGTATGAAATCATGAAGCGCTCCTACGGTTTTGCCCCCATGCTCCTGCTGGACGACGTCTTCGACAAACTGGACCTGAACCGCATCTCCAACCTCATCGGGATGGTGGCGGGGGCCGATTTCGGCCAGATTTTTATTACGGACACAGACCGCGTGCGCCTCTCCGGCATCGTAGACCGCATTACGGAGGACCGCGCGTATTTCAACGCCGAAGGCGGCGTCTTTACCCAGGTAGGCTGATGGCAGTTCGTATCCATAGAAAGGAAGCCGTGAGCATGGATAAGATTGTAGAAGCCTACATCAAGTCCATGAAAATTGCCGTTGGGCTCAATACACAGCGCATTTTCGCCGCCTGGGACGCCTGCTCCGGCGCGGGCCCCTACACGCTTCGGCGCTATTTCCGCGGCGGCAAGCTGTACATAACCTTGAACTCTTCCGTTCTGCGCAGCCAGCTGGTCCTGCAGAAGGACCTGCTCATAGAGAAGATGAACGCTTTCCTTCAGCAGGATCCCTTGTTTACCCAAGACAACAAAACGGTGGGTTTCGTTGAGGAACTCATTTTAAAATAAACTTTCACTATGACCTTTGATCTTGCAATTTTGGGCGGAGGCCCCGGCGGTTATGTGGCTGCCGGAAGGGCTGGAGCCGCCGGTCTTTCCGTGGTGCTCTTTGAAAAGAAGGAACTGGGCGGGGTGTGCCTGAACGAGGGCTGCATCCCCACCAAAACCCTGCTGTACAGCGCTAAGGTGCTGGATTATGCCAAGCACGCGTCCCAGTATGGGGTGGCTGTTCCGGAGGCGTCGCCCGATGTCCCGGCCGTGTTCAAGCGCAAGGAAAAGGTGGTGAAAAAGCTGGTGGGCGGCGTGCGCGTCCAGATGCGCAATGCCGGCGTGGAGGTTGTGAAAGAGGCCGCCGTCATCACGGGCCGCCAGGCCGATGTCTTCACGCTCGAAGCCGGTGAAGAAACCTATGAAGCCCGCAACGTGCTCATCTGCACGGGCTCCGAGGCCGTGGTTCCGCCCATTCCGGGTCTCCGCGAAGGCCTGGGCGGTGTCGTCGTCACCAACCGGGAGATTCTTTCCCTGGCCGAAGTCCCTTCATCGCTGGTCATCATCGGCGGCGGCGTCATCGGCATGGAGTTCGCCAGTTTCTTCAACTCCGTGGGCACAAAGGTGACCGTGGTGGAAATGCTGCCCAAAATCCTGGGGCCGATGGACGATGAAATCAGCGCGATGCTGCAGGCCCAATACCAGAAAAAGGGCGTGGAGTTCCATCTTTCCTGCAAAGTGACCGCCGTGGAGGGAAACGAGGTGGTGTTTATTTCGGCCGACGGTACCGAGTCCCGCGTGGCCGGAGACCGCATCCTGGTGTCCGTAGGGCGCCGGGCTGTGCTGGAGGGCATCGGCCTGGAGAATATCGGCGTAGAACTGGCCCTGAATCCCGCCGGACGCCCGTATGGTATTAAGGTAGACGCGCAGATGCGCACCTCCGTGCCCGGCGTATATGCCGCCGGCGACGTCACGGGCTTCTCCATGCTTGCCCACACCGCGTCCCGCGAAGGCGAAGTGGCTGTGAATACCATCCTGGGCAAGGCCGATTCCATGCGCTACAACGCCATTCCCGGCGTGGTTTACACCAATCCCGAGGTAGCCGGCGTGGGACTCACCGAGGCCGATGCCGCCGCCAAAGGCATTCCCGTAGAGATTTTCAAACTCCCCATGGCCTACAGCGGCCGCTTCGTAGCCGAAAACGAAAGGGGAGAGGGCCTGTGCAAGGTCCTGGTTGCCTCCGACGGCGCCGTGGTAGGCGTCCACTTGCTGGGCAATCCCTGCTCCGAAATCATCGCCGCCGCCTGCGTGGCCATCGACCGCGGGCTGGGCATCGACGCCCTCAAGGAGGTCGTCTTCCCGCACCCCACCGTGTCCGAGATTCTCAAGGAGACGCTGTTTGCACCCTAGGCTATAAATACTTCCGCTTCAAGCTAAAATATACCGGGCGCCATCCCGTTGAGGAATGCCCGGGCCACGTCCTCCATTCTGGGGATGGGCTCTCCCTGACCATTGCGGCGTTTGCAGAAATTGTAGGCATATTTCAGAGCGGTGAACTTAAGCAGTTTCTTCTCACAGGCACGCTGATCCTCCAATGTCTGAATGCCGTAATACGTCCTGACCAAAAGGCTCCAGTGCTTCCGGAACGTCTCGCTGTCCAGATGGAACAGCTGGTCCATGTACTCGGAAGGGATATAATAGGCTATGTATAAATTCATGGACAAGTCCCATTCCGGAGCGCCGTAGGAAAAATCTCCCAGGTCTATCCAGTAATCCTTTTCCCCATTGGTGATGATATTGCCGATATGGAAGTCTCCATGGAGGCAGGTCTTGGGGGAAGGGATGGTGTCCAGGGTACTCAGAAGCTGCGCACGGAGCGGGTCGGAGATGCACGTGGATTTCTCTATCCAGGGACGGATGACGTCCTTAATATCGGGGAACGCATCGGTATCGGCCGGTGTAGCATGCAGTTTTTTTCCCAGGCGGGCGAATTTGAGGGTAAGGGGCTCCAACTGTTCCGGTTCCTCGGAAATGATGCGGGTGTAAGAACGCTTGTTCGCAATTACTTCGTATTCTGCGCCGAAGCATTTGCCATCCGTTACCAGGCGGATGGGTTCGGGGCAGGGGATACCGGCCTCATACACGGCCCTGGAAATCCGAAATTCGCGTTCTACTGTTTCCGAGCCCAGGCCGTATTGGAACATCTTGGCCATGGCACTGCCATCCTTCCGGGTATAAGTGAGGGCCTGACCGCCTTCACCGCTTTGAATATAGTCTTCCAGATTGATTTGCTGATACTTACTCATAAAAACACTAACTAATAACTTTGCAAAGGTACAGTTTTTTTCCCCCTGTATCAATAGTGGAGGTGAGCGGACTCGAACCGCTGTCCAAACGTCGCACCAGGCGGCTTTCTACATGCTTATCCTGCCTTTGGTTTTCGACGGTTCCCTGCCGGTAGGCGGGCGAAGAACCGCTTAGCCTTTAAGTCTTAGCCGGATGTAGAGGCGTCGTCCGGAGCAGCCTCAAATGGATGATACCCCTTGACCGGGCCTTAAGAGGCGGAAGGCCCGAGGGATACTCGTCGGCCCCGCAGCCTTGGCGGGACGGATTAAGCTAATTGGACTTGGCCGAATTAGGCAGCGAGTGCATAGTTGTTGTTGGCAACTGATTTTTTGGAGTCTGAGATTTACGGGCAAGGCTCCAACGCCCGGCATGCTTACCGTCCGACATCGGCGCTGTCAAAACCAAAACACCCCCGTTGAACGTGACTGCAAAGATACAAATTATTCTTCGTCCGGCAAAATGCGGCGGGCGGCCATGTACCGCATCTGGAAGTAGGGGTGGGAGGAGGTCTGCTCTACCACGCCGCCGGAAACCGATGCGTGGATGAAGGTGAAACTGCCTTTTTCCCGGTCTACGGAAACCACGATGCCCACGTGGCCGATGGTACGCACCCCGGCCCGTTTCCCAAAGAAAACCAGGTCTCCTTTCTGGAGGTCTGCGTAGCTGTTCACCGGGCGGCCTTCGCGCAGCTGCACGGCGCTGTAGGCCGTGAGTTCGTAGCCGAAGTGTTTGTACACATAACGCGTGTAACTGGAACAGTCAAAGCGCTTTGGACCCGTTGCTCCCAACTTATACGGCGTGCCCAGGAAGGTGCGGGCATAGGCCACCACTTCGTCCCCCGTGGGGGGCGTGGCGGGCTGTGCCTGGGCCGTCCCGGAAAGCAGGACGGCCATGAGGACCAGCGTCATATATGACAGGAACTTGCGCATAGGCTCCTGCAAATATACAACTATTATGCTAAAAGCCAATTACCGGATCCTGGTGGTGGAAATTGGCGGCGCCTTTGTACAGGATGGTGCCCTGGACCGTCTTTTCGCTGTCCGGGCCTCCGATATGGACGGGAGCGTTGCTGGTGAGGGTAAAAGGAGCCAGCGTATTGCATTCCGACCAGTGGACGGGCGTGGCAAAACGGTAACCGTAATAACGGATGTCCGTCACATCATAGAACAGGCTTTGCAGGTAGTATTCCGACAATGTGCCCAGCGTATAGCGGAGATGGATGGGCCAGGCCGAAAAAGCGATATAATGCTCCAGGTTAAAGCTTCCTTCCCGACAGGACAGGCCGGGTACCGTGGAGGAAAAACCATTGGAAGAGAGCTGCAGGTTCCCGGAGAAGGAGACGGCCTGGGCGGCGGGATAGTACAGGATGAGGTCTTCGCTACTGAATCCGGTCTCCACAAAGGAAGGATGCACGTCACGGGCATAGGTGCAGCGGACGCCCCTCAGGTCCTGCGAGCCCTTTTCCAGTTGGGTCGATACGTCCCGGGCCAGGATGCTGGAAGCCCCTAGCAAGGCGGAAAAGGCGAAGGACGCCGACTGCTCATCGAAGCAAGGTCCGTCGAAATGCTCTTTGAGCGGATGTCGGTACCAGTAACGGGAGAAGCTGGCGCTGAAACTGCAGCTTGCGTCCATTTCCAGACCCAGGGGATTCCACATGGCCAGCCGCAGGTCTTCCCCGTTTACGGCTTCCACCGCTATGCTGAAGCGCCGGTGCAGCAGGTGGCATACGATGGAGTCGGAGTACGTGCCGGAGGAAACGGTGACGGTGATATTCCTGTCGCCGGTTTCGGGACCGGTCTGGGAAGGCGAATAGGGTAGGGCCGTATCGTCAAAGGAGAGGGGACTGTCGTAGCGGCTTGTCCAGATGTCCAGCCGGTAAAGGGTGGAGCCGGCCGGGGTGAGCTGGCAGTGGAAATCGTTGTCTGAGTCGTGTGTAACGGTGAGGCCGGAGAGATTCTCCAGTTTCACGAAGAATGTCTGGCAGAAACCGTACATCAGGAAGAAATCCTCTCCGGCGGGGGTGGCCGAACACTGCATGGCGGCGGGATTGTTGGTGCCGCCGCAGGCCTGCATGATGGTGACCGACTTCACGGGCTGGCTCAGGACCTGGCAGGTGGGATGGATGTGCAGTTCGTCATCGAAGAAATAGCTCATGGAAAGGATGTAGTAGTTGTCTTCGTCGTAGGAGAAGGCCGTCCCTTTGGGAGAAAACCGGAAATTGTACAGGCTGAAGTCCCAGGAGCCTTCATCGGGCAGGTCATTTTTCAGCTCGAAACAATCTTCCACTACACTTTCGTTGCATTCGATGTCCACCGGGTTTTCCACGAAGAAATTGTCCAGATAAAAGCCGCCGGCAGTTGCTCCGGAGGGCGCATAGCTCATTCCGGGCATGGAATGGACGCCATGGCCGCCCCACAGGAATTCCTGGTTGGGAATTATGTGGTTGCAGTCGTCGGGGTCCACCAGCACCAGGTCCAGGGACGGGGCTTTTCCCTCGCTGTCACCCAGCGTAAAGGTGGTATTATAGATGTATGTGTTGGATGTCAGGTGGGTCTTGAGACGGAGCCGGGGCTCTTTCTGCCGGAAGATCCATTCCTTGCTCTGCAGGATGTCTCCGCCATCTTCCCATGTGAGCGTGAGGACGGAATAGTTGTCGCGGTAGATGTGGGTGAAATAGCTGTATACAAAGAGTTTGCGAGTAGCGTGGTCATACCAGATGTGGGAGCGCCGGACGTTGGTTTTGCCGTTGCCGAAAGCATCGGCGCCGGGGTTGACCGTCAGGTTGCAGGACGAACCGGCATCCGGAACGTAGCTGCCGCCATCGGCCCGATAGTAATTGGCCAGGCCGGCCTGGAGCGTACCTTGCTCTTCAAACAGGCTCTCGGGCAGGCGCACCACCATCCACTGGCCGCGGTACTGAGGGGTGTAAAGCAGTTCCACGTCTTTCCAGAAGGAAACTTCGGAGGTGGCGGTAATATCCACTTTGTCGCTGATCTGGCCGCTGGCATCTCCGCCTTTCAGCTGGAAGACCGTCCCTTCCGGCGTGTCCGGGGCCGCTTTTACCGTAACCCGGCCGTCGTTCAAGGGCTGCACGGTGAGATAGTTGTCCGGAAGCCCGTCCAGATAGGTTTCAAAGCACAGGTATTGCGGATTCAGGGTGGTTTCATACCGTACAATCAGCATCTCTCCCGGCGCCACTTTCAGGCTGCCGTCGTACACCCAGCGGAAATACTCGGACGACAGGTCCGGACTCAGGGTGAGGCTCAGTTTCCTGCGCACGTTGCGGATGATGTCGAAGTTGGAGCACATGTCGTCGTTCTGGCCCGGGTAGAAGCGGTATTTGAAACAGCGTTCGCCCAGGTGGGGGTGCGATGCCTTCACCGCTAGTTCCGCGTAGGAGCAGCAGTCCACGGCGCTGCCCAGATCGGCAAAAACGCTGTTCCAGGCATTCGCGGGGCCGATATCCCCCTGGCAGTTCTCCAGGAAGTAGAGGGTGAGATAGCCGGAACTCTTGCCGTCGTCTCCCATCACGTTCAGCCGGGCCAGGTCGCTGTCGGTGGCCATGTCCACCATCGCCAGATCTTCGGTCGATGCGCACACCCCGACGCCATCGCCCGTATAAAAATAGGGGACGCGGGTGTTGCTGTGGGAGGCGATGACTTCTGCAGCTTCCACCGTCCATCCCGCCTGCGCATAGGGCTGCACGTTGAGGCGGATGTCGTAGCGGGCGAAGAGGCGCTTGATGGTGAGAACGAAGGCTTCGTCGGCCGAATCCAGCGTGAGTCCTTTCCGGACACCCGACATGGGCATTCCGTCCGTCTCTACCCGCGCCAGCGAGAGGGCGTCGCCGCACACGTAGACGAGGGCTTCCAGCTCGGCCTCCGTGACATCGGCGCGCGCCAGAAGGCCTTCCAGGACGGCGGCGTTGTCCGGATCCGGGTTCACGATGGCGTACACGTCCATCTCCTGGCTGTTGCCGCTGCTGTCGGGGCCCACGGGGATGGTCCAGTTGAAGGTCTTGGATTCGGTCTTCAGGCCGATGTTACGGCCGTCTTCGTCCAGGAAAACCCGCCCGGTGTTGGCGTCGAAGGCGAAGAGGTAGGCCGTGCGGAAGTCCTCGGCCTCCACGGAGATGACCGATTTGCTGTCGGGCGCGTCGCTTTCCAGCCGGGTGGAGACAGTCTGCAGCCGGGTCACGGGGACGGCTGTTATTGGCTCCGGTATTTCTTGGAGGGGCGTTTCCCGCTGGCAGGCGGCCAGGAGCAGGACCGCACCCAGGATGCGTTGGATTTTCATAAGGCAATTAGAGATTGATTTCGCTGTCGCTCCCGTCCCAGCCGTCGTTGATGTCGAAGGAGAGGTCCAGGACGTCGGGGTCGATGTCAATGATTTCCGGGTCCGACGAGCCCCGTCCGCGGATGACGATATCGGTGGCGCTGTACACGTAATTGCGCTCCATGGCCGGGACGTTGATCTGGTAATACATGGTCTCGTCTCCCAGCGTGGCTTCGATAATCAGCCGGGTGCAGCGGCGGCACCAGACGTCCATTTGGTGCCTGTCGTTCCCGATAGGGACGGGGTCTGGGAAGGCGTAGAAGGAGAGCGGGACAAGGTAGGGACTGTCGGCTGTGATGACGGTATTGATGCCGCGCTGGCCCAGCAGGGCGTCCATTTCGGGCTCGGCGTTCTCTCCGCGGTGCCAGCCGCCGCTGTTGTACCAGGCGGTGCGGGCGTCGGAGAGCTGGGCTTCGGTGTAGTCGCTTCCGAAAAGCGTGGTCCGGTAGGCGTTGGTCACGTAGACGTGCCGCAGGGTGAAGGTCTTTTCGGCCAGCAGGGGCTTGGCCGAGAAATCCACCGAGATGCCCGTGAGGTTAATACGGGAGACGATGCGCTTCACCGCAATGCGGCACTCCTGCATCCCCGGGACGGGCGTGATGGTTTTGCGGCCGTACATCAGCAGCCGGCCGACGGCGTTGTCCCCCAGGTAGGCCACCTTGTTCTTGATATGGGAAGGCTCGGTGATGGTGGAGGGTACGAACGCCCCGGTTCCCGAGGTGGAGTAATTCACCACGGCATAGCAGGTGTACTGCCGTCCGGCCCGCAGGTTCATGGCGATGTCTCCGCCGGTGTCGGAGGTGGCATAGCGGAACCAGTTGCTGCTGTCGTCGAAGGCGAAGACGGCCCACCGGCCGATGCTGCGTTCGGATTCGTCGGTGATGCCTGTGGCCTTGCTTTCGGCGGCATCGGAGGCGCTGAAGAGGACGGTCACCATGTCGCCGCTGTTTTCCGGCTCCTGCGGATTGACCCACTTGAGGGGTTTCGCGCAGGAGACGGAAAGGAGCAGCAGGACGGCCAAGGTGCAGTAGGTGAGGGCTTTATCCATTACATTTCAAATTTTAGTTCTTGTTTCTCCCAGTTGTCCACCTGCACCTGCACCCGGGTTTCCTTGTAGTCTATCTCCACGCTTACGTCGGGCAGGCTCTTCTCCCGCCAGGTGACTCCGCCCAGGTTCAGAAGGATCTCGTTCAGGTTGTAGCTGCCGATGAATCCTTCCTGCTGGTAGATGTGCTCCCGGCCGTAGAGTTCCAGCAGCAGGAAGTTGTCGGCCTGCCGGGGCAGGATGAAGTCGAAGTGGCCCAGGGTGGTCTCCGCGGGGCGGTACTCGAAGGAACCGCGCACCGGGAGACCGGTGTAGGCGTCGATGCCGCAGGTGTTGGCCCGCACCACCACTTCGAAGGGGAACCGGCCGTCTTCGTCCAGGTAGGTCTCCATCCCCACGAACTGCAGGCTCACCTTCGTGTGTTCCTTGACGAACTCCACCGGGACGGTGAAGGAGTCGGGCACCACGTCGGCCACGTAGGAGAAGCGGTAGATGGAGTCCGACTGGCAGCCGATGGGGATGAGCCACTGGTCTCCGCGGTATTCGATGTTCCGGCCGCCTCCCAGGATGCCGTAACCCTTGACGGCCTCGGTGCTGCGCACCTCTACGTAGAAATCCTTGTTCTGGATGGAGCGCAGGGAAGGGGACTCCGAGGAGATGAGTCCCCCGGCGGGATGGCTGCACACGGTGGTGAAGACCTTTTCGTAAGGTTGGAAATGTTCCGGGTTGGACACTTCGAAAAAGAGGAAACTGGGGCATTCCAGGCGGTCTTCCAGCACGATGCCCCGGCAGGAGACTACAGTGAGCGCCAGCGCCAATATGACAGACAACCGTTTCATACCCCAGCGGTTTAGAATTCGAACTCCAGCGCGGTGGTGTCGGTCCAGTCGTCCACGGTGATGACGGGGTGCAGCTTACCGGCCTGCAGGTTGTCGTCGGAGTTGTCGTTGTCCTTGCCTAACATGGTAATCTGGATCTTGCTCACGTGGTACACATGGTTGGCCTTCAGCATGGGGAGGTCGAATACATAATAGGTATAGGTGCCGGTGCCTTCGATGACGGAGGACTTGGACACGAACGCCTTGATGACCAGGCGCGTGTTGCGTGCCACGAAACTGTCCGGGCTGGAGGGGTCGTACGCGGCGTGGGAGTCCGTGTCGGTCAGATTGGGATAAGCGAAGAAGCAGCGGTATACGTTGTTTCCGTCCCCGCCGGACACGTTGGGAAGGGCTATCTCCTGGCTGTCCACCGTTACGGCGGGCGCTCCGGTGGCCTGTTTGGTAATCACGTTGTACCAGTTGCTCACGTCGCTGTTCTCATCCTCTTCCAGGGGATAGGGCGCTACGGTGCTCTTGGAATCCTTCGTATAGCCGTCCAGGCCCAGGTAGCATTTGCCCACCACGTTCTTCAGGTACATCTCCTTGATGGTGAACGTGGCGCCTTCCAGGGATGTCCCGGTGAAGTCCACCTTTACCTTGTCCAGCACCACCATGGCCGCCAGGCGCTTGACGTAGATGTTCAGCTGCTGGGGCGCCGCGCTGGAATTCTTGTTTTTGTCATATTCCTCCACCACGATCTGGTTCCTGCCCACCATCACCAGTTTGGTGGGGCTGTTCTCGTTGAGGTCGCTCAGTGTGTTCTCGAAGGCGGCCATCAGCATGTCTTTGCGCAGGGTGAGTCTTTCGTGGTTGATAAGGGCATACACGTTCTTGGGGCCGGTGAAGGTGGCGATGTCCACAGACACGGTATTGTTCACGGGCGTCACTTCGGTGAAGTAGTCGGTCTCCATCTTGTTCTGGCCGTCGAAGACGATGACCTGGACGGAGCTGATCTGGAAGTCCTTCCGCTCCGAGAAGGCCGATTTTGTGGCGGCCTCGGGGCCGATGGTTACGGTGAGGGGTACGGTGGGAGCAAGCCCTGCGGGCTCATCCACGGGGGTTCTGCTGCAGGAGACGAGGGCCAGCAGGCCGGCGGCAGCACAGAGGAAAGAAATGTGTTTTTTCATAATGATGGTATTAAAGGGGTTTAGAGTTCAGTGTCGTCGTCCCGGTTCAGGCCGTAGCGCTGGATGAGGACGTAGATTTCGGGGTCCAGGTTGCCGCGGAAGACGTAGGCTCGTTCTTCCCGGCACGCGTCCAGGTAGTACTGCACGGCCTTCTGGTCGTCTTCCCGCCGGGCATACAGCAAGGCCAGCATATAGTTCACCTGAGGCGTTCGCGGCAGGTCCTTGAGGATGGCCAGGGCCGATGCGTTGTAATCCAGCGACAGGTAGGCGATGGCCGTGTTGTAGTCTTTGTAGTCTTTGAGGCAGGTGAGCGCCTGCTCGTACTCTCGCTCTTTCAGATAGTGGATGCCTTTCATATAGACGGTGTCCAGTTCCGTAGTATGCACGGTGTCCTTGATCATGCCTTTCCGGTGCAGGAAAAAGTCGAAGCGGACGGTCCTCAGGCGGGGATACAGCTCCCGGCGCAGATAGGGGTAGTAATCCTGCCGGGCAAGGGCTTCCTCCCGCGCGTCTTCATCGGCTATCTCCAGCATCTGCATGTAGTTGTTCTTCTGGGCCGATGTGAGCAGGGAGTCGGTGTCCACCAGGAACGAGAGCATCTCCCAGTTCTCTCCGTTGCTGCGGGAGACGAAGGGGATATCGGCCATTTCCTCCCGGCCCGTCTTCTCCCGTCCGCGGTCGTCCACCGTGACGGTGAAGCTGTTGCGGCGCACGGAATCCCGGTACCGGCTCACATAGTCGTCGAAGAAATCGGCCACCGAGCGGGCTCTCTGCCGCGAAAGGGCGGCGTTGCTGCGCAGTTTTCCCTCCGGGGACGCATAGGCCGATATCAGGATGGAATCTACGTCGAAAGTCTCGTTCTGCAGCAGTTCCCGGATGTTGCCGCGGATGCGGCCCATTTCCTCCCGGTTGTGCCCCAGGTCCGGTTCGATGTCCCATTTTCCCTCCCGGAACTCCACGTAGCAGGCGGTGTTGGCGGCGGCGCGGCGCTCCAGCACACGCGTCAGGTAACGCTCGCTTCCGTCCACGAAGGCCGACAGGGAACTGATATAGAAGGTGAGGGGCTCGCTGCGCGGCATCGTGTACAGCCGCTGGTCCTGCTCGTAGATGTCTCCGGACAGGATGATATCCACTTTGCGGAGACGGGGACGGGTTTTGATGGACTGGGTGTACTGGTAGACGAAGTTGCCGTCGATGTCCCTGAGGACGGTATCCAGGCGGATGCCTTCCTTCTGGATGGGAGCCTTCACCAGCTCGCGGAATTTTTCCCCGCGCTGGTGCCATCGGCGCTCATGGTAGTGCCGGCGGTGCCAGTAGGTGTACTCGCGGATGGCATCGGCCTGGGTGGGACCGTAGAAGGAGTGGAAATCGGCCAAATCCACGTAGGAGGTGTCGTTGCGGTACTTGTACAGGTCCGGCATGTTGCGGGCAATCCAGATGTTCAGGTTGCGCCAGTCGATGAAGGCGGTGGTGTCCGTGATGATGGAGCGCAGGTACTTGTCGTACAGTTCGTAACCGCGGATCTGGGCCTTGCGGAAGTCGCTTCCCGTGATGATGACGGGCTCCAGCCGCACGCTGTCCTCCAGGATGAACATGTCCGGGTAGAAGCGCAGCTGCCAGCGGGTGTCCATCATCTCCTGGGGTACGATAACCTCGAAGCGGAGGTCGATGCGTCCGTGGCGCTCGGCCACATTGCGGAAGCGGGCGGTGATGACGGCGGCGTTGATGACATCGTGCGCCACCATCTCGCCGGAATCCTCGTCCTTGATGGCGTTCATCAGGATGAGCTGCTGCCCGTCCTCGCCGGTGACGGTGATGGTGTCCCTCCTGGCCGATGCAATCACCTTGCGCTCTTCGGCCAGCTCGCCCCGGGAAAGGGCCAGGGAAGCGGCCAGCTGCCGCTTCTGGATGCTTTGCAGCCGGGTGGGGCCGCAGGCCGCCAGAAGCAGCGCCAGCAGCAGGATGGACGTGATGACGGTGGTTTCCTGTCTCATAATGTTCAGAAGATGAGCTGGATGGCGATCCGGGCGTCGGGCAGGATGAAGGCGCGTTCGCCCTGGTCCGTGACAACCCCGCACAGGGGACAGGCATAGCGGGTGTACTTCTTGTATCCTCCCCAGAAGCCCAGCCCCAGGTCCAGGTTCCACAGTTCGTTGAGCATGATGGAGTAACCGCCCCAAAGCCCCATGCCATAGGCGTCTCCTTCTTCCGTTTCCCGTTTCAGGATACCGCCTCCGTTATACACGGTGTAGCGAAGGTCGGCCCCCATCCACCAGCCGGAATAGACGTGCCAGGGCCACAGGCGCAGGCCTCCCCAGTAGGAATTCTGCCGCATTTGCAGCTGTTTCTCGGGATTCCCGGCAGCAAAGGTCCAGGGGTTCAGTTCGGCCCCCACGTGAATGGAGTACCGCTGGGACACGGCTGCCGAGGCTTCCAGGTTCAGGGTGCCCAGGGACAGCCAGTCCACGGCGTTGGTTCCCACGGAAAAACGCTGGGCGGCCAGGGGGAGGGCGGCGCCCAGCAGGAACAGTGACAGAAGGATCCGCTTCATGGCTTCGTAAGATTAATAGTCGCGTTGAGGCTGCATGGGTTCCAGGTCCTCTCCCCGGGGGATGACCTCCACCAGACGGGCCGGAATCTCGATGGAACTGCGCTCTTCGTTGTCCTGGGACACCCATTTACGTACGCGCAGGCGCCCAACGACGCGCACCCATCCGCCTTTTTGGATAAGGGTGAGGTCATCCAGGCCTTTCACGCCGCTCCAGGCGGACACGTTGAACCAGGTGGGCTCTACCGTAGAGTTGCCGGCGCGGTCTACGGCCGAAGCCTCGGTGACCACGGAGAAATTGCACACTTGATTGCCGTTGTAGGAGTTGATGTCGGCGCGGCCGACTACGCCCCTGATCTCGATTTTGTTGAGAAATTCCATTTCGCTAGTATTTACGTTGAACAAAATCCGGGAAGGCGGTGCGCGCTACCGTTCCCGGCCAGGTGCAAAGTAAATATGCGTTTTTGGGAAAAAATCGCCTCCTGGGGCTCTGAGGTGCAGATTTTTCTGTTTGGACAGGTATTTTATCTGTTTTGCAGGGAGAATCCTGCAAAAAAACGGGGGACCCTGCATTTTATTGCAGGATGCATCTTTTGAGGGTATCCGTCAAAACGTTAAAAAATGCGGTTTGTTTTAGCAGATGCTTGGAATAACGGCACTCAAATGCCATCTTTGGGGACATGGAAGAAAACAACGAAGCCCGATGCCCGCAGTGCGGGAAACTCCTTGTATACGGAAGGGTAGACCGCCGCTTCTGCAGCGTGACCTGCAAGAACCTGTGGCACAACCGTCTGCGCTATCCGGCCCGTGAAAAAGAAATCAAACGCGTCCTGCGCATCCTGAACAATAACCGGGACGTGCTGGACAGACTCCTGAGAGTGGGCATCACCCAACTGGACCGCGTCTCTCTGGAGCATATGGGCTTTAACGTGAACTACTTTACCTCCATGTACCGGTATCGCAAACACTATGTCTATACCTGTCTGGACATCCGCTACGTATTAACCCCCACCCGCATCAGGAAACTTTCCTATCTGGGGGAGGGGGTTGATGATTCAGTGTGATGAGCGCTTACTTCTTCGCGGCTTTGGCCTGTTTCTGGGGGTCTTTGAAGAGAATCCAGAAGAGGACGCCTACCACAAAGGCGTAGCCGGCGAAAATGTACCAGGCGGTGGGCCAGTTGGAAGGTGTGTTGAACACGTCGCAGGCGTCTACCACGGCGCCGGCGGCCAGGGTGCCGATGGTGGCGCCGAAGCCGTTGGTCATCATCATGAACAGGCCCTGGGCGCTGGAGCGGATGTCCTCGGCGGCGTTCTGCTCCACGTACAGGGAACCGGAGATGTTAAAGAAGTCGAAGGCGAAACCGTAGACGATGCAGCTGAGGATGAACAGCAGTACGCCCGGCATGGCGGGGTTGCCCAGGCCGAAGAAGGCGAAACGGAACACCCAGGCGAACATGGCGATGAGCATCACGTTCTTGATGCCGAACTTCTTCATGGCAAACGGGATAAGCAGGATGCAGAGGGTTTCCGAAGCCTGTGAGATGGCGATGAGGGCGTTGGAGTTCTTCACGGCGAAGGTGTTGGCCAGCGCGGGATCTGCAGCGAAAGAGCCCAGGAACGTGTTGGCGTAACCGTTGGTAATCTGAAGGGATGCGCCCAGGAGCATGGAGAAGATGAAGAAGATGGCGAACTGGCCGTCCTTGAACAGGGTGAAGGCCTTGAGGCCGAAGGCATCGGCCAGCGTCTCGCTCTTCTTGGTCTTGTCAATGGGACAGGCCGGCATGGTGAGGGCGTAGCCGCACAGGATGAGGGACAGGATGCCGGAGGAAATGAGCTGAGTGTAGCTCTCCTGCATGCGCAGACCGTCGATGGTGAGGAAGTTGGTGAGCAGCATGCTGCAGATGAAACCGATGGTGCCAAATACGCGGATGGGCGGGAATTCCTTCACGGGATCCATTCCTTCCTTGGCCATGGCGTTATAAGAAACGGAGTTGACCAGCGCGATGGTGGGCATGAAGAAGGCGACGGACAGGCTGTAGAGGATGAACAGGGGAGCGAACTGGATCTGGTCTCCCATCATCATGCAGTACACGCCGGCACCGGCCATGAACAGGCCTGCGAAACCGTGGCACATGGACAGCACCTTCTGGGCCTCCATCTTCTTGTCGGCCAGGATACCCATAAGGGTGGGCATAAAGATGGAAACGATGCCCTGCATGGCGAAGAACCATTTGATTTGGGAACCAAGGCCGATGTTACCCAGATAACGGCCCAGGGACGTAAGGTAGGCGCCCCACACGGCGAATTCCAGGAAAAGCATCAGGATTAGCTTGAAGGTGACGGGTTTAATCTTGATTTGCATGGTATGAGTGTGTTATTGTATATTCAGTCTTACAAATGTACAAAATTTTCCGTATTTTTGTACGTTATTTAAGAAGAAGATGTCCCACTTCACACGCATAGCCCAAGATCCCCAGTCCGCCGCGCGGGCGGGGGTGCTTTCCACGGACCACGGGGAAATCCAGACCCCCATCTTCATGCCCGTAGGCACGGTGGGCTCTGTCAAGGGCGTCTACCACAAGGACTTGAAGGCCGATGTGAAGGCCCAGATCATCCTGGGCAACACCTATCACCTGTACCTCCGGCCCGGCCTGGACACCCTGTACAAAGCCGGCGGCTTGCATAAGTTCGAGCATTGGGACAGGCCCATCCTCACGGACAGCGGCGGTTTCCAGGTGTTTTCTCTGGCGCCCATCCGCAAACTCACGGAGGAAGGGTGCAAATTCTCCTCGCACATAGACGGCAGCAAGCACATCTTCACCCCTGAGAACAACGTGGACACGCAGCGCATCATCGGGGCCGATATCATCATGGCCCTGGACGAGTGCTGCCCGGGAGACGCGGATTACCGCTATGCCGCCAAGTCTCTGAAACTCACGCAGGGCTGGCTGGAGCGCTTCGCCAGGCATTTTGATGAGACGCAGCCCCTCTACGGCTATTCCCAGACCATGTTCCCCATCATCCAGGGCTGCGTGTACCCGGACCTTCGCCAGCAGGCAGTGGAGCACGCCCTCAAACTGGACAACGCCAACCGCGGCGGCTATGCCGTAGGCGGCCTGGCGGTAGGGGAGCCCACGGAGAAGATGTACGAGATGCTGGAGGTCACCTGCCCGCTGCTGCCGCAGGACAAGCCCCGCTACCTGATGGGCGTAGGCACGCCGGCCAACATCCTGGAAGGCATCGCCCGCGGCATCGATATGTTCGACTGCGTGATGCCCACCCGCAACGGCCGTAACGGCATGCTCTTCACCTGGGACGGCATCATGAACATGCGCAACGCCAAGTGGACCGATGATTTCGGCCCCCTGGACCCTCTGGGTACGTCTTTTGTAGACAGCTACTATACACGGGCCTATATCCATCACCTGTTCATCGCCAAGGAGATGTTCGCCGCCATGGTGGCTACGGAACACAACCTGGCGTTTTACCTGGAACTGGTGCGGGTGGCCCGGGAACACATCCTGGCCGGGGATTTCCTGGCCTGGAAGAACGCAACCGTTCCTAAACTGATGCAGCGTCTATGATCAAACGGCTGGACTGGTATATCATCCGTAAGTTTGTGGTGACATTCTTTATGTCGCTGCTGTTCCTGGCGGTCCTCATCATCATCTTCGACATCAGCGAGAAGATCGACGATTTCGTGCGCAAAGAGGTCCCCATCCGTGAAATTGCGTTTGACTACTACCTGAACTTCGTGCCGTTCTTCATGAACCAGTATTCGCCCATGTTCGTGTTCCTCACGGTGATTTTCTTCACTTCGAAGATGACCCAGGACTCGGAAATCGTGGCTATCCTGTCTTCCGGCATCAGTTACCATCGGCTGGTGAGGCCCTATATCCTTTCGGCCGCCCTTATCGCGGTCTTCTCCCTGGTGATGGGCATGTACATCCTGCCACCGGCCAACGCCATACGTGTGCAGTTTGAACAGAAGTACAACCCGTACCGGAAGGTGAAGATGGGGCACGATATGCATTACAAGCTGGAGAATGACCATTTCGTGTATTTCGAAAGCTTCAGCGCCTATAACAACACGGCCTATAATTTCACGCTGGAAGACCTTTCCGGCGGCCGCCTGAACTCCAAGCTCACGGCCGAAAGCGCCCAGTACGACACCGTGAGCGGTGTTTGGAAACTGCGCAACTACTTCATCCGGGACTACGACGAAGGCCTGAACGACCACATCCGCAGCGGCCGTCAGCTGGATACGGTGCTCAGTATGACGCGGGAGGACTTCTTCCGCAACCGTTATACCATCCAACAGCTGAACCAGCGGGAACTGAACGAACTCATCGAGACGCAGACCATGCGCGGAGACGCGTCGGTGAACATGAGTCTCATCGAGAAGCACAACCGCTTCTCGCTGCCGGTATCGGCCTTTATCCTTACCATTATAGGATTGTCCCTCTGTACCAAAAAGAAGAGGGGAGGGATGGGCTGGAACCTGGCGGCCGGAACGGCGCTGGGCTTCTCTTACATCCTGTTCATGCAGTTCAGCGAAATGTTTGTGGTCACGGACACCCTGCCGGCCCAGGTGGCGGTATGGATGCCTAATGCGCTATACGCGATAATAGCTGTAGTTCTGTATATTAAAGCCCCTAAATAAACCAATGCTTCAAGTAAAGATTGTCAACCGTTCGCCCTATCCCTGCCCGGCTTACGCCACGCCGCAGAGTGCCGGCCTGGACCTCCGTGCCTCCCTGGAAGAACCCGTTCTGCTGAAACCCCTGCAGCGGGCGATGATTCCCACCGGACTGTACATTGCGTTGCCGGCGGGTTACGAGGCGCAGGTGCGTCCCCGCAGCGGCCTGGCGGCCAAACACGGCGTCACCGTGCTCAATACGCCGGGTACCATAGACGCCGACTACCGGGGCGAGATCCGCGTGATTCTGGTGAACCTGTCGGACCAGCCCTTCGAGGTGGTGCCGGGAGAGCGCATTGCCCAGATGGTGATTGCCCGCCACGAACAGGTGGAATGGGAGCCCGTGGATGAACTGGACGCCACCGAACGGGGCGCCGGTGGTTTTGGAAGTACAGGAAAGAAATGAATATCAAAGACTTATATCAGATTTACCTGCAGTGCGCAGGGCTCAATACAGATACCCGTACCATTCAGAAAGGCCAGTTGTTTGTGGCCTTGAAAGGGGAGAATTTCGACGGAAACAGCTTTGCGCTGCAGGCCCTGGAGGCCGGCGCAGCCTATGCCGTGGTGAACGAAACGGTGGAGGCGGCCGATGAACGCCTCATCAAGGTGCCGGACACCCTGGCGGCGCTCCAGCAGCTGGCGGCTTACCACCGGCAGCAGTTTGACATCCCGGTCATCGGCTTAACGGGTACCAACGGCAAAACTACCACCAAGGAGCTGATCAAGGCGGTTTTATCGGCCAAATACTGCGTGACGGCCACGGAGGGGAACCTGAACAATGACATCGGCGTGCCGCTTAGCGTGCTCAAAATCAACGCCGACACCCAGATTGCCATCATCGAGATGGGCGCCAGCCATCCGGAGGACCTGAAACCCCTGCTGGCGGTGGCGCAGCCCACGCACGGGCTCATCACCAACGTGGGAAAGGCGCACCTGCTGGGTTTCGGCAGCTTCGAGGGCGTGAAACACGCCAAGGGCCTGCTGTACGACTATCTGAAGGAGCACGAGGGTATCGCCTTTGCCAACGCCGACGACGCCGTGCTGCAGGAGATGCTCTGGGACCGCGAAATGGCCCGCATCCCTTACGGCATGGAGGGGGTGGAGTTGCTGCCTTCATCGGCCGACAATCCTTTCCTGCGGCTGCGGTTCCCGGATGGCTATGTGCTTAATACTTCCCTGGTGGGGGCCTACAATGCGAATAACGTGCTGGCCGCCCTCAAGATTGGCTGGTTCTTCGAAGTGCCGGAAGCGGCGGCCCGCGCGGCCGTGGAGGCCTATGTGCCGTCCAACAACCGTTCCCAGCTGCAGAAGACGGCGCGCAATACCGTGATTGTGGACGCCTACAACGCCAATCCTTCCTCCATGGCCGTAGCCCTGGACAATCTGGCGCTTTGCACGGGCCGAAAAGTGGCTCTGCTGGGCGATATGCGGGAACTGGGCGCTGAATCCGCAGCGGAACACGCCAAGGTGGTGGAACGGCTGAAGGGCCAGGAAGCCTTCCTGGTAGGGGAGGAGTTCGCCAAAGCGGCCGAGGGAACGGGCATTCCCACCTTCGCCACTTCCGATGACCTGGCGGCTTTCCTGCAGCAGCATCCGCTGGAAGGGTGTACTGTTTTGGTGAAAGGTTCCCGCGGAACGCGGATGGAAAAGGTTATTCCTTCTCTTTAGTTACGATTTTCTTTGCCAGCCAGGCGCAGAGGAAGCCAATTCCCAGGCCTACGACGGCACCTGTGATGACGTCGCCCAAGAAATGGGCGCCCATCAGTATGCGGCTGATACTCACCAGCGTGGCCCAGCAGAAGACGCAGGCGCCGTAGACGGAGGCCATGCGCCCTTGGCGGTACCAATGGAGCCCCAGATAAGAAGCCATGGCAAAACCGAAGCAGTTGCCCGCATGGGCGCTGAAAAAGCCGTATTTCCCGGTACTCAGGATGCCGTACGGAAGCCGCAGGCCTTCCATGATCATCCAATTGTCATAGCAGGGGCGGAAACGCGCTACGCTTGATTTGACCAGATTGGCGCCCTGGTCTACCAGCAACACGGTAAGTACTACGGACAGAACCACGCCCAGGCCCTTTTTCCAGCCCAGGCGCCAGATCATGAGAATGGCTATGACAATGTATACGGGGACCCATGTGCCTACGTCGGAGAGCACCCACCAGAAACCGTCCGTGGAAGGATCCGACAGATTGTTCAGCCATAGCGTGGCGCTCTTGTCCCACCGGACTATGGTGTCCCAGACGTTCACGGATTCAGGGCTTTCCAGAGTTCTTCTTTCAGTTCATTGAGGCCGATACCCGCCACCGAGGAAATAAACACGTGTGGAATGTCCTTGGGCAGTTTCTTCTCTATCTTGGCACGCTCTTTCTCGTCGATGAGGTCTGTCTTGGTCACGGCCAGCACGCGGTCCTTCACCAGCAGTTCGGGATTGTATTCCTTGAGCTCGTTCAGCAGCACCTTGTAGCCTTTGGTCACGTCCGGTTCGTCGGCTGCTACCATAAATAGCAGCACGGCGTTGCGCTCGATGTGACGCAGGAAGCGCATGCCGATACCCTTTCCCTCATGCGCGCCCTCGATGATGCCGGGGATATCGGCCATCACGAAGGAACGGTCGTCGTAGTAGCGCACGATGCCCAGGTTGGGCTCCAGGGTAGTGAACGCGTAATTGGCGATTTTCGGTTTGGCCGATGTGATAGCGGCCAGCAGCGTGCTCTTGCCGGCGTTGGGGAAGCCTACCAGGCCTACGTCGGCCAGTACTTTCAGCTCCAGGATGAACCAGCCTTCCACGCCTTCCTCCCCGGGCTGGGCGTATCGCGGCGTCTGGTTGGTGGCACTCTTGAAGTGGTCGTTGCCCCAACCGCCCTTGCCGCCGGGGCACAGGATGTACTCCTGACCGGGTTCTACCAGCTCGGTGATTACCTCTTCGGTTTCAGCATCCTTCACCACCACGCCCTGCGGCACTTCCAGCACAATGTCCTGGCCGTTCTTGCCGCGCTTGAGGGCCTCGGCTCCGTTGCCGCCGTTTTCGGCCTTCACCACCTTGCGGTAACGCAGGTGAATGAGGGTCCATAACTGCGGGTTCACTTTGAGGATGATGTGTCCGCCCCGGCCGCCGTCGCCGCCGTCGGGACCTCCCTTGGGAACATACTTGGCCCGGTGTAGGTGGGCGCTACCGGCCCCCCCGTGCCCGCTGGCACAGAAGATCCGGACGTAGTCTATGAAGTTGCTTTCTGCCATAACGCTTGCAAAGATAGGAAAATTCCTGCATATACAACAGGTTATTATTTATTGTAAAACGATATTAACAAAAATGTTACAGTAATAAACAGAAATGTTTCGTGGCAAGAAAATCAATGAATTATACAGATGTAAACAAGAAGTTCTTATTTATTGGCCATTCGTGGGGATTGTGTTGCTTTCTATCTTAAAAATGCCTATCTTTGAGAGATGATTGATGTCCTCATAACAGATTTTTCCGGTATGCTGGAGGCAGAGGATTTCCTCGCTTGGCTGAAGGATCAGGAGGGGTCTGTCACCTGCCTGAACTGGAAGGAAATGGAGGGGACCAACTGTTATTGTGACGATGTTGCGCGGGAGCAGATTCTGGCCGGTTTGCCGGAGGTGATGCCCCGGGTCCGGTGGATAGACAGCGGGGATTATCATTACGTGTCCCACCTGTTGGCGCTGCGGGAAAAGGAGCCTTTTCACCTGGTGCTGATGGACCACCATCCAGACAACCAGGAGCCGGCGTTCGGCGGGGTGCTCAGTTGCGGCAGTTGGGTGAAGGCCATGCAGGAGGAGAACGGGCTGCTGCGCTCGGTGCTCTCCATCGGCCCGGAAGGATGCGGGGAAGGGATTCCGGCCGGATGGCTGGAGGAAAGGAGGGGAGAGCGGGTGTACGTGTCGCTGGACAAGGACATCATGGGAAGGGAATGGGCCCGTACGGACTGGAGCCAGGGGAGCCATACGCTGGAACAGGTGGAAGGCATCCTGGGGCAGTTGCTGGAAGGGCCGGTGCAAGTGGCCGCGGTGGACATTTGCGGGGGACTTACCCCGGAAAAGGGTGCCACGCCGGAGGACTTGCGCATTAACAGGGAAACAAACATAGCATTATACCGATTTTTAACTGCACAATTGTAACTTACAAACTATGTCAGACATTCAGATACCGCTGGATCAGCTGCAGAAAACCTGCCTGTATCACGCCCACGTGGCCCTGCAGGCCAAGATGAGCCCCTTCGCCGGGTTTATGATGCCCATCCAGTACAGCAACATCACGCAGGAACACCTGGCCGTGCGTCAGCACGTGGGTATGTTCGACGTGTCCCACATGGGAGAAATCTTCGTGAAGGGCCCGCAGGCCGAATCCTTCATCAACTACATCTTCACCAACGATATCCGCGGCTATGAGCCCGGAAAGGTGCTTTACGGGATGATGTGCTACCCCGACGGCGGCACCGTGGACGACCTTCTGGTGTACCGCGAATACCTGGCCGACCATTTCCTGCTGGTGGTGAACGCCGCCAACATCGACAAGGATTTCGCCTGGATCCAGGAGCAGGCCAAGGCTTTCGACGTGAAGCTGGACAACGCGTCTCCCCGTATCGGCCAGATTGCCGTGCAGGGGCCTGAGGCCGAGAAAACCGTCATCGAGGTGCTGGGGTATAAGGAAGCGGCCGATCTGGCCTTCTACACCTTCTGCGACGTTGAATACAACGGCGAGCGCCTGATTCTGAGCCGCACCGGTTATACAGGGGAAGACGGCTTTGAGCTGTATACCACCCCGGAGAACATCGTGGAAATCTGGGACCGTCTCCTGAAGGCGGGCGTGGAACCCTGCGGCCTGGGCTGCCGGGACACCCTGCGCTTCGAGGCCGGCCTGCCGCTGTACGGGGACGAACTGAGCCCCGAAATCAGCCCCGTAATGGCCGGTCTGGGTATGTTCTGCAAGTACGAGAAGGACTTTATCGGCAAGGAAGCCCTGCTGGACCAGAAGGCCGGTAACCTGGCCCGGAAACTGGTGGGCATCGAGCTGGAAGACAGCGCCATTCCGCGCGCCGGCTATCCCGTGGAACTGGAAGACGGCACGGAAGTGGGCGTGGTCACTACCGGTTACCACTCCATCTCCCTGGACAAGAGCATCTGCTTTGCCCTGGTGGACAAGGCCTATGCCGCCCTGGACACCCCGCTGTGGGTCCATATCCGCAAGAAGGTATTCCCCGGTAAGGTGGTTAAAAAGCGTTTTTATCAGACAAACTACAAAAAATAATACAAAACTATGTCTAAGATTTTAGAAGGACTCAAGTACAGCGAGTCGCACGAATGGGTGAAAGTGGAAGGAAATGTGGCCGTTATCGGCGTTTCTGATTATGCACAGAAGGAAATGGGTGACATCACCTATGTGGACCTCCCGGAGGAAGGCGACGATGTCCTGGCCGGCGAGGAATTCGGCGCCCTGGAAAGCGTGAAGGCCGCATCGGACCTCATCAGCCCCGTTTCCGGCACCGTGGTGGCCGTGAACGCCGAACTGGAAGACACGCCCGAAAAGGTGAACGAGGACGCTTACGCCGCCTGGATCATCAAGGTAGAGATGTCCCTGCCTGCCCAGGTGGACGCCCTGATGGACGCCGCCGCATACAAAGCCCACATCGGCGAGTAAGATATGGCGGCGCTTTCCTATCTTCCGCATACAGAGGCCGATATCAAGGCCATGCTGGAGCGGATTGGCGTGAAGAAGCTGGAAGACCTGTACAGCGACGTTCCCGCCGAATTCCTGAAAAAGGGCGCCTATGCCCTTCCCGACGCCCTGTCGGAGCAGGAAATCCGTGACTACTTTGCCTCGCTGGAGGCGATGAACGGCAAATTGAAGGTGTTTGTGGGCGCCGGCGCGTATGACCATTATACGCCCGCCGTCATTCCTTACCTCTGTTCCCGTTCCGAGTTCCTTACCGCGTATACGCCCTACCAGTGCGAGATTTCGCAGGGTACGCTGCGCTATATCTTTGAATACCAGAGCATGATCTGCGCCCTCACGGGGATGGATGTGGCCAACGCTTCCATGTACGACGGCCCCACCGCGGCGGCCGAAGCCATGAAGATGGCCGTGGCCTGCACGCGCAAGAAAACCCGTGTGCTGCTGTCCAAGACCCTGCTGCCGCACGTGATCCAGGTGGTGGAGACCTATGCCAAGTTCCACGGCGTGGAGCTGGGCTATCTGCCCGCCCTTGACGGTCAGACCAGTCTGCAGGCTCTGCAGGCCGAACTGGCTGCCGACGACGTGGCCGGCGTGATTGTGCCTTCGGTGAACCGCTACGGCATCATCGAAGACCACAGCGGCTTCGCCGATGCCATCCACGGAGAAAAGGGTATCCTGGTGGAATACTGTGACCCGTCGGCCCTGGCCGTGGTGAAGACGCCCGCCGGATGGGATGCCGATATCGCCGTGGGAGACGGACAGCCCCTGGGACTTCCGCTGTGCTACGGAGGCCCTTACGTGGGCTTTATGGCCGTGAAGAAGGACCATATGCGCAAGATGCCCGGCCGCATCGTGGGCCAGACCGTGGACAAGGAGGGGAGGCGCGTGTTTGTGCTCACCCTGCAGGCCCGTGAACAACACATCAAGCGCGAGAAAGCCACGTCCAATATCTGCTCCAACGAGAGCCTGATGGCCCTGTGGGTCACCATTTACCTGTCCCTGATGGGTCCGAAAGGCCTTAAGGAGGTAAACCGGATCTCCAGCGACGGAGCCCATTACCTGTATAAGGAGCTCCTGGCTACAGGTAAGTTCGAGGAAGTATTCCCCGGCAAGCCGTTCCTGAAGGAGTTTGTGCTCAAACCCAAAGTGGGCGGTCTCCAGGCCAAACTGGAGCAGGCCGGCTTTTTCGCCGCCCTGGAAACCGAGGAAGGCTACGTGAGTTTCTGCGTCACTGAGAAACGCACCAAGGAAGAAATCGACCAGCTGGTCAAAGTGGTAAAGGAGGGCTAGGCTATGAAGTATTACGACAAACTCATCTTCGAACTCTCCAAGGAAGGCCGTTGCGGCTATTCCTTGCCAGTGAATAAGTTTCCTAAAGCACCGGAAGTTCCGCTTCAGGTAGCCCGCGAGGCTCCGCTCCTGCTTCCGCAGGTGAGCGAACCGGACGTTGTGCGCCATTACACCAACCTCTCCCAGATGAACTTCGGCGTGGATACCGGCTTCTATCCGCTGGGCTCCTGCACCATGAAGTACAATCCCAAGATCAACGAGGAGATGGCTGCCCTGCAGGGCTTCGCCGGCCTGCATCCGCTGATGCCCGCCAGCGTTACCCAGGGTGCCTGCAAGGTGTATGAGGAGATGAACAAGGCCCTGGCCGCCATCACCGGCATGCATACCTTCACCCTGGATCCCTGCGCCGGCGCGCACGGTGAACTCACGGGTCTGATGATCATGCGCACCTACCATATGAACAGGGGAGACTTCGCCCGCACCAAGGTGATCGTCCCGGACAGCGCGCACGGCACCAATCCTGCATCGGCTGCCGTCTGTGGCCTGGAAGTGGTGGAGGTAAAGTCCCTGGAGAATGGCCGCATCGACGTAGAGGCCCTGAAACCGCTCCTGGGTCCGGACATCGCCGGTATCATGATGACCAACCCCAACACGCTGGGTCTGTTCGAGACGGAGATCAAGACCATCGCCAAGCTGGTTCACGATGCCGGCGGCCTGCTGTATTACGACGGCGCCAACATGAACCCGCTGATGGGTGTGGTGCGTCCCGGCGACATGGGCTTCGACATCATGCACCTGAACCTGCACAAGACCTTCTCCACGCCGCACGGCGGAGGTGGTCCGGGTTCCGGTCCCGTGGGTGTCGCCAAGCACCTGGAAGGCTGCATCCCCGGTCTGCGGGTGTCCGGCTTCCACGGCAACTTCGGCGTCATCCTGCGCGCCTATGCCTATATCCTGGCACTGGGTAACCAGCACCTGAAGGAAGTGGGCCAGCACGCGGTGTTAAGCGCCAATTACATCAAAGAGTGCCTCAAGGACAAGTACAAACTGCCCATTGAAGGCGTGTGCAAGCACGAATTCGTGTTTGACGGCCTCATCAACGACGGTGCCCACGACGATGTTCCCGGTGCCACCACCCTGGATGTGGCCAAGCGCCTGCTGGACTACGGTTTTCACGCGCCCACCATCTATTTCCCGCTCCTGTTCCACCAGGCCCTGATGATAGAGCCCACGGAAACCGAGAGCAAGGAAACCATCGACGCGTTCATCGAGGTGATGCGCAAGATTGCCGATGAGGCCGCAGCCGATCCCATGCTGCTGCACGAAGCGCCCCATTGCACGCCCATCTCCCGCCCCGACGAAACCACCGCCGCCCGCAACCCCATCCTGAAATACCAGGACACGCTGTAGTGGGACTTACTTCAGCATTGCTTCACAGCCTTCCAGGATGTCCTGGAAGGCTTCTTCGAAGTCTCCGGTGTACCAGGGGTCGGCTACGTCGCGGCCGATGCCAGTGTAGGACATGAGCAGATGGATTTTGCCCTGGGGGTCTTCCGGGATGATGCGGCGTATCCAGCGGAGGTTGGAGGCGTCCATGCAGATGATGCGGTCGAAGCGGTCATAATCGGCCCGGGTGACTTGCCGGGCGCGTTTGGTATTGTCGAACGGCACGCCGTGCTGTGTGAGGCATCGTTTGGCCGGCGGGTAAATGGGGTTGCCGATTTCTTCGGTGGACACTGCGGCGGATTCTATAAAGTACTGTTTCTCAAGGCCTTTGGCTTTCACCAATGCCTTCAGGATAAATTCCGCCATAGGGCTGCGGCAGATATTGCCATGACACACAAAAAGTACTCTCATCACTTGGCAAGATAACGTTTACGCTCTTCTTCCGGGAACTTTTCGATGGCATAGCGGAGCATGGTGCGGGGCATGGTTTGGTAACGGGGCATAAGCCAGGCTTCCAGCGCGGCTTTGTCGCGTTTGCCGGCTTCGCGCAAGAGCCAGCCTACGGCCTTGTGGATGAGGTCGTGGGGGTGATGCAGGAGGATATCGGCAATGGCGAAGGTGTCTTCCAGCTGTCCGTGGCGGATGAAGGTCATGGTGCTAACCATGCCTATACGCTGTTCCCAGATTGTTTTTCCGTTGCGGGCCAGATTATACAGCAGCGTGCGGTCCTTGTCCAGCAGCCATTCGCCTAAAAGGGGATAGCAGGACAGGTCTACCAGGTCCCAGTTGTTGATATAGGCCGTGTGATTCAGATAGAAATCTACACATTCCTGGCGCTTTGCCTTCTTGTGCTTGAAGATTTCCACCAGCGTGAGCAGTGCGGCCAGCCGTATCTCGTGGTACTCGCTGGAAATGCATTCTTCCAGGTCCTTGAAGCAGGTTTCCTTCCAGCATTCCTTCACTACGGAACGCGTTACAGGTACCTTGATACCCAGGAACTTATCGCCATCGCCGTACTGTCCGGGCCCGGTTTTGAAGAACCGCGCCAAGCCCTCCACTTGGGCAGGGTCTGCGTGCCGAAGCATCTGTTCTGAAAGATAGGTCATGCTTCAAAGGTAACCATTTCTCTGTTGTAAACAAAATCGTTGTAACTCGTTTGATTGTTTGTCCTCGTGATTGAAGGGAATTATTATTATCTTTGTACTTCCTATGAAAGAGCGGACATTACATACCATCCTGGATGGCTTTGGCAAGCCGGAGCTGGAGGACCTGGCCAGTCTGTTGGGCCAGGAACTGAGTCCGCGGCTGCGGAAGTCCCAGCTGGTGGAGCAGATGGACAGCTATTTGCGCGGGGAGCCGCGCAGGTGGATGTCGCATCTGATGGAACGTGATGTCCGGCTCCTGCGGGACCTGGTGCACGCCGGGCCCGACAAAGTGCAGTACCTGGATTTCGCCGATTATCCATCGCTGCTGGAGGTGACGGGCCTGGTGCAGTACGACGACTCCGACGAGAACTATCACAAGGTTTGGATCAGCCGGGAAATGTACGACATTGTGGCCGCCGAGGTGGACAAGGTGGTGCACGTGGGGGAGCGCAACGGCCAGTTTGCCGTGGAGCGCATCGGCCTGGGGTATCTGAACCTGTACGGTATCCTGCCAACGGAGCGCTTCATTGACCTTGTAATGAATTGGTATGAAGGGAGATATGGAAGTAACTTCAAGCACTTGTCTAAGATGCTGCATCAGAGCCCCCTGGTGAAAATGTACCGTTACACGGACCGCTGGGGAGACTATGTGTGCAGCCCGTGCGTGGAGAATGTAGATGAAATCTTCACCCTGCGGGAGCAGTTGAAGCAGACCCGTTTCGCCGAGTATTACGACAATGACGCCCACGAGGCCGGTGCTGGTGCGCCCTATTTTACCGTGGGTATGCGTACATTGGAGGGCATGCGTCTGGAGCAGATGTACCGCAAACTGGGCTATGAAGGCTTCGACTTGGTGAAGGCCGAACACGATACCTGGATGGAGGCCCAGTACACGGAAGGCGTGAACGAGGCCCTGTTCCAGCCGCTCATCGACAGCCCCGCCTATCCCGAGTTGGACGACGAAAGCTGGGCCGCCTGCTGTGAAATGGTGGCCGATTACGCCGACAGCATTCCCAAATGGGTCCTCTGCGGCCGCAGCGCCAAGGTGGCAGGTGTTTGCAAGGTGGACGTGGAATCCTATAAGAAACGGATGCTGGAGACCCCGGCACCGACATCGGCATCGGCCCCGGAAAGCACGGAAGACTATCCCCATTGGACCATGCCGGAGCCTACTATCTCCGACGGCTATGCGGGGGAACTGAATTCCGACTTCCTGCCCCTGGGCTTTGCCATTCCGCACGTGGCGCCGGACGATCCCTGCCCTTGCGGAAGCGGTCTCCGTTACTGCCGCTGCCACGGCCGATACCTGTCATGACGGACGAACTCCATATCAAGCCTGTAGCTTATTACAAGGGCCCTTTCGGCTCTAAATTCGGCATTCCCCGGCAAAGCGCCCTGGCCAATGCCATAAAAGGCCGCATCGTGTTCACGGAACCCTACAGGGTGCAGGAAGCGCTGCGGGGCCTGGAGGGCTTCGAGCGCATCTGGCTCATCTGGGGCTTCAGCGGCAACAAGCCTGCGAAAGGGGAGTGGCAGCCCACCGTACGGCCTCCCCGCATGGGTGGCAACACCGCCATGGGCGTATGGGCCACCCGTTCGCCCTTCCGTCCCAATCCGCTGGGCCTTTCCTGCGTGGAACTGCTGGCGGTGGAAGGCATGGAACTGCTGGTACAGGGCGCCGATCTCATGGACGGCACCCCCATCTACGACATCAAACCTTATATCCCTTATGCCGATGCCTGGCCCCAGGCCCGGTCCGGTTTCGTGAGCGGTGCGCCTGAGGCCACCCTGCAGGTGGTTATCCCCGAGGACCTGCCCCTGGATGCCACCCAGCGGGAGGCTCTGGCCCAGGTCTTAGCCCTGGACCCCCGCCCCGCCTATCAGGACAGTCCGGATAAAGTGTATGGCATGGTTTTCGATAAGATGGATATCCGGTTCACCGTAAAAGACGGAGTATTAACGATAATCGGTATAGTAAAATGAACAGACTTTTCTCGCTGGCAGCCCTGTGCCTCCTGATTCCCATGCTGGCATTCGCCCAGGAAACCGGACAGAAACTGGACAAGAAGAACCTTGTGATCAAAGAGTGGAACACAGATCCCAAGGGCGGCAACAAGGCATTGGATCACGTGACCACATTCAATCCCGAAGGACAGAAGATAGAAGAAATCGAGTACGGCACCGACGGCCAGAAATGGCGCAAGCGCTATGAACGTGACGCCCAGGGCCGCGTGGCCACCGAATATGTATACGACGGCCGCAACCGCCTGCAGACCTACAAGAAGTTCGAATACAATGAATTTGGACGCAAGAAAGTGCAGTATACCTATAATGCAAAAGGTAAGCTGCTTACTATCAAGCACTACGAGTATATTGCCCAGCCGGTGCAGCAGCAGGAACAGAAGGTGAACTTCTATTAGAGGCCGTTCCGGAATTCAGTGGGGGTGACCCCCGTCTTTTTCTTGAAGAAACGGGAGAAGTAAGACTGGTCCACAAGGCCGGTCTTTTCTGCTATCTGGGCAATGGAGAGGGACCGGTCCTTCAGGTACTGCTTGGCCATATTCAAGCGGGCGATCTCTATCCAGTCGATGGCCGTGCGGTGCGTGTGGTTCTTGACGGTCTTGTTCAGGTAGTTGGGGGTAACGCCCAACAGGGTGGCGTAATCGGCCACATTCATGGGCGCCTTGTCCCGCTCGAAGACCATCTGGAGGAATTTTTCGGGGATGACGGCAACGCGGGAAGGGCCGCGCAACTGCCCCAGAATCAAGTCCATTGCACTCTGCAGGAAGGCCCAGTCCTTGTCTTCAAAGGCGGCGTCCATACGCTTGAACAGGGCGGCCATGAACACGGCGTCGTCAAACCAGAAGCTCTGTAACAACGGTTCCTGGTTGTGCAGGACCGGGTAAGAGGCGTCTTTCAGGAAATCGATGTCGAATGAGCCGTCGTACCCTACGGCGTTGCTCACGTGTTTGACGATAATCTCCTTATCGCCGGGTACCAGCAGCAGCTGACCGGGATTCATCAGGTAATTCCTCCCTTCCACTTCCACCAGGGCTTCCCCTTCCATCATAAAGGAGAAACCAATCCTTCCGGGTTTGTAATTCATGTGGTTGTAAACCCGGTAGCCTTCTACGTGGTAGAGTTTAATCCGAAAAAGGTTTTTCATTATATAGTTAAGGTTAAAAGTCTACATCGAAGCCAATATTGACCGTGAAATTCTTTTTGGCCTCCGGGCGCCGGTGCGTCAAACGCCAGAAGCAGTCTACGCGAAGGACACGGAAGATATTGGAAATGCCCACGCCCACTTCTACATAAGGGGTCTTGCTGAGCGTGTTGATAGTTCCCGGGGGAGTCCAGAAAGGAGCCTGGCCGGGCTGGTTCTGCGGGGATATGGTGCCCCAGGCAAAGCGCACGGTGGCCACTTCCCGCAGGTCCAGTTTCTTGATGAGCGGAATCTTGCCCAGGAAGAAACCATTGAAGTTATGCTCGTAATAGCCGGATATCCAGCGGTCCGATGCAAATTCATAGTAGTCCATGCAGGCGAAGGCCGTGCGGTCCAGGAAGAAGGTCTGGTTGCCCTCGTGGAGTTTGAGGAGGGTATAGGGGACGCTGCCAAAGATGGCGCCGCCTTCCAGGGTGAAGCGCCCGAAGCCGATGGCCGTGGCGGGAACCCGCCAGTTCATGATGAGTTCCGTCCGCAGGTATTTGACGTCTTCCGGTGAAATGCCGGGGATGCCGGCGATGACGTTCATGGTAATGACCGGATACTTGGTGAAGAGGTAGCGCTTCTTGAAGTAGTTGCGGGTGACGCGCTCTTCCCAGGAAAGACGCAGCTGTGCGTGCAATTCATTGGTGGTGTAACTGGCTTGCGGAAGGCCGTCCGACGCACGGAAAAGCGGCACGTGCTCATTGCCCCAGATGCGGGAACGGGTAAATGCGAAGTACGTGTTCACGTTGGGATGGAACTCATGCTCATAGGCAATCCGGAAGGAGTGCACCATGCTTTGCATATTGCCATGGTTGCGGGCAAAGATGGAGGAGAACAGGTTCTGGGCCGTGAAAACGCCCGTGCCGCTGCCCAGCTGCGTGAAATCCTTCTTGTAATCCAGCGTAAGCATTTGCTGGCGTTCCCGGTTGAAATTGAACTCCGTGGTGAGCTCCCATTTGGGCATGTGGTCCTTGAAGCCGTAGGCGATGTAACCGCCCAGGCGGATGAAGGTGGAGAAATACTTGGTGGTGCGTCCGCCCACGGCCAGGCGCAGGCCCTCGGTGTCGTTGTGCACGATGGTACGGGCCCATCGGCCATACTCGAACTTCCAGTCTTCCAGGCGGATGTACTGCTGCGTGATGGCGGTGGTGATGGCAAACGCTACGTCGTAGACGGGCAGCGACTTGATTTCGTCCACCATCTTGTAAATGCCCTTCTCGCGTTCCGTGAGCGGATACGGGCGGGCCTGGTCCCAGTAATCATTGTCCCTGTGCTCTACATTCCGGGCCACTACAGGGTCTGAGGAGGTGAGGGCGTCGCGGTCCGTCACGGGCTCGTAGACCGGAGGCTCGTAGTGGATGTTGCGGTTGGCCAGGACCGAAATCATCTTGGACTTGTCGTTGAGCGTGATGGAGAAGTCGATGAACAGGCGTTCGTCGGCGTAGAACCATCGGCCCTCCGGGGTACGCATATTCTCGATGTCCAGGTTGATGTGACGGATCCAGTTCACGTTGGAAGCCACGGAAAGGGCCGCGTGCACGCTTCGGATGCCGAAGTCCTGGGCGTCAATCTGCATTTCGCCGTCCAGCGTGGGGGAGGTGACCAGCTTCTTGGGATGGAAGCGCAGCACATAGGTCTTGCGGCCCTCCACCTGCAAGCTGTCCACCAGGAAGTAATTGTAGAAGATATGGGAGCTGGCGGCCGCCGGGTTGGGAATGTCCAGGTTGAAGACACCGATGCTGGGCCTGTAGAAATTGGTCTTGAGGAGGTAGGAGCCCGTAAACGTGCGGATGATGTTGTCTTCCGGCAGGCCGGAGATACGGGTGGCACGCATAACCTCCCGGATAAACTCCGGCTTCTGGGAATGGTAGATGTCGGACACGTTCTCCGAGATCATGGCCGGGATGTAGGACTTGCCGGTGATGGCCGATGTGTCGGCGTACTGACGGATGAATCCCAGGGTATTCTCCACAGCTCCAAGGGCCAGCAGATCCTCCATATTGGTCACGTCCATCTCTATCTTGGAGTAGATGCGCGAGTTCCAGTCCGGGCCGCGGTCGGGGTCGTTCACCTTGAGACTCTGGTCCAGTTTGCGCAGGATGGACTTGATGTAGCGGTCGTCGGGTTTCACCACGGCGGCCTCCAGCTGACGGGGATCGGGCACCAGGCGGAAATCAATCTCCGAGAAAGCGCCCCGCGTCACCGTGACGGACTGGGGCAGATAGCCGATCATCTGGGCGGTGAGCACCTTGGCCTCCTGGGAGCGGGTTTCCAGGCTGTAGGACCCGTTCAGGTCCGTGGATATGCCGATGGTGGTCCCGTCGAAGTAAACGCCCACGAACGGAAGGGTTTCCCCGGTTTCGGCGTCGTAGACCTTCCCGCGCACACGAGTGCTCTGCGCGGCGGCCGTGAAGGCGCCGAGCAGCAGTAGCAGCAGGATGGTCAGACGTTTACTCATTTAACTGTATAAGGCGTTTAACAGTGCCAGGGCCCAGGATGCCGGCAGGATGCGGACAAGGAGGGCCACGGCTTTATAATCTATGCGCGGAATCACGCGTACTCTCATATGTTTCTTACGCAGCTGGCGCAGGACGGCGCGGGCGATCACGTCCGGGGACATGCCTCCCAGCTCGTCCTTCTCAATCTTGGCCAGGTTTTTCTTCATGGCGTCCTTGTAAGGGGATGCCGGGTCTTCGGCGCACTTGTTCTTGCGGCGGGCCTGGGTGAAACCGGTGGCGACGTCGCCGGGCAGGATACTGCAGCACTGGATGCCGGAACCCTTGAGTTCCATGGAGAGGGACTGGGACAGCGACAGGAGCGCCGCCTTGGCCGATGAATAGAACCCCTGGAAGGGAAGCTGCAGGATGGCCATCACGGAGGTGATGGTGATGATACGGCCGAAGCCTTGCTTCCGGAAAATGGGCAGACAGGCCTGGATGGTCTTGAAAGAGCCGAAGTAGGTGGTCTCGAACTGGGTGCGGGCCTCTTCCTCCAGCGTGCCCTCCACGGGCCCGAAGATGCCGTTTCCGGCATTGCAGACCACGGCGTCCAGCCGGCCCTCGCGGGAGAGGATATCGGCCACCACGGCCTCTGTGGCGGCGGCGTCGTTCACGTCCAGCTTGACGGGCACGATGCCTTCCTGGGGCGTGTCGATGGTGCCGCGGCGGCTGCCGGCGTACACTTTCATGCCGGCGCTGGCCAGCATGTGGGCGGTGGCGGCGCCGATTCCGCTGCTGCCGCCGGTGAGGAGAACTACTTTCACTTCCATAATTCAGAACGGAGCGTAAAGGTTTCGGGGAGGGGCATCTTGTAGACGCTGTCCCGGAGGAATCCCTTGAAATGGTCTTCCGAAACGGCATCCTGCTGCGCCACAGAGATGGTCTCGCCAATGCTCAGGGCCGGATGCGTACCCTTTTTATTAAACAGTTCGTGGAACAGGCGTACAAAGCGCAAGCGGTAATCGATGAGGCCCAGGGCGTAGTAGAAGCGGGAATTCCGGTCAAAGAAACGGATGGGCACAATAGGAACGCGGGCTTTCCGGATAAGGCGGATGGCGGCGTCCTGCCAGTCCCTCTCTTCCAGGATCCAGCCCTTGAGAGGCCTTACATCGGCCACGGCCCCGGAGGGGAAGAGAGCCAGGGGCTCCCCGCCGTGCAGCTGTGCCAGGGCGCTCCTTACGCCGCTGATGCTGGTTGCGGTGGTGCCACTGCTGGCGTTGGTGACGGGACTTACCGCAATGAAATTGGGCGCAAGGCCGTGGATCCACATAAGGAGTTCGTTCACCATCACCTTGGTCTTGGGGCGCACGTGGCCCAGCAAATCTACCAGGCAGATGCCGTCCAGATGGCCGTAGAAATGGTTGGCGATGACGATGAAAGGACCTTCGGGAAGGTTGAGCCTTTCCGGGTGGCCTATGCGGAAGTCCACCTGCAACTGGTCCAGCAGGCTTTTGGCAAAGTCCGGACCGGGTTCCACGCCCATGTCTTCCACGCTCTGGTGCAGCGTGTTCACCTTGCCGATCCCGGTGAGCCAGAGACCCAGCTTGAACAAAAGTTTCCCCCGTTTTCCGGCGAAAATAGGGGAAAGGTCTGCGGCTTGTTCGGGCGTAATAACCATGGGCTTATTCCTGATTCTTGGGCGGGTCTATCTTGGCATAGTACTTCCTGTCGCGGAAGAAACCGCGCAGATAGAAGAATATGATGAGCAGGGCGGCGCCTACGGCGATGTAGTCGAAAAGCCCGATCATGAAGTCGTTGTGGAACAGGGTGATGGGCTTTTTCCAGGTGGAAAGCCAGGGGATGTACATGAAGCAGATGTTCACGATGATGAGCATCAGACGGAACTCCGTGGGGCCCAGACCACTGTAGGACAGGCGCATCTCGCCCTTCAAGTGACAGTCGATGTACACGTAAATGCTGAGCATCAGGTAGGCGATGAGGGCGAACATGGCGAAACTCATATTGACCAGCGGACTGCAGCCCACGCCGATAAACATGATGGTCTCGTTGATGACGTCCACGTTGTGGTCGATGAAAAAGCCGTAGGTCTTGCGCTGCGTATGGCGCACGCGGGCCAGGCTGCCGTCCAGGGAATCTCCGAACCAGTTGACGAACAGGCCGAAGCAGGACAGCCACAGCCAGTGCAGGTTCAGGTTGGACAGGCTGTAACCGGTGGCCATGATGAGCGCGCCGATGAACCCTACCAGGGTGAGCATGTCGGAGGTGACCCAGGCGGGCATCCTCTCTGCCAAATACACTAATACCTTCTTCTCCAGGGGATTCAGGATGGAAGTCTGAATCCGGTTGGCTTGTTTCTTCTCTTCATTCATTGCTTGTAGTCACTCTTCAATCAATCTTACAATCTACAAATATACAATTATTTCTTGGAAAAGCGTCTCAAAAGCGTGCGCATATGTCTCCAACCCTGCTTGAGGAAGGTGGCGGAATGCCGCTCCCGTTTCTCCGGATACATATCCATGAAGGTGACCAGGATGCCGGAGTCGAAGACGTCTCCGAATTCATCGTTGATACCCGTGCCGAAGTAAATCATGGAAGGGGAGAGGTTCATATAGGTATTCACCAGCGGGGGAATGGACACGCCCATCTTCTGGATTTCGGCCTTGAGGATGCGGTAACCCTCCTTGAAATCCTTTCCCTTGAACAGATGATAGTAGCGCCGGCGCGTGGAACGGTCCAGTTTGACTTCCTTGCGGATTTTGATGAGGCGATGCCCCTTGCCGAAGTACTTTTTAAGGAAGCACATCACCAGTTCCCGGGCCTGGGTAGGGTATTCCCGGTAGATAGTGGCCTTGCCGAAGAAGTACTTGATGCGTTTCTTGTAAAGGACGCCCAGGGCGGCGATACCGTCGAACAGGTTGTCCAGGGCATAGAGGCTCTTGGCGCCGGACTTGGAACTCTGATAATCTATGGAAACAAAACTCCGGCCCAGTTCCAGGGTGTAGGGGAGATATTCCTTGATGAACTTCTTGGAAAACTGGAACATATGCGAGGAGGTGAGCACGGGCTGTCCTTCCCGGTTGTAGAGGGCCTGGTCGCAGATGCAGAAGCGGTATCCGCCGATGATTTCCTGTGCGTCGGGGTCCCACAGGACCAGCTGCCTGTAGCCGAAGGCGGGGTCTGTGTCGAACTCGTCGATATCCAGCGCTTTCCCCGTTCCGCCGCCGTCGGCGCGGAAGGCGATTTCCCGCAGCCGGCCGATCTCCCGGATCACGTTCACGGCTTTGGGCCCCACCACATACAGTTCGTTTCCTGCGCGGTTGGTGGTGCGCAGGAGGGTTTGGGGCGTGAGTTCGGCCTTGAGGGCTTCCCGGCTTACGGGCTCAATGACAGGTTCCATGGTCATAGCACATCTTATTGAATGCTAAATTAGCCCAATTTTGTGACAAAAACAAAAATTTGTATCTTTGTAAACTTGAATCAACCTATGCGCAGAAGCTGGAAAGAATTACTGAGCAAGTTTGCGATGTTCGTCGTCACAAGCAGTGTGGGAACCGTCATTGACTTGGGGCTTCACTGGGTGCTGGCAACGTACGCTTTCCGGGGGAATTACTGGGGATCGTTCTGGATTGCCCCTACCATTTCCTTCGAGGTGGCTGCTATCGCCAATTTCTGCATCGCCTATTTCTTTGTCTGGACAGAGCGCATCACCCAGCACAATACCCGCAGTTTCTTCCGCCATCTGGCTGCATACAACGCCGCCTGTATCGGCGCCTATTTCCTTAAACTGATTGCCATGCAGGGATTCCATTTCCTGTTCGTGTCCCTGCACTGGATGCAGGACAGCACGCTGGAACCCGTCCTGTGCAACCTGCTGGGCCTATGCTTCAGCGGCGGATTCAATTTCTTCATGAGCGAATTCGTCATCTTCAACAAGACAAACAAGAACAACACATATATAAACGATTAGCACCATTATGAAAGATTCCATCATCATCCTCTGTGGCGGCGGCCCTGCTCCGGGCATGAACACCGTCGTGATGTCTGTGGCCAAGACATTCCTGTCCAACGGTTACCGCGTAATCGGCCTGCACGGCGGTTACAGTGGCCTCTTCTCCAAGGCCCCCCGCACCGAAGACATCGACTTTTTCAAGGCCGATGCTTACTTCAACCGCGGCGGTTCCTACCTGCAGATGAGCCGTTTCAAACCCACCGACAAAGATTTTGAAGACAACTTCAACCTGGCCCTCTTCCAGGAGAACAACATCAAGTTGCTGGTGACCGTGGGCGGCGACGACACCGCTTCCACCGCCAACCGCATTGCCAAGTTCCTGGAGGCCAAGCAGTATCCCATCAAGAACATCCACGTGCCCAAGACCATCGACAACGACCTTCCGTTGCCCATGAACACCCCTACCTTCGGCTTCAACAGCGCCAAGGACGAGGGCGCCCACCTGGCCCGCACCGTGTATGAGGATGCCCGCACCAGCGGCAACTGGCTCATCATCAGCGCCATGGGCCGCAGCGCCGGTCACCTGGCCCTGGGTATCGGCGAAGCCACCCATTGCCCCATGACCATCATCCCCGAGATGTTCAACAAGACCACCATCACCCTGGACAAGATTGTGAACCTGGCCCTGTCCTGCATTCTCAAGCGCAACATCCTGGGTATCCCTTACGGCACCGTGGTGGTGGCCGAAGGCGTTTTCCATGACCTGGATCCCCAGGAAATCAAGGACGCCGGCGTTTCCATGACCTACGACGAGCATGGTCATCCGGAACTGGGCAAGATCTCCAAGGCCGTCCTGTTCAACGACATCCTGGAGAAGAAGTTCAAGGCCATCGGCCTCAAGGTGAAGACCCGTCCCGTGGAGATTGGCTACGATGTCCGCTGCCAGGATCCCATCGCCTACGACCTCACTTACTGCACGGAGCTGGCTATGGGCGCCTACGAGCTCTTCGCCAAAGGCGAGACTGGATGCATGGTGTACGTAGATGCTTTCGGCAAGGCCAATCCGCTGTACCTGAAGGACCTGCAGAACGAGGAAGGCAAGATTCCTCCGCGCCGCGTGGCCATTGACGGCGGCACCGCCCAGAACTACTACAACCACATCTGCCACTTCATCACGCCCGCCGACTACGAGGCCGCCAAGAAGTATGTGAAGGATCCCGAAGCCTACGACTTCAAGAAGATCCTGAACTGGTAAGATGCGCCTGCTAAGGCCGGTATGTTTTTTCCTGCTGGCAAGCTCTCTTATGATGGCTTGTCAGCGGGAAACCATTATACCGGAGCAGGTCACTCCCGTGGAACGCCCGTCCATCATTCCCGAGAAGCTGGACTCCGTTCCGCGGATGTATATCACCGTGCCTCAGAAGATTACCTCCCGGGACTACTGGACCGATTCCTGTTCGGTCCGCATTGTGGCCAGGATCCAGGGCCGGGACACCCTGGTGTTCGAAGCCGACAGCGCCCAGGTGAAGGGACGCGGCAATTCCAGCTGGAGTGCTTACCCCAAGAAACCTTACGCGCTTAAACTCAAGGAGAAAGCCAACCTCATTGGAACTGGAAAAACCCGCCACTGGGTGCTCTTGGCCAACTGGATGGACCGTACCCTCCTGCGCAACCAGGTGGCCTTTGAAGCCGCGCGCCGTACCTCTCTGGAGTGGACGCCTTCCGGCATTTTCGTGGAACTGTATATGAACGACCCCGACTATCCGGAATATGGTTTCGAGTACAAGGGGCTGTACTGGCTGGGGGAGAAGGTACGCGTGGAAGGCTCGCATTTCAAGGCCGACTATTTCTACAGTTTCGATACTTCGGACAAGAATGAAGCCGATTTCTATGCCTGGTGCCATTATTTTCAAGGTGGTGTCTGGCAGGAAGGGGAAGTCCCCGTAACGGTGCGGTACCCCGACAAAGACGACTACCCCCAGTATTACTGGATCAGTTACCTCAGGGACGAGTGCCTGAACGCCTTGCAGGACATGGAGGACGCCATCTATCATATGGGTACCGACACCTGGCGCAGCAAGGTGGACCTGGATACCTTCTGTGACTGGTATATCGTCCACGAACTGTGTTTCAACAAGGAATCCCGCCATCCCAAGAGCTGCTTCATGTATATCCGGGACGGCGTTTTCTACGCCGGCCCCATCTGGGACTTCGACTGGAACACCTTCATCAAGTCCGACGAAGTTCCCCACTTGAAAATCCGGAGTTCCCTTTATTATTTCCAGCTATTTCCGCAGCCGGCTTTCCGGAACCGTCTGAAAGCCCGCTGGAAAGTGCTGAAACCCCGTTTTGAGAGTCTGTTGGACTATATAGACCAGCAGGCCGACTGGATTCGGGTGCCCGAGGAACGCAACCATGATATGTGGCCCTGCTATCCCAATCCGATGGCCGAAGCCGAGAACGACGGTCACGTGAACTTCGACGAAGACCTCTCTTTCCAGGAGGCCGTGGACAAGATGAAAGAGGCGGTGCAGTGGCGCATCGACGTACTGGAAGAACAGTTTGCACTATTGGAATAATGAAACAACTGATTTATCAACTGCTTCCCCGCCTGTGGGGGAACGGCCGCTTTTCCTCCATAGACCAGGCCTGCCTGGATTATTTGAAAGATACCCTGGGGATGGACTGGGTGTGGTGCACGGGCGTCATCCGCCATGCCACCCGCCTGGGCAACGAGCCCCAGAAGGTGGTGAAGGGAGACGCCGGTTCGCCTTACGCCATCACGGACTACTATGACGTGAATCCCTATCTGGCCGACGATCCCGCCGCCCGCATGCAGGAATTTCAGGCCCTGGTGGACCGCATTCACGCCGCCGGGCTCAAGGTCATCATCGACTACGTGCCCAACCACGTGGCCCGGGAGAACGTGAACTTCGGGACCGACGACGACAAATCCGTGCACTGGGCCCCGGAAAACGACTTTTACTATTATCCTGGGGAGGCGTTGCGCCTCCCCGTGGACGCCCACGGCTATGAGGAATTCCCCGCCAGGGCGTCCGGCAACGTGTTCACATCGGCCCCTACGGTCAACGACTGGTACGAGACCGTGAAACTGAACTATGGGGAGACGCACACCAAGACCTGGGACAAGATGCTGGACATCGTGCTGTTCTGGGCGGCCAAGGGCGTGGACGGATTCCGCTGCGACATGGTGGAACTGGTGCCGCCGTCGTTCATGACCTGGCTCATCGCCTCCGTGAAGAAGAAGTATCCGCAGGTGAAGTTCATCGCCGAGGTGTACGAGAGAGATAAATACCGCCTGTACGCAGAGCACGTGGGTTTTGACTGGCTGTACGACAAAAGTGGCCTCTACGACACCCTGCGGGCGGTTTGCTGCAACAATGCATCGGCCCGCAGCATCACCGGCTGCTGGCAGTCGCTGGGAGATTTGCAGCCCCGGATGCTCAATTTCCTGGAGAACCACGACGAACAGCGCCTGGCGTCGGACTTCTTCTGCCACACCCCGGAGGCGGGCTTTGCCGCCCTGGCGGTTTCCCTGCTGCTGAACGACGCTCCCTTCATGCTCTACTTCGGGCAGGAGTGTGGAGAGCGGGGAATGCAGGCCGAGGGTTTCAGCGGCCGCGACGGACGCACTTCCATCTTCGACCGCTGCAAGGTTCCTGCGCTGGAAAAACCCGACAAACACGTGCTGGCACGCTATTCAGACATTCTGTTCTGGTCCAAGAATCCTGAATTTGCCAGCGGGAAGACCTTTGACCTGTGCTATTGCCAGGGACCGTCCTTCAATCCGGACCGCCATTTCGCCTTTATGCGCGCGGAAGGCTACACCGCCTACCTGGTGGTGGCCAACTTCGGCAAGACGCAGGAAATCACCATCACCATTCCGCCCGAGGCCCTGGATTATCTGGGCGTCAAGGCGGGCAAGACTGTGTATACGGTGGAGGTGAAGGAGAACGATTACGCGCTCATCCACATTCAATGACTGCCGTCATTGAATAGAATTGTTTCACATCTGGGGGCCTAATCCCCCAGACCCCCTGGGTCGGCCGAAGGCCTCCGAGTCACTTGATCTGTCGTCTGCGAAATTCGGAGATAGTGACGGCCGTGGCCACCGCGGCGTTGAGGGATTCGGAACCCGGATCATCGGTCGGGAACGGAGGAATAAAGAGGCGGTCGCTTACACAGGCGGCCGTCTCTTTTGAGATGCCGTCGGCTTCGTTACCTATAATAATGACGGAAGGGGCTAATTTTCCGTTATCCAGCGTTTTCCGGTACAGGTTTTCCCCGTCCAGGAAGGTGCCGTACACTTTACCGCCAGCTTGCAGGGCCGCCCGGCACAGCTGCGGAATGGGCGTATAGTGGAAGCGTACACGGAAAATGGCGCCCATGGTGGCCTGCACCACCTTGGGGTTGAAGACGTCCACGGTGTCCGGCGAGGCGAAGACGTCGTCTATCCCGAACCAGTCCGCGATGCGCAGGATGGTCCCCAGGTTCCCGGGGTCCCGGATGCCGTCCAGGGCCAGAAACAGGCCTTTTGCGGGCATTTCGCCGGCGTCCAGGTCATCGGGCCGCCGCACCAGCGCCAGGGCCGGAGAAGGGGAGGAAAGGCCCGAAATGCGGGCCATTGCTGCCTCGCCAATATCGGTCTTCCGATACACTTTCTCTACCTGGAAGCGGGAAGCCAGAGCCTCGGCCACCAGCTTTTCCCCCTCTACCACAAAGAGTCCGCTGCTGTCGCGGAACTTCTTCTGTGACAGGGACTTGATGAATTTTATTTCGTTATTGGTCATTATCTAGAACGGATAGCCCACGCCGAAATGCAGGGCGATATTGCTGCCGGAGAACCATTGTCCGGGGTGGACCCAGCGGTCTCCTGCGTCGCGGGCGGGGTCATGCACGCGGGCGCCCGCATCCAGGCGCAGCAGGATAAAGTCCAGGTTCAAGCGAAGGCCCAGTCCCCAGTCCAGGCCGATGCCCTCCAGGGAGAAGGTGCTGTTGGGATAATCATCGAAATCAAAGATGTTGCCGGCATCTATGAAGGTGGCGCCTTCCAGCTTCCAGAACAGCGGGAAACGGTACTCGATGTTGGCTTCTATCTTGGCTTCGCCAATCTGGGTGGGAATGACGAAGTATTGCGTATAGGGCTTGCTGGTGCCGGGACCCAGGGTACGGGCCTGCCAGCCGCGCATGGAGGTGGAACCGCCGCAGTAGAACATCTTGTCCAGCGGCTGGTAGGAGGAATTGCCGTAACCGAAACCGGCGCCAATCAGGAAGCGCAGGGCCAGGCTTTGCTTGTCTTGCCTGCCAAAACGGAAAGTCTTGCCCAGCTGGAGTTCTGCGCGCACGTACTGGGCATAGGGCGTTTTCCAAATGAGGTGTTCCCCGTCTTCGTTTACCGGCAGCAGGGGATTGAACAGGCTGAGTACGTTGCCGGCCAGGTCCATGCTGAGACGGACATAATGGTAGGGGGTGGTGGGAATGGTAGCCGCATTGGTGGTATAGTACAGCATTCCGCTCACGCCCATATCGAATCTGTCCATGTATAGCTGCAGCAGGTAGGGATTGTCGACCAGGGAGACCAGGAAATCGTCGCTGATGTCAAAGATGCGCGAGATGTTGGCTCGGATAGGAGAGAACTGGTAGAACAGGCGCTCGCTGAAGCGTCCGTTATAGGTGAAGGCCGACGCAAGGACGCCGCGCCGGAATTCCGGCCGGTTCTGGTAATTGAAAGACAGCGAGATGTCTGTATGCGGGATATAAGGGCCCTTGAAGAAGCTGTTGGGCAGGCCGATGAACCGGGGGAAGCGCAGGCTGGTGGAAACGCTCACCTCCGTGGAGGAGACTTTGTCGGAGGGCCGGAACTGGAAGTTGCCCTTGAGGCCCAGGTTCAGGATTTCGCCGCCGTGGAAGATGTTCTTGTGGTAGTAGCTGAGCTGGGGGGAAATGCCGATGAGGCCCGTGGAGTTCACGGAAGCCTCCAGATTGGTCTTGAAGCCCTGCAGGCCGGAATTGCGCAGGGAAATGTTGCAGTCTACCTGGTCCTCGGCGGAGGGGGTGACGTTCACGTTCACGCCGCTTAACATGCTCACGTTGGTGAAGCGGGTGTAGGTGTTGTTGATGGCTTTCTCGCTGTAAGGCTGCCCCGGGCGCAGCAGATTCAGGTTTTCCAGGACCCGGTGGCGGATTTTGAGATCTTTGGGGTAGTCGATGCTCACCTTGCCGATACTGTATTTCCGGTGCGGCTGGGCCGATGAAGGGTCGTCGCCCAGGGCGTAGTCCCGGATTTCGGCCTTGAGGCGGGCGGTGCCGTCGTGGGCGAGGGTATCGGCCTCGAAGGAATAAAAGCCCTTGGTGAAGCCGTAGTAGCCTTTGTTGCGGAAATAGCGGGCGCTGCGGTCGGCCTCGGCCTCCAGGGATTCCTCGGACAGGAAGTCCCCCTGGTGGAGCGATGTGTTGGGAAGGTCGGCCGTGAAATCCTCCTGGAAAGTGCCGTAGGTGGGAATCTGGTAGTCGATGGCGCTGATGGTGTAGCGTTTGCCCAGGGTGACGTAGTAGGTGACGTAGACCTTGCGGCCCTTGACGTTGACGTCGCTTTCCACTTTGGAACCGTAATAGCCCATGTACTCCAGGTGCTGCGCCATGTTGTCGGTGCTTTCGCCCACCTTGGCGGCGTCGTACACAACGGGCGCCGTGCCCAGCCGGCGCAGGAAACGGGCGAACCCGGTCTGGGAATCCCCGGCCCAGTTGTAGATGGACAGCAGGGGATTCAGCCCCAGCAGATAGGAATTGGGCCTCTGGACCACATAGGAACTTAAATTGCTGGCGTTGAAGGATTTGTCGTTCACCTTGACATCGGCCTTGCGCAGCAGGTATTCTCCTTCGGGGAGGGAACTGGTGGTGCTGCAGCCCGCCAAGGCCAGCGCCAGTATCAGCACAGATATGCGATTTCCCCGTTTCATTCTTACAAAAGTAATACTTTTTACTTATATTTGTACGTTTTATACCTGACAAGAAGATGAAAAACAAGTACATCGACCTTATTGACCAGACCTTCGATTTCCCGCAGGACGAATTTATGGTGGCAGACGGCAATCTGCTGTTCAATGACATCGACCTCATGGATATCATCGAGAAGTACGGCACTCCGCTCAAGATTACGTACCTTCCCAAGATTTCCTCCCAGATCCAGCGTGCCAAGCGTCTGTTCAAGGTGGCCATGGCCAAGGCCGATTATCAGGGCGAATACCATTACAGCTACTGCACCAAGAGTTCCCAGTTCGCCTTCGTGGTGCACGAGGCCCTCAAGAACGACATCCATCTGGAGACTTCATCGGCCTATGATCTGGACCTTATCCAGGCCCTGGAGCGGGACGGTTCGGTGAAAAAGGAGGACCTGTACATCATCTGCAACGGTTTCAAACGCCCCCAGTACATCCAGAACATAGCCAAGCTGCGCAAGGACGGGTGGAAAAACATCATCCCGGTACTGGACAACAAGAACGAGTTCGAAGACCTGGCCGACCTCATTGATGAGGATACCATGATGGGTATCCGCATCGCCTCCGAGGAAGAGCCCAACTTCGACTTCTATACCTCCCGCCTGGGCATCCGTTACAGCGACATTATCAAGTTCTACAAGGACACGGTGGCCAAGTATCCCAACTTCCACCTGAAGATGCTGCATTTCTTCATCAACACGGGTATCCGGGACACCGCGTACTACTGGAACGAACTGTCCAAGTGCGTGCGCGTGTACTGCGAACTCAAGGCCATCTGTCCGGAGCTGGACAGCCTGAATATCGGCGGAGGCCTGCCCAACAAGACCTCCCTGGCTCAGGATTTCGACTACGAATATATGGTAGAGGAAATCATCAACCAGATCAAGGTCACCTGTAACTCCTACGGCGTGGCCGAGCCCGATATCTTCACGGAATTCGGCTCCTTCACGGTGGGCGAGAGCGGCGCCACCATCTTCAAGATCCTGGACATCAAGCAGCAGAACGACCGCGAGAAGTGGTACATGATTGACAACTCCTTCATGACCTGCCTGCCGGACACCTGGGGCCTGAACCAGCGCTTCATCCTGCTGCCCATCAACAAGTGGAACGACGAATACCAGCGCGTGTTCCTGGGCGGTCTCACCTGCGACAGCCAGGATTTCTATAACGCCGACTATCATGCCAACGCCATCTTCCTGCCCACCATCCGCAGCCGCCGGGAAAACCTGTACATCGGTTTTTTCCATACCGGCGCCTACCAGGAAGCCCTGTCCGGCTATGGCGGCATCAAGCACTGCCTGATGCCCTCTCCCAAGCACATCCTCATCGACCGTGACAAGGACGGCAATCTCATCACTTCCGTTTTCGCAGAAGAGCAGTCCGCCGAATCGATGCTGAGCATGCTGGGCTACAAGTAGCCCTTTTTGCTGTAAGGGGGCTCCCGCCCCCTTTATATGCACCCCCGGAGGGACCTTCGATTCAACCTTTGGGATAGTATTTGGGCCAGCAGGCCTCGAGATAAGCACGGAGCACGTCTTCGTGCTTGTTTTTAGCGGGTTCGTAGAAAACGGTGCCGCGCAGGGAGTCCGGAAGGAATTCCATGTCTACGAAATGGCCGGGATAGTCGTGGGCGTACTTGTAGCCGTCGCTGTAGCCCAGTTCTTCCATCAGTTGGGTGGGGGCGTTGCGGATGGGCAGCGGAACGGGCTGGTTGCCGGTTTCGCGCACGAGAGCCAGGGCCTTTTCGATGGCCATATAGGAGGCGTTGCTCTTGGGGCTGGAGGCCAGATATACGGTAGTTTCGGCCAGCGGGATGCGTCCTTCGGGCATGCCGATCTTGGACACCACTTCGAAGCACGCATTGGCCAGCAGCAGGGCGTTGGGATTGGCCAGGCCCACGTCTTCCGATGCGCTTAGGCACAGGCGGCGGGCAATGAAGAGAGGGTCTTCGCCGCCGTTAATCATTCGTGCCAGGTAATAGATGGCGGCATTGGGATCGCTGCCCCGGATGCTCTTGATGAAGGCCGATATGATGTCGTAGTGCATCTCGCCGTCCTTGTCGTAGATGGCCATGTTCTCCTGGATGGAAGCCGTCACCGTGGCGTTGTCCAGCACGATGGGGCTATGGCCGGCCTGGGCATCCACCACCAGTTCCAGCACATTGAGGAGCTTGCGGGCGTCACCGCCGCTGTAGCGCATGAGGGCCTCGTCTTCCAGGACCTGGATGTCTTTCTGTTTCAGGAGTACGTCTTCTTTCAGGGCGCGGTTCAGCAGAAGCTGTAAATCGGCCTTTTCCAAGGACTTGAGGACGAAAACCTGGCAGCGGGACAGCAGCGGGGTAATCACCTCGAAGGAGGGATTCTCCGTTGTGGCGCCAATCAGTACGATGGTGCCGTTCTCCACGGCCCCCAGAAGGGCGTCCTGCTGGGCCTTGTTGAAACGGTGGATTTCGTCGATGAACAGGATGGGGGCGCCTTTCTGGTTGAAAAGCCCGTTGCCCCGGGCCTTCTCAAAGACCTCCCGCACGTCCTTGACCCCGGCCGTCACGGCGCTCAGGGTAAAGAAGTCGCGGTCCAGGGTTTCCGCGATGATGTGTGCCAGGGTGGTCTTACCCACACCCGGAGGGCCCCAGAGGATGAAGGAGGAGAGGTTCCCGCTTTCAATCATCTTCCGCAGGATGCAGCCTTCCCCAACCAGATGGCGCTGACCCACATACTGGTCCAGCGTCCGGGGTCTCATCCGCTCGGGGAGCGGAGGCAGCATGGCCGAAGATGCACCCATTCCTTAAATATCTTTAGTGTATACGCGGCGACGGCGCTTGAATTCCTTCTCGTAGGCGTTCCAAATGTTCTGGACGCTGGTGTTGCTCTCCATCTCGGCGTTGGATTCTCCGTATTTGAAGCCGCCTTTCTGGAGGTTGGGGATGATTTCGTTGAACAGCAGGGCGTGGACACCTTTGTTTCTCCACTCGGGCTCTACGGCAATCATCAGCAGTTCCAGCGCTTCCTCGTACTTGAAGTACATCGACTTCAGCAGATACCACCAGCCCAGGGGGAACATATAGCCCCGGCATTTCTTTACTGCACGGGCGATGGAAGGCATGGTGAGCGCCACGGCCACCAGTTTGCCGTCGGGGTCCTCTACCAGGGTGATGAACTTGGGATCCAGCAGCCCCAGATACATTTTGATATAGCCGTCAATCACTTCCGTAGGAAGGACGGTAAAGTCATACAGCTGGCTGTAGGTACGGTTGATGAGGTCGAAAACCTTATGGCCGTAATCCTCTTTGTATATTTCCCGCTTGGTGATTTTGCGTACGCGCAGGCCATAGCGTTCCTGGAGCATCCTGGAGGCGCGTACCACCTTGTCCGGGACGGCGTCGGGGACAAAGATGCGAAGCTCCAGCCAGTCATTGGCCTTGGCCAGGCCCAGGGCTTCGAAATGCCTGGCGTAATAGGGATAGTTGAACTTGAGGGCGAAGGAGGAGATATCGTCAAATCCTTCCACCACGCAGCCTTCATTGTCGAAGTCCGTAAAGCCCAGGGGACCGCTGATCTGCGTCATTCCGTTTTCCTTGCCAAAAGCGATGACAGCCTCTATCAGAGCCTTGGAGACCTCCATGTCGTCAATGAAGTCTATCCAGCCGAAGCGCACTTCCTTGTGGTCCCAGTCCCGGTTGGCAATCTCGTTGATGATAGCGATGACGCGCCCCGCCACTTTCCCGTCCTTGTAGGCCAGGAACATTTGGGTCTTGGAATACTTGCCCATGGGGTTCTTGGACATATCCAGGGTGGACATCTCGTCCATGAAGATATTGGGGACATAGTAGGGGCAGTCCTTGTACAGCTCAAGGGGAAATTTGATGAAAGTCTTGAGTTGGGACTTCGACGCTACCTTCTTTATTTCTACTGACATTCGTTTAGGGTTTAGTTCATCTTACAAAGATAGCACTTTTTTATAAAAAAACGTCCGGACACCAGTATGAAGCGGTGCCCGGACGGGTTATAAGGTATGTGTCCAGCAGAAATTACTCTACGGGCACCAGGGTGATGACGCCCTGGCCGTTACCCAGTTTCTCAATGGAGGAGTTAACATCCATCTTGACAAGAGCCTTGTTATCCTCGAATTCGATGGTACCTACGGCTTTTGCCTGGAAGATGTTCTCCCCGGTCATAAAGGCAGAGAGGTCATAGGTGAAATTCAGTTTTTCGCCTACCACGAAGGAGCCCTTGAAAGGATCGGCCTGGGAGAAAGTGATGCAAATCTCTTTGTTGTCAAGGGAGATTTCAACAATGTCGTACTTCAGGAGTTTCTCCTTCAGCTGCGGGTCAATCTGGATGTCGTGGTTGGCAAGGTCGTTGACCAGGGCGGAAATATTGGGATAACCGGCTTTACCCAGGGAGGGGAAATCCAGGAAGAGGGCGTTGTTGCCAGAAAGCTTCCAGGTGCGGAATGCCTTGTCCTGTGCGCTGCCTTCCTGCACGTTGGAAGGAGTTACGTCGGCAGAGGAGGTTTGCGTTTCACCGCCTTGTTCCGTGTAGCTGACGGAAGTGCTGGTGGCGGTAAAGGAGCCGTTGATGTCACCCGAGACGGTGTAGGTGCCGTTGGTCACGGTATACTTACCGGTGAGAACAACCTGGCTGGAAGCCTTTAAGGAGTATTCGCCGACAGCCACATAACGGCCGGAGCGCATGAAGTTGATTTCCTTCAGGACCAGATCCTTCTTGTCGCTGGTGGTAATTTTGATTTCCTCTTTGACCACTATCTTGGCGGCGTCTTTGTCGTTCTTGGGCGTGGGCAGATTGGAGGAGGAACCACTGTTGTTCTTGTTGCAGGCGAACAGTACGGGAAGTACTGCCAGTGCCAAAATCAATGCTTTTTTCATATTCATAGGTTTTTATTTGAATTCAATGGAATTAGAAGAGACGCACGTTGATGGCGAAACGGATATAGGGGAGTACGGGGAAGCTGTTGACGGTGTTGAGGATACTGATGTACTGGGCAGCATCGGCGCCGATATTGTTCTTGATGTCCGGATACTTGTTCATCCAGGCTTCGTTGAGCTCCACTTCCACGGGATTGTCAGGGCCGTCGTTGGGAATGGTGGGATCGTCGATATAGGTCTGGGAATAGAGGTGGAGACCGCCGATGTAGGCAAGGCCCATGTCCACGCTCACGCCCACGCGTTTTTTAAGGTCTACGGGACGGCCAAAGCCGATGCCCAGGTAAGGGCGAACGACCTTGAGGCCATAGGCGGCATACATGTGCACGACGCCGTTGGGGTCTGTGGAGATGCCGAAGACTTCCTTGGTGGCACGGTCGCCGGCGGGAAGGGCGGGGTTGGGAGTGGCGGTTGCGTCAAGCATCCTGGGGGAAACATCCACGATGATACCGCCGGTGAAGTGGAAACTGGAACTCTTGCCCGGGAAGAAGTCTACCAGGAACTCCAGTTCGCGGGAGGCGAAACGGGCCGACAAATCCAGGTTGTCAATTTTGATGCCGTTCTGGTTGATGTTCACGGGAATGGACTTCACGAACGGATCGATGGCGCCCACGTTGGGGTTGTTCTTGAGAATGCCGTTGGCAATGGCGAGGTACGGATGAAGCGTGTTGTAGATCACGCGGACCTGCAGGTTAGGAAGGATGGTTCCGGCTACCTGGACATGGAAATCCTCCAGGAAACCGACGCCCACGGACCAGTGGTTGAACAGGTAGTTGTCTTTCTCCTGTTTCTGCGCGTAAGCGTTTACACTGATGAAAGAAACGGCCAGGACGGCCAGGATTGCAATGGTTTTTTTCATAGGTTTGTCCTTTTTAATCATAGCAAAGATAGAAACATTTCCTTATAAAACAAAGTTTTATCAAGATTGTTTGAGATGAATGTCCAATTGGGGGAAGGGGAAACCGACACCGTACTTGGCCGGAAGCTCCTTGTAGATGGTCTCCTGCAGCTGGAAACGGGCGGTCCAGTAGTCGGCTCCGTTCACCCAGGCGCGGACCACGAAATTCACGGAGCTTTCGCCCAGGTCCATGAGGGCGCAGAAGGGGTCGGCGGCCCCGTTCGTGGTGCTGTCCAGAAACAGGGGATTGGCCTTCACCATGCTCAGGAGGGCGTTTTTGACTACATCGGCATCGGCCCCATAGGCTACGTTCACGGTGATGTCCACGCGGCGGAGGTCCTTGCCGGTGATGTTGTTGATGTTGCCGTTGCTAAGCGTACCGTTGGGGATGATGATGAGGCGGTTGTCGGTGGTGAGGAGCTTGGTGCTCACGATATTCACCTCCGTCACCTTGCCGGCGAATCCCTGCGCTTCGATGAAGTCTCCCACCTTGAAGGGGCGGAAGACCAGCAGCATGATGCCGCCGGAGAAATTCTGCACCGTTCCGCTGAGGGCCATGCCGATAGCCATACCGCCCGCGGCCAACAGAGCGGCCAGGGAAGTGGTGTTGATGCCCAGGGCACCCACCACCGCGATAATGAGGAGGACCCAGAGGCCGATGGTGATGAGACTTTCCGTAAAAGTGGCCACCGTGGCTTCCGTCTTCTTGCGGATGAAACTTTTTTTGACGGCCTTGCGGATGAGACTGATGATCCAGCCGCCTACAACGTAGATGGCCAGGGCCCCCAGCACCTTGAGGCCGAACTGAAGGGCCTGCTGGCCCAGCAGCGCCAGCAAATCCTGGGGCGGGGTGTTGCGGAGCATTTCCTCCAGGTAGGCCTTCTTGGCTTCCAGGGTATCTGCCGACACCTCCGGAACGGGGATGGTTTGGAGAAGGTAGTGCATAGGCTTACAGCTTGATAATCAAATAGGTCATATAGGCTGCAAAGAGCAGCAGGAACAGGGCGCCGTCCAGGCGGTCCAGCTGGTTTTTCCTGCCGATGAAGCAGGCGGCCACCAGGGCGATGGCGCTGACAAGGAGCGCAGCCATGTCCACGTAGGTGATACCGTTGTTGGCCAGGGGAGTGATGAGGGCGCTGCCGCCCAGGATGAGCAGGATGTTGAAGATGTTGGAGCCAATGATGTTGCCCAGCGCCAGCTGCCCCTTCTTCTTGATGGCTGCCGCCACGCAGGTGGCCAGTTCCGGCAGGGAAGTGCCGCCGGCCAGGATGGTGATGGCGATGAACTTGTCGCTTACGTTCAGCGCACGGGCTATGTAGGTGGCCGAGTTGACAAAGAAGCGGCCGCCGAAAATGAGGGCGCACAGGCCCCCGACGATCATCAGGATGGAGATCCACACTTTCCGGGGCGTGGAACCATCGGCTGGCTGTTCCTCGGCCTGGACGCCTTTGCGGAAACTGTCCCACATATACCAGGCGAAGAGGGCGAGCAGGACGCCGCCTTCCCAGCGGGAGAGGCCTGAGGACAGCATTCCAACGAGAAGGACGGTGACCAGGAGGTTGATGGGAATGTCCCGGCGAATGTTCTCACGGGTGATGCCGATGGGGAGGATAAAGGCGGTAGCGCCCAGGATGAGCAGGGTGTTGAAAATGTTGGAGCCCACCACGTTGCCCAGGGAGATGTCGGCGTTGCCCTGGATGGCGCCGATAAAGCTCACCACCATCTCCGGCGCCGACGTTCCCATCCCCACGATGGTAAGGCCGATGACGAATTCGCTGAAGCCGAAACGGCGGGCGATGGAGGAGGCGCCGTCCACCAGATAGTCGGCCCCGAAAACTACCAGGGCCAGCCCGGCGAGAAGTAGTAAAATCTGCAGAATCATCTCTTCAAAAAATTGTTACAAAAATAGCAATTTTTCCGGATTTTGCCTAAATTTGTAATTACGATTAAAAGAATGGAACGTGGATTTTTGGGGTAGAATAGCAAGAAAAATTGTGGCAATATTTTTGGCCGCATTTGTCCTGGCGTCATGCGACGAGCGGGAAGAGCCTGTTCCGCCCGATCCGCCCCAGCCGGAGGACCCCGTTCTGCACGTATCCGTGCCTGGCGCCTATGGTGTAAAAGGTGGGGATAAAATCCAGTTGCCGTCCAGTCAAACCAGTGTTTTGACATATGGTAAATCATTTACTTATAGGATTTTAGACCCGTCTACCCTAACGGTAGTTTCGCTGTCGGGACTTCCAGTAGGACTTGAAGTAGGGAAGCATATTTCGCTCCATTACCGGCTGGCCAGAGGCGGTAGGACCCTGGTGAGCGAAGTATATGAGAATGTCGAAATTTTATTGATAAACGACCAAATGGCCTGGTTGAAGAAAAACGACGAAATCTTCTTCGTAATACAGTTGATTTAGCCTAAATTTGAATGAAAAGACTGCTCTTCTCCATAGGGTTTTTCCTGGTTTCGTTTTTTTCGCTGGCGCAAGCGGAGAAAGAGCAGCGTTTTCTAACCATTCTGGTGGAATTTGAGGATGTCCGTTTTTCGTTGGAGGAGCCTCTTCAGACGGTGGAGGATATGCTCTCTCTTCCCGGGTTCAGCCGCTATGGTGCTACCGGTTCTGTGTCCGATTACTACTCTCAAAATTCCGGCGGAAAGTATCTTCCTCTCTTCGATGTTGTTGGCCCCGTCACGTTGGACAAATCTATGGCCGCTTACGGGAAGGATTTGATGGATCATGGTGTGCGTGTGCGTGATATAGCGCCTGAAAGAGCCATCTATGAAGCCTGTCTTGCTTTAGACGATACTTTAGATTATTCTTTGTATGATGCTGATGATGACGGGTTTATCGATTTGATTCTTTTAATTTATGCTGGTTATGACCAGGCTTCCGGAGGCCCGTCCGATGCGCTTTGGGCCCAACAGTGGAATGTTCAGCGCTATGACGACGACCCCGAGGTAAAGGATGCTTTGTTCGATGAGGTGAAATTGGGACAGTATATCCTGGTTCCGGAACTGGCGGGGTCTGCCGGCGCGAAACTGGCCGGAATCGGCCCTCTGTGCCACGAGTTGGGCCATTTCCTGGGTCTGCCGGACTGGTACGACACCGATGGCGCTCAGCTGGGAAATGCCGGCGGCGTGTATAGTTTCTCTTTAATGGGTATGGGGCTGTACAACAATGACAACCATACTCCGCCAATGCTTAATGCGTTGGAATTATGTTTATTAGGTTGGTCTAACGAAAGTGATTTTGAGACATTGCCGGAAGGCCCAGTGAGGCTGGAAACCGGGCAGTCGTACATATCGTTAACCGGGACGGAAGGGGAGTACTACCTCTATGAATACCGGGATGGCAAAGGATGGAACGCTCCGCTGCCCGCCGGTCTGGTCATTTATCACGTTGACCGCACCGATTCTGAGCGCTGGGACAATTGGCGGGAGTACAATGACCTGAACGCCGATGCCAGCCATCCCTGTTTTTACCTGATTCCATCGGCCAAGCCTGATATTCTGGTATACGATATATCGCTCACGCCCGTGCGTATGGTCTTTCCTGGTTTGAACAAGGTGCTGTCCTACGAACCCAAGGGGTGGGACGGCAACCTTACGGGGGTGCAGATCACCAATATATGCCTGGAAGAGGATGCCGCGCTGTTTTGGGTGCTGAAAGACGCCGGGCCCAATATCAACGGCCGCGTCTTCGACGTATCCGGCCAGCCGCTGGAGGGCGTTATGCTGGCATTGGAGGGCACGAACGGCACTACAGACGTTTCCCGGGCCGACGGCTTCTTCTGCCTTGCCCTGCCCCCGGAAGGGGATGAAACGCTGTTCTCCCTAACCGCTTATAAAGAGGGTTACCTGCCTGTAACCGAGGAAGTTTCCCTGGAAAATGGGCGGATGATCAGCCTCCCGCTGGTACTTCCGGCCATGGAAGAGGCCAGCAAGAGACCCTTGTCCAAGTACGACAAGCAGGCCCAGCTGGGCTATTTCTCCACGCCGGCCGTCCTGGGCGGTGTACGGTTCACCGCTGAGGACCTATTCCCTTATGTGGGACAGCGTCTCACGGAGATTACCTTCTATCCCTATATGCAGTCTTCCTTCGAGGGAGACGTCTACGTGGTGGTGGATCTGGGAGGGGAGCGCATCCTTACCCGTAAGGTGGAGGAACTGAATAAAGGGCCTTATTTCAAGAACTCGGTGGATATTTCCGACGCCGGTATCGTGATTCCGGAGGGGAAGGAGCTGTACATCGGCTATGGTTGCCCCTCTTCCCGGGCCGATTTCCGCATAGGGACCGTCTATCCCGCGGCCCAGGGAAACAGCTTCTACAGCGCTTTCAACCTGAATCATTCTTCCTGGAAGGATATGTACGTGAAGAGCCTTGGCATCTATATGGACGTGGCCCTTTCCGGTACGGCTACCGAACAGCTGGAGGCACAGGACCTTACGCAGCTGGGGTATTCTTTTATCGAGCCCTTCGAAGGCCGCCTGCAGGAAGGGGAGGAGTATCCGCTGGTACTGCATGCCGCCCCCGGCGTGGTCTCCTGTCAGTGGACGCTGGACGGGGAACCGGTGGAGGGGAATTCCATCACCCTGGAGGTGGGAACAAAAGTGTTACACGCCCATCTCAAATACGATGACGGGCGCACTGAAACACTTGAAGTAATACTTAAGGTAAACTAGGCTTTCCGCTTTAGCGCAACAACGTTCTCCACATGCATGGTGTGGGGGAACATATCTACGGGCTGTACGGCCGTAATCTCATAATCCCGGCATAAGACGGCCAGGTCCCGCGCCTGGGAGGCGGGGTTGCAGCTTACATAGACCATACGGTCCGGAGCCGCTTTCAGGATTACCTGGGCTACGTCCGGATGAATGCCGGCGCGGGGAGGATCCAGGATGATGACGTCCGGGTGTCCGTGCTGCCGGATAAAGTCCTCGTTGAGCACGTCCTTCATATCTCCGGCAAAGAAGCGGCAGTTGTCTATCCCGTTGCGGCGGGCATTGTCCTTGGCATCCTCGATGGCCTCGGGTACGTATTCGATACCAAACACTTGGGCTGCCTGGCGGCTGACGAACTGGGCGATGGTACCGGTGCCCGTATAGAGGTCGTACACCACTTCCTTGCCGGTAAGGGCGGCGAACTCCCGGGCTACGCTGTACAGGCGGTAGGCCTGGCGGGAATTGGTCTGATAGAAGGATTTGGGGCCAATCTTGAAGGAGAGCCCCTCCATCTGTTCGTAGATGGCGTCCTGGCCGTAGTACAGGACAGGGGAGAGGTCCCCGATGGAGTCGTTCAGCTTCTCGTTTACCACGTAGTACAGGCTGGTGATTTGCGGGAATTCCTTCACCAGGGCGTCCAGAAGGGCTTTTCGGGGGGCTTCATCGGCCTGGGCGAAGCACAGGATGAGCATTACCTGGCCGTCTTCCGTAGTGCGGATGAACATGTTGCGGAAGAAGCCGTGATTCTCCCGGATATTGTAGAATTCCAGGCCGTTTGAAAGGCAGAACTGCTTGATAAACAGGCGAATGGCGTTGGAAGGCTCTTCCTGCAGGTGGCACTGCTGAATGTCCAGGACTTTGTCGAAGAACTTGCCCACGTGGAAACCCAGGCCGGGTTCTACCAGGGCCGGATCCTCGGTTTTGAGCAGCCAGCGCTTGGAAGAAGCGCTGAATTCCAGCTTGTTACGGTAATAGCGGGTTTTTTCGGAGGGGAGTGTCGGACGGATTTCCGGCACTTCCAGATGACCGATGCGCACCAGCTGGTCTTCCACCTGCTGCCGTTTGGCTTCCAGCTGCATTTCATAGGGCAAAGGCTGCCATCGGCAACCGCCACAGACACCGAAATGCTGGCAGAATGGCTCCAGGCGATGCTCCGAGGGCTTCACCAGGCGTTTGATGAAGCCTTCCATATAATTCTTTTTCTTTTTGTATACCTGGATGTCCACGACGTCTCCGGGAACGGCGAAATCTACGAACACCACCATGCCGTCCACGTGCGTGAGGGCTTTGCCTTCGGCTGCCACGGCCTCGATGGTCACGTTCTCCAGGAGCAGGTCAATTTTCTTTTTTCGGGTCATAGGGGAATGTCAACTTATGCGCAAGTTAACATAATATAAATTGTGTAACAACTACAGATTTTCCTTGCTAACAACGGGATTGCTGTAGATGTGCAGCAGTTCGTCCATCATTTCGTGGCGGTCCAGCGTGGATTCCACCTTGATGAGCTGCTGGGCCAGGTATCCCTGGAAGTCTTCCATATCCTGCTGCGTATACTCGCTGGCGTACTTGGAGCCCTTGTTCACCAGGTCGTAGGCCATGTAGTTGGTCTTCCACAGTCTGTAGCCTTCGATGATGCGGCGGTCCACCGCGTGGCGGATGCTCTGGTAGCGGTCGTTCTTGTCGCAGTATGAGGCTTCGCGGATCTCTTCCTCGGAGAGTGGCTCTCCCACGTGCAGGTGGACGTGGCCCTTGGGCTGCTTGATGCCTATCATGATGCTCTGCAGATCCTCGTCCTCGCCTTTTACATAAGTGCCCGAATGGCGCTTGATGATGGTTTCGCGGGCTTTCATGATGTCGCAGGGCTCGTATTCGTAGGAAATGCTAAGCGGAATGATGTGCACTTCCATGAAATTCTGGACGAAATCCTTGGTGCCGCTCATGTCAATCATCTTCAAAAGGCCCTGTTCAGTGACGTCTATGCCGTCTTTGGTGCGTCCCTGGCGCTGGGCAATCCATACGGATCCCTTGCCGGTGGTGATGGTTTCGCGGATATACTTGGACAGCACCTGGGAAGACAGGTTCAGCTCCCGGGCCGATATGCCGCGGATGACCTTGATCATGCGGTTGGAGCGGATGAGCAGCTCTATCGTCTTCTGTTTGAGGAGGTTATCCCCTACGCAGATCTGCGTTTCGGGCAGGTTGTTCCACATGAGGATCATCTGCGTGAGGGCCGGATCCAGGATGATATCCCGGTGATTGGACATGGCCAGATAAGGCGTTTTCATGCCCTTCAGAATCTCGATGCCGTCGTAGGTAAACTCCGTGGTGGTATTGTCAATCACCCACTGGATGGCCGTTTTCATCACTGTCTGCTGGAACTGATCCACGGTATGGATGCCCAGAAGCATATCCCGGAGGAAGGTTTTGGGCTTGTCCGGGAACAGGAATTTGGATACCCAGGGTACGTTGGGATGATTGGATACGCGTGCTAGCGCGGCGGCCGTCTCTTCGTCGTTGAAGGGAGCGATATCACTAAAATCTGTTATTTCCATATCCAGTTTTTATGCAAAAATTGTGCTAAATGGAACTTTTTTCCAGCAGCGAACTGTCTCCGTAGCTCAGGAAACGGAACCCGTGGGACAGCGCGTAGTCATAGATGGTGCGCCAATCGCCGTTCACAAAGGCAGATACCAGCAGGATGAGGGTACTTTCGGGCTGATGGAAGTTGGTGACCAGAAGATCTACCAGGCGGAAGCGGAATCCAGGGACGATAATGATGCGCGTCCCCGCCACCAACTGCTCCAGGTTTTCGCGGTCCAGATAGCCGATGATGGCTTCCAGGGCTTCCCGGGTGCTGTAGGGGTATTCCCGCTCATAAGGTGCCCACTGGGAAACATCGGCCGGAGCGCCGGTCTCGATACAGCTGACACCTAAATAATATAGGGACTCCAGGGTGCGCACCGATGTGGTTCCTACGGCTACCAGCGGTTCATTTTTGGCCGCCAGTCGCTGCAGGAGGGCTTTGCTTACCACAAAGGGTTCGCGGTGCATCGGGTGCTCGGATACCAGGGAGCTCTTCACGGGCAGGAAGGTTCCCGCTCCCACGTGCAGGCACACGGTTTCCATGTCGATGCCCTTGGCGCGGATGCTGTCCAGCACGTTCTGTGTAAAGTGAAGGCCGGCGGTGGGGGCTGCCACGGAGCCGCGGATATGGGCGTACAGTGTCTGATAGCGTTCGGTGTCAATCTGTTCCGACTCCCGGTTCAGATACGGAGGGATGGGCACGGTGCCGGCAACCTCCAGTACGCGGGAAAACGGGCTTCCGTCCTTCCAGGAGAAGGTGACCACGCCGGTCTGTCCTTCCCTGCTCTCCAGTACGGCTTCCAGGCCGATGGCACCGATGGCGGCATCCGCCTCCGGATTGTAGAGTTTCAGGGTATCGGACTTCCATTTCTTGGCGTTGCCAATCACGCATTTCCAGCTGCACTGATCGGTGGCTGCGAAGGCAGTGTTGTATTCCACGGGTTGTACGGGTTCCAGGCAGAATACCTCGATGACGGCACCGGTTTCCCGCTGGAAATGCAGGCGGGCCGGGACTACCTTGGTATCGTTGAAAACCATCAGGGCTCCTGACGGGAGCAGATCCGGCAGATTCCGGAAAACGGTTTCTTCCACCACTCCGTCTTTATAGTGGAGCAGCTTGGATGCGTCGCGTTCCGGAAGCGGATACTTGGCTATCCGTTCGTCCTCCAGTCCGTAGTTGTAATCCTCTATATGGATTTCTGGAATCATACGCTTTTTCAAAATGTGAGCAAAGTTAACACTTATTCTTGAAATAGGTGAATTGTTTTTGTATATAAAGTGATACTTTAAGTAGAGTTTACAGAATTGAACACGTCTACAAAGCGCCACAGGGGCTGAATGTGAACAATTGTGTGCAATTTTGTAAACAGAACGCATGGGTTGCTAAAACTGCATAAGAATATTTTATGGCATATTTTTATAATAATGTAATATGCAGATAATCAGTATTTTACTATATTTAATATAAAGTATTATTCTGTTAATCTGTAAAATGGGTGCTAAAATCGATGGATACAACCCGTATTTTTCGTATTTTGCTGTAATTTATATTATGATTAATCAAATTGTTATATTTCTTATCGAATGTAACGCTATATATAATTATCATGCTATTCTCCCCTACTCTGCTCATAGTTGTAAATTGTATCCATTTGGATTGTTCACAAAATTTGTTTACCTTTGTGAAGTTAAAGTTGTAAAATATGAATCGACGTCTTTTGCAATTTTTGCAGGCCGAAAATATTACCCAGTCGCAGTTTGCCGACACCCTCTCGGTGGCGCGCGGTTCCGTCTCCCATATCCTGGCCGGCCGCAACAAACCCGGCTATGATTTTCTGGAGAGCCTGCTGCTGCACTACCCCCGTCTGAACCTGGACTGGCTCATGACCGGCAAGGGCCGCATGTACCGGGATGCAGAGTCCCCAGATCTGCCCGAGAACGCCGTCAAGGAAGACATCATTCCCGTTCTCCAGGCTTCCGTTCCCTCCCGCGAGATCGATCATATTACCATTTTCTTCTCTGATAATACTTTCAAGGAGTTCGTTGCTAAGGAATAAAATGTTAAATTTGCGTAGAATTAGTACGCAATATGTTTGGCAACAGCAGTAAAATCCTGGAAACCGAAGTAGCCGGGCTGGTATTTTCCAATCCCCTGGGAATCCCCTATTCTATGGACCGGCATCGCCGTCTGTGTGCGCTTCATACGGCGCCCAAGGCTGGTTTTCTGGTCCTCACGCCTCCCAAAGACAATGTCCTTACCTGGATTCAGCGCCTGAAGACAGAATGCGTAAGCGGTCCGGTGAAGGCGGTGAATGTGAAATCGGACATCGTACGCACCTTTTCCCTGGTGTATGACTTCGCAGACCTTATTATCATAGATCCCGACAGCGACAACGGCATCGATTCCCCGGATCTGTCGGACACCGTGGCCCTGATGGACGAACTGGTGAGCCTGCGGCTGTGCTATGAGTACTATACACCCGTTTTCCTGCGCCTTACGCACGGATTAACCCCCGAAGAACTCCATACCCTGCTGGATACCAGCCAGCTGTCCGGTCTGGACGGCGTGGTGGTGCCCTCGCTGGCCGTGGCCGCCAGCGTAAAGGAGATGACGCTGGGCCGCTTCCCCGTCATCTGCCGGGTTCAAAGCCCAGAAGAAGGGCTTCAGGCCCATCAGGAAGGGGCTGTGCTGCTGGAAGCCGCTCCCAATTTCCGGGGCATCGGAATCAAGAAACTGCTGAAAAAGCTGGAGAAAGAAAGCAATGATTAATGCATCGGTCGTTACCATAGGTGACGAAATTCTCATCGGCCAGGTCCTGGATACCAATTCCCAGCAGCTGGCCCGCGCACTGGAGGAGACAGGTATCCGCGTGGTGCGCATGGTTTCCATCGGAGACAGCAAGGAAGAGATTGCCCAAACCCTGCTCACGGAGCTTTCCCGGGCGCAGGTGGTTTTCTGCACCGGCGGGCTGGGCCCCACCAAGGACGACATCACCAAAGCCGTCCTGGCGCAGATTTCCGGCAGTCGGGGCTACGTGCGCCATCCCGGCCAGATGCAAAAGGTGGTGGAAATCCTCCACAACCGCGGCCTGGACATCCTTCCCATCAACGAGAAACAGGCCGATGTCCCCGACAAGGCCGAAGTCATCGTGAACCAGCTGGGAACGGCTCCCATCATGGTCTTCCGGGATATGCCTGGCTCCGGGAGCACCCTCTATTCCCTGCCCGGCGTGCCCCACGAAGCCGTGGGTGCCATTCCCGCCATTCTGGCCGATCTCCGCGCCCACCAGCCCCTATCCAGCATCCTGCACCGCAGCGTGATGGTGTACGGGATGGCCGAGAGCGCCCTTTCTGAAAAGCTTGCCCCCTGGGAGGACGCCCTCCCCGCCGACATGCACCTCGCATACCTGCCCAATACCCTCACTGGCATCCGTCTGCGCCTTTCCTGCTACGGGGACGCCTCCGGAGATGAGCCGGAACGCCTGGAGGCCCAACTGTCGCAGCTCAAGGCCCTGCTGGGTCCCCTGATGTATGCCGATGAAGACACGGACCTGGAAACCACCCTCGGCCGTATCCTCAAGGAGCACGGGCTCACCCTTTCCTGCGCCGAATCCTGCACGGGCGGCGAGATCGCCCACCTCATCACTTCGGTGGCCGGGTCGTCGGCCTACTTCCTGGGGTCCGTTACCTCTTACGCCGTCTCCGTGAAGGAGCAGGTGCTGGGCGTTCCGCCGCAGGTGATCCGGGAGTGCGGCGTGGTCTCCTCCGAAGTGGCGGCCGCCATGGCCCAGGGTGTCCGCCGGCTCACGGGCAGCGATTACGCCGTGGCCACCACCGGGTTGGCCGGCCCCTCCGGAGACGAACACAATCCGGTGGGTACGGTGTGGATTGGAGCCGCCGGTCCCCGGGGCATCAAGACCGTCCGCTTTGTTTACAAAAACGACAGAAAGCGCAATATCGAGCGTTTCGCAGCCTCTGCGCTCAACTTTTTGCGTTTAATGATACTAGAGGACTTAAGTAATTGATATAATATAAAAGAAACAAGAATGTTATGGCGAATAACATTCTTGTTACATTTCCGCTAAATGGGACTTATCTGCTTAATTCAGAGCGGTTTACAATTCTAAACCACACATCCAGCAAATTCTGTCCGGAAACCTTTAAAATGTCCGTTTCGCTATACCCGCGACGACGCATTTCGGCCTGAATCTCCCCTATCTTGGAGATGTCTTCCAAGCCTTCCGGCGTCACTTCAATGCCGTCGAAATCGGAGCCGATTCCCACGTGGTCGATGCCGGCCAGGCGGACGGCGTGGTCTATGTGATCCACGATTTCCTTCACCCCCGGGAAGGTGGAAGGCTTCGCGGGATCGAAGGAGTCCGACAGAAAGTACGGGTAAAAGTTGATGCCCACATAACCGTCCTTCTCCCCCAGGGCCTTGAGCATCTCGTCGGTCAGGTTGCGCCGGTGCCCGCAGAGGGCGCGGCAGCTGGAGTGCGTGGCAATGATGGGGGCCTTGGAGACTTCCAGGCAATCCCAGAAAGTCTTGTCCGAGGCGTGGGACAGATCCACCATCATGCCCAGGGCGTTCATCTGGGCCACCACTTCCCTGCCGAACGGGCTCAGGCCGCCCCAGCGTTTTCCTTCCGCGGCACTGTCGGCCACGGCGTTGTCTCCGTTGTGGGTGAGGGTGACATAGCTCACTCCCAGCCTGTAAAACGTCCGTAGAAGCGACAACGATTCCTGGATGGGGCTGGCGTTCTCCATGCCCATAAAAACGGAAATAAGGCCTTTTTTGCGGTTGTTTTCCACTTCGTCGGGGCCGAAGCACAGGACGGCGTAGTCTGCGTTGTCCTCACAGGCGTCGTAGGTGGCGCTCAACATCTCCAGGGCATAGCGTGTTGCACAGTCCGGCTCCATCTCCGGGGGCGTATACAGGGCAAAGAAGCCTCCTTCCACGCCGCCCGCCTTCATCTTGGGAAAGTCTACCTGGGCGCCGGGGTTGTCAATGCCCGGGTTCAGATGCTCTTTCAGCAGCTTGCCGGGAGTGTCTAGATGGGAATCCAGTATCATGCTATCGCTCTTTTTCTTCGTAGGCCATCAGGGTGGACTTCACAATCTTTCCCACCTGGATGGCCGGTACACCTAAATAATAGAGGGCGCTGCCGCCGGCCAGGTTCACGCTAAGGAATTCTTCCACGTTAACGTTGGCTGTAGCGTAGCCGTTTAAATCGGCCTTGATGCGCATCGTCTTCATTTCCAGGGCGTCCAGCTTGGCATTGCGCTGCAGGTTCAGGGTAAGGTCTCCCGTTTGCCCGGAGAGGGATACGTCGGCGTTGCCGCCTTCTTCCACTACCAGCACGCTGCCTTTGTGCAGGTCCCTGCTGCGGGCCGACCCGTCAATGGAATAGGTGGCCGTGGCGGTCTCCCCTTCCAGGAAGGTGGTGGAGTTACCCGTCTGGCGCATGAGCATGTTGTGGGTCTTATACTTCATCTTGAGCTGGCTGTTGCCTGCCAGGGACAACTCCAGCTGCGATTCGCACTGGATTTCCAGGATGGCCGTGCTGTTTTTCTCCAGCTTCACCTTGGCGTGTTCCACATCCAGCTTGAGATCCCGCACTGCGGCTTTGTCGGAGAGATTGAGCTCCATTCCGTCGGAGAAAACGGTCCCGTTTCCTTTAATCCTGGCGTTCTCCAGGCCCCTGATGCCGTTCAGGGCCGGGGCCGATACCGTGGCCCGCAGGATGGGCGTGGGGGCGTTGGTGCCGCGGTAAATCCGCTTGATGTCGGAGGGAACGGCCTTCTGGTCGTAGTCGATGTAGAGGATGCTGTCCCGTACGGATACGGTGATATAGGGCTGCAGGGCCGCGTCGGTGTTCAGTTTCACGCTGCAGGGGCCTTCCTCCACGGTTACTTCAAAGCTGTCCCCCACGGAAACGGCATAGAAGGGACGCACCGCACAGGTCTTCTCCTTCTGCGGCTGGGAGGGGAAAAGCTCCTGAGCAGCCAGTAATCCACTAAAAACCGCACTGCATACTGCAGCCGTAAAGATTTGTCTGATAATTGCTTTCATATCTTATCCTTCCAATTGTTCCATTAATTCCGTCCATTCCTCGGTGTGTCCGTCCAGCGTCCGCTTGAGTTCCAGGTATTCCCGGGTAAGTTCCATGATGTCGTCCTGGGGGCCGGGCGCGGCCAGCACTTCTTCGATTTCCTTCATCCGCTTCTCCAGCTTCCCTATCTCCTTTTCCAGCCAGTCCACCCGGTTCTTCAGCTTGCGCTGTTCCTTGTTCTGGGCATTGTAGACGGGCTTGGGCTTGGCTTTTTCCACCGGAGCGGCTGCAGCCGGGGCATTATTCCGTTCCAATTCCTGCAAGCTTTCCAGTTTGCGGCGGCGCAGGAAGTCCTCTACCCCGCCCAGATGCTCCTTGACCTTTCCGTCCCGGAACTCGTACAACTTGTCCACCAGGCCTTCCAGGAAGTCACGGTCGTGCGAAACCACTATCAAAGTGCCGTCAAAGCGCTTCAGAGCTTCTTTGAGCACGTCTTTGGAGCGGATGTCCATGTGGTTGGTGGGCTCGTCCAGCGCCAGCACGTTATAGGGCGAAAGCATCAGTTTGGCCATGCCCAGGCGGGCCCTTTCCCCGCCGGACAGCACGGAAACGCGCTTGTCGATGTCTTCCCCCTTGAAGAGGAAGGCGCCCAGCAGGTCCCGCAGACGGGTGCGGATGTCCCCCACTGCAATGCGGTCCAGGGTGCCCAGCACAGTCTCCGTGGGGTCCAGGATGTCCTCCTGGTTCTGGGCATAGTAGCCGATACGCACGTTGTGTCCCACGCGGGCTTCTCCGGAGATGGGGTCCAACTCCTTCATAATCACGCGCATCAGGGTGGTCTTTCCCTCTCCGTTGCGGCCGATGAGGGCCACTTTCTCCCCGCGCTTGATCTCTATCTGGGCGTCCCGGAACACTACCTTCTGCGGATAACCCACCGTAAGGTCCGTGCCCTTGAACACCACGTCTCCAGAGCGTTCTGCGGGCGGGAAGCGCAGGCTCAGGGTATTGTTGTCGGTTTCGTCAATCTCTATCCGCTCCAGTTTCTCCAGCGCCTTGATGCGGGACTGAACCTGGTTGCTCTTGGTGGGTTTGTAGCGGAACCGGTTGATGAAATCCTCGGTCTTCTCTATCATCCGCTGCTGGTTCTCGTACGCGGCGGTCTGTTGGGCCAGGCGCTCTGCGCGCAGCGTAACGTACTGGCTGTAAGGGACTTTATAGTCGTTGATGTGTCCCAGCAGTATCTCTACGGTGCGGCTGGTCACGTTGTCCAGGAACTTGCGGTCGTGGGAAACCAGGAGCAGCGAGCCCCGGAAGGATTTCAGGTAGTCCTCGAACCATTCGATGGACTCGATGTCCAGGTGGTTCGTGGGCTCGTCCAGGAGCAGGACGTCCGGATGCGCAAGCAGGACCTTGGCCAGCTCGATGCGCATGTTCCAGCCCTGGCTGAAGGTTTCCGTGTGGCGCTCCAGCTCTTCGGCCTTGAAACCCAGGCCGAAGAGGGTGCGCTCCGCCTGCACCCGGGGAGACTCCCCCGTCTCCAGTGCCAGGCGGTCATTGATCTCGTTCAGGCGGTCGATCAAGCGAGCGTAAGCAGCTGATTCATAATCAGTCCGCTCTGCCAATTCCCCATTGATCCGTTCCAGTTCCCGTTCCATCTCGTGCAGGTGGTCGAAAACCGTCATAACTTCGTCAATGACACTCCGGCCCCGGTGGTGCTCCATGATTTGGGGCAGATAGCCGATCCGGAGATCGGCCGGCATGTCGATATGACCCGACGTCGGGCTCTGCTCCCCCGTGATCAGCTTCATCAGCGTGGACTTCCCGGCCCCATTCTTGCCGACGAGGCCGATCTTGTCGCTTTCGTTGACATGGACGCTGATGTCGTCCAACAGCGTGAAGCTGCCGTAGGCAACGGTGACGTTATTCAGCGAGATCATCGTCGGCGGGAGTATCGGGTTTGCACACCAGGATGGAGAATTCGTACAGGCCGTATAGCGGGATAGCAAGGACGAACATGGAGAACGGATCGCTCGGGGTGATGAAAGCCGCGAGGATCAAGATCACGACGAAGGCCGACTTCCGGAATCCCCGCAGCTGTTTCCGCGTCAGCAGGCCCAGGTGCGAGAGGACCATCACAATGGTCGGGAATTCGAACAGCAGGCCGATGAGGAACACCATCGACGTGAACAGGGAGATGTACGAGCTCAGGGAAATCGTGTTCTGCACCGTGTCGCTCACCGTATAGTTCATGAAGAACATCAGGCACACCGGAAGGACGATGAAATAGCCCACCGCGACGCCCAGGTAGAACAGGAACGAGGACATGCCGAATGCCTTCCGCACAGCCTTC
>JAFWPA010000057.1 GCA_017509685.1 Bacteroidales bacterium
CTCTCCGGAGGTCAGCAGCAGAGGGTGGCTATCGCCCGCGCTGTAGTGGCCGGCCCGAAGCTGATCCTCGCCGATGAGCCTACCGGTAACCTGGATTCCAAGAACGGCAAGGAGGTTATGGATCTTCTCACCGAGCTGAACCAGGATGGCACCACCATCGTGATGGTGACCCACAGCCAGAAGGACGCCGCTGTCGCCCAGAGGACCATCGACCTCTTCGATGGCCAGATCGTCTCCGACGTTAAGAACGAGCTTTAGATTCTTCGCTGACGCTCAGAATGACAAAAAACGATATTCTAATCAAGGTCCTGTCCCTGGGTATCGGGTTGGCCGTGGGCATCGTGCTCATTGCCAAGGTGTTCTTTGAACTGAGTTATGACAGTTTCTACAAGGACATCGACCAGGTGTACACCATTAACACCTGGTACTCCCATCAAGGGGAAGAAAAGGATTTTGGCCAGGTGAGCGGCGCCGTGGCCGTTGGTTTCATGGAAGAGGTTCCGGGCGTGGAGGTGGGCACGCGCACCACCTTTGTCTTCAACGGAGACACTTACCTGGATGAGGACGGCAACAAGCTCAAAGCCACGCTTGTTTGTGCCGATACCTGTTTCTTTAAGGTCTTCGACCGGCCGATACTGGTTGGTGATCCTGTGAAGGTGTTGAGCAAGTGGGGCAGCGTGATGGTGAGCCGGAGCTTCGCGGAGAAGCTTGTAGATTCTTCGGCTTCGCCTCAGAATGACAATGTCATCCTGAGCGGAGCGAAGGATCTTTCCTCCGTCATCGGAAAACAGGTTTACAACGAGGACATGGAGGGACTGAAACTCTCCATCGAGGGCGTGTTCGAGGACTTCCCGAAAAACGGCAGCCTGGATTATGACATCCTGCTTTCTATGGACACCTACGGCAAACAGAGTACTGACAACTGGCTGGGCAACGACCGATATAAAGGCTATGTAAAACTGATGCCGAGTGTGGACCCGAACACGCTCACGGATGCTATTAGGAAGATGCAGGAGGCGCACCAGCCACTGGAGCGGATCGAGGCGCAGGGCACCAGCCTGAAATATTTCCTGAAACCCTTCAGCAAGATGCACACGTCCGACCCGGAGGTGAAGTCGCAGGTGATACTGCTGTCCATCGTGGCGGCGCTGCTAATCCTGATTTCCTTGCTGAACTACATCCTGATCGTTATCTCTTCGATGGTGAAGCGTTCCAAGGAAGTGGGTGTACGCAAGTGCTACGGTGCGGAAGGGAAGCATATTTACGGAATGCTGACGAAAGAAGCATCTATCCATATCCTGCTCTCCCTTGCCCTTGCCGCCATTATCATATTCGCGGGCCGGAGCATCGTGGAGAACCTGCTTGGGGTGCCGTTCCAGACGCTGCTGGTGCCGCAGAGCATGATGGCAATCATCGCTGTTCTGGTATTCGTCCTTGTCATTTCAATCGTGGTCCCCGCGGAACTGTACCAGCGCATCCCGGTCTATGCCGCCTTGAAAAACTACACGGAGAACTCCAGAAACTGGAAGCTGGGCCTCCTTGGCGTCCAGGTGCTTATCAACGTATTTCTGGTGGTGATGATGCTTATCATCGGCCGGCAGTATCAGAAGGTGTCCAATGCCGATACGGGTTATAATTATGATAACCTATACTTTATCAGCCTCTTTGACGGGGATAGGCAGGCCATCACCCGTGCCGTCCGTACACTGGAGAGCTTGCCGGAAGTGAGTGGCGTGGCAACCGCCTACAATCTGCCCTTCAACGGCTCCAACGGTGACAATGTCTATCTGCCGGACGATGACAGGGAGCTGTTCAATATCGCCGACCAATATGAATGTTCCGACGGTTTCTACGACCTGATGGGCATTGAGTTCCTGGAGGGTCGCGCACCCCGGGATTCCTCTGAAATCGTTGTGGATGAGAAGTTTGTGAAGAAAATGGCCGAGTTTACGGACTGGAGTGACGGCGCCGTGGGCAAGCAGGTGTTCATCACTGGCCACGACCGTTCGAGCGATACGGAGAGACGTTATTTCACCATTTCCGGTGTGTACAAGAGTTACCTCATCGGAAACCTGACCGGCGTAGATCCACGCCCCAGCGCCCTGTTCTATGGGGAAATTGGAAGTATGTCTTCCTGGATGCCGCATGTGCTGTTCAAACTTGATGCTTCAGCCAATGGCCTAAGCATGACAAAAGAAGCGCTGGAGCAGGCCTTGGAAGGCCGGGAAATCAATATCGTTTCTTACGAGGAGGAGATGCGTGCCGCATACTCCGACAGCAAGAAGATGCGCGATACGATGGCCATTGGGGCCGTGTTCTCTCTGCTGATCGCCCTGCTGGGCCTCATCGGCTTCATCCGCGACGAGTCTCTGCGCCGCAGCAAGGAAATGGCCGTGCGCAAGATCAATGGCGCCACCACCCGGGACATCCTGGGCACCTTTGCCAAAGACATCATGAAACTGTCCGTTGTGATGGCCGTCATCGCCTGCGTCGCGGCATTCTTTGTAGCCCATAAGTGGCTGGAGCAGTTTGCCGAGAAGGTCTCGCTGAATCCGCTTTATTTCATCGGAGGAGCCGTGCTGGTGCTGCTGATTGTGCTGGGTGTGGTGGTGCTGAACTGCCTTCGCATCGCCCGTGCCAACCCCGTTGAATCGCTAAAGAATGAGTAGTATGAAAAGTTATCTGAAATTCCTCTCCCGCAATAAGTTATACACTGCCGTGGAGGCGGTGGGGCTGGCCGTCAGCCTGGCGTTCGTGATCTTGATCGGCTCCTACGTGGTGCAGCACTACAAGGTGGCGCATGAGTCCCCTGAGTGGAAACGCACCTTCGCGCTGGGAAATGACGACTTCCTGGGCCTGACCTATTGGGACAAGGAAGAACTGCAGATGAATATTCCGGAAGTGGAGGCGGCGACGCACATCGCGTTTTTGTGGGAGCCGGCCATCTATAATGGGGAAGAGGCGATTCACGCCTCCGGCATGGAGGCCGACGCCGACTTCTTCAAGGTGTTCCCGGAATATCGTCTTGTGGAAGGAAGCCTGGAGGACTTTGTGGGGAAGGATGATATTCTCATCAGTGAGTCTCTGGCCAGGAAGATTGGCAAGCAAGTCGGCCAAACTCTAAAGATCGATGACGCTGATCGCGTGATCAAAGGCATCTTCGCCGACTTTGACGAGACCTTCTTCATGCCCATGGACATCATCACGAATATCTCCGCCACATGGGCGGCTGAGCAGTCAAAGGCATTTAACAGCATCGGCAATTACGCCACATGGTTCCTTGTGAGAAAGGATGCGGACCTTGATGCCATGCGGTCCAAGGTGAAGGCCCTCCTGCATAAGAACTATGACTCCATCTGGCAGGCCGAAAAGGTGGATAAGTGGAAAGCTTACCGCATGGACGAAGCCTTTTTCTTCCCTGGCGCCAGCGACGGACTCATCCGCTCGGGAAACGCCCAGATGCTGCGGTTGCTGACCGTCGTGGTGTTGTTGCTCCTGCTCTCCGCCATATTCAACTATGTCAACCTTAGCCTGGCTCTTACCGGCAAAAGGGCTAAGGAAATGGCCACCAGGCGGCTTTTAGGAGCGGACAAATCCGGTATTCTCTGGAAATACATCAGCGAATCCGTGGTCTTCACAGCCATCTGTTTCGCCGCGGCCATGCTCCTTGCGGATCTGTTTGAGCCAATGGTGAACAGTCTGGTCTCCACCCGTGATCCGGACGACATGTTGATGGGAACCGACACCAGCGTGCGGCTTTCATTCATGCTCACGCCAGGGTATATCCTGGCATATCTGGCAGGAATCCTGGTCCTGGGCGTCATCAACGGCCTTCTTCCCGCTTTCGCGGCCTCTCGTTACCAGCCCATCGATGTGATCAGGGGCACTCTCCGTCGGCGTAACAAGATGGTACTGAGCAAAGTATTCATCGTGGTGCAGAACGTGCTTTCAGTATTTCTGATCGCGCTGGCCCTGGTGATGGAAACGCAGATGAGTCACATGCTTTCGCGGCCTATGCACTCCGCCACGGAGAACCTCTACTACATCGAATATTCCGCCCAGAACTACGATCAGATGAAGCTTTTCAAGGACAAGGTGGAGAGGCTGCCCTTTGTGACCAGAGTCGGAGTAGGACGCGGAATACCTGGAATGATCAATATGACGGTGGGTGTCAAGGTTGACGAGGAGCATAGAGTTAGTATGCCCGTCATCCTGTGCGACTCCACCTACTTCAAACTGCTGGGGTTGGAAGTGGAGGAGGATTTCGGTCACCCTCTGACGCATTCGCTGTGGATGAGCCGTTCAGCCTTCAACGGGGCCGGAGTCTCCGACACCTCAACCGTATTCCCCCGGAAGATCAACATGAACGGTGCCCAGCCGGAGTTCATCGGAGGTGTCGTGACGGACTTTCCCACCCGCCCCGCCTCAGAAGGTGAGATCAATCCCAATGGTGGTGTCATCGTGACCCGTGTGGAAGAACTACAATATTCCAATTGTCTTCTAATAGGGACCACTGGGGAGGACAAATCTTATGAAGACCAAATCCTTAAGGCCTACAAGGAATTCCGTCTGGAGACTTTGGGTGTGGAACAGTCTGCCTGGCGGTATGGCTTCATCAAAGACATCAATCGCAAGCAACTGATCCCTGTGCGGAGGACCTTGCGCCTGGTGGAACTCTTTGCCGTGCTGGCGGTATTGATCTCCCTTCTCGGCCTGCTGGCCATGAGCACCTACTTCGCGGATGAGAACACAAAGCAGATCGCGGTGCGGAAAGTCTTTGGCAGCGATGTCTCCAACGAGACCTGGCGGACGGTCCGCAGCTACATGCTGCTGGTGGGCGTGGCTTGCCTAATCGGCATTCCTCTGGCCATCTGGGCCTCAAGGCTTTATCTGCAGCGGTTCGCCTACCGGATTGAAGGTTACGGCTGGGTGTTCATAGTGGCTGTTATCATCTCGCTGGCCATCGCGTTCGCGACCGTCCTCTGGCAGACCTTGCGCGCCGCCCGGACCAACCCGGCCACGGAACTGAAAAAAGAATAGATATGAGAAGTTATTTGAAATTCCTATCACGGAACAAGTTGTACACGGCCATCGAAGCGGTGGGGCTCATAGTGAGCCTCGCCTTCGTGGTTATTATCGCCTGCTACACATGGCAGCA
>JAFWPA010000058.1 GCA_017509685.1 Bacteroidales bacterium
ACAGCGAGACCTGCGTGGCCTTCAACACCACCACCCGCGAACAGTGCATCATCAACACCTGGTACGGCGGCGAAATGAAGAAGGGCATGTTCTCCATGCAGAACTACTACCTGCCCCTGCAGGGCATCGCCGCCATGCACTGCTCTGCCAACACCGACATGAACGGTGAGAACACCGCCATCTTCTTCGGCCTTTCCGGCACCGGCAAGACCACCCTTTCCACCGACCCCAAGCGTCTCCTCATCGGCGACGACGAACACGGCTGGGACAACAAGGGTGTGTTCAACTTCGAAGGCGGCTGCTACGCCAAGGTGATCAAACTGGACAAGGAGTCCGAGCCCGATATCTACAACGCCATCCGTCGTGACGCCCTCCTGGAGAACGTGACCGTGGATAAGGACGGTAAGATTGACTTCAACGACAAGTCCGTCACCGAGAACACCCGCGTGAGCTATCCTATCTACCACATCGAGAAGATTGTGCGTCCCGTGTCCCACGGCCCGGCAGCCAAGCAGGTGATCTTCCTGAGCGCCGATGCATTCGGTGTGCTGCCTCCCGTGAGCATCCTCACCCCGGAGCAGACCAAGTACTACTTCCTCTCCGGCTTCACCGCCAAGCTGGCGGGCACCGAGCGCGGCATCACCGAGCCCACTCCTACCTTCAGCGCCTGCTTCGGCCAGGCTTTCCTGGAGCTGCATCCTACCAAGTATGCAGAAGAGCTGGTGAAGAAGATGAAGAAGAGCGGCGCCAAGGCTTACCTGGTGAACACCGGCTGGAACGGTACCGGCAAGCGTATCTCCATCCGTGACACCCGCGGCATCATTGACGCCATCCTCAGCGGTGCCATCGACAAGGCCCCTACCAAGGTGATCCCTTACTTCAACTTCACCGTTCCCACCAAGCTGGAAGGCGTAGACACCGGTATCCTGGATCCTCGCGACACCTATGCCAATCCCGCCGAATGGGAAGAGAAGGCCAAGGACCTCGCCAGCCGCTTCGTCAAGAACTTCCACAAGTACGAGTCCAACGCCGCCGGCAAGGCTCTCGTAAAGGCCGGCCCTAAGCTGTAATCTAATTACAACTAGATAATGAAATCCCGGAGGCTGACCCCCGGGATTTCTTTTATTTATTGGTATACGAGTAAAGGACGTCGTAGAAAAAGCCGTAGGAAGGGAGGAACAGGGCCAGGAGGATGAGGGCCTTCCACCAGGGGAGCAGGAGGAAGAAGACCACGGCCCATATAATAAAGGTAATGGGTGCGCCCACTAGGAGGCAGCCGAAACGGACGGTGTTGTGGAAGGCGTGGTCCTTCACGTTGTGCTTGCACAGCCATTCGGCTGTGAACCACATGGGGAAGGAGAGGACGGCGGCCACCAGCCACAGGGGGAAGAGGAGGACGCGCAGCCACAAGGGACGCTGGGGAGACGGCACGTCGGGCGCGATGAGGGCCGACATCCGGGTGGCCAGTTCGTCCAGGAAGGCCTGGTAGCGGGCTCCTTCCAGTTGGTCTGCGTGCGCGGCCAGGAAGGCGTTCACGTCCATCGGCTCTCCGTAAACCAGGTCACAGGTCCCCCGGAAGCGGAAGAAGTCGCTGTAGTTGATGCCCACGGGAACCACCTGCGTGGGACGCTCGGCGGCGCTTTGGAAAGCCATCCGGGCGATGCCTTTCTGCAGGGGCTGCAATTCCCGGCCGGGGTTGTGCCGGCCTTCTGGGAACATGCAGAAGGGGGTGTTGTTGGCCAGTACGTCCTGCACTTCGTCCATGGTTTCGTAGTTGCGCAGCACGTTGCGGATACCGTCGCGGCGGCGCACCATGGGCAGGATTTTAAGGAAACGCATGATCTTGGCCACTGCGGGCTGGTTGAAGATATCGGCCCGGGCACCGAAGACGGTGGGCGCGTGGCGGCTCTGCAGCACCACCAGGGCGTCCATCAGGGTATTGGTGTGGTTGGGACAGATGAGCACGGCCTCCTCTTCGGGGATGGCACCCCGTACCGTCAGGCGGTGGTAGCTGGCCCGCGTGCAGTGGTCTACATAATACCGGAGCAGGGTATACAGCCTGTCCCTTTCCCAAATTTTACGCATCTCGTTTGGTTCTGTTGAAGATAGTGGCCACGGTGAGGCCGGAAATGATGTGCCAGATGCCCCACCAGGCGGTGATTACCAGCATGCCGCCATGGGGCGGGAAGTTGGCGAAGAGGGTGGTTCCCAGCATCAGGGCCAGGCCCAGGCCGGAATTCTGGATGCCCGTTTCGATGGTGAGGGTGCGGCGGTCCCGGTAAGGCACTTTGCCGATGGTCCCCACGCCGAAACCGATGCTCAGGGCCAGCAGGTTGTGGATGAACACCACGATGAAGATGTACTTCACGCTCACCAGGAACGCGTGGATGTTGCTGCTGAAGGAGAGCACCACCATGGCCAGGAAAATCACAATGGACAGCCACTGCAGGGGTTTCTTGAGGGCTTCGGCCACCTTGGGCAGGAAGTGGCTGGTGAGGATGCCCAGCACCAGCGGAATACCCAGCAGGATGAAGATGGTCTTGAACACGTCCCACAGGGGAATGACCAGGGTGGGAATCTCACTCTCCACGCCCGCGAAATGCAGGTACAGGCTGCCCCAGCACCAGAAGTTAAACGGCGTGAGGAAGACGGCGAGGGCCGTGGAAATGGCCGTGAGGCTCACGGAGAGCTCGATGTTGGCCTTGCCCAGGGAGCTCATGAAGTTGGAGATGTTACCACCGGGGCAGGCTGCCACCAGGATCATACCCATGGCCATCATGGGCGAAATCCAGCCCGTGAGCAGGATGGCCAGGCCGCAGGTGAAGGCGGGCAGCAGCACCAGCTGGCAAAGCATACCCAGCAGCACGCTCTTGGGCTTGCGGAAAACTTCCACAAAGATCTGCGGCTTGATGCCCAGGGCCACGCCGTACATCACGAAGGCCAGGACGATGTTGATGGTGTTCATGCCACCGGCATTCAGGCTCACCTGAATGCTGTCGATGGTTTGCATTACTTCTTGTGTCATGGTTATCAGGTTTTATAATTCGTCGGAAATAGTAAGACCGTCGTAAGCCGGCCGGATGTCGTCCGGCAGTTCCTCACAGAAACGGGAATAGGTGGGGAAAGCGTGGCTCAGATGCGTGAGCCAGGTATGTCTGGCGCCGATGCGCCGGGCCAGGCCGATGGCTTCCTCCAGGGAAAAATGGGAGTGGTGGGGATGGTAGCCCACCGTATTCAGGGTCAGGTGCTCCAGGCCCTCCAGTTTGGGAAGTTCGCTTTCCGGCAGCCGGCTCATGTCCGTAAGGTAGGCGATGTTTCCCACGCGGAAGCCCAGCACGGGAAGCTGGTCGTGGAACCCGCGGATGGGGATGACGTTGGGCCGATCATGCCCGGCCTCCTTCACCGCATTGTCCGAAGGCCGCAGGCTGCCGTCGGGCTGGCGGTAGAAATACCCCACGTCGTGCACCCACTCCAGGTCTCCGGTGTTCTGCAGGGAATCTACCCGGAAGGGGCGCTCGTCGATGAGCTGCACGTGCCACTCCGGCGCCCCGGGATACTTATGTTCGGCGAACGCGTAGGCATAGTCGTTCTGCAGGGACTTGAGCACGCGCGGTTCGCAGTAAATCTCTACGGCTTTCCTGTCTATATAATTAAAGGAACGGACATCGTCCAGCCCGCCCGTATGGTCCTTGTGGGCGTGGGTGAGGAGGATGGCGTCCAGATGCCGGATGTCGTGGGCCAGCATCTGGGAGCGGAAGTCGGGGCCGGCGTCCACCAGGATGGAAAGCCCGTTGTGACGGAACAGGGCCGATGCGCGGTACCGCTTGTCCCGGGAGTCCTGGGACCGGCACACGGGGCACTGGCAGGCGATGATGGGCACCCCCTGCGACGTTCCGGTTCCTAAAAACGTTAGCTCTGTCATAGCACAATCTCCTCCAAAGTGTTAACCAGCGCGGAATCCCAGGGTTTTTCTACGCGCAGGTAGTTGGCAGTGTATCCGCCCATGAGGCCGCCCTTGACCGACGACTCCCACAGGACTTCCGTATGAACTCCTTTGTTGGAGGCCGTGAAAGCATCGTGCAGTTCCTGGCACAGGGCTTCCAGCCGGGCCACCCTTTCTGTCTTGACGCTGTCCTTCACCTGGTCCTTCCACTCCGCCGCCCGCGTACCGGGCCGCCTGGAGTAGGGGAACACGTGGATAAAGGCCGGGCGGATGCGCTCCTTGAGGAACCGGTAGGTTTCCTGGAACAGCTCTTCCGACTCTCCGGGCAGGCCCACAATCACGTCTATTCCAAAGAAGACCAGGGGCTTCCCGGGACGCTCCATCGCCTGCCGGATATAGTCTATGCGGGAAGCGAATAGCGCCGTATCGTAACGCCGTCCCACCCGCTTCAATAACGTATCGCTCCCACTTTGCAGCGGAATATGGAAATGCGGCTGGAACTTGGTTTCCGCAGCAATCCAGTCAATGATTTCCGGCGTAATGAGGTTTGGCTCAATGGAAGAAATCCGGTACCGCTCAATGCCTTCCACTTCATTCAATGCCTTCAACAGGTCCAGGAAACTCTCTCCCGTAGTACGGCCGAAGTCTCCCGTATTCACGCCCGTAAGCACCACCTCCTTCACGCCCTGCGCCGCAATCTCCCGGGCCATCTTCACGCACTCACAGATGGGCAGGTTTCGGCTACCACCCCGCGCATACGGCACCGTGCAGTACGCACAGTAATTGTTACACCCATCCTGCACCTTCAAGAAACTTCTGGTCCTCTCTCCTGTAGAATAAGCTCCAAATACGGCAGAGGTGGAGGCTCTGGCCTCAAAACCCATGGCCACCCTCGGGCCATTTGAGGTGGGCTCCGCCCCCCTATTATCCCCCTGCGGCTCCCGGCCTATAAGTCCTCCTTCGTCGGACACGGCCTCCGCCGGGCGCTCTGATGAGCGCTGATACCCACCCGCAATGTTCAAGATCTGGCTCTTTTCATCGGCACCGAAGACGCGCCAGACGCCGTCGAGGGCAAGGAGTTGTTCCCGGCGAAGTTGCGCGTAGCAGCCGGTGACGACGATGCGGGCGTCGGGGGCGGTCTTGTGGGCGCGGCGGATGAGGTTGCGGGACTTCTTCTCGGCGGTTTCGGTGACGGCGCAGGTATTGATGAGGTAGACATCGGCCTGCTGCGTCCAGGGCACCACATCCCAGCCGGCGGCCTGGAAGCCTCTTTCGTAGGTGGAGGTTTCCGCGTAATTCAACTTACAGCCCAATGTGGTGAATGCTATTTTCATGACAGGAAAAGGAATACGCAGGGGCGTTTGCCGATGGTGACGGGGTTGGACTTCCACTCGGAGACCCGGCGGGTGCAGATAAACTGGTCCGGGCAGGTGATGTTGGCGGCGATGCACAGGCGGGTGTTGCCGCCCAGGCATTGCAGCATGTCGTTCAGGAGGGCGTCATTGCGGTAAGGGGTTTCGATGAGAATCTGCGTCTGGTGGAACTGGGCGCTCCTTTTCTCCAGATTGCGCAGGGCGGTGCGGCGCTCTTCCGTCTTGGCGGGGATGTAGCCCGCGAAGGCGAAGGACTGGCCGTTGAGGCCGCTGGCCATCAGGGCCAGCATCAGGGAGGACGGTCCCACCAGGGGGACCACTTCAATGCTGTGACGGTGGCACAGGGCTACCAGCAGGGCGCCGGGATCGGCTACGGCCGGCAGGCCGGCTTCGGAGAGCAGACCCACGTTGTGGCCATCGGCAAAGAGGGGGAGGAAGGCTTCCACCTGCGCCGGGGCGGTGTGCTCGTTGAGTTCGTGGAACTCCAGTTCCCCGATGTGCCCCTTGAGTCCCGCCTGGGACAGGAAACGCCGCGCGGTGCGGGTTTCTTCCACCACAAAGCGGTCCAGGGTGGGCAGGAGTTCCAGCACCGGTGCCGGGAGGACATCGGCCGGGCTTCCTTCGCCCAGCGGAGTGGGGATGAGATAGAGTTTACCGTACTTCATGGGCAGGTGTGGATTTACCATTGGTGTCAATTTCCAGGACAACGTTTTCTACGGGATGCGTGGAGGCTTCCAGTTCCATTTCCTCGCGCTTTTTCTTGCCGGCGAAGAGTTCCCGGAAGAACTGGCCGAAGGAGTTGAACTCCCGCTGGTAGGCGATACCGCCGCCGTTCCGCTGGCTGTTGTCCAGATAATAGGTGTATTGGTCGGCCGAATGGGAGAAGAGGCTCAGGCGCAGCGATCCGCTCCGGTTCAGCTTGATTTCGATGTCTACGTCGCCGGCGATCTCGTTGGTGGTGGCGCCGCCTTCCAGCTGCTTGTTGCCCACCGTTCCGTTCACGATGACGCGGTTGTTGAACAGCTGCGTGCTCACGGCTACGTCGAAGAGGTTCTTGCCGGCCTGGGTGGTCTGGTAATTGAGGCCCAGGTCCAGTGGGATGTCCAGTTTCTGGAAGATGTTGTTGATTTGACCGGACATGATGGAGGACACGTTGGAGAAGAGTACGTCGGAGCCGTTGGTGGTAACGCCGGATTCTTCCGTGGGCAGGAAGTTGCCTGCGATGAGCAGGTATACGAACTGTTTCTGGATCTTGTCCTCGGAGTTGAGGGCGGTCTCTACCTGTCCCTGCATCACCGGACTCAGGTCCGGGACCTCGATGTCGAAGTGCACTTCGGGGTTGACGAGCTTGCCCGTGATGTTGATGAGGCAGTTTACGGTGCGCCGGGCTGCGCCGCTGTTGTTTCCGACGGACATGCTGTAGGACGGCAGCAGGTTGGAGAGGCTGGCCTTGGTAACATACACGCCCGTCACGTCCAGGTTGGTGTCCATCACGTCTCCGTTGAAGCGGATGGTACTGCCTTCCCGGATGGAGAAGTCGCGTGTGACCAGGTTGTACACGCCGAAGTGGAAGCTTCCGTCCTGGATGGTATAGTTACCGCCCAGGGTGAATCCGTTGGCGGCGCTGGAGAACAGCTCGATGGTGCCGGCGCCCGTTGCGTTGAGCGAATTCTCGTCGCCGATATCGATTTGGGCCTTCAGGCCCGGCGTAACCTTGAGGCGGGCCTTGAAGATGAAGTCGCTCTGTTTGGCGCGGGTCTGTTCCTGGCTGGCCATCATTTCCTCATAGGGGTCTGCGCCTTCCGGGGATTCGGGCTGGGTGAAGGTGAGCATTTCCGTGGAGCGGTCGCTGCTGCCAGAGCCGATGGGAAGGTGGAACTCGCCGGTCTTGGCGCTGGAGGCGTCCACGTTGAGCGTAATGTTGTTCAGCGGGCCTGTAATGTCTACCTTGCCGGTGGCGTACACGTTGCCGAACGCCAGGGGATTCACGCCCTGCGGCAGGGCGATGGCCCGCATCTCCCGCATGATCACGTGGGTGTCCATGCGCATGTTCGTAAGGTCCTTGAGCGAGAAGCGGATGCCGCCGCTCACGGTACCCATGCCGTCTTCGCCGTCGGTGACGTCTACCTGCTTGAACTCCAGGCCTTTGTCATTAAGTGCCAGTTTGCCGTTGATGTTGTAGGTGACCCTGGTGAAGTCCAGGCCCAGCCGGCCGTTTTCCAGTTTCAGGTCCTCGCTGCCCAGTTGCAGCTTGTCCAGCGTGCCGCCCAAGGTTACCTTGCCGGACAGGTCTCCGGAGAACTCGTGGAAGATGGTATTCAGGAAATACTGCGCATAGCCCATGTCGAAGCGGTCCAGGAGCAGGTCCAGTTGCACGTCACGGGTAGAGGGTTTCAGGTAGGCCTGGGCCTGCAACGGCTGGCGGTTGTCCAGCCGAGTGCTCAGCCGGGCGGCGAAGCGGTTGTTTTCCTCTTCCCATACGCTGCCCAGCCGCAGCTGTCCCACCGGCTTTCCGTCTATGCGGGTAGAGTCGCACACGATGCCGGCCAGCAGGCCCGGCGTGGAGGAGGCCGATGACAGCAGCGTGGCCCGTCCGGTGGCGGTGCCCTCGATGACGGGAATCTGGTCTCCCAGGATGGTGTTCAGCAGGTCAATGGCAAACCGGTCCATAGTGACGGTAAGGGTGTCCGGACGGCCCTGTGTATATCCTCCGTTTACCAGCAGTTGCTGGTCTCCGTGGTGGGCCAGCAGGCTGTCTACCTGCAGCTGGCCCTGGGTGTAGAACACGTCTCCGGAAGCGAGTTCCCAGCCGTTCCCCTTGTAGATGATGTGGGAGGGGAGGGCGCGGCCCGTCACTTCCAGGCCCTTGTCGCCACGGCCCAGTTGGGCAGAGAGGTTGATCTCGGCGCGGGTGTCGGTTTCGGCCTCATTGTCAAAGGCATAGCCCAGGCCCAGCAGATTGTCATCGGCCTGGAAAGTGAGCCGGTTGTTGTTCAGATGGGCGCCGGAGAAGGTGATGAGGGAACTGGTGAGTTCCCCGGAGAGAATCTTCTGCCGGTTGTGGGCGTTCAGCTTGATATCCTTGAGGAAGTTGCCGTTCATGGCCACGCGGCCGGAAGTGAGATTGGCGGTGAGGACGCCGTCCGGCGTAACGTCCATATCCAGCCGGGTGCCGTTTTCGATGTACAGGCCCGGTACCAGGAAGGCAAACAGGTTGCGCGTATTCTTGACGTTGGCCCAGGCCGTGTAGGAGGCTCCGCTGAATTCAGTAGCGCGTTCTTCCGAGAGGGCCGGCAATTCGGCGTCCAGGGTGAGCGCCTTGATGTCCCGGATGAAGTCCGTGATGGAATGGCTGCCTACGAAGGCGGCGTCCAGCATAGCGGATTCCACGCTCACCTGGTGAAGGGTGTCGGCCTGGTCGATGTGGATGTCCAGCTGGGCGATGGGGTATCGGCCGCTGTCATTTTCCAGCTGGAGGCCGGTGACGCTGATGTTGCCCTTGGCGTGGGCCTCGTTGCGCTCTATGAGGGCCGCCAGGGTGAGATTGTCCACCACGCTCTTGCCGCGATTGTCCAGATGCAACGCTTCCAGGTTGGCGTGGGGGAGCGTGGCTTCCACGTTCAGGTAGCCGTCCCGGTCGGCGTCCTCGTGATAGAGGCCGCGGGCGTTGAGGAGCAGGTTGGGGTCCGTGGAGGAGACGGAGAGGTCGAAGTCTGTCCCCTTATAGTAGCCGGAAGCCGCCAGGCCGCTGTAGTTGTAGCCCATGGCGCCCAGTTTGTGTATTTGCAGGGTATCCAACTGCACCTGCATATTCCCGCCACTCGGGAACACGCCTTCCAGGCGGGCGGTGAGGCTGAGGTCGCCTAGTTCCTTGACCCCCAGGATGCGGCCGATGTTCAGGTCGTCGGTGTCGATATGGCCGCCGATGGTGACGGGCTTGCTCTGGTCGATGGCGTTGTCCATATAGACTTCGGCCCTGGCGGTGCCCAGGCGGGAGGTGAGGCCTCCGTCGAAGTCCATGTCGTTGAGCAGGCCGCTCACGTGGCCGGAGAGGGTGAAATCTTCGCCGGGGGCCATGCGGCCGATGCCGGAGAGGTCCACTTCCGGCGCCCAGTCCTTGACGAAACCGGCGAGGTCGGCCATGCCAAAGGTGAGATCATCTACCTGGAAGTCCAGGGTGGTGGTTTCAATTTCCGGGAGGCCGGTCATGGAGCCGGTGCCCTGGATATGGATGTCGTCGTTGAGGCCGTCCACCACGATGTTGGAGAGATGGAAATCGCTGACGGTTCCCTGCAGGCGGCCTTTGATGTGGCCACGGAAGCCCATCTTGTCCAGGTTGGGGCCGAAATGGCTCACATCCTGCATGGATACGTACGTGCCTTCCCGCAGGGTGATGTCCATGCGCACGCGGTTGATGTAGTCCTCGTAGACGGCCATTTTTCCGTCCAAGTCCAGGCGGGAGACGTTGAGATAAGTGCCGGTTCCCAGGGGTCCCGTGATGTTCTCTACGTGGACGTTGCCCTTACCCACGCGTACCTTCTGGGCCTCCAGCCGGCCCAGGAGGAGCCCGGTGTCCGTTTCCAGGGCGGTGAGATCCTCAACCGATCCGGTAATGAGGTCTTCCTGCATGCGCACGCCGTTAACCTTGATGCTCAGCAATTTGACGTTCAGGTGGTTCCAGTCGATGACGCCTTCTCCGAATGCGATTCCTTTTTCGGCCATTTTGGCGGCGCCCTCTATGTTCTCCATCCAGAAATGCACGTTGTTCACTTCCACGGTGCGGGCCCGCAGCAGGTCTCCCCAGTGCATCTCCGGTTCTTTCTCGGGACTCTTCATCCGGAAGACGCGCTGGAGGTTGGTGCGCGTTTTGTCGGGCCTGTCGGGGTCTTGTTCGATGGACAGGTGGAAGCAGCCGCCGTCCACTTTGGCGCGGCTCACGTGGATACTCTCGCCGGCCAGCATGCCCATGAGGGAGAAGCGGGCGCTGAGGTGATGCACGAACAGCAGCGTGTCCATCCCCTCTACCGTAGGAGCACGATCTATTACCAGCAGGTCTTCCAGCAGGATGGCGTCGAAGGGACGGATGCTGGCCGACCCGAAGGTGATGTCGGCGTCCATCTTGTCCTGCAGCTTCTCAATCACGAACCGGCCCAGGAACGTCTGCACACGCGAGGACTGCAGCACCACCACCACTGCCACTTGCAGCAGGATGAGCAGCGCCAGGATCCAGGCGACGATGCGGACAGTTTTCTTCATGCGTTAAAAATCGGCCAGGCGGGAAACGGGGGCCACGTCCAGCGGGGTGCGGACGCCGGCTTTATAGAAGAACCAACCGGCCACCGCAATCATGGCGGCGTTGTCGGTGGTGAACTTGAATTCGGGCAGGTAGGTGTTCCAGTGGCGTTTTTCGCCTTCTTCCAGGATGCGGTTGCGGAGGCCGCTGTTGGCGCTTACACCGCCGCCGATAGTGATTTCCCGGATACGGGTTTCCTTGGCGGCGCGGATGAGCTTGCCCATGAGGACGTCGATGAGGGTCTTCTGGAAACTGGCGCACAGGTCTTCCTTGTTCTTCTCCAGGAAGTCGGGGTCTTTGGCCATTTCGTCCCTTACGAAGTACAGGAGCGAAGTCTTTACGCCGCTGAAACTGTAGTCCAGGCCGGGGATGTTGGGTTTGGCAAACTGGAAACGGTTGGGGTCTCCTTCCTTGGCCAGGCGGTCGATGACCGGGCCGCCGGGATAGCCCAGGCCCAGCATCTTGGAACATTTGTCAAAGGCTTCTCCCACGGCGTCGTCAATGGTCTGGCCCAGGATTTCGTACTCCAGAGGGCTGTTCACCTTTACAATCTGGGAGTTGCCGCCGCTCACCAGCAGGCACAGGTAGGGGAACTGGGGCTCCCGCACCGGGACGCCGGGCTGGCGGATGAAGTTGGCCAGGATATGGCCCTGGAGATGGTTCACCATGACCATGGGAATGTCCAGGGAAAGGGAGAGGGCCTTGGCGAAGGAAGTGCCCACCAGCAGGGAACCCAGCAGGCCGGGGCCGCGGGTGAAGGCGATGGCGGTAAGCTCTTCGGGCTTTACTCCTGCCTTCCGGAGCGCCTCGGATACCACGGGCACGATGTTCTGCTCATGGGCGCGGGAGGCCAGCTCCGGCACCACGCCGCCGAAGTCTTTGTGCACCTGCTGTGAGGCGATGACGTTGGACTGCAGCACGCCGTCCCGGAGGATGGCCGCCGAGGTGTCGTCGCAGGAGGACTCTATTCCCAGTATAATGTCTGCCATTTACTCTAATGTTTTAGCCAGGCTCTCGGCGCAGTTGATTCCGTCCAAAGCGCTGGAAACGATGCCGCCGGCATAGCCCGCGCCTTCCCCGCAGGGATACAGGCCCGGGACGTCCACGTGCTCCAGGGTCTCCGGGTTGCGCGGCAGGCGCACGGGAGACGAGGTGCGGGACTCTACGCCCAGCAGCAGGGCGTCGTTGGTATAATAGCCGTGCATGTTGCGGTCCACCTGAGGAAAAGCCCTTCTGAGGCGCAGGGAGACATGCTCCGGTAACAGTTCGTGAAGGGGAGCGCTGATGGCTCCGGGATGGTAGGACGTCTTGGGCAGGTCTTTGGAGACGATGCCTCGGCAGAAGTCCTTCATGCGCTGGGCAGGAGCGGAAAGGGGGTGTCTGGCCCCGTTTTCCTGCGCCCAGCTGTACATTTTGCGTTCGATGTCCCGCTGGAAATCCATCAGGGCGAAGGGGCCCTGATACTCCTGGGGCTGGTCTCCGGGTTCTATCTGCACCACCACGCCCGCGTTGGCCCATTTGGAGTTGCGGGCGGCATTGGACATGCCGTTGAGCACCACCGTACCGTCTTCCGTGGAAGAAGGCACCAGGATGCCGCCGGGGCACATGCAGAAGGAGAATACGCCGCGCTCTTCCACCTGCTGGACAAAAGCGTATTCCGCCGTGGGCATGAACGGCTGGTACTTGCCGTGGTAGCGGATCTGGTTGATGAGCCACTGTGGATGCTCCACGCGTACGCCCAGGGCGAATCCCTTGGGCTCCAGCGTCCAGCCTTTCCGTTGGAACAGCTCGTAGATGTCGCGGGCCGAATGGCCGGTGGCCAGGATCACTTTGTCGGCCTGATAGACGTGCTTCCCGCAGTATACCTTGAATCCGGGTTCAATGTCGGTGACGCGGCTGTCGAAGTGATACTCCCCGCCGTAATCCTCGATGCAGGCGCGGATATTTTTCACAATCTCCGGCAGGCGGTCGGTGCCGATATGGGGATGGGCGTCGATGAGGATGTCCTCATGGGCGCCGAAGGCCACCAGCTGGTGCAGGACTTCCCGGATGTCTCCCCGCTTGGAGGAACGGGTGTAGAGCTTGCCGTCGCTGAAAGCACCGGCACCGCCTTCTCCATAACAGTAGTTGGAGTCCGGGTCTATCACGCCCTGGGTGGAAAGTTTGGCCATATCCACCTTGCGGCGCTCCACGTCCTTGCCCCGTTCCAGTACAATGGGCTTGAGTCCCAGCTGGAGCAGCTTAAGGGCGGCGAACATGCCGGCCGGGCCGGCACCGATCACCACAACGGGCCGGGCGCCGTGAACGTCCTGGTAGGGAGCCACGGTATAGGGCTCATAGGATTCTCCCTGGCGCCACGCCTGCACACGGTACCGGTACAGGATGTCCTGCCGGGCGTCTACGCTGCGGCGGACCACTTCCACACGGCCCACTTTGTCGGGCTTCACGCCCAACGCCTTGGCCGCCTCCTCCTTGAGCTCGGCTTCCGTGAGGTCCTTGCCTATCTTTTTGGCCAGTTCGAATTCCTTCATAGCTACAGTTTAATCAGCGCCTGGCCGGTGCGGCCGTCTACGCAAACGGTAAGGGCCTTGTCCAGGCGGACGTGGCGCAGGAAGGTGGTCTCCTGTACGGCGGGAAGGACGTCCAGGGCGCTCAGGTCCAGGAGGTCTTCCCGGCGGCTGTAGGGATCCACGTTCACGTAACCGGCGTTGAAGGAGGTGAGGTTCTGGAAGAAATGGGTGCCCTGGCTGGGGTCTACGCGGAAGTCGGGCAGGGAGGCTTCTACCAGTACGCGGGCTTCGGAGATGTCGCTCCACACCACCGGGACGCCCAGGGTGGGGATGCTGGAGCCCCAGCGGCCGTAGCCGATGAGTACGTACTGGCGCTTCTCGGCCTGCATGCGGGCGTTCAGCTGCTTGAGTTCGTCGGCCATTTCCTGCGTTTTCATCTTGTCAAAGGCGTCGGCCTTGAGATAGACCACATCCTGCAGGTCCGGGAGCCAGCCGGTTCCCAGGGCGCTGCCGGAATGCACCAGGGCGTCGGAGCAGTCTATCTGCGTCCAGTCCACATTGGTGTCCAGGCTGTCGGAGGAGATGGGCCGTATCTGCAGGGCGTTGAAGGTGCCGGTAGAGAGTTCGGCCGCAAATTCCAGTTCTACGCTGCACTGCATTTCATTGGCGCAGATGTCCAGCAGTTTCTGGACGATGGATGCCAGCGGGAAGGTGTTGTAGCGCAGGATGTGGGCGAAGGAGACGAACTTGGGTCCGTTGGCCAGCGGGGAATCCACCATACGCTGGTTTTCGTAGTCGTAGGTGGAGCATACCCGGTTGAAGGAGGCGAACTGCCCGCAGTCCATTACGGAGATGCGTTCCAGGTTCACGGCATCGTCCACGCTGGTCTTGAACTTCTCCGGCTGCAGGTTCAGCGCGTACATGGCCTGCTGGGTTTCCTTCAGGGCCAGTTCGGGTGTAGAGGTCTGCAGCACGTGCTTGGGGTAGGCAGGGGAGAAGCGCAACACCTGGTCTCCGTCTACCACGGCCTTGCCCAGGCCGTAGGCCAGTTTCACGATTCCCTCATCGGCCTTCTCGTAGCCGATGGGATAGAAATTCACGCTGCGGGCCACGCCGGAGAGGGTGGGGAAAAAGTAACCGCCTTCCTGCGCACCGCACACTTCCTGGAGGATGATGGCCATCTTCTCTTCCGAGATTACGTTGGCCGTGGCGGTGATGTAGCCCCTGGAGGAAGCGAAGTACACGGACGCGTACACGCTCTTGATGGCCTTGGCGATGAGACGCAGCTGCTGGTCCTCGTTCTCCACGTTGGGGATCATATAGGTGGAGTAGACGCCCGCAAACGGCTGGTAGTAGGAGTCTTCCAGCTTGGAGGAAGAACGTACGGCCAGGGGCGTGCGCGCCACGCGTATGAACGCGCGCAGCGCCTGCGTGAGGTCCTGCGGCAGGTTGGAGGAGACGAATTCCGACAGGATTTCGGCGTCGGAGATATCGGCGTTGATCACATACTGGAGACCATTCTCCAGAATGAAGCGGTCGAAATACTCGGTGGCGATGACCAGCGTGCGGGGGACGGTGAGTTTTACCCCTTCCCAGGCGTCGTACAGCTGGTGCTTGTACAGCATCCGGTTCAGGAAGGCCAGACCACGGGCCTTGCCGCCCAGGGAGCCCTCGCCGATGCGGGAGAACCAGATGGTGTCGTTGTAGGTTTCCGGATTGAAGCGGGCCACCACGCCCAGGCTCTGCCGCACGCGGTAGTCGTGGATGCTGTCCACGGCGGCCTTGCGGTAGGCTTCCATCTCCTGGAAATTGCTGTTCTTGATGGCCATGCCCTCCTGGAAGAGGCCGCGGGCCAGCATCCAGCGGGAGATGTAGTTCTTGCTCTTGAGGCGCTCCAGTTCCTTGTCGGGGATGCGGGCGATGAGTTCCTCGGCCCCCTGCAGGTCATGGGCGCGGCCCAGGTCCCTTCCCTTGCCGTCCTGCGCCACGAAGTCGCCGAAGCCGAATTCCCGGCCGATGTATTCGGACAAGTCGTGGGTGAGGGTCTTGGAGCGTTTCATCAGGAAGCCCGCGCGCAGGCTCTGGGCAACGGCGCGCATGCTTTCCTGGGAGCTCTGCATGAGGATGGGCATTTTGGGGAACTCGGAGCGGATGAACCGGCACAGGTCCACGCCGGCGTCCAACTTCTCGGTAGCGGGCTTGTCTCCACGGTGAATCACAAAGCCGATGTCGGAGATTACGCCCAGCAGGTTCTCCTTGTAGCGGTTGTACAGGGCCACGGCATCGTCGAAGTTGGTGGCCATCAGGATCTTGGGGCGGGCGCGCTTACGGAAGATCTGCTGTTCCTCGTTCAAGGCGTCACGTACGGAAGCCACGTTCTGCTGCAGCACCAGTTTGTACAGCAGCGGGAGGTAGGTGGAGTAGTAACGCACGGAATCCTCTACCAGCAGGATGCACTGCACGCCGCTCTCCAGGATGTCTGCAGGAGCGTTAAGGCTGTCTTCCAGCAGTTTGATGATGGCGATGATAAGGTCCGTGCTGCCGTTCCAGTTGAAGATGTAGTCCATGCAGGAAGTGTCCCGGTTTTCCAGCTGCCGGTACACTTCCTTGGAGAAGGAGGTGAGCAGCACCACGGGCATGCCGGGGTTGGCTTCCTTCATCTGGGCGGCGAAGCTGAACACGTCCACCTCGCCCACGTTGTACAGGGTGATGACCAGGTCCCAGCGCTCACCGGCGGCCGATTTATCCAGGGCTTCGCGGGTAGACGACACCCGCTCGAAAACGGGCGGGCCGCTCAAATTAAGGTCGGCGTACTCCTGCGCGATGCGCATGTCCAGCCGGCCGTCTTCTTCCAGCGAAAAATTGTCGTAGTTGTTGCAGACCAGCAGAATCCGGCGGATTCGGCGGGCCATGAGCGCTGCGTTGGGGGTCATACTAATCCTTGGTCTGTCATGGCGCCGGCCACCTTGATAAAGCCGGCCAGGTTGGCGCCCTTTACGTAATTGATGGTTCCGTCCTCTTCCTTGCCGTACTTCACGCAGGCCTCGTGGATGTCCTGCATGATGCGGCGCAGGTACTGGTCCACTTCTTCGGCCGTCCATTTCTGGCGCATGGAGTTCTGGCTCATTTCCAGTCCGCTGGTGGCCACGCCGCCGGCATTGGAGGCCTTACCGGGGCTGTACAGCAGGCCGGCGCCCTGGATGATGCGGATGGCTTCGGGGGTGGTGGGCATGTTGGCGCCTTCTGCCAGGCAGATGGCGCCGCCCTTCACGATGTTTTCGGCATCGGCCACTTCCACCTCATTCTGGGTGGCGCAGGGGAGGGCGATGTCGCAGGGAATCTTCCAGGGACGCTCTCCCGGGAAGTACTGTGCCTGCGGGTACTTGACGGCGTATTCCTTGATACGGCCGCGGCGGATGTTCTTGAGCTCCAGCACGTAGGCCATCTTTTCCTCGTTCAGGCCCTCGGGGTCGTAGATGAAGCCGTCGGAGTCCGACAGGGTCTGGACCTTGGCGCCCAGGCGCATGGCTTTCTGTGCGGCGTACTGGGCCACGTTGCCTGCGCCGGATATATTCACTTTCTTACCCTGGAAGCTCTCTCCGCGGGTGGCCAGCATCTGTTCGGCAAAATAGCACAGGCCGTAACCGGTGGCTTCCGGGCGCAGCAGGGAACCGCCCCAGGCGATGCCCTTGCCGGTGAGCGTGCCGGTGAATTCGTCCCTCAGGCGCTTGTACTGGCCGAAGAGATAGCCAATTTCGCGGCCGCCCACGCCGATGTCACCGGCGGGAACGTCCGTATTGGGGCCGATGTGACGGTACAGCTCGGTCATGAAGCTCTGGCAGAAACGCATCACTTCGGCGTCGGACTTGCCGCGGGGATTGAAGTCGCTGCCGCCCTTGGCGCCACCCATGGGCAGGGTGGTGAGGGCGTTCTTGAACGTTTGCTCAAAGGCCAGGAACTTCATGATGCTCAGGTTCACGCTGGGGTGGAAGCGGATACCGCCCTTGTACGGGCCGATGGCGCTGTTGTTCTGCACGCGGAAGCCGCGGTTGATCTGAACCTCGCCGCGGTCGTCCATCCAGGGAACGCGGAATATGACAATGCGCTCCGGCTCTACCAGGCGCTCCAGAATCTTCTGGTCCATCAGGTGCGGATAGGCGGTGACATAGGGTGCCACGCTTTCCACCACTTCGCGAACGGCCTGGTGGAATTCGGCCTCTCCGGGGTTCCGGGCAATGACCTGCCCCATGAAACCTTCAATGTAATTGCGGGTAAAATTGTCCATGTGTTGTTCGTTTTTACAATCTCACAAAGGTAGGCATTTTCGCGCGCATATGCAAATACGCCCCTGCGCGCGTGACTTAATCACAAAAATGACTGTCCAGCACGTCCCATTGGACCAGGTCCAAGGGGTTAGGGTGGAACTTCCCGTAACGAACTTTTGGCCTATTTTTCGTTTTGCGAAGATCCACGGGTCTTGGCATTACGAGTTTTGGGTCATTTCTTCGTAATGAGAGGTTCCAAAGAGGGACTATGAGATCTGGGAATAGTCCTTGGACTGGTATTTGTCTTTTTTGAGCTCGGCGGACAGGCGGGCATTTTCGGGTTTTTCCAGCGCGGGATCCTGGTCCAGGATGTGCTGGGCATAGCCGCGGGCATCGGAAAGGATGAGGCCGTCCTTGGCCAGGGAGGCAATGTTGAGGCTTACGGGAAGGCCGCTTTGCATGGTGCCTTCCAAGTCTCCGGGGCCGCGGAGTTTCATGTCTTCTTCGGCCAGTTCGAAGCCATTTTCGGTGGCGCACAGCAGGTCCAGGCGCTTCTGGGACTCTTTGGACACCTTGGTGCCTTTCATCAGGATGCAATAGGAGCGTTCGGCGCCGCGTCCCACCCGGCCGCGCAGCTGGTGCAGCTGGCTGAGGCCAAACCTTTCGGCACTTTCAATCACCATTACGGAAGCGTTGGGCACGTCCACGCCCACCTCGATCACGGTGGTGGAAACCAGGATATGGGCGCGTCCGGCCACGAAAGCGTCCATGTTGAACGCCTTCTCCTGGGCGCTCTGCTGGCCGTGCACGATGGCCACCTTGTACTGCGGCAGCGGGAAGGTCTTTACGATTTCCTCATATCCCAGTTCCAGGTTCTTGTAGTCCAGTTTTTCGCTCTCGAAGATGAGGGGATAGACAATGAAGGCCTGTCGGCCCTTGGCAATCTCGTCCCTTATGAAATTGTGCATGGCGTGGCGCTTGCCTTCTCCCACACACATCGTTGTAACGGGTTTTCGGCCCGGGGGCATCTCGTCAATCACGGAAACGTCCAGGTCTCCGTACAGGGTCATGGCCAGCGTGCGGGGAATGGGCGTTGCCGTCATCACTAACACGTGCGGCGGGATGCTGTTGTAGCCCTTGTTCCACAGGCGGGCGCGCTGGTCCACGCCGAAGCGGTGCTGTTCGTCGATGATGGCCAGCCCCAGCGCCCGGAAGTTCACCGTGTCTTCGATGAGCGCGTGCGTGCCGATGAGGATGCCGATGCTTCCGTCCATGAGCCCCGCGTGGATGTCCCGCCGCTGGGCGGCCGTGGTGGTACCCGTAAGCAGCGCACAGCGTACGCCGGTGGGTTTCAGATACTTGGATACGTTGGCGTAGTGCTGCTGGGCCAGTACTTCGGTGGGGGCCATCATACAGGCCTGGTAGCCGTTGCCCACGGCGATGAGGGCGCTCAGGACCGCCACCATGGTTTTGCCGGAACCCACGTCTCCCTGCAGCAGGCGGTTCATCTGGTGACCGCTGCGCATATCTTCCCGAATCTCCCGGATCACCCGTTTCTGGGCGCCGGTAAGTTCATAGGGAAGCGCATTGTAACAGGCGTTGAA